>DAHXNI010000089.1:32500-44394 GCA_027365475.1 Pseudomonadota bacterium | reverse complement strand
CGCCCCGGTTGTGGTGGCGGCTTAGGCCGCCCTGCGTATTTGCCGGTGGGATTCCGGTACGTAGCCGACAACATCGTTCGGTCGGCGGGACTTCGGTCCTTGGGGTCCATAGAATGTTTTTCTATGGATTGAGCAACGGTTAATCCCGGGTTTGTGCGAGATAAACGCCGCCCAGGCACCCGCGCACGCGGGCCCCCGTCACCGATGGTAGGTTGCCGGCCGCATGCAGCAGGCGCTGCTTGGCGAGCCAGGCAAAAGCCATTGCTTCGAGACCATCCGGATCGAGGCCGAGTCGATCCGTGCCGATCACCGCCTTCGTGGGCATGCGGTTTTGTAGTTCGGCCATGATATGGGGGTTTTTAGCCCCGCCGCCGCTCACGGCCACCTGTTCGCTCGATGGGGTATAAACCTGGATGGCCCGGGCAGCCGATGCCGCAGTCAGTGTGACCAGCGTGCGTGCGATATCGACCGGCCGGTAGCTTCTCCCGGAGCGGATGCGGGCGCGAAGCCAGTCGGGGCTGAAGTATTCGGGTCCCGTACTTTTGGGTGGCGGCGTATCAAAGTAGGGATCCTCGAGAAAGCGTTCGAGCAACTCCGGGATGCAGGCCCCCTGGCCAGAATAGAAACCGTCCCGGTCACACGCGCAGCCAGTCTGCTCACTGATCCAGGCATCGATCAGGGTATTGCCCGGACCTGTGTCAAAGCCGATGGGATCCGCGTGGCGGGATGGCCAGAGGGTCACATTGGCGATTCCTCCAATGTTGAGGAAGACAAGACGTTCCCGCTCCGCCTTGAAATAGTGGTGGAGAAAACCTGGAACAAGAGGGGCTCCTTCTCCGCCCTGGGCGAGATCCATTCGACGAAAGTCGGCGACCGTCACTATCCCGGTGCGTGCCGCAATCCGGTTCGGGTCGCCAATTTGCAGGGTGAAGGGCCGGGGGGTTTGGTGCGGGCCATGGCGAATTGTCTGTCCATGGCTTCCGATGGCGCAGATCTGCGAGGCGGAAAGTCGTTCGTGGGCGAGTAGATGAGAGATGGCGTCACCGAAGAACTCCCCGAGCTCCGCGTCCAAGCTTCCGAGCTGGCCGATCGCGTCCGCTCCGTCGTAGCGCCCCTGTGCAAGATCGAGTATCCGTTTCCGGAGTGCGTCCGGGTAGGGCGTGGTTCTGTGGGCCATAAGTACGGGACGCGCACCGGCAAGATCGACCAGGGCACAGTCGACTCCATCCGCGCTCGTGCCGGACATGAGTCCGATAAAAAGGTCACTGGTACCTGCTGCACCGTTCATGGACTCCATGATACTGAAGCGCAACGAAACGGGTATTGGCGCCGGTGTCGCAGCAAACCGGTCGCAAGAATCCGATTTTGCGCTGGTCTCATCCGTCACCTGGGTGCAATCTGGGCCTCCACCGATTTCGCCGCGGAAACCCATGCCGAGATTACCCACCCGTCGCCCCCTGTCCACGATTGGCAGGTGGGTTGCGCTTGCCGGGATCCTCATTCTGGGAGGAGATCGCACGGCCTCTGCGACCCGCCCGTACCATTTTGACTTTCGCGTACACGGCACCCGATGTTTGCCGAAGCTCGTGTTCAGCAGCAGACGGGATCTCTATCTCTGGATGAGCCGTAGCCCGGCGTGTCGTCCGGTCGGGGCGACGATGCATGAGGGCCTGCGCGCAAAAGAGGTTCCCATTTTTCACGAGCGACCCTACTGGGTCATTGCCGGACGGGCGCCCCGGATCACCGTCCGGTTCGAGGCCGGTCAAATCGTGGTGCGGCCTCGGGCTACACATCCGACAGTACTACAGAATCGGCAAACGTCTCCATGTGCGTCGCCAGAATCCGGTGATACAAGACTCCTAGCCCAGTCGATCCACTTCGCACCCGGCTGTGATCCCAGAGCGGGGGCAGGTCGAGGCGCTCCCGGAATCTACCGTGTTTCCCCGGGATCGGCACACGCACAGGTGGCACTCTGGGCCATGCGGGCTCATTGGCACCTGTTCTGGCAGGCCCCCGACTGGATCGTCCCAACGCGGCTGCGGCTCGCGGGGCCGTTGTTGCATGCCGTGCGTCAGCTCCTCGATGACGCCGAAAAGGCGACCGGGCGGCGTTATGCACTCGTTGCCAACCCCCGTGTGCATGCGTTTCGAATCGATCGGGTGCGGGCTCCGTTGCAGCCGGATCGGCTCTGGGCGGTGACACCCGGCACATTACGCACGGAACTCCTGAGCTGGGCGCAAAAGGCGGGCTATCAGGTGATCTGGCACGCTCCTGCGGATTATCTTCTCACCGCACACGCCATGCTCCATGGCAGTTTTGTGCAGGCGGTCACGATTCTGGTCAAAAGCCTGGATCGGACCGGATCTTCCGTGCGGATCGCGGTGTACCGGAAGAACCGGGTGCTTGTCGTCGCGGGTGGAATATGAAAAGGACACACGAAATCCGTTCGATCGGCCGGATCGGCGGGATCGGGGTCGTCCTTGTTGCCCTCACCGGGCTGCTTGCAGGCTGCGGATTGATGCAGATCCGAAGACAGGCGATCCGGCCGACCGAGATTCGGGATCACCGGCTGGCCATTGCCGCGGCCAGACAGGATGCTTTGCATCCGGTCACCCTGCATCCTGGCTATTACTTCGGCAATGGGCAGCCGATCCGGGTGCTACGCAAGGCTCGTCTTCCGGGCGTTTTTGAAGAGCCGGTGGTCTGGATCACGCATCACCTCTATCTCGAGCAGGTGGCAGATCGCCTCTCGCGACTTACAGGACTGCCGGTTCGCCTTGGCGCCATCCTTCAGGATCAGCAAAACGCAAATACGAATCCGGTCACCCAGAAATCCCTGCTGCTCCAGTCCGGCCGCATTCTTAAAATCGACTATCACGGGACACTCGCCGGACTGCTTGATGAGGTGACGGCCCATTTTGGTCTCTCGTGGCGCTGGAGACGGGGCGCGATCCGTCTGTTCCGATATGAAAGTCGCGTGTTTCCGCTCGGTGTTCTGCCTGGAGCCGTTTCGACAGCACTGGTTTTGACCAATCAGAGCAACCTGGGGAGCAGTGGCAGTCCGACGGGCGGTTCGAGCGAGACCAGCAGTCAGATGGTGACCCAGGCGCAGGACAACCGGTTCTGGAAGACGGTGCGTGCGAATGTCCAGGCGATGCTTACGAAGCACGGCCAGACGCTCGTGAATGAGGAGGCCGGTGTGATCACGGTGATCGACCGGCCGATGATCATCCGCCGGATCGGGCACTACCTGGCCTCGCTCAACCGCACCATGCAGCGGGAGGTCTCGGTCGTGGTCCGGGTGTATGCGCTCGATCTCACGAACAGCGAACTCAGGGGGTTTTCGCTGAACGGGGTTTTCAACAATCTGGCCAAAAACTATGGCGTAACCCTGGCCAGTGCCGCTCCGACGACATCGGTCTCGGGAGCAGCCAGCCTTTCAGCGACCATTCTCAATACGGCCACGGGTGGGATCGGGCAGTATGCCGGAAGCAACTTTTTGGCCCAGGTGCTCGATACCTATGGTCATGTGTCGCTCATGACCCAGGGATCCGGGATTGCGCTCCAGGGGCAGCCGTTGCCGATCCAGGTCACGAAGACGGTCGGTTATCTGGCCAGTGCCGAAACTACGGCTTCCACGCTGGTCGGGCAAACGACGGCGCTTACACCGGGTCAGGTGACGACCGGGTTTTCGATGATCGTGGTCCCCCGCATCTTGCCGGACGGAAGGCTGGCCATGCAGTATGCCATCGATCTCTCGACACTCAATTCGCTCACGACCATCGCTTCGGGAGGCGAGTCCATCCAGGTGCCGAGCGTGAGCTCGCAGCGGTTTATCCAGCGCGTACTCATGAGAAGTGGACAGACACTTGTGCTGGCAGGGTTCGAGCAGGTCAGCGACGACCGACAAGAGGATCGGGGCATCCTGTCCTGGTTCCATTCGGGATCCGACCAGCGCAAGGTGATTTTTGTGACGCTTACTGTGCGGCGGGTTCAGGTCTGATGGAGATTTTGGAACTCGGGGGCAGAAGCTACGCCATCGGTCTTTACTGGTGGCGTGCCGTGAGTGAGGCGGATCAGCGCCACCCGCGGCGCGCGGCTCGTCGGCTGGCACGGGAAATCGGCCGAATGGCAGAGGTTGGAGCAAGCTTGCACGATTACAACCTGATAGCGGTCTATCCTGCCGTTGGCCTGATCGGCCTCGGGGAATCCAGCCGTCCTGTGCGGGCCACTGCACTGGTACCCGCCTTGGCGGCGGCACGGCCGGATGCGGGAGTCCTCTGGCATCTCAGAATCCGCCCGGACCGATTGATCGTGATGGCGACACTCAAGGGTCAGGTTATAGGCGATGGTGACTATGTGGGTGACGAAGCCGGAGCCAATGCACGCAGGGCTATGCTCATCGAACACTACGGAAGCCAGCTCGAGGAACGTGTAGAGGAGGGCAGCGTGGAGCAATCGTGCGCCCTATTGGAGAGACTTCTGGATTCGGTCTCGGTGCCGGATCTGCCCGTGACGCAGCCTTTAAAAATGCCGCAACTCAGGCTCTGGCTGGCAGGGGCGGGACTGGCCGTTTTCGCCCTCGTTGGGGGAATGTGGTGGCATGAGTCGTGGCAGGTGGAACGTCTGGCAAGGATCCGGGCGCGCCTTACGGCTAAGAGCCGCGCGGCACCGCTTCATCCTGGGTTGAAAAAGATGCTCCGGGCACTCGGGCCGAAAGCGATCCTGCGTGGCTGCGAAGGGTCCTGGCAGCGCCTGCCGCTCAGCGAGCAGGGATGGATGCTCGCACGTTTCAGCTGCAACGGTCGGACGGCTTCAGTTCTGTGGCGTTATCGTCCCGGCGCGTCATTCGTGCATTTGCCGGACGCAGCTGGATTACTGGGTGAGCCGGGATCCGGCGCTCCGGACGAGGCGCTTGCGACCGAGGTCGTTCGACCCCATGCACACACCCGGATTGTGACGCGAGATCTCTGCTCTCGCATGCGGACCGAGGGTTTGTTTTACCGCTTCGCACGACGGGAAGGAATCGGATCCGTCGAGTTTTCCTGGCAGTCCGTGACAGGACCGAATCCGGTGGCAGCCGATGCGCAATCTGGCCCCGTTCGACCTTGGGCACAAGCGGTCTGGAGGCTGGAGGCGCGAGGCGTCAATCCGTTTTCCCTGGGGCAAAGTCTTGAGGCACTCCCGGGTATCGAGGTGCGAAAGGTTGTGGCAACCATCGCGGGGCATCGATTGAGGTGGGTTGTTGAGGGGGTGATTTATGCGCGGAGCTGAAAAGGTTTGTAGGGGCGCACACGTTTGGGTCACTGGATTCACCTGGGGAGTCGTCCTGGGGTGTCTACCGGTCGCTCAGGCGGGCTCGGCCGCGGTTCATCTGCGACCCGGCTTTGCACAGGCAGTGACTCGCCCGGGTGGATTGCATCCGATTCGCCCGGTTCGATTTCTGGCCAGCCGTCTGGGACAGCTGCGTTCCGAAGAGGTTGTGCTCGCGGCCCAGTTGACGATTGCCAAACTCCGCGCGGAAATCGCCCGAACCCGCAAGTTGGCATGTGATGGCGTGCGTGTCCTTCCCGCTTCCGGAATCGGTCGCGGAAGTCGTCTGGCCAGGGAGCTCGTAATTCTGCCGGAGATCCGGAGCATCGAGGGGATGGGAGGAGGCGCGCGCGCCGTGGTGCAGTATCCGGACGGGTCGCGGGAGACGGTCACTGTGGGGTCGCATCTTGAAGATGGTCTGCGGGTGATGCGGGTCGGCGCATCCGGGGTCACAGTGGATGGAATCCGCGGGATGCGGGCGCTGCCTTTCGCTGCATCCTCCGGTGGAGTTAGTGGATTTCCCATCCGCTCGCCTATCCCCTCTCCTCCCCCGGCGGTGCTACCAGGCGTGCGGGTCAGCACCACACTTCATGCCGGCGGGAGGAACGGATGATGCAGGCGGTCTCGAGCCATTCTGAGCGCTCCGTTCATGGTCGTTTGGGTTCGGAGGGTGATCTGGCCGCTCCGATCGCGCCGGCGGATGCCGTGTTGAATCTCGCGGCATTTTATGATCCCCATCTCACCGCACGGTATGTGGTACAGCCTGAACTCAGGGACGTGATTGCGCTCTGCTCCACCGGAGTCGTTCTGGTGAGCGAGGGCTACGTCCAGAATGTCGAGACCCAGAACGCACTGACTCTGATCCGCGCCCACTGGAGGGACTACCGGCACATGCAACTTGTCCCTTACCAGGTCATTCTGGATCTCGGAGGAGACCGGGTCGAGACCCGGGAAGACCCGAGTGCCATGGTGAATTGGGCACGTCAGATTCTGGCGGACGCGGCGGCTGGGCACGTATCGGACATTCATCTCGTGATGGATACGGCGGGCCGGCGCGGGACGCTGCTCATGCGGTTTTACGGAGATCTGCGTGAGGTACGCCAGACGAAGCTCCACGAGGCCGAGGAACTCGCCAGCGTGATTTACGGAGTCATGGCCGAAGAAGGGGAGGGACATTACAATCCGGCTGCACCGCAGAAGGCCCGGATCGGGAATGCGAACGGGCATCTGCCAGGTGAGCTGCATGGTGTCCGGATCCAGTCGATGCCGCTCCTCGGGGGGTCGATGATGGTTCTGAGGCTGTTGCCGGTGGATGTGGGCATCGTGGGTGCGAGTCTCGAGGATCGCTTGCGTGCGTTGGGTTATGAAGGAGGCCAGTGCCAGTCGATTGGCGAGCTGATTGCATTTTCATCTGGGGTGACGGTGATTTCGGGACCGACCGGATCGGGGAAGTCCACCACACTGGCTGCAATTCTCAAATCCATTGCAGAGCGTCAAGCTCACCGAAATATTCTTACGCTGGAGGATCCGCCTGAATACCGGATCGAGAGCGTTCGCCAGATCCCGGTACAGGGTAACGATTGGGGCGGATATATCGAGGACGTCATGCGGCTCGACCCCGATATCGTCATGGTCGGCGAAGTGCGCAGTGAAGCAGGTGCCCTGGGCACACTACAGGCAGCCAATACGGGGCACTTGGTTTTGACCACCGTGCATGCCAATAGCGCCTGGAAGATCCTTGCTCGGCTCGAGGACCTCTGTCCCAGGCCGGAGAGCCGTGCGCTCCTCTTCGATCATACGGTTGTGCGCGGTCTTGCGGCCCAGCGTCTGGTGCAAAGGATCTGCCCGCAGTGTGCGGTACCACTGGCCGAACGCGAGGAAATGATTCCGGAGTCGGAATGGATCCGACTGCGTGAGATTCTGGGAGCCCAGAGGCTGGCGCGTGCGCGCTGGCGCGGAATGGGCTGCCTGGCGTGCAACGCAGCGGGTCATCCCCTGGCGGGGCTGGCAGGGCGAACAGTCGTGGCCGAGGTCGTGACCACGACACGCGAACTCATGCAGATTGCGCGCACCGAGGGTGTCAGGGCGGCCGAACAGGCTTGGCGCTCCCAGGCAGGGGTGATCACGATCGGTCGGCATTGGCTCATGAAGTTTGCAAACGGGGAGATCGAATATGCCAGTCGGGGGGGGCTCGACCTCGTTCTTGAGGAAGAGGTCGGCATCCCCTCCGGGAGGACAGCATGGCTGCCCTGAACGCTGGAGGATTCGGGGGGCGCCCGAAGCGAGATTTCGGCTATCGGTTCGCCTTGTGGGTCTGGAAATGCAGTAGCAAGGAGAAATTATATCGGAGACTTGAACGGGTTCTCCGGCGGCCATCCATTAACATCGTCTCGGTCGTAGACGAGATGGTGCGGCGCGCACAGCAGCGGGGACGTTCGGACGTTGAAGCGATTGCACTCGGTGAAGTACAAAGGCGCATGCACGCCGGATGCTCGGTATCCGAATCATTCGCGGATATGGCCGATTCGGTCGAGCGGATGCTTTTGCAGGGCGGCGAGTGTGCGGTGGGTGGGGGCGAGGAAGGCCGCCGAACAGGACTGCAGCGGGTTTTCGCTCTTCTGGTGCGGCGCCTGGATGCGGGTCGGCGCATGCGTCAGGCAGTCTTCCGTGCCTGGGCAAACCTCATAACCTATTGTGCGATGATTCTTGCATCGCTGGTGGTGTTCTCGGATTATGTGATTCCGAGAATTGCTGCGTTGTATCCGACATCACACTGGAACGGGGTTGCTGCGTCGATGCTGGTGGTCAGCCAGATCGTCCAGTCAGACGGATTCATCATCGGGATGTGGGCACTGGTCGTGCTTGCCCTCATGCTTCCCTTCGTCCAGCCGTACTGGACGGGCCGGCTGCGCAGGTTTCTGGACCGCTTCCCGCCGCTTGGTTTTTACCGGCTGCAGCAGGGTGGCGCTTGGCTCGCGAGCATTCCCGCCCTCACCGCGAGTGGTCGACTCAAAGCCTACGATGCCCTCGTCGAGACCGAGCGGCTGTCCAAGCCGTGGATGCGCGAACGTTTGCGTGCGATCCAAAAAGGAATGACGGCTGGACTCGGAATGGGCCGTGCCATGCAGCAGTCCGGTTTTCAGTTCCCGGATCGTGAGATCGTTGACGACATTTCCCTTTACGAGAGCCAGGGACTCGATATCGAAAGCGTACTGGACGATATGGCCGACGCGTGGGCGGAGACAGGATACGAGCGGGTCGTGAAACAGGCGGATGCGATCCTGTCGGGTGCACGCATCATCTTCGCGTTCGTCGTTCTGTGGTACACGCTTGGAACGGTTGTGCTCCAGATCCAGATTCCGAATTACTTCATGTCCGTGGTGCACATGGGGTGATGCCTGTTTTTGCAAATCAGGTTGTGACGCCAAGCCAACGGCTGGAATCACATTTCCTTACGTTCCACATATCGGGAGATGAATCGTGAAAAAAACGCACTTGAGGTGGGCCGTCCGGGGTAGTCGTCGGGGCGAGAGGGGGCTCACGCTGGTTGAGACACTCATCGCGGTCGTCATCGGCATCATTATTCTGGTTGGGGCATTCATGGTGGCCGGCCAGGTGCTCACCAACAACCGCCTGGCCAATACCGAGACCGACATTGCCTCGCTCGAGAGCGGGGTGAAGCAGCTCTATTCTGGTCAGGGAAGTTACAACGGATTGACCAACTCGATCGCCCAAAATGCCGGGATCTTCCCGGAGAGCATGATCGGAACGGGAACCCCGGTGGATGCCTGGCAGGGCACCGTCACGCTTGAGTCCGGCACCAGTGTATCAGCGGGTTTTGGTGGGGATTTCGCCATCCAGTTTGCAGATGTTTCGCAGAGTGCATGCATCAAGCTTGCGACTTTCCAGTATGGTAGCTGGGCGCAGTTTTCCATCAACGGAACGGCGTTATATGCCCCCGGCAACCCGATTGCGCCAGGGTCGAGCCCGACCACGCTGGCATCGACGGACTGCAGCGCAGGCGATGCGAATACCCTCCTATGGGTGGTGGGTTGAACCGGCATGTGGATGACGGGCATTGTTTTCTTTCTGCTGGGAATGCTGGCCCTCTTCGGAGACTGGGCATCCCCTCCGGCTATGCGTTTCGCCCGTGCGGAGACTTTGGCAGAGAACTATGTGGTTTACAGGAATGCGGTGATTGGGTATGTCCAAAGCCATCCCGGCGCGAGCGGGACAGTCGGTCTCAGTGCCCTGTCGCTCCCTCCGGGATGGCAACCCTTGGTCACCCTGGGTAACCGGATCCAGAGTGGACAGGTACTCGTCTGGGGTGACCTGCCATCGGCCTCCCAGCGGGATGCGGAGCGCGATTCGGGTTGGAGCCAGTCGATGGGAGTGGCTGAGATCAAGGGCGGAGTCGAAGTGGGATATTCAGAGAGTGGTGGAACCTGGTTTCCAGTCTGCTCGAGTGTGCCCGTGGGAGCGTTGGTGTCCGATGTCGCACTGGATTGATGACGCAAGACGCCACGCTTCCATGCGGGTCCGGATTGCGGATTCGATCCGGTCGCAATCCACTTCGTTGCGTAAGCAACGCGGCCTGACTCTCATCGAAGTGCTGTTTGCGGTGGCTTTGGGGAGTCTGCTTCTGGTGAGTGTGCTCTCCCTGGCTGAACAGGGGACACGCGAAATGCGTGAGGCAGCAGCCGGTGCTCAACTCAAGGAGCTCGGTCATGCGGTTGAAAGCTATGTCATGAACCACTATGCCGCGCTCGCAGCCAGCGCCACCGCCACCCAAGCGGTTGCCGTACCGCTTGAGTCACTCATTTCCGGAGGTTATCTGCCGTCAGGCTACACCGGAGTGAATCCGTACGCAGACAGGTATACCCTCTATGTGCTTGAACCCAAAAGTGGCGATCTCGCGGCTCTGATACTCGGTTCGGGAGGATTCAGCTGGCGGAATGATCCCGCTGATAATCATTATGCGGATGTGGTGATTCCCGGTGCGGCCCAGGCCGGCGGCCCGGAGGCAGGCTATGTGGCGACCGGGGACGTGCCGGGCGAGGTCCACGACAGCCTCGTCGGTGCTTACGGGGGCTGGTCGTTTTCGATTGCGCAAACCTCGATTCCAAACCCCGGCCCGGGGCACTTGGTTTTGTTCGAATACTTTTCGATGGGAACATTCCGTTCTGATGCACTTTACCGGGTCGCGGTCCCGGGGCATCCTGAACTCAACGAGATGTCCACGCGCCTCGATATGGGGAACCACAGTGTCAACGACGTGCACAACCTTGAGGCCAACGGCACACTCGCGACTTCGGGCCTGTCGGCAACCAGAGATTTTCCGAGGGGAGTGATGCCGAATGGAGTTCATACCTGGAATCTATTTGCTAATAACGGGATTTATGCGGGGGTGGATGCCAGCGGAAACCCCGAAGTCGCGATTCGTGGCGGGACCATCACGACCGAAGGAGATGTGACTGCCGAGCACGGCCAAGTGTCACTCGCGCACACGGTCGTCTATGAGACGCTTGCACAAAATGGGAGCGTGATCCCGAAACCGTCCTATTGCCCCTCGGGAAGTGGTGCCCAGATATTCGTCACGCCCGTCTTCATTTCGGGTGGACCGGCAGCTTACCCCATCGGTGGCTATCAGGCGTGGGCGAGTGGCACGAGCCAGGAGTGGACGATCCATGCGCGCGTGTTGACACAGGCCGGCTGGGAGTATCCACCTGCACCCTATCTCGTGGTCAAGGCCGCTGTGAAATGCGGATGATGTGGAATGTGAGGAACATGGCCCGGGCGGATGGATTTTGAGACATGGTCTCCGAGATGACGTCGTAAACAACCCCATATAAGGAGTCCTGATATGAAAAAACTGATCCTGTTCGTGTTCGCGGCAGGCTTGGGCGCGTCCATCGGATCTCTTGCCCAGGCCGGTGACGCAACTTCCGCTGCGCCTCCGAGTCTTGTCTATGAGATGCCCAGGGCAACGACTGCGATGTATGCCGGGCGAGCGCTCACTGCGCAAAACGCACGGAATGCGGCGAACTGTACGGGCGGTCCCACCGGTCATTGTTATCCCGGGCCGGGCTTGAATCCAGGTGGCGGAAGCACCCTTGCTTACGCCCCCGATCCATCTCAAAACTCCGTGATCGTCTCCTGGACGTCTGGAGGGACCGCCTGTTCGATGGGGCGCCAGTATACGGTGACCTTGACGCCCTGGGCGCTTTACTCGGGCAGCGTGTTCATTATGATGATGCCAGAGTCTGCGCAAGCCCAAAATGAACAGAGCTATCTTGAGCAGGACCACCTGCCCGACCCAAGTCCGTGGACGGATAATCGTACCACCACGTTTTTCTACTCGGTCACGCTGTTTCGCATTCCGCCCCCTGCGGGGCATCTTTGCCCCTGAGCACATGTACGGGCAGCTCCCGCATGTGAGCGGGGATGGCGCGTACACGGTACAAGCGAGGAGCGTGCGGCATTCAGCGCCCGATCCGCCTCCGCTCCCAGGGACGCAGGATCAGGTAAGCAAGTGCTGCGAGCAAAACCCCGAGCTCAAACCCCACATCCATGCCCTTGGG
>DAHXNI010000089.1:0-27500 GCA_027365475.1 Pseudomonadota bacterium | reverse complement strand
AGGTTAATATTCCTGTACTAGGAGTTGATGCGATGGGGGGACGGAGAAGGTTAGACCAGCCGGGCGTTGGTTATCCCGGTTTAAGCTTGTAGGGAGTGCCTTTAGGAAAATCCGGAGGCACAATCCCGAGAAGCGATGACGAGCGGTACTTCGGTATTCGCGAAGTGGTTGATACCCCGCTTCCAAGAAAATCCTCTAAGCTTCAGTCAACTCGTATCCGTACCGTAAACCGACACAGGTAGGCGAGGAGAGAATCCTAAGGCGCTTGAGAGAACTCGGGTGAAGGAACTAGGCAAACTGGTACCGTAACTTCGGAAGAAGGTACGCCCCCGGTACGTGAAAGCCCTTGCGGCTGGAGCGGATGGGGGTCGCAGTGAAAAGGCCGTTGCGACTGTTTAATAAAAACACAGCACTCTGCAAACACGAAAGTGGACGTATAGGGTGTGACGCCTGCCCGGTGCCGGAAGGTTAAGTGATGGGGTCAGCCGTAAGGCAAAGCTCTTGATCGAAGCCCCGGTAAACGGCGGCCGTAACTATAACGGTCCTAAGGTAGCGAAATTCCTTGTCGGGTAAGTTCCGACCTGCACGAATGGCGTAACGATAACGGCACTGTCTCTACCCGAGACTCAGTGAAATTGAAATCGCTGTGAAGATGCAGCGTTCCCGTGGCAAGACGGAAAGACCCCGTGAACCTTTACTGCAACTTTACACTGAATTTGGAACAGACTTGTGTAGGATAGGTGGGAGGCACTGAAGCGCAGACGCTAGTTTGCGTGGAGCCAACCTTGAAATACCACCCTGGTTTGTTCGAAGTTCTAACCTAGACCCGTTATCCGGGCCGGGGACAGTGTATGGTGGGTAGTTTGACTGGGGCGGTCTCCTCCCAAAGAGTAACGGAGGAGCGCAAAGGTACCCTCAGCGCGGTCGGAAATCGCGCAGTGTGTGCAAAGGCAAAAGGGTGCTTAACTGCGAGACACACAAGTCGAGCAGGTGCGAAAGCAGGTCTTAGTGATCCGGTGGTTCTGTATGGAAGGGCCATCGCTCAACGAATAAAAGGTACTCCGGGGATAACAGGCTGATTCCTCCCAAGAGTTCACATCGACGGGGGAGTTTGGCACCTCGATGTCGGCTCATCACATCCTGGGGCTGTAGCAGGTCCCAAGGGTATGGCTGTTCGCCATTTAAAGTGGTACGCGAGCTGGGTTTAGAACGTCGTGAGACAGTTCGGTCCCTATCTGCCATGGGCGTTGGAGATTTGAGGGGAGCTGCTCCTAGTACGAGAGGACCGGAGTGGACGTACCTCTGGTGTTCCGGTTGTCACGCCAGTGGCACCGCCGGGTAGCTATGTACGGACGGGATAACCGCTGAAAGCATCTAAGCGGGAAGCCCACCCCAAGATGAGATCTCCCTGGACCCTTGAGGTCCCTGAAGGTCCGTCGAAGATGACGACGTTGATAGGCTGGGTGTGTAAGCGCAGCAATGCGTTCAGCTAACCAGTACTAATTGACCGTGAGGTTTGACCATATAACACCCAAGTCATTTTGCGACACAATCATCTGAAGCGCCAAAACAACAGATCACGACTTTTTGCCTGGTGGCTGGAGCGAGCGGGAACCACCCGATCCCATTCCGAACTCGGAAGTGAAACTGCTCAGCGCCGATGGTAGTGTGGGGTTTCCTCCATGTGAGAGTAGGTCGCTGCCAGGCATTTCATCCCGAAAACCCGGTTCGCATTGCGGACCGGGTTTTTTTGGTAGTGGCTCCTTGGGCATCTGCTCCACTGCCGATTCCGGTTGGATCGTGCCGGCCGTCTGGACACACTGGCCTCACCGGTTTTGGGGCGACAGAGCCCTCCCACGTGTCCAGTCCTTCGCAAACTGTTCTGCCAACTGTTTGAGTAAAGCCGGGTTCTGGATCAGGATGCCCACTTCACGGTTACGCGTGAGCGAGTTCCAGGTCAGGTTTTGCGACCCGATGAATGCACGGGTAGGGGTCAGAATCAGTTTGGCGTGTAGATAGGGTCGCTTGAGCAGGCGTATGGCGACCCCATGCCGGGCCAGCTTGCAGGCGATACGCCGGTCCCATGCACTGAGAGTCGCGGGCAGGAGGATCCGGGCATGTCGGCCCATCTGCATCAAGAGATGGTCGATGGCTGGAAGGGATCCCATTTCCTCAGTTTCGATCTCGATGGATCGGGACTGTCCGATCAGTGACCGGAGAGCCAGTTCGGATCCTGGAGAGACGATGAGCGCACGTCGCACCGCCCGTCCCGCTAGGACATCCTGCCAATCGGCATGGAAAAGCCTTGTAGCCGCACGGACGGGCTGACTTCGCCCCGTGCATGCAATGTATTCGCGGTTGCGGTGGAAGGCGCTCCAGGTCCAGTTGGCTGTCCCGATGCACGTGAAGCGATTGTCAAAGACCACATACTTGGCGTGATCGTAGTGGAAGCGCCGGGGTGCCAAGCGACAGGTGAGATCGGGATGCCGTGCGCAGAACGCGCGCTCCCGAATCACGATGCGAGTTCCATGCCAGGGAGCCGCATCGAGGAGAATCCGGACCCGGACACCCGCACGAGCCCGATTCACAAGCATGCTTTCTAGGATCCGATCCGTCAGCTCGTAGGTATTGAGATCAATGGAGCCGCCCGGATGGGTATGAAGCCGGGCTTCCCGGATGAGGGGGGCCTCATGCAAATGAGGTTCGATGAAAAGGACGGCGAAAGCCGCGAAGACCGGGGCGATTCTCGCGCGCAGGATGATCTGGAAAGCACGAGCTTCAGTCCGCGGGCTCACGCCACATCGTAATGGGTTTGGGGTTGGATGGGCGCTTCCTTTTCCAAAGCACAGAGAGGCTGAAAAAGTAGAGCAGGACGATGATCGCGGGGATTACGACAAATCGATGGGCCGGGAAGAGATACCAGGCCACGACGATGAGAAGGGTCCGGCTGATGCCATGCAAATACCCGATCCAGTGCTGGATGATCCATGACAAGGGTATCCACATGAGGCCCGCCAGGATACCGACGGCAAGCGGTGCGGCCGACACGTCGATGCGGATGAACGGAATCGCGATGCCGAAGACCAGGAAGGACATGAGGATGGTGGACAAAAACAGCTGGTCGAAGCGGTTGCCCTTCCGACTTCGACCGAGCAGATCCTCACCTGTGAAACGGGCGACCAGAAGCCCCAGAGGGAAGATCATCCCGGTTACAACCAGAAGGGTGAGCGCAGCCTGATTTACGGGAAGAATTGCGCCAGCCACCCCGATCACAAACCACGCAATTATTCCAGCGATCGGCATAGCCAGTAATCGTTGCTGCGCGAACGCAAGACGTTCCTCTTCGAGGGTCGGCTGCATACGGGTGAAGGGGTCGTGCATCGATGGTTACAGTGCGTCTGAGTAACACGGTGGCAGCATCATAGTCGATCCTAGCCCGGTCAGCCCGTTCCTGGTGTGATGTCGCAGGCCACGAGTGTAGGTAAACCGGGTTCCATGGCCGGGACAGGTACCTGGCCGGCCATGCGCAGTTCCTCGTGACGAGCGATCCGCTACTCTCTCTTGTTCGGTTCAAAACGGGTTAAAACCACACCCCACCCGAGTAGTTCCACGGGCCCTTCGAGTGCGCTGGGGTACTCGCCGATCGGCCTGAATCCCTGCCGAATGAGCGGGGCCAGATGTTGCCGGATCCCCTCGGCGTCGAGCGCCGCGTGCGCCAGCGCTTCGGTTCGCAATGCATGGTAGTGGAGTCCATCTTCTACCTCCGTGATTTTCGCGACGACGAGCTCCACGGGGCAGTCGCTGACATGCCCGAGCGCATGCTCAACCACTCCCATGATGTTCGCGTACATTTCAGGTTCACGGGACTGCTGCGCGAGCCCTTTGAGCTGATCGCTACGGACGTTGAATGTCTGTCTCAGGTGTGAAAGTTCAAACTGGGGGGCCTTCCCTCCGGAGGCTCGTGCCAGATCGCGGGCCAGAGAAAAATAGTCGAGCGCGCGAATGTGCGCGATTTCCGCCTGTTGGGCAATCGCCTGCTTTACCACTATGCCTTCGCGCGCATGAAGCACGAAGGCGAGATGCCCACGGGGAGCGAGGACCCGCACGCACTCGGCCAGGGTCCGATCCAGGTCGGTGTATTCCAGTGCGTATTGTCCGATTACGGCTGTAAACGTCCCGTTTGGGAAAGCGAGCGATTCGGCTGCCATGCCGCCATGGAAGCGGATTTTTGAAACCCACGCGCGATGCCGGGCGAGCCAGCGTGCCGGATCGATTGGGGCTCGGTCGACTGCATCGATTTCAGCCGCCACGCTCCGCCGTTCCCAGAAATAACGGCCTGCGAGTATCGCGAGGGCACCGTTGCCGCAGCAAAGATCAAGCAGGTGGGGAGGGGTTGCAAACGCAGCGAAGACCCGGTGCCAGTGACGGACGATTGCGGGTTGGTACTGGCGTTCACCGGCTCCGCCGCAGGAGGCCAGCCGGTCAGACTGCCAGTAGTGTGTCCACGCGCGTTCGACGGACCGATCAACCATCATCATTCCCCTCTGCCATGACCGGCACTGGCCGGTTGGCATGCGCTTAGTGTAGACATAAAATGATCCATTGTGATCGGGCCCGGAAAATCCGGCGGGAGATCGCCATCAGCCATGATCGAATACGCTGTCCCAGCATCCACTGCACCGCCCAGTCCCGAAGCGCAAGAGGCGCGAGACGGGGCGCAAGCCGTCTTCCTGGTGCGCCCGTCCTCCTTTGGGTTCAACCGCGAGACTGCTCTGAGCAACGTTTTCCAGAAGCCGTCACCGTCCGGCGTGGATCCCATCCTCAAGGCGCAGGATGAGTTTGAGGGGCTCGTGCACAAGCTCCGTGGGGCCGGGATCCGGGTTCTTGTGGCCGAGGACACACCCGATCCGCCTAAGCCGGATGCTGTCTTTCCGAATAATTGGCTGAGCACGCATGAGGACGGCAGCCTCGTGCTCTACCCGATGCAGGCGCCGAATCGCAGACGGGAGCGCCGCGCGGGGATTGTCTCCGAACTCGGGAGCGATTTCCGGATCCGGCGCGTTGTGGATCTCACGCCCCACGAACGGGAGGGGCGCTATCTCGAGGGCACCGGGAGTCTCGTACTCGACCGTCCGGGACGCCGCGCCTATGCCGCGCGCTCGATCCGGACCGACCCGGAACTGGTTCGGATCTGGGGCGAGACCATGGGCTACCGGGTTGAAATGTTTGATACAGGTGACGCGAATGGAATCCCCATCTATCACACCAATGTACTCATGGCTATCGGCAGCCGGTGGGCCGTGATGGGAACCGATCTCATCCGGAATCTGCCCGATCGGCAGCGGATCCCGACCCTGCTCAGGGATTCAGGGCACGAGGTTTTCGAGCTCACTCCAGGGCAGATCGCCGATTTTGCCGGCAACATTCTCGAACTCAAGGGGACCCATGGCCCCGTGATCGTGATCTCGCGTCGGGGGCTTGCCTCCATTGGACGCACCGGACGAGACTTCATGGAAGCTCATGGCCAGGTCGTCCAGGCGGATTTGGATCTGATTGAGACGGTGGGCGGCGGCGGGGTGCGCTGCATGCTCGCCGAAATCTTTCTTCCGCCCCGGGTGAGCTCTATTCTGGTGACCGAACCTGTCCCTTGAGTTCGTCGAGATAGTCGATCGCCCGCCTGAGGTGCGGGATCACGATCGTGCCACCCACCACGAGTCCGATGCCCAGTGCCTCGACGATGGCCTCCTGGGATAAACCCAGACTGTCCAGCTGGTTGAGGTGATAGCGCACGCAATCGTCACAGCGCAAAACAAGCGATGCAACCAGTCCGATCAGCTCTTTCGTCGGGCGATCGAGCACGCCGGTTTCATAGGCCAGTGAATCAACCGAAAAAACCCGCTTGATGACCCGGTTGTCGAGGTCGGTGAGCCGCTGGTTCATGCGCGTCCGATAGGTTTCGAATGCTTCTTTCTGGGTCATAATGGAACGTTCCTCGCGAAGGATCACCCGGTTGGGGCTCCGGGGCCCCGAATCCCTTAGAATAATCGAATCGAATCCCGATCGGCGAGATCCCGGTATGGCTCATTCCTGTGAGATCCTGATGTGCCCCCCCCGGTACTTCGAGGTTACCTATCGCATCAATCCCTGGATGGATCCGGCCCAAACAGTCGTGGATCGGACCCGGGCGTTTGCGCAGTGGAGCGCTTTGCGCGAGGCGCTCGCACGCTCGGCCCGGATCATCGAGATTGCTCCACTCCCGGGACTCCCGGACATGGTGTTTACCGCAAACGCCGGTCTCGTGCTCCGCGGGCAGGCAGTGGTGAGCCGTTTTCTTCATGCGGAACGGCGTGGCGAGGAAGCTCCTTTCCGGACTTTTTTCGAGGCGCACGGATTCGCCGTGGAAGTGTTACCGGATGAGATGTTTTTTGAGGGGGCGGGGGATGCCCTGTTTGACCGCCGCTCGTCCATTCTCTGGGCTGGTTCGGGTTGGCGGAGCCTGCCCCAGGGTCACGAGTGGCTGAGTCGCAAACTGGGTTGTGAGGTGGTGAGCCTCGAGCTTGTAGATCCTCGCTTCTATCATCTGGACACCTGTTTTTGTCCGCTGGCCGACGGCGCCCTGCTTTATTATCCCGGAGCGTTCTCGCCCGCTTCGCAGGCCAGTGTTGAAGCGCACGTTGCCCCGCGTGACCGGATCGCGGTCAGCCTCGAGGACGCACTCCGCTTCACCTGCAATGCCGTCAATCTGGGATCGCGGATCGCGCTGCATGCGATCTCCCTCCCGTTACGCCAGACACTTGAGAGCCGCGGATTCGAAGTCATGGAGACTCCGCTCGACGAGTTCCTCAAAGCCGGCGGATCCGCAAAGTGCCTGACGCTCCGTCTCGATGAGACACTTGCGCCTGGATTCGAGACAAACGGCGCCGACTCGAGGAGTCCTTGCTGATCCTCCGCGTCACTGCGGCACTCGTCGTCGCGTATCTTCTGGGCTCGGTCCTGGCCGGCCCGATTGTGGCGCGATGGTTCGGAGGGGATTTGCGTGCCACGGGTAGCGGTAATCCCGGCGCGACCAATGCCATGCGCCTGTTCGGGCGCAGGGCAGGCTTTCTCGTGTTCGGATTTGATTTTGCCAAAGGGTTGATCGCAGGCCTCTGGATCCCGCTCTGGTTGGATCCCGCCGCGATCGGGTGGCTGCCCCCGCTCACTGTTCTGGCTGCAATCCTCGGGCATCTCTACCCGGTTTTTTCCCGCTTCCGGGGTGGCAAGGGGGTTGCGGCATTTCTGGGCGGCGTGCTCGCGCTGGCCCCGCCGCTCTTCGTGCTCATGATACTCGTTTGGGCCATCGTGTTTTACGGCACGGGATATGTTGCGATCGCAAGTCTCGCAGGTGCCTTCACATTCGCGGTTTTGGCCTGGATCTGGCCGGGATCGTGGCCTCCTGTACTTTTCGGTGGCTTCGCGCTGCTCTCGTTTCTGATCCTGCTTTGGACCCATCGCGCCAATCTCCAAAGGCTCCGGGATGGAGTCGAGCACCGCTTCCGCACTATCCGGCGCGCGAGCTAGCCGCGTGCCGCGCGATCCGGATGCGATTGCCGCACTCGTCACCCTGTTGGGCGATGGAAAGTGGCATACCGGACCGCAACTTGCAGACCGTTTGGGAGTGAGCCGGAGCGCGGTCTGGAAAAAGATGCGAACACTCGAGGAAATGGGACTCAGGCTGGAACGCGACCGGATGAGTGGCTATCGACTGCCTGCTGGATCGAGGACGCTTTCTCGGGAACGGATCCGGGCAGGGCTCAGACTCCCCGTGAAGTGGCGGGAGACCAGTATCGAAGTACTTTCGATCGTGGATTCGACCAACGACCGACTGCTTCGTGAACCGACCGGCCCCGCTCTGCGCGTCTGTCTCGCGGAATATCAGACGAAGGGCCGCGGACGCCGGGGGCGCATCTGGTGGGGCGCGTACGGCGCTTCGCTCCTCCTTTCGTGGGGGGTACGATTCACGGTGGCACCACCGGATCTCCAGGCGCTCGGACTCGTGAGTGCGCTTGCCGCAAACCGTGCGCTTGCCCGTGCGGGATTCCCGCCACCTCTGATCAAGTGGCCGAACGATCTCGTATACGGACGCACGAAACTCGGCGGGATTCTGGTCGAGTTGAGCGGCGAGTCCGGGGGGCCGCTCTGGTCCGTGACGGGGCTTGGTCTCAATGTCGATGCGGCTTCCTGCCGTCCGCACAGCACCGGTCTTGAGCCGGTCAGTCTCGAATCCGCGGCACCCGATGTGCCCCGGGACCGGAATGTGCTCGCACGGCTTCTCATTGAGGAGTGGGTGCAAGCTGTGGATGTTTTTCAGATGCACGGATTCAAGCCGTTTCAGGAGCGGTTCCGTGATTCCGATGCACTTTTGAACCAGCCTGTGGTGTTACACGAGCAGACCGGTACCCGAAACGGTTGGGCTCGAGGCGTACGGGGTGATGGGGCACTCTGGTTTGAGGCGACCTCCGGGATCCGGGAGGCCCTGGTCGCGGGCGAAGTCAGTATCCGGTTACCCGCATGATCCTCATCGATTTTGGCAATACCCGGTTCAAGTGGCAGGTGCGCGGTCCCGGAGGAGAGATCCAGGTCCGGGGTGCGGGATCTCACGAACGCGGGCAGAATCTCACCGAACTTGTGGCCGTGCTCGGGGGAGAGGCTCGGGATCGGGAGCCGGTCTGGGTCGCAAGTGTGGTTGGAGATGAGCTTGAGCAAACCCTGGTTCGCGAACTCGCGCGTTGGCGACACACTCCTTCCCGGATTGTCTTCATCAAGCCTGAAGCCGCAAAGGCCGGGGTGCGCTCCGGATATGAGGATCCGGCCCGTCTCGGTGCCGATCGCTGGGCAGCCTTGATCGGTGCCTGGCGATTATCCCGAAGCGCCAGCCTCGTTTTGTCCTTGGGGACAGCCATCACGCTTGATGTTCTCGATGCCGAGGGACTGCACCGGGGCGGGCTCATTGTGCCTGGGCGCCTGGTTCTTGCGCGCGCGCTGGCTGCGGCCACCGCCCAGCTCCCCGAGGTCGACATGCCCGGCTCCCGATCCCTGGGACAAAATACCGAATCGGCTATGGCCAACGGGTGCCAGTTTATGATTGAGGGTTTTATCGAGTCCGCGGATGAATGCATTGGTAGAACGCTCAACATCGATCCTGTCCGGATCCTGACCGGGGGGGATGCCGGAACGCTCGGCGCCGATCTTCGCAAACGATGGCGGCATGAACCGGATCTCGTCTTCGATGGCTTGGCCACCTTGGCGTGGGAATCATGAAGACGGTGTTTTTCGCGCTTGCGTCGCTCGCACTCATTCTCTTCCTATACTGGCAATGGCATGTGCCCCGCCCTGTTCATCATTATCACTTGGTCGCCGTCACGCTTTCAGCACCCGCACTTGCACTCTGGTCACCCCAGGCAGTGCGATCCCGTCCGGTACCCAACCGTCCCGCCCCGGCCATCGCGCAGGTGAGCCGGGAAGCACCTCTTGTACCGCCTGCGTCAAAGGTCGTGCCGACTTCAGCACCTCCAGCCCAGCATCGACCCGTCTTGCACCCAAAGTCCGCCCCTGCTCCATCAAAGCCGCTTGCCTGTTTTGTGGTCATGCCTTTTGGCAGTCCTGCGAGTGCCCGACTCTTCGCCCGCAAGCAGGATCTTCGAGTCGTGCGGTTGGCCACGGCCTCCTCTGTGAATCGGCTGTACCGCGTTTATCTCAAGGCTGCGACCCCAGAAGCGGTTGCTGCCATCCGCCGGGCGCTCATTGCTGCGCATGTCCGGGGGTACTACCTCATGCATTTGGCACGGGATCCCCAAGGGTTCTCACTGGGTGCCTATGACGCTCTGGCGGGTGCGTTCGTGCGCCGTGCGCAACTGTTGCGCGCCGGTCTCCATCCGCATCTTGAGATACGTGTGCATCGCGTGAGCCGGATCCGGCTCTTCGTGATGACTCGACGGCCCGCATCCCGTCTGCCACGCGCATGGCATGGCCACCCCCTCCATGCGGTTTCCTGTCACTCGGGATCCGTGCAGCCCTGATCTCAAGCCGTTTGGGTCACCGAACGGATGGCTCAGATCCCGGATTGGCCGCATTCACTCTCAGGATAGCAGGGCGACCGTGTCCACTCTGTCCATATGGGTTTCCTGTCCCCTGAACTCACAACGGCATTACAATAACGGCGTGATTCGAGTGGATTCGCGGGATAGGAGTCCCATTTGGGTCGTGTATGCCGGGATAGCTCAGCAGGTAGAGCAGCGCATTTGTAATGCGACGGTCGGGGGTTCGATTCCTCTTCCCGGCACCATTAAAAAATAAGTTGACCCCGGGAGTTTTTCGGACTGACCCCGCCTGGTTGATGCACTGGGATGCCGATGGGATCAATGGAGCAAACTTCGTTGTTCTAAAGCTATAACGGATCGGTCTTGGTACGATGTCTCCGATGAAACCATTCGTGAACCGGGATCCCCCGCTTTCTGCCGGGGTAGCATACAGGCTGCAGTCGGCCCAGGGGGTGTCATGAGGGTCGAGGGTCACCGGCTGATCCGAAGTTTTGAGTCTTTTAACCCGCTGCTTGCTATAGCATGAAGTCTCACCATCTCGCGCGTTTTTGCGCTTGGCGACCCGGCGCCTATCTGCGTGCGAGTGCGAGCTTGTTTCCGTGGCTTCTCTTGCGTACGCTCGGACAGGCCGTTCTGGTGATTGGTCTGGCTCGCCTCCTCGGTGCAACGGGTTACGGGCGTTTTATCGTGGTTCTTGCGGTGGCGACTTTTTTCACGCCACTGGCCGGGTTGGGACTTCAGGGCGTGTTGCTCCGCGAGGGCTCGCGCAACCCGGAGGCGCTTTTCCGGCAGCTCGGTGCGGCGTTGCGGCTCTGGCTTCCAGCCACAGTGTTCTTCGGCTTGATCGGTATCGCCACGTCGCTTCTGGTTTTGCCGCATCCTCCCCCCACTCTCGCAGTTGTGGCACTCGTACTCGGTGAGGTCGCAAGCGGTTCGCTCGTGGAACTGCTCGCACGGGTCGCCCAATCCCAGAACCGCATTCAACGCTACGGTGCAATGATGGCGGGGCTGATCCTGGTACGGGTGGCTGCGCTCGCACTTTATGCGCTGCTCACAAAACCAGATGTTGCCGGATGGATGTGGGTCTATGCCGCAGCCAGCCTGATCTATACGGCCTGGCTTTTGGCCCGGGTATACCCGAAACTGGTTTTTCTGCGCTCTTCGGCTGGGTCGCTCAAAACCCTGCTTCGCCAGAGTGCGCCCTTCGCGTTGGGTACCTTGTCGGTGCGGCTGCAGAATGAGTTCAACAAGCCTGTTCTGGCGGAGCTGAGCTATGGATTGGCCGGTAACTTCAGCGCTGCGCAACGCGCCGTGGATATTGCAAGTCTCCCGCTCACCGCCATGCAGGAAGCCCTCTGGCCCCGTCTCTACGCGAGTGCTGATTCGGGACGGCGGATGCGATTTATGGCTGCTTTCCTCATGGCACTGGCGCTTCTGGGTGGTGGGGTCCTCTATGGGGCCGCACCCTGGGTACCCTATTTTCTGGGTTCCGGTTTCGATACGGCCGCACATCTGCTCCAGTTCCTCGCAGCATTGCCCGTATTGCAGGTTCTGCGAAACTTCGGCAATTTTCAAGCTGCTGCGGTTCACCAGACACATGTCATTGCCTGGGCCTATTTCGTGGGGGGAGTCTCCAGCGTGATGCTCACCTTGTGGCTGATCCCGGTCTATGGGTGGGACGGCGCAGTGGCCGCGCTTTATCTCACTGAAATCGTGGTCATTGCTGTGCAAACTGCGTTTCGGTTGCGTCATCTGAAGAGGGCATCATGAACGATCCATCCAAAGAGTGTTTCGACCATTATCTCCAGACTTATATGCGCTACTCGGGCAAACGATTTCTCCCGCTTTCGGAAATCCGTGCATTGCACCTCGATCGTCTGCCACGGTGGATAAATCGCATTCCGATCGATGCGCGCATTCTTGATGTCGGCTGTGCCACGGGCTATCTTCTGAGCTTATTACAGGAGATGGGTTTCCAAAATCTGACGGGTGTCGATTTGTCAGAAGACCTGGCAGCTTTCGCACGCGAGCATCTGCCGGAATCTGTACCGATTCACAAATCGGACATACGGGATTTTCTCGCGCAGAAACCAGAGGGTGCCTACGACGTGATCTTCTTCCATCACGTCCTTGAACATATTCCACGCGAAGGGACGATCAATCTGCTGCGCGAGTTCAGGCGTTGCCTTGCAAAAGATGGGCTGCTCAATCTCAAAACACCCAATGCCTCGTGTCTTTTGGCTGGCTATGGTTGCTTTGGAGATTTTACACATGTCACCTTTTTCAACGAATATTCGCTCGTTCAGGTTCTTGAACGCGCGGGTTTCGAATCGGAAGCAATCACATTCGTTCGCCATTCGCCCAGTCTCATCTGGTCCTCTCGCCACCCTGTGCGGATGCTCCGGAGGGGCTTGAACCGCCTGCGCTGGCATCTCAACAATTGGATTCACCGGGCGGTCTGTATTCTGCTCGATCTCAACCCGAGACCCCGGGTGTTCGATATCGAGCTGGATGCCCTGATCCGGAAATGAACGCACGCCAGCACTTCCAACTTGCGATCCGGAAGTTCAAACGCCTGCTGGAGTTCGTGGCTTATGGCCTCTTCGATACGGTCGTTTTGGCTTCTGTGCCAAGGGTCTCACGCGAGACGACGGGAACCGCGGTGGTCCAGCTCAAAAGGCTGGGAGACTATTTTCTGTGGCTGCCCTATGGACTCGCGCTGGCGAAAGATCTCGCAACTCATAAGGAACAGATGCGATTTGTCGTGAATCGGGAATGGGCTGGGAGGATCCCGGAGGACTTTCCCGGTTGTTCTGTTCATCCGATCGATGTGGGAAGGCTGGTGCGGGATCTGCGCTACCGTGCAAAGATGCTCCGTGATCTGCGCCGACTGGCCGTAGCGCAAACAATTCAGGCGATCTATCCGCGCGATGTTTCAATTATCGATGATGCAGTCGTGCGGGCACTCGGTGGCAGGACGGTGGGTTTCGATGCTGTCTTTCCGGATCGACCCTGGCTTGACCGGGTCGTGAGTCGGCGCATCTATCGGCAACTCCTGCCGGGGCTTCCCGGTGCGCATCAACATGCGCGCTATCGTCACCTGTTACAGGTTGTGGGGAGGCCGTTTGGTTCCGCCACCTTCCACGCCCGGGCCGTTGCGAAACTCGAATCTGCTCGGGGTCGGCTGGCATACTTTGTCATCGCAC
Organism: Pseudomonadota bacterium; assembly: GCA_027365475.1. Taxonomy (GTDB): domain Bacteria; phylum Pseudomonadota; class Gammaproteobacteria; order JAKAQQ01; family JAKAQQ01; genus JAJZNM01. The sequence goes on along the minus strand of DAHXNI010000089.1, from coordinate 14,215 downwards.
CCGGCGCAAGCCGCGCCCTCAGATGCTGGCCCCCCGAGCGTTTCATCGCACTGGGCAGCCGTGTCCTCGATCGGGAGCCGGACTGGATTGCGATCATAGCGGGCACCGGCTCCGAGTCCCTGATGGGCGAGCAGATCGCCCGTGCGTTGGGTTCGCGGGCCGAAAACCGGGCTGGGGCCACCAGTCTCGCAGAGTTTATCGCTCTCATCAGAGAGGCCAGGCTCGTGCTCGGCAATGATTCTGCGGCTGGGCACATCGCCGCCTGGTACGGTGTCCCGGCCGTGATTGCCCTCGGTGGCATGGATTTCGGCCGCTGTTACCCCTACGATCCGCTCATCGCGCCGGTTGCCAAACTGCCGCTGCCGGTCTGGAGCCCAATGGATTGTTTTGGATGCGATGGAACGTGCCGTTACCCCGTGATCCCGGGGCAGTGCGCGCCCTGCCTCGAGGCGGTCGGAGTGGAGCCGATGTGGGCGGCGGTCGAGCAAGCGCTCGGCGATTCGGCCGATCGGTGAGAAAACCGGATCTGGTCCAGCGATTCGCGTCACGGGATGAATCGCCCACTCGAAGTGGAGTGGCGTGGCAAGGCAGTGGGGGTTCGAAAGGCACAGGCGTGACCGGATCTTTGCTAGACTGCCCCGATTCCCATTGCGAGCCGAATACGATGTTTTTGATGACCTGGGCCGTGTGGGCTATTTACTGGATGGCGGTTGGTCGCGCACGCCTCAAGCCCGTCGAACAAAGGGAGTCGCGTCTCGAGCGGCTGAGTCATATTATTCCCATCGTCGTCGCCATCATCCTGTTCAATCTTCCGCCCGCCCTGTCAGGCATCCTGTCCCGTCCCTTCCTGAAGTGGACCTTCATCAACTACTGGATCGGTTACGGAGTCACCGTAGTGGCCCTCCTTTTCACGGTCTATGCGCGGCACTACCTCGGTGGCAACTGGAGTGGAACTGTGACGCTGAAGCGCGATCACACCCTCATTCAGGCGGGACCCTACCGCTGGATCCGGCACCCGATCTACACCGGACTGATCGGTGCGCTGGCTGGCAGCGCTTTCGCCTCGGCCCGCTGGCAGGGTCTTTTGGCTTTTGCGATTATCCTTGTGACCCTGATTGTGAAACTCCGTCGCGAAGAGCGCTGGATGGGTGAGCACTTTGGTGTGGCCTACGCCGACTACCGCAGGCGCTCCTGGGCCTTATTTCCATGGATCTATTGATCGCCTTCCGGAACGGGCCCACTGGGGGCCCAAGCTCTCCCTGGCCTGTCCCACGGCATCTGCCTCGACCCTACTGAAGGGTATTGCAGGATAGGCTGCGCGCGGAGGGCAGCGGATCCCGTGAAGCAGGATCTTCCGCAGGTGAGTGGTGTGGCGGCAGAGTAATGAGTGATGGGCGATAATGTGCCCGTCCGTCGCAGGTCCTGCGGGAAGCGCTGTGCTGACCCAGGATGCGCCCGTCGCATGAGCGGCGGCTCGGCTCTCCCTGTCTTGAGCCACCCCGCGCGGGAAACCGGCGGAACAACTGTCCGATGATGCGAGCCAGCCGAGGAACTGAAGGTATGTCCCAAGACCAGTGCGGAGCCCGCGCACATCGAGCCGATATCGTTCCTTCCCGTAAAGAGGAACCGCCGTTCATTCGTAGTGTTTTCAAAGGCGGCCTCGAAACCATACTCTGGCCGGATCCGGGCAATCCACGGGCGGCGCTCTATATCGTGTATCCGGTGGGTAGCCGACTCGAACTCCCGGAGCCGACCGGACTGGCCCATTTTCTTGAGCACATGATGTTCAACGGCAGCGCACGCTTTCCGGACGATGCCTTCGACCGGATCCTTGAGGATCTCGGGGGTAGCAACAATGCCTACACGACGGAGGAGATCACGGTCTATCAGGACCTCGTGCCAGCTGCCGCGATCGAGCGGGCGCTTGAGCTCGAAGCGGACCGGCGACGGCATCTCCTGATCGATCCCGGGAGAGTGGATCGGGAACGGGGCGTCATTCTGTCCGAGCGTCACGCGAGCATTGACAATGATCCGGTGGCGCGCTTTCTCGAAGAGGTGCAATCGGTTGCCTGCGCCGGGACCAGCTATGCTTCGCCCGTGATCGGCTGGCGCGACGATATCGAGCGGATCGATTCGGCGGTGTTGCGGGAGTTTTATGCCCGGCATTACCAGACGGGTGCGGTTACGATCGTTGGAGTGGGGGGGATCGATCCGGACGACTGGCATCGGATGATCGATGCGCATTGGAGCCCGGATGCGGTTTCGCCACCATCCCGTCCGATCGAATGCCGGGGACCGGGCGCATCCTTCGGAGAACGGCGGATCGAAGCCACAGGGCCCCTGACCGCGCCTTATCTCGTCATGGGATTCCCGGCACCCGGGGCATCGGATCCGGGAGCCCGGGCCCATGAACTCCTCTGGACCATTCTCGTGGGAGGGGTCGCCTCGCGTCTTTTTGCGACTCTGGTCGAAGGGAAAAGTCTGGCGCTTGATCTTGATATGTTTCGGGTGGGCAACCGGGTTTCAGGACGGCAGTTCCTCGGCGTCACGGTCTCGCCGCGCCGACGGATCGCGGCCGTCGAGCGGGTGATCCGGGAGGAACTCGCACGTATGGTGGATGAGGGCCCCACCGCAGTAGAGCGGGAACGTGCACTCAATCAGCGGCTTGCATCGCATGCCCATCACCTGGAATCGGTGGCCGGGCGTGCCGAGCTCCTCGTGCGTGCGCAGGCGATCCAAGGGGATCCCGATTCCCTCGCGGAGTATCCCGCGCGCCTGAGCGCCGTTTCCCGGGAAGACATCCGCAAAGCAGCGGAGTCCGCGTTCGGAACCGGCGGGTGGACAGTGGGTGCACTGGCTCCTGATGACGCTAGATCCCCGACTGCAGGGTCGAGCTGATGGTGCAGCGACGACCCCGGATAATGAGGCGGCTGCCCGATTTCATCCGGTGCGTGCCCACCGACGGGATTGAATTGGCCCTCCTGCCCCGTCCGAAAGCACCCGTCATGACACTCACCCTGCTCTGGCAGGGGGGAGCGTTGACCGATCCGACCGGACTCGGCGGAGCGGCAGCGCTCACGGCTGAACTTCTGGCCAAGGGGACCCGTGCATCTGACGCCGTGACGCTCGCCTCTCGGATCGAAGCCCTGGGTGCTGAACTCGACACCTGGGCCGGGCGGGAGTCTCTGGGCTTGTCGCTCACCGGACCCGGGCAGGTTTTCGACCGGCTCTGGCCGATTGTCCGGGAGATACTCTGGACACCCCGCTTCGACCGCCGTGAGTTCCAGAAAACACGCCTGCGCGCGATTGAATCGATCCGGGCCGCCAAGGACGGGGATCCCCGTTCGCTCTTGCCGCTTTACGCGGATGGCTGGATCTATGGCACCGCGCATCCGTGCGGGCATCCCATCATGGGAGATGAAAGATCTCTGGCCGCCATACCCGCACGTCTCCTCAAAGAGACCTGGCAGCGTCACCGGATCGGTGCGCGTACCCTGGTGAGCGTCGTGGGTGATTTCGATCCCCGGCAGGTTGAAGCCGAACTCCGCTCGCTTCTCGTCGATTCAGCGCCTGTGGCGCGCAGGATTCCACCGGCACCGGTGCTCGCAACAGCGCCGGTGCCGGCGCGGGGCATCCTGATCGATCGCCCGGGAGCAAGCCAGGGTTACTTCTGGATCGGGGGACTCGGGACGGACCGGGAGCATGTCGACTGGGTGGGCTTGGAGCTCGTCCACGCTGCACTCGGGGGACGGTTCAACTCGCTCATCAACCGTCGGCTCCGGGTCGAGCGCGGGCTCACCTACGGCGCCCATTCGGGTTACACCCTGCCCGGATTCCGGGGATTGAGCTATCTCACGTCCTATACACCGACCGAAACCACAGGGGCGGCCATCGAAGCCTCGCTTGAGGTGCTCGGCGAAGCGCACGAAAAGGGATTTCCCGTGGCGGATCTCGAAGCCGCCCGCCGTTATCTCACGGGTCAGGAGGTCTTCCGGTATGAAACGTCGGGGCAGCTGGCGCACTGGCTCAGGACCGTGCTTCTCTATGGACGGGATGTCGAGGAATGGGAGCACTATCCCGAGCGTCTCAATGCGGTGACCACGAGCCAGGCCAAGCGGATCCTGAATGAGGTTTTCCCGGCCCCCAAGGCCTGTCAGCTCGTCGTGATCGGCGATGCGGAGCGCCTCCTGCCCCGCCTCACGGGTTTCGGTGAATGGGTCCGCTATCCGATCGCGTCTTGCGGATTCGGTCCCCCTGAGGGTAGCGGAATCCGTATCCGGTAGCGCGTCTAGTCCGGATCTGCGCCCGGTTTCGACAACCCGGTCGGATTCACGATAAACCCCCTCTCCGTGCCTTGGACCCGGGTGCTGAGCTCGCTCCAGGGTATGGGTTTCGAGAAGAGGAAGCCCTGCACCCAGTCGCACCCGGTCTCCTTGAGTGCTTCGAGTTCGGAGACGTGCTCGATGCCTTCGGCGATGACGGTGAGACCGAGACCGTGTGCGAGATCGATGAGCGCATCGACGATGTGTCGCGCGGATTCGAGCTTCGGCATGGGTTCGATCATGGAGCGGTCGATCTTGAGGATCTGGATCGGGAGTTTCTGGAGATAGGCCAGGGATGAGTAGCCAGTGCCGAAATCGTCCAGCGCCACGCGGATCCGGAGCGCCTGCAACTCGTCCAGAATCCGGCTGATGCGTTCGGGTTCTGTCATGAGGGTCGATTCGGTGATTTCAATAATCAGACGATCGGACGGATAGCGAGCCTCCTCAAGGCAGTCGATGATCGATTGCACGAGATCCTGGTGGTTGAACTGGAGTGTCGAGAGATTGATCGACACGGCGAGGGGCTGGTGCCCGATCGGCTGAACCTGGGCGAGGGTCTGGGTCGCCTCCTCCAATACAAAGCGCCCGAGATCATGAATCAATCCGCTTCGCTCAGCGGCAGTAATGAACATGTTGGGTGGGACGAGTCCCAGGATGGGGTGTTGCCAGCGCACGAGTGCTTCGACGGCCACAAGCGAAAGATCCTTGACAGCCAGGATCGGCTGGTAGTGCAGACGGAACTCGCGCCGCTCGAGGGCGCGGGCCAGATCGGTTTCGAGGCGCATGGCTGCGATTGTGGTCTTGGCCGCCGTCTGGCTGTAATAGGCCTCGTGCCGGTCGAGGGCTTGCTTGGCTGTATCGAGAGCGATCGAAGCCAGATTGAGAAGATCGGGGATGGTACCTGCATCCTGGGGGTAACGGCAGATCCCGATGCCCAAAGAAAACCGGAAACTGTGCAGACCAATCTGAACCGGCTGGAGGGAGGCCTTGAACATGCCTTCGAAAGCAGATTGTGCGCGCCTATCATCGGCTCCGGCCATGAAGAACGCAAACTGACTCGGCCCCACCCGCCCGAGGATATCACCGGGGCCCTGTTGAAGATGACGAGCCTGATCGGCGACATAGCGCAAAATGAAATCGCCCGAGTGGTTCCCGAATGCCCCATTGATATAGCGGAGCTGGTCGATGTCGATGAGCGCGATGCGCGCTTCGGATCGGGTGAGGTGCCTCAGGGCATAGGTCGCTTCCTCAATCCAGGCCGTTCGGTTAAGGAGGTGGGTGAGCGGATCGTGCCGGGCGAGATACTTCTCGTTCGAAAGTGCAACGGAAGCCCGTACGAACCGCTCAAGCAGGACATAGAGGCCGATGGCAGACAGGAGGACGAACGTGAGACCCTTGAAGATCTCGGCGAGTGCCCGTTCGTGGGCAGGAAGGGGTATGCGGTCGATGGTGAGACTCGTGAAGATGATCCAGAGGGAGGACAGAAAGAGATAAATGACCGTGGCATAGATGGGTAGCCGCTTCGACAAAAGCGGGGATCTCATGATTGGGCTCCAGGGTGCGTGAAGTTGCACTCCGCAGGGAGTGGGGCAAGCAGAACCCAACCGGCCGGAGGCTTCGGAGTCTGCTCGATCGGTTGGGAATGGGCGCGGATCAGTCTTTCATCCGGGAAGTGTCCGTGGGGACCGCACGGCCGGATTCGAAGCGAACCCAGATCAGGTGACGGCCGATACGTCCATTTTTCCCGAGTGTGAGCAGACCGGTGGCACCCCAGAAAAGCCGCCGCCCGGAATCCGGACGGTTGCGCAACCAGGGGATGAGCCGGTAGGCGTCGAAACCAAATGCCATGAGGCGACTGGCCCTGGGATCGCTCTGGGGCCAGAGCCGGGCGAGATTGGTTCGGATGCGCTTCCAGGGACCGTGCGTCCCGAGTGACCAGGGGGTCTCAAGGGCCCAGAGTCCGTTGAGATCCTGGTGGATGGTGCCCGGTACATCATCCCGGGAGAGACCGTAGATAGGCACCGAAGTAACCCCGAAATACCGGAGTTCAGGAGTAATTTCGCGGGCGTCGAGCGTATTCGCGATGAGCAGGATGAAATCGAGATCGGAGCGGGGGGCCGGGGTGAAGGTGAGCGGCATGCCGAGCGTACCGGCGAGCGCCTGCCCTCGAATGATGCTGCCGCGGATTCTCAGGAAATGCTCGAGGTTTGATGAATAACTCCGGCGGTTCGGGGTATAGCGTCCGATGGCGATCAGTTTTCCATGGGCATGATCGAGATCGCGGCCAAGATCTTTCAGGATGGCACGTCCCCAAGAACCATGCGGGATCAGTGCACCGCCATAAAGACGGTGGTGGCGGATCAGGTGATCGACGATCTCGCGGAGCTCGTCGCGTGGCGAGAGTCCGAACTCGTAGAAGCGACCGGGCTTTGGCATACCCTTTGCGAGATCATTCAGGGCGAGCACCCCGATGGCCGGTCGCAGTGTCGCGAGGGCGGCGACCTGTGGTTTGAGAAGGGGCCCCACGATCCATTGGGCATGGTCGCGGAGTGCCTCGTGATAGGCGCCGAGCGCGCCCTTCACGTGACTGCCGGTGTTGTAGAACCGGATCACGGGAGGGGTGCCGAATGGGCCTTCGCTGTAACGGCTCGCAAGCAAACCGCGTTCGATGGCCAGCCCCGCCGGGGCATAGGAGCCCGTGAGTGGCAAGAGGACGGCCAGAGTTTTCGGGTAATGGCCGAGACGGTTGAGCTCCCGGACGAGGTGCGGAATGATGCTGGCCTGTGCGGTATGGTTCGGGAACTCGTGTTTCCACGCTGCGAGACCCTGCATGAAATGCGCGGGGTTCTCCCAGGCCGCGCGCATGAGATTGGCAAGGGCGATCCAGGCCCGTTCTGTGCCTAGAGCCTGTGCCGGGAGCGCCAGAGGGTGACGCCGCGCCGTGTCGAGCTGGATGAGTCCGGACCAAAGGAGTTGGGTGTTTCGGGTCTTAGCCGGGTCGGTGGTCAGAAGACGGGCCCGTTCATCAAATAGTCGGATCGCCGGGACGGCCCGGCCGCGCGCGTACCAGGCCTCCGCTTGAAGACGCAGAAGGGGTGCGGCGAGAGGCCCGGAAACCTTTGGCAGTGCGTGAACCAATGCGAGGAGTCGGGCTGGATGCTTCCTCAAGAGAAGTGCTGTCCCCAAACGGGTCAGCGCCTCAACTCGGGCTGGCCCGCCGATCTCCTGGCTGAGACGGCTTTCCAGCAGACGGCTTGCAGCTTGCCCCTGTCCGGCTTCAATCAGGTCCTCTGCAGCGCGTACCAGCGAGCGGGCAGCCCGCTCCGGGCGACGGGAGATCTGGGCGAGTTCGGTGCGCAACCGGGCTCCCAGGGCAAAGTCGTGCAGGCGCTCGGCCGTTCGCGCCGACGCAAGGATCCGTGCAACCTGCGCGCTCGGAGACGGCCGCAGGGTTGCGCAACTCGCAAGGAGCATGAGACTGAGACAGGCCCCTAGGGTGAGTCGCAGGGTGCGCATGAGGGTAGAATCGCTCCCAAGCATATCCCGGATGTTGCATTGTCGCAGTTTTCGGAGTTGTTGTCTCAGACAAATCCCGCTAGGGGTTGCCTCGTTGTGGTGGCTACGCCAATCGGCAATCTTGAGGACTTCAGCCCGCGCGCACGCGCTGCACTGGGCGCGGCGGACCGGATCGTTGCCGAAGATACGCGTCACACCCGCAAACTGCTCGCCCACTTTGACATTCATGTCCCGCTCGTATCCTGTCACGCACATAACGAGGCGCAACAAGTGCCTGTACTCGTCGACTGTCTCGTGCGAGGCGAGCGTCTCGCCCTGGTCACCGATGCCGGAACGCCGCTCGTGAGTGATCCGGGCCAGAGACTGGTCGATGCGGCCCATCGGGCAGGCATCCCGGTCTCACCGATTCCGGGACCTGCGGCCGTGATCGCTGCGCTTTCCGTGGCGGGATTCCCCGGGAGCCGGTTTCACTTTGAGGGATTCCTGCCACCCCGGGGCCAGCGGCGCCGCGAACGGCTTGAGGCGTTGGCGCAAAGGCCCGAGATCCTTGTTTTCTACGAGTCGCCAAACCGCATGGGGCAGCTGCTTCTGGATCTCAGACACATTCTGGGTCCCGGACGGCAGGCGCTACTCGCGCGCGAGCTGACTAAGCTCCATGAAACCCTCCTGCGTGCCTCTCTCGGCGAGCTCGCCCGGGGATTGGAGGTTTCGGATGAACCCATGCGTGGCGAAATCGTCCTGGTTGTGGCTGGTGGCGAGCCTGCCGGTGCACTCGGATCGGCGGGGGCACCGACTCTGGAGCGCACCCTCGCGGTTTTGCTCGAGCTCCTGCCTCCGGCGCAGGCGGCCGCGCGGGCGGCCGCGCTTTTCGGGCGACCGCGGGCCGAAGTCTACCGCTTGGCACTCGCGTTCCGAGGACCGGAAGACGGCTAGCCGGGAGTGGTTTTCGTGTGCTCAGCGCCGGGGAGGTTTGCCCGGTATTTTCCGTTTTGTGGAACGGGGTTTGCGCGGCGCTCCCGGTTTCGTGTGCTGCGTGCGGCAGCTCAGCGAGCGGGCACGCTTGGACTGGAGGTTGGCCGGTTTTTTGTCGATGGAATCGATGGCTTGCCGGATGCGCTTGAAAACATTCGCAATGGACCCTTCCCCGTCGATCGCTTTGAGGAGATTCTGATCACGGTAGAACCCGATCAGCGGTTCCGTCTGAGCTTCGTAGACCCGCAACCGGTTGATGACGGTCTCTTCGTTGTCGTCGCTCCGGTGCCGCAGCGTGGTCCCGCAGACATCACACTGATCATCGAAGCGGGGCGGGGTGGTGTAGCGGTTATAGACGGCTCCGCACTGGGGGCAGGTCAGGCGTCCGGCCAGTCGCTGGATCAGATATTCGGTATCAACCTGGAACAGGAGGACACATGAGAGGATCCGGCCGATTTTGCGGAGGGCCCCCTCGAGTGCTTTCGCCTGCGCCAGATTGCGCGGAAATCCGTCGAGCAGAAATCCCCGCTGGGCGTCCGGCTTGGACAGCCGGTCCTCAATGATGCCGAGCACGATCTCGTCTGAGACGAGCAGGCCCTGATCCATGACGGCCCGTGCCTCGAGCCCCAGCGGATGACGTTGAGCCACGGCTTGGCGCAGGAGATCCCCAGTCGAAATCTGGGGGATGCCGTATTGCTCGGATAGGAGCTTGGCCTGGGTTCCCTTGCCGGAGCCGGGTGCTCCGATGAGTACGATTTGCAGAGGCTGAGTCATGAGAAAGTGGTTTTCTCCAAGGCTAGGTAGAGGGTAGGGGTCCGGCCGGGTTGGTTCATGGGAGTGGCCGCGCTAAACTACCGCTTCGTGTTCCGCTTCGTCAACTCCGGCTCCGAACGTGCCGGTATGCTAGGGTGGCGCGGCGGAGGGTTTCCGGGAGTTCAGATGACCCAAAAGGCTGGTCGCATGAATATTCTATACGCACAGTCCGGCGGGGTCACGGCCGTGATCAACGCAACGGCCTGGGCCGTGATCGATGCGGCGCACAAAGCCGGCGGAGGGATGGGGCGGGTTCTGGTCGGCCGGGACGGGATCGTGGGTGTGCTCGAGGAGCGCCTCATTGATACCGCCAAGATGACCCCTACCGATTTGGCCCGTTTGCGCATGACCCCGGCGGGTGCTTTTGGCTCCTGCCGCTTCAAACTGGGAACCCCCGAGACTGATCCGGTCCGTTACGGGCGGATCCTCAAGGTCTGTGCGGCCCACCGGATCGGGTATTTCTTCTACAACGGAGGCGGCGATTCGCAGGACACGGCGCAGAAAATCGCCTCCTTCAGCCGGGCCCAGGGTTACCCGCTTAAGGTCATCGGGCTGCCCAAGACCATCGACAACGACCTCTATGGCACGGATTTTTCTCCGGGTTACGGGTCGGTCGCGAAATACATCGCGACCTCGACTCTGGAGGCTGCGCTCGATGTGGCTTCAATGTCTTCCACCTCGACCAAAGTGTTCATCCTCGAGGTGATGGGACGGCATGCGGGCTGGATCGCCGCGGCCTCGGCACTCAGCCAGCGACACCCCGGCGATCCCCCGCATCTCATCCTGTTCCCGGAGCGGATCTTCGACCCGGAAGATTTCATCGCGCGGGTCCGTAAGACCGTAGAATCACAAGGATTTTGCGTGGTGGTGGCGTCCGAGGGCATCCGGGGCGCGAATGGGGGCTTCATCGCAGAGGGTTCGGGCCAGGATGCCTTCGGGCATGCGCAGTTAGGTGGTGTCGCCCCGGCCCTGGCCGGCTTGATCGGCACTCGGCTCGGTTATAAGTACCACTGGGCGGTTGCCGACTATCTTCAGCGTGCGGCCCGTCATCTGGCGTCGAAGACCGACTTTCTGGCTGCCATGGCCGTGGGGCGTGCCGCCGTGCGCCTGGCGCGAGTGGACCTGGGGGAGGTCATGGTGACCCTTGAACGCCTGCCGGGCACCCCGACCCGTTTCCGCACGGGCTCGGTCCCGCTCGTCGAGGTGGCCAATCGCGAACGGACGCTTCCTCCCGATTTTATGAGTGCGGATGGTTATGGTATCAGTCACCGGGGGCGCCTCCATCTCGCTCCGCTCATCGCCGGAGAGGCCTATCCTCCCTATCGCGCGGGCACGCCGGATTATCTCCGGCTCAGCCCGACGCTCATCAAAAAGAGGCTGCCTCCTTTTGGCGCACGCTGAATCGCACGCGTCCGGTCACGCCTTGGCATCGCTTCCGTCCGGGCCGGGCCGACTGTTCGTGAGTCTCGGGCTCACCTTGGTTTTCGGAGTGGCCGAGTTTGCGGTCGCTGAATGGTCCCATTCGCTCGCGCTCCTCGGCGATGCGGGGCACATGTTCACCGACTCGCTCGGTCTCCTGATTGCAACTTTGGGCGCCTGGCTCGCCAGGCGGCCCCCGTCAAGGCGCCAGACCTACGGGTGGGGACGCGCAGAGGTGATCGCCGCGGCGCTGAATGCCCTGCTCATGCTTGCGTTCGTCGCGGGGCTCGGGATCCTTGCCGTGAGGCGGATGCTTGCGCTGCGCTCGACACCCGTGACCGGCTGGGCGGTGCTCGCGACCGGATTGGGCGGGCTTCTCCTCAACCTCGTCGTATTCCGGATTCTCAGCGGGGGGGGGCGGTCACTCAATATCCGTGCCGCACTGCTCCACGTCTTGAGCGATCTTTTGGGCTCCGGGGCCGCGCTCGTGACTGGGGTGGTCATCGTCTGGACCGGTTGGATGCCGATCGATCCCATCCTGTCGCTTTTTATCGCGGGACTGATTCTGGTCGCAAGCGTTAGACTGTTCGGGTTCGTGGGTCGGGTTCTTCTCGAAGGAGTCCCACATGGACTGGATCTGGCGCGGATCGGCCAGAGTCTGGCCGAGGTTGAGGGTGTTCGCTCGATCCATGATCTCCATGTCTGGGCGGTATCCACGGAGCAGGTTGCGCTTTCGGCGCATGTTGTGGTCGATCGCCTGGAGGATTGGCCGCTGCTCCTCGAGCGGCTCGGCGTGGCGCTCGCCCGGAACTTCGGGATCCATCATGCGACCTTCCAGCCAGAGCCCATGATCCAGAAAATCCCCTTTCCGCCCCGCCCCTGGCACCGCCACGCCCCCTGAGGGCGATTGTGTACAATCAGTAGAGGACCATGTGGGGCGGCCCCCGCCGGCCCGGTACAGACGAGGTGACCCGTGTTTGCAACCCAGATCCGTCAAAAAGACAGCGTATTCTATTTCGCCAATATCGAAGCCAAGAGTCTTTTGCGACGGGTTCGATTCATTTCCCGTTTTTACGGCGAAAGCAGCCAGATCCGTCCGGACGCCGGGGCGCCTGAAGATGACATCGCCCGGTTCATCGGGCGTGTCGAGCATTCCGACGCCGCCTTCCAACGCGAACTGTCACGTGCTAAGGTGCGTGCGTTGCGCAATTTCTATGAAACCGCGGTCTCTCAGCCACCCATCCCGGGAACGGCGCTTCTCTTCACGAATGAGACACTCACTTTCCGCCCGATCCCCGAAGCGCCTCAGGTGGGCCGACTCTCCGAACCCGAGCATCCCTTTCTCATCATCGATGGGCAGCACCGTTTGGCAGCCCTCCACTTCTATCTTGAGGACAAGCCGGAAGAAGCAGCGGGCATCCACGTGCCCTGCATCATATTTGACGGGCGCAGCGAGGATTTCGCGGCGGAGATGTTCGTCATCATCAACTCGACACCGACCCGGATCAACAAGAGCCATCTGGTCGACCTCTACGAACGGGTGTCCTGGGCGGAGCCCGACCGTAAGTTCGCCGCACGGATCGTCGACCTGCTTTATAGCGCTTCAGACAGCCCGCTCCGCTACCGCATCAATCGTCTGGGTGGACGGAGCCAGCAGGAAAAGTGGATTCTCCAGGCTGAACTCTTCAATGAACTTCATCGCTGGGTGAAGTCACGCTGGTCCAAAATCGAAAAAGAGGGGACGGGCAGCCGCGAGGCCGAACGCCATTACCGCGTGATCCGGGATTTTCTCAAGGCCACTCAGCGCATTTTCGGCGATACCTGGGGGCACAGTCACTACATGGTCACCCGTCCGGTCACACTCAAGGCATTGATCCGGGTTGCGGCGGATTTGAGTGCAGCAGACTGGGATCCCGAGGAGGGACGGGTCGAGCGCTGGGATCTCCGTCTGGCGAGCTGGCGTAATCTTCTGCGCGAGTTCCGGGCGGAGGGATTCTATGAGCGTTTCCCGGCCAAAGGCCAGGTCGAACGGGTGGGGCGGATCCACCGCCAGCTTGGGGCGGCCGCGCATATCGAATCGCCGACGAGAGGTAAAAAAACCTCATAAATCTGATGGGTTATATGTTGCTGCCAACCGGCGCGTAGAATCTCTTGTATGAACCGGTATGCCCCTCGATCGGATCGTTTGTGGTGGAACGGGAGCGGAGTGCGCTCTCCCGCACTCGTGCTTTTGGCGTACTCAATCCTGATGTCCCAGTGCGTCTGGGCTCATAAGACCGGATCGGGGGCCCATCCGCAAGTCCCGGTTCACGTCTACCAGTGGACCGGCCCCCGCGGGGTCACTCACTTTTCACAGACGCCGCCCCCCAAATCCTCACGGACCAAAAATGTGAAGCATTTCACGATCCGGTTGGCCCGTGTGTCGCGCAAAAAGGCGCGCGCGGAATATCTCGCCTCGCTGGCCCAGGCGCGATCCATGGAGCGGGGGCTACGCAGGCTCGAACGGGAGCAGGCGGCCGCCTCACCTCCACTCGCGACCGGGCCGTTCATCCCGCCCGCAGGACAGACTGGGGCAGGAGCGCGTCGGTATGTCCGGGGTGGCATCGGGTTTTATCCGAATCTCGGTGACTATCCACCCGAGCTCGCCCCCCCGCTTGCTGCCCAACCGGCGGGTCCCCCTCCCAATCTCGCTCCTCCGAGCGGCGGTTTTGGCATATGCGGCTACGAAATTGCCTGTCCACCCATGGGCGCGATCCCGCACCCGCTCGGTCCACCGCCGCCCCCTTCGCCTGTCCCGCACTTCCCGCCCCACCCCTGAGAAACCCCCTGAGCCGGACAACGCGTGCCCATATCCCTGCCGCCCAGCGGCCAGCGTGCCAAACGTCATGATCAAGTATCTTGGCTCGAAGCGACTGCTCGTTCCCAAGATTCTCGCACTCGTCGGCCGCGAGAGCGCCAGCGCGCCGGGCGGTGTGCGATCGGTTCTCGACCTTTTTTCCGGGACGGCGCGCGTGGGACACGCGCTCAAGCGGGCGGGCTATCAGGTGATTGCGAACGATCACAACGCCTATGCGGCGACCTTGGCACGCTGCTACATCGTAGCCGACGCCGAAACCTGGTCCTCCCAGGCAAAGACCCTCATCCGCGAACTCAATGGCCTGCCGGGCCGGGAG
>DAHXNI010000073.1 GCA_027365475.1 Pseudomonadota bacterium | reverse complement strand
GGTCGCCTTGGATCCAAAATACGCGCCCATCGCCGAATACCTGTACCCTCCCGAAGATGGGACAGCAGTGTAGGATCAAAACGCTACGTTGTCAAGCCTCCGTTCATGGGAGCGGAAGCGTTCGGGGGTGAGCAGTTACCCCTCCGGCATTTCATAGGTCTCCCGAAAATCTGGGACATCTCGCCACACCGCTTCCACCAACTCCATCGGAGTCAGCGAATGATCATCCCAAGCGATCTTGTTGACCTTGCGCCCTGCCTCATCGTATTTGATGAACTGGATCACAGGCGCCGCGCCCAAACGCGCTCGGTCCTCCCGCCGTCCGACGCACAGAATGCCCAGATTCATGAGATCGGGACCTATCGCCAGATAATAGTGATCCATTAACTCCGCGTCACTTTTCTCCTTAACCGATGTCTTGACCCGGCTCGAAGCACGGATTCCCGCCGCAAATACGGACAGCTTTGCCGGATCGAAATGGCCACGCGGCACGCCGAGGGTCGTCAGCGTCTCCCACGGCAGGGCGTTGCGCTCGTTGAGGAGCCGTTGAATTTCCTCGCCCACCAGCGGTTTGGACGCATCCCCAACGCGCAAGTAGTACCGGCCGTCCGTGGTCGATGCTGGAGCGTGAGACCGCGAAACGGTTACTTCGAGATATTCGCCGCCGGTTTTTTCCGACTCGCGCCGCTGCATCGCCACCGAAACATTCACGGTAAGCTCCCCGATTCGGCGACGGACTTTTTCAGCCAGATCGCCCCCCACCCGCTGTCCGGCAGGCGCTGCCGCCTCGCCGTCTTCGATACCGATCAACAACCGACCGCCTTGGGCGTTGGCGAAAGCGACGCAATCCCTGGCCAGCTCAGCCCAATCGGCTGTTCGGCCGGTTACCAGACGCAGCGACTTGCGGTCCATGTCCTGATTCTCACCACTCATCCCATCACCTCCCGGTCCGACGCGCGCCCCAGTGTTCCTTCCGGCCCAAAGGTCTCGGTGTTATAGGCATACACCGACTCCCAGCCGAGCTCCCTTTTCAGATACTCGGCAGTAGTCTGTTGGACCAGGGTGTCTTCAGTGTAGTTCATGTTTACTGTTCTCTAACCTATTGCCAGCGGCAGTTATCCGGAAACCCTGGATAACTCCTCTGAAACTGTTGCCCGGATGGAACGAAATGAAACACGGGACAACGGTTACATGAAAAATCGATAATCGTGGACATCATTAACTATCTCTGGCGTTAGTTTGACTACTTCAGCGAATACTTGTGAGTAGCCAATAGTCACTGGCATCGTCTTGTACAGCGTGTTGTTATTCCAATCCACTTTCGTAAGCGCGAGGATGCTGGAACAGGTGTCGTGCCATCCTCCATTACCGGAAAAACGGCGCAGCATTATCGGCGCGGGAAGCGGTTTGAGTGCTGCCTCCTTAAACACCGGCTGATTTGAATTCTGTGGATTGACATTCATTACACTGCCTTGCGTCCATAACAGACATTCCGAGCTCGTTAAAGGCGGCGGATTCAAGCCGCCCGCGTCCTCGATCTGGCGGCGCAACGCACCGCTCTTGAGCGAGGAGAGGATCAGCTTGTTGTCGCCCCAGATGAGCTTGTTGGTCCAGCCCTTCATCTGGCGACCGCGGAAATCAAACAAGCTGCCCTGCGGAGACTCCGGCGCTTCCTGGCGCGGCTCATCCACGTGTTCTAGGGTCTGGAACGGCAGCACGGTGGTGCAGACTTCGCGGTTCTTGACGTTCCACACCAGCTCCACTTCGCGCTTGTCCTCGAACAGGATGAAGCGGTATTTCTCCGGCAGCGGTTTACCCTGCTGGATGTGC
This sequence comes from Pseudomonadota bacterium, assembly GCA_027365475.1. Lineage (GTDB taxonomy): Bacteria > Pseudomonadota > Gammaproteobacteria > JAKAQQ01 > JAKAQQ01 > JAJZNM01. The sequence continues at coordinate 3,893 of DAHXNI010000073.1, read as the reverse complement.
TGGGTCAGGTCACGCTTCTCGGCGTCGCTCAAATCGTAGGCGGGTTTCTGGGTCTTGCTCATGCCAGCTCCGGATGGTTGGCCTTGAGCCAAGCTTTCACGTCGTCGAGCAATGCCCGGGCGGCGGCGATGGCTTCGCGGGCCTCGCTGGGTTCGGCGTCTTCGCCGGAGTAGTCGATGACATTGCGCTTGCGGCGATGTGCGTCCAGCACCTGCATGCGCTCGGGACTGAGGCCGATGGTGTGCACAAGGGTTTGCACCAGTGTCATGTGGTGGCCACCTTCGCTGGTGTTCGGGCGATAGCCGCTGGCGAACAGGGCGGCCTGGGCGGACTGCATGATGGCGGTGTAGGCGCAGGTAAAACGCACGGAATTGGAGTTGGCGGAATGTCCGGCATCCTTGAGATTACGGGCAGCCCCTGCAAGGAGCTTGCCGATTTCCCGGCGGTCCGTGGTGTGTGCGCGGAGACGGCCGATGCGCAGCAGGTTTTCAAGACTCATCGAGCGCCCCCAGCAGCATCAGCTTCTTCCCGCTGAGCACGCGGGCGACGAAACTGCTTTCCCTGGCACGGCGGCGAAATTCGGCCGGTTTCATGACCACCGCATTCACCTCACGACCCAGGCGTTCGTGCAAGGGATGGAGCACGCCCACCACCTCGTCGAAGCCCGCGTCACCCACGACCATAAGGTCCACGTCGCTATGCGACCCTTCCTCGCCCCTGGCGACAGAACCGAACACGAACGCGACATCAATGCGGTCCGAAAGCGGCGCCAGCGCGTCGCGCAGGACATCGGCCAGGCCGGATGTCTTGCGCATGATGCCGGAAAGCTCGACAAAGATCGGGCTGCCACGGTTCGCCTGATAGCGCACCTGGTTGCCGACGCGCACGGCAGTCAGGAGGCCGGCGCGCTGCATGCGTTTGAGTTCCCGATGGGCCGGCCCGGACGGCACGCCGGTCAGGCGCTCGATCTCGCGCAGGTGAAAGCTCTGCTCAGGGCGCATGAGCAACAATCCCAGCAGCCGCTGATGATAGGCGCCAAAGAGCAGCGTAACTGGATCGGTTGGCATCTGGACGTTTTTTGCTCTCATATAGAGAACGATTGTTATCAATTTGAGCGCGTTTTGCAAGCCCGGTCGGTGGCGCGGCGCGGGACAACGCGGGGCGGGCCATGTCTGGAATTCCCGGAAGGCGGCGAGCAGCCCGCGCAGATCTTTCGGCGGGTTCCGCTCGAAGCTTTCCTGATCCACATACACAAATCCGTAGGCCGGCCCGCCCTCGGCCCGGCTGGCGGCGGTGGCGTCCTCACAATACTGTTTCAAACGGTTCATCTTCTGCGGCAGGTCCAGTTCCTCACGGCCTTTGGTTTCCACGACCCAGACCGTGCCGTCCGTGGTTTTGACCCAAAAATCCGGTGTGTAGTTGGAGAGATCACCATCCGCTTTCATGTAATCCAGCTTGCAGCCCACGGCCCGGTAATTCTTGGCAAAGGTTTTCACGTCCGGGGCGTTATCCAGGAACGTGGCAAACGTCAGCTCGAAACCGCCGGCATGAGGCTCACCGACAATCTTGCTGAAGATGGATTTCCTGGCCGCCAGGTACGGCCGGTTCTCGGTACGAAAGGGTCGGGTATCCCGTAGGCGGATGTAATCCTCAATACGAGAGGTGCCTGTACCTTGTACCGTGAGGGCATTGATGGCTTTCTTGAAGGTGTCGAATAGTATCTTGCCGGCTTCGGGTTCGGAGAGATTGCGCAGCACCACCGGATCGTCGAGGTTCGCGGAGCACCTGTGAAGAGGTGCCGCGCCATGAACTCCCTGACCTTGGGGTAGAGCACGTCGTAGCCGCCCACCAGACGCAGTTCCTTCAACAATTGCCGGGCAAAGAAACCCACCACCGGACGATGATCCATGGACCCGCCGCTATCCAACTGGATGGTGTGATGCACTTCCGCATCCAGCATGGTCTTGAAAACGATTTCGCGGGTTTCCTCCGGGGTAAACGGTTTGAGCGGGATTCTAGGATTGCCGAAACTCGCCGGATCAAGCGTGTCCAGGTTCTTGTATTCACGGTTGAAGCGCCGCGTGAGGCGTGGGATGGCGATGTCCAGTTCGCCCAGGTTTTTGTCCTTGTTCTGGCTGTCCACTTCCACCACCAGCGAATCCGGACGTCCGGCGCCACTACCCATCGGACGGTATTCGAGTTGCACACCTTCGCTCTGAATGGATTCAACAAATTCCATGAATGCTGGCGTGCCCATGACGGAAACGGTCTCCGGGATGTCCGTGCCGAAGTACATGCGGCGCAGGCCACGCCCCAAGGTCTGCTCAGGCAGGATATTGGCCACGGCCACATATGCTCGAAGGCCGACAATGGTGGTGACGTTGCGCACGTCCCAGCCTTCCTTGAGCATCATGACGGAGACAATAGCTTTATAGGGACTGGTCAGAGAATCGATCTCATTCGCCTGTTTACGCAACAGTTCCAATTCCTCTTTGTTCTTGCCGGAGGCAGCCTCGGAAATTTCGCCATTATTCTTGGTATGGATGACCAGCACCGCATCCTGAAGCTCAGGTGCAAGTTTTTGCAAGTGTTCACCCACTTCGTCGCAGTTACGAGTGTCGTCCACCATGACGAACAGCACCGCCTTCTTGCCCAAAGCCTCGTGTTCTTTATAGCTTTTGCGCCATTCTTCGACGCCGAGTTGCAGGTAATCCGCATAACGCTCGGTAAAGAGTGCGCTCTTTTGTTCCTGGAGTCGGGCGCGGCTGGCAGCGTCCGGCAAGATGGGGTGCTTAACCACATTCTGGTGGATGGCTTCCACCAGCGGGTAATCCGAGACAGTCTGCACGAAAATCGCCCCGTTGTTGTGCTTGGGCGTGGCAGTTACGTCCACCTGCAAGGCCAGGCGGGTGTCCTTCTGCAGCATGCGATGGTGGATGTCCTGGATACTCTTGAACCAAGCCATGCGTGGATCATGGATGTGGTGGGCTTCATCGTTGAATACAGCGAGTTCGTCAATCTCGCGGACAATCTCGCCCAAGTCGGCCCGGCTGTCGGTGGCCTTGCCGACGGGTTTGGGGCCGAAAGGCGCGAGAAAATAATCCCGCAGATCGTCGTCTTCCAGCGAGGGTTCCCGCATGTCGCCGAGATAGACGCGATGGATGTTGGTAAGAAAGATGTTGCCCGTGTCGCGCACCACGCGCACATCGTCCTGTATATGGAGGGTGAGTTGGAAATCGTCCCGCCAGTTGCGGCCTTCATAACCGTTGTCGGGCAGGATAGGGTCATTAAAGAAGGTGCGTAAGCCCTCGAAATCATGCCGCAGCCGGTCTAGCACGATGATGTTCGGCGCGATCAGGAGAAAATTACGCGCCAGCTCGGAATCCGGTTCATAGAGCTTGTGGAAGAAGCTCCAGGCGACGAGCAGCGAAATGACTTTGGTCTTGCCGGCGCCGGTGGCCATCTTCACCATATAGCGCGGCCAGTCCTCGTCAAACATACTCGCCGAGACGGCACCGGAGGCATCGAAGCGCATGAGGTCGTGCTTGTCGCGGACTTTGCGAACAGCGTGCAGCCAAATCACCGACTCAACGGCCTCGCGCTGGGCGAAGTAATACCGGAACGGCGAGCGGGTGCCGTCGGCATCCTCGACCAGATGCTCGGTTTCAAACCACCAATTCAATAGTGCGCGGGAGGTTTCAGAAGCGCCCTTGTAACCATTGTCCCGCCAGGCTTTAACTTCCTTGCGAATGGTAACTACTCACCCATTTCCGCGTACAGCTGACCGGAAAGAGCCATCTGGATGGCGATGAGGGGATTATATCCGCGGTTGGCCATGGTCTGCAGGTAGCTGGAGATACGGCAGTAGGCCTGGGCGAACTCGGCCTTGCGGA
>DAHXNI010000051.1 GCA_027365475.1 Pseudomonadota bacterium | reverse complement strand
TGGTCGATGTCGGAATCGCGGCGCACAGGGGACGCCCAGGGACGCGGCAAGCTCGACACCTTCCATCGCCGCGACAAGCCCGTCAAAAGCGTCTGGATCTACCCGCTGGCCCGCGACTTCCGCCGTCAGCTCTGCAAGGCCTGATCTAGTCGTGTCAGAAGTCATCGGCTATGCGTTGCGGTTCCCGAAAGATCTGTGTAAGTGCGACGTGAACGAAGGACTGAAGGACCGGTTCTTCGGTGCTACAGAAGGAGATGAGGGTAGGCCCCTCGATGTCGGCCGGCAGAGGCAGGCATCAAACCAGGCAGTGCGGCTGGGGTTCAAAAGATCTCGGTCGTGAGCAACTGCTGAAAAGTCAGCGTTAAAGCTGGCAGGTGTGAGTTGAGAAGGTGAAGGTATAAACCGCTAATGACGCATCGAAAATCTCAGCCGTTGTCGAAACCGCGGGCGTTACACATTCGCGGGAGGAGCTGGGGGAGCTATCTGCAAACCGACCCAGCGGCAACCGGTGTAAAGGCGGCACGATCTCAACTTATAGGCTGTTCTGTGGAACACGGGAACTCTGGCCTTTGGCGACTGAGGGAAATGACAAGCGGTGAAGACCGCGAGGAAGAATACCGATGCTGAGGGTCAGTTCAAGAGCCACTGATAGTAGTGTTGAAGCCTCTGTAACGGAGGTGGAGCGATGCGGTGGCGTTGTCTGGGAAGTGGCATGGACCAACTTGGAAACGAGAATGAAGCCATGACAAATCCTAAGCCGTATGACATACCCAAGAGGAGGGTGCTGGAAGCCTACAGGCGAGTGAAGGCCAATCGGGGCGCTGCGGGCATCGACGATGAAAGCATCGAGATGTTCGAAGCGGACCTGACAGGGAATCTCTACAAGCTATGGAACCGGTTATGTTCGGGGAGCTACTTCCCGCCGCCGGTAAAGCAAGTAGAGATACCGAAGAAGAACGGAGGAGTCAGAATCTTAGGAGTGCCCACAGTTGCTGACCGGATCGCGCAACAGGTAGCAGTCAGGAGGATCGGAGGAGACCTCTTTGGGGTCTTTCACCCGGACTCGCACGGGTATCAGCTTAACAAATCGGCCGCGGATGCGGTAGCCAATACCCGAAAGCGATGCTGGGAGTACGACTGGGTTGTCGAATTTGACATCCATCGTGCGTTCGATGAACTCGACTGGGACCTGTTGAGAAAGGCGATTGCCAAGCACATCAAGGACCCTTGGTGTCTGCTGTACATCGAACGGTGGCTGACAGCCCCAGCGGTATCGCCGGACGGACAATCCGTTCAGCGCACCAAAGGGGTGCCGCAAGGCTCAGTGGTCGGACCCGTGCTGATGAACTTGTTCATGACGTATGCCTTCGATAAATGGATGACGCGGGAACACCCGAATAATCCATTTTCCCGTTACGCCGATGATGCCGTAGCGCATTGCCGCAGCGAAGCTGAGGCGAAGAAGCTACTGGCTGCAATCCAGGAACGGTTGAAGGAATGCAAGTTGGAAATGCATCCGGAGAAATCCGGCATCGTGTATTGCAAGGACAGTAATCGCCGGAATGACTATTCCAGAATCAGCTTTACCTTTCTGGGGTACGAGTTTCGGCCAAGACGTGCCAAGACCCGCGACGGGAAGATTTGGACGAGCTTCCAGCCTGCGATCAGTGCATCAGCAGCGAAGCGGATCGTGCAAGCGATCCGTGAGTGGAATCTCCCGAGGCAAACCTCTGTCAGCCTGAACGAACTGGCCAGGCGGTACAACGCCCGAATACTGGGCTGGATGAACTATTACAGCCACTTCTACAAGTCAGCGCTGTACCGGCTCTACGATCATATTGATCGTAAGCTGGTACGGTGGGCCCGGCGCAAGTACCGCAAATTAGCGGGAAAACCGACGCGGGCGCAAGACTGGCTTAAACAGGTGATGCGCCGGCAACCCCGGCTATTCGTTCACTGGCTCGCTCATGGGACAGTCGCGGTACGGACAATGGGAGCCGTGTGAATCGAGAGATTCCTGCACGGATCTGCGAGAGGCTCGAGGTGAAATTCCTGGGGCCTACTCTCTTTGGAATACCCCTCCCCGCAAGCTCGCAATGGGAACTGGTGCAGGGGGCGTGCGGTACTTGCACCCCGGTATACGAAGAACATATCCAGCAGGGTGCGAACGGGACTGAGGTGTACAACGACGATACCACCATGAAGGTGTTGCAGATCACCCCGGAGCAGCGGGCCGCCATCCTGGGCGAGGAGGCGGCGAAGAAGCGCACGGGCGTGTTCACTTCAGGGATCGTCTCAGTAGGCGATGGGCACCAGATTGCGCTGTTTTTCACCGGCGTGCGCCATGCGGGAGAGAACCTCGCCGATGTGTTGAAGCGTCGCTCGGAGAATCTGCCGCCGCCGATCCACATGTGCGACGGCCTGGACAGCAATCTGCCGCCTGAGTTCGAGACGCTGTTGTGCAGGTGTAATGTCCACGCCAGGCGCAAGTTCGTGGAGGTTGCGGCGGACTTCCCCGAGGAAGTGCGCATGGTGTTGCTGACGTTCAAGGAGGTGTACAAGGTCGATGCCGAGGTCCGCAAGGAGGGCCTGAGTCCCGCGCAGCGCTTGCAGCGGCATCAGACCGAGAGCGGCCCACGGATGCTCGAGATGAGGGAAAAACTGCTTGCGCTCATCGATGGGCGGCAGGTCGAGCCGAACTCCGGCCTGGGGAAGGCGATACGGTACATGAAGGAGCACTGGGAGGGCATGACCAGATTCCTACACGTAGAAAATGCTCCTCTTGATAACAACATAACGGAGAGATGCCTGAAGCGGGCGATACGGCACCGCCGTAACAGCCTGTTTTACAGGACCTTGAACGGTGCGCATGTCGGCGATACTTTCATGACGCTCATCCACACCGCGGAACTGAACGGTGTGAATGCGTTCGATTATCTGGTGGCGCTCCTGCGGCATCCGAAAGAGATCGCTGAGCGCCCGGGCGAGTGGATGCCCTGGACTTACCGAGCGACCCTGGCGCGCCTCGGTGGGGGCCCGGACCCGCCGGCGTAGGTCCGGGCCTGCCGCTCAGCTCGGTCGGGCTCCGGGCGGCTCAATGGCGATCCGCCGCCACATCGGGGCCGCCTGGGCAAGCTGCGGGTTACCGCCCCAAATGAGGGCCGTAAACTCGTGCGCCAGCAACTGGCGGCTCGCCGCATCGGTTGCGCTCGGCCAGTGCCGGAAACGACCTGCCGACATCCGCTTCGTCGCAAGCCAGAAGCCCTGCCCGTCGTAAACCAACAGTTTTATCGACTTCGCCGAGCGACAGCGGAACACGAACATTGTGCCATCCATTGGCTGCTCTGATAGCACCGCACGACAAATCTGACTTAACCCGTCAATGCCTTTGCGAAAATCAACCGGATCGATCGCCACCAACACTCGAATCTGCGGGGTAATCTGGATCATGACCGACCCCGCAGCGCCGCAATCACCCCGGGCAGCGCCGGGCTCGAGTCCTTCAGCCGCACCGTGATCCGCGTCCCGTCGGCTCCGAGGACCTCTACCACCGCCTCGCCCTCGAGCAGCCCGCCGCTGCCCACCGGGGCTTTCAGCTCAATGAACTGCGCGCCAAGCTCTACCGCGGGCACGTTCAGCTTGCCGTGCGCCGGCAAGCGTGCTTCGGCGCCCTTCAGCCGCCTCACCGGCCAGCGACCGAGGCTCACCTGCTTGAGCTTGTGACTGTCCAGGCCCAGCGCCAGGGCAATCCTGCCAGCCCCGTGCCGCCGCGCCAACGCCGCGGCCCCCTGCCACAGCGTCTGCGGAATCACCTCGCCTGATCCCTTACGCGCTCGCCACGCCTCGAACTGTCTCCGCAACCCCGCCAGTCCGGCTGGCTCCACCTGCCTCGCCTCCACTCTCGACATCGATCCGCCCTCCACACCAGGAAAATACGGATCGACTCTACGGTCGCTACGCTTGCTCAGTCACGCATGCTTGCCG
>DAHXNI010000043.1 GCA_027365475.1 Pseudomonadota bacterium | reverse complement strand
ATTGCGCCTGTAGGGCAGGAAAATGAAGAAACGCAGCAAAAAATAGGGCAATAACGGGTAAAATCACCAAAAAAAGGTGTTTTCAAAAAATCCTGGGCGGAAATGGGCGGCAGTCGTGAGCTAAGTCCGACAGGCTGCTAGCTATCCTTCGTGAATTGCAACCGCTTACCGGCGGAGGCCGCTACGTATGTCCGGGCCTGCGCAGTCTCTCGCGTCCGATGAGCGAGAACACCGTGACCGGCCACGGATTCCGAAGCATGGCCTCCAGAGCGGGGCGAAGATCGTACCGCTCCGCGGAGGGCAGGCATAAACACTGCCCTTGTCCATTGTAATCCACTGGCGTATACTGTAATCCAGTAGGTTACATGATACGTTCATTCCGGCATCGTGGGTTAGAGCGGTTTTTCGCCCGCAGTGACTACCGGGGTATCCCGGCCCAATTCGCACCGCGCTTGGAACGGATGCTGGACCGGCTGGATGCTGCCGTCAGGCCCGAAGATATGCGCCTGCCGGGTTATCGCTTTCACCGGCTGCAAGGCAAGCTCCGCGGCACGTATGCGGTGAGCGTATCGGATAACTGGCGCCTGACGTTCCGCTTTGACGGGAAAGACGCCATACACGTTGACCTGGGGGATTATCACTGATGCGCAACAATCTCAGAGACAGGAACCGTAAGCCTACCCATCCCGGTACGATTTTGCGCGAAGACGTGTTGCCTGCGCTCAACATGACGCAGGTCGAGTTTGCCGAGCGCCTGGGTGTATCGCGCCTCACGGTGAGCGAGCTGTTGCACGAAAAGCGGGCGCTATCGCCCGAGATGGCGGTACGCCTGGGTAGGCTGCTCAGTACCACGCCCGATTCTTGGCTCGCGATGCAGAGCACCCTTAATCTGTGGCAAGCGTTGCATGAGCTTCCTGAACTTGCCGAGATCGTACCGTTGCGCGCGTCAGCATAGAATCGAATTGTCGCACCCAGGCCGACGGGGCGAAAAGTTGGCATTACCGGAACGCCGCAGGATGATGCAGGCGTGGGCGGATTATCTGGACAGCCTGCAAGCGGGTGGCTCGGTCATTCCCTTCCGCAAGGACGCCTGAACCGACTCCATATTCGCCCCTGATACCACAATCTCACACGGCCCCTCACTTCCCCCCCTGGCCGTCAACCTCAAAATCCTGCCGCGTCGAATCTGCCTATCGCCTCGTAGGTGCTCTGTTGGCCGAACACCATGAGATATGGGCCGAGCGGCACCTTCGGATAACGGGGTGTCTTTGAGTTGAGAAAGAGGCGTCACTATCGGATCGAATTTACAGCAGAGATTGAACTTGACCACACTCAGAAAAATATGAAACGCAATGCCCGTGAGCCATCCTGCCGGGTTTGATGTCCACGGGGTTTCGGGATCTGGCTCACCTCACATAAGCCCGGAAATCAGGTAGCAATCCTTGGCGGAACCTTGGGCTTGAGTGCGCCTTTGCATGTTGATGGCGGTCTTGCAGGAATCAGGCTTTGGGGGTGGCCTTGCGTCGATTATAATCGGGTGCTGGCACCGGCTCCGCCACCATGGCACAACCACCCTGACAGGAGGCACTCCGATGAGACGATTTCCCGCATATTGGCTTGCGATCCTGTTGGCGCTCATGCCGCTCTCTGGGCATGCAGCCACAAGACCGATCCACCTGAGGGACTTCCGATCGCTCGTGAAGCTGGCCTCGCCCCAGTTCTCGCCCCGAGGCGGGCGCATTGCCTTCCTCGCGATCAAACCGGACTTTGCACATAATCGTTATGGCCGGACACTGATGGTGGTGTCGACTTCAGGTGGCGCACCCCGAGCGCTCGTGCGCAGTATGCAGGGTCTCAAGATGCCGCGTTGGTCCCCGGACGGTCAAAAGATCGCTTTTATTGCGACTGTGGATCGACAAAAACCCGAGATCTATGTCGTTTCCGCGCAGGGTGGTACGCCGCACCGCATGAGCAACGCACCCCAAGGCGTCGAACAGTTCGCCTGGAGTCCCAACGGACGCACTCTCGCCTATGTCACGCCGGACCACCCCAAGCTCGGCAAGTGGGCGCGGCTTACGCATCATGATCTCTTCAGCATCCATGACGATGACTACCAGATTACAAAGGCACCGGTGCCATCACACATCTGGCTGCTCTCAGTCAAGCATGGCACCGCGCGTCAGCTCACCTTCGGACCGACCAGCGTCCTTGAGAACGCGCCACCCTTTGCAGGCTCGATAACTGCTCCGGTTTGGTCGGCGGATGGCCATTGGCTGGTTTTCACACGCCAGATTGATGCCGATGACAGCGACACGGATCGAACCACGATTGTCGCCGTTAACGTGGCAACACGAAAGGTGCGGGTGCTTACCCGCCATCCAACCTATGAATACACCCCAGCCTTCGCTTCCAAGGGCGATGCCATCGCCTATCTTTACCCGCATGGCCCGGGTCCAGTCAGCGACATGGACATCTTCGTCACCTCTCTCAGAGGAGGGAACGGACGTGACGTGAGTGCCGATCTGAACCGGGATGTCGCAACCGAATATGCCTGGCTACCCGATGCCAGAGGACTGGTTGCTGTCGCGAACGATCATGTGGGAACCAAGATTTACGTGCAGCCGCTCCACGGACGGGGGTATGTGCTGGCGCTGGGCCACCTCAATCCCACACTGGTGGCGGTTTCGGCGCAGGGAGCGTTGGCCTTTGTCGCCGATGGTGCCAGGCGTCCACCTGAGCTCTATCTCATGCATTCCCTGACCAGTCGGCCCATCGCCTTGACTGCGCTGAACCGGGCTTTTGCGGCCTATGCCTATCCGCGCAGCGTCGAGGTCACTTGGCACGCGCCGGACGGCGAGTTCAATGACGGCATCCTGACTTATCCGAACGGTTACCAGTCGGGACAACGTTATCCTCTGGTGGTCTTCAGCCATGGTGGACCTGAGGCAGCCTCGACCGAGCATTTCGATGCGGGCGAGATTGGTCCGCTGCGCGATCTCTTTGCCGCACGCGGATACCTCGTTTTCGAACCCAACTATCGCGGCAGTGACAACCTGGGCGATGCCCATGAGCATGCGATCTATCGCGATCCGGGCGCGGGTCCGGACAGCGACGTGATCTCGGGAATCCGGATGCTCGAAGCGCGCGGCCTCGTGGATCGCGCGCGCATCGCTGCGGTCGGGCATTCCTACGGTGGCTACATGACGGCGTGGCTGATTTCCCACCAGCACTTCTGGCGCTGCGCGGTGGTGGCCGATGGGGCGGTGGACTGGACGGAGGAGTACGAACTCGCGGGTGTCGGCAACATGGCCTGGACACGGGATTCTCTTGGAGGGAGTCCGTGGAATCCGCGGAGCGCATCCCTGTATCGGACCGGCTCGCCCATCACTTATGCCGGCCAGATCACGACACCGACACTGATCCTCTCAGGGACCGCAGATATCACTGTCCCGATCACTGAATCGTTTGCGCTCTACCACGCGCTCGCGAGTCGGCATATACCAGTCCGCTTTTTGGGCATTCCCGGGGCGTACCACACGCCGCAGGATCCCGTGCAGCTTGAGCTTTTCTACCGCGCGATCTACAACTGGGTGGTGAGTTACATGCAGCCGTCATCGCGGCATGGCTGAAAGCATCCAAATGCTGTCCGTTCGTGGGCATCGTCCGGGATGGCAAGTGCGCTCCCGCCCAGCGTATTCTTGTTTAAGGGATTTTTAACCGGGAATCCCGGCTGTGACGTGCGAGCTCGGCATGGCGAGTGATTCCTGCCATTTGATGATGGCAGGAATCCAAGGGGGGTTCGGTTTGGGGTGAAACCCATGGGATCCGGGCGTTTCCGGTATCGGATGGCAGGGTGATTCAAGGCATCTTATAATAATCGGTCGCTCTGCTTGATCGGGCTCATCGGTGTCGGCTCTTGCATGCTCAAATGCGCTGATTCCGGAACGGGAATGGTGGGTGTGGCGAGCAGCAGGGGAGGGTCCACAGAGGGTGCCCTGTGCGTGACTCTCGTGCCAATGATTACACGGGCTGGAATTTGTATGAATATTGGGGTGTCGCCAAGTGGTAAGGCACGGGGTTTTGATCCCCGCATTCGCAGGTTCGAATCCTGCCACCCCAGCCACGTCCGGGATGGTCGGCTTGTGATCCCAGGTCGATATGCGGTAACCCTCCGGAGAAATTCGCACCCATGAATCGTACGCAAAGCAATCGCCGCGGTTTTAACCCCGAGCAGGTCATGATTTGTGCGGGACATGGCACCCCGGCGCTCGCCAGCGATATTGCGGCCCATCTCCAGCTGCCGCTGGCCCGTGTTCAGGTCGGACGCTTTAGTGACTCTGAAGTCCAGGTCGAGATTCTCGAAAATGTACGGGGGCGGGATGTATTTGTCGTCCAATCGACTTCGCCGCCCGCGAATGACCACCTTATGGAGCTTCTCGTCATGGTGGATGCCCTCAGGAGGGCGTCCGCCGCACGGATCACGGCACTCGTGCCATATTTTGGCTATGCGAGACAGGACCGGCGCATGCGTTCGGCCCGTGTTCCGATTACAGCGAAGCTCGTTGCCAATCTCATGGTGACTGCAGGAATCGACCGCCTTGTGGCCGTGGACGTCCATTCCGACCAGATTCAGGGATTTTTCGATATCCCATTCGACAACGTCTACGCCTCCCCGGTACTCCTGAGTGATATCTGGAAGCATAAATTCCCGAACCTCATGGTCGTTTCCCCGGATATCGGCGGTGTTGCCCGTGCCCGTGCACTCGCCAAGCGGCTGGATGACCGGGAACTCGCCATCATCGATAAACGCCGCCCCCGGCCGAACGAGGCCGAAGTCATGAACATCATTGGCGATGTCGAAGGGCGCGACTGCATTATTGTGGACGATATCGTCGATACCGCCGGGACTCTGGCACTTGCAGCCGGCGTGTTGAAACAAAGTGGCGCAAGGAGTGTTTATGCCTACGCAACACACCCGGTTTTATCGGGCACTGCGATCCAGACCATCGAAGGGTCCATGCTCGATGAACTGGTGGTCACGGATTCCATTCCACTGTCTGACGCCGCCTGCGCCTGCCGGAAAATCCGGCAGCTTGGGATCGGTGAGTTACTCGCTGAAACGATCCGACGGATCCATGATGAAGAATCCGTGAGTTCGCTCTATGTTGACTGATCTCTTTCTGGTTCCGGCTGCCGGTCGCAGCAGCTGGGGCATTTCCTGTCACTCCACGCGATTACTGGGGGTTTTATGTCAAAGCAGTTTGTTCTAAATGCGCAAGAGCGCCGTGATGCAGGGAAAGGTGCGAGCCGCCGCCTGCGCCGGACCGGATGGGTTCCTGCGATCTTTTATGGTCGCGGAGGTGAACCGATGTCCTTATCGCTCGAGGCCCATGAACTTGGCCGGCACCTGGCCGATGAAGCTTTTTATTCCAGTATTCTTGAGATTCGGGTGGGCGAAGCCAAGCTCCAGGCCGTGCTCAAGGATCTTCAGCGGCATCCCGTAAAGGGCGTGCCGACACATGTCGATCTGCAGCGTGTCCAGGCGGACCAGGTGATCCGCATGCATGTCCCGATGCATTTTCAGGGCGAAGGATCCGTGGTCGGTGTGAAGCTTGGGGGCGGCGTGCTCTCGAAGAATCTGATCGAGGTTGAAGTATCCTGCCTGCCAAAGGATCTGCCCGAGTTTCTGGTGGTCGACGTGACACAACTTGAAATCGGCCAAGCGATCCATCTGTCGCAGATCCCCCTTCCGGAAGGCGTTTCTCTGGTCCAGCTTCTTCACGGAACCGAGCACGATTTACCGGTCGTGGCCGTTCATCATGCACGGGTCACCCAGGCGACCGAGGAAACAGCCGCTCCCGAGACCCCCGTAGAGACCCCGTTGGTTGGCGAGGAGAAGGGTGAAACGCCGGGTCAGGCCTGACGGTTTGACCCATTCGAACACCGTTGTGAATGATGGGCGCGGGTGAGCTCGCGGCGATCGCCGCACTGGGTAACCCGGGTGCTGAATACCAGATGACCCGACATAATGTTGGGTTCTGGGTGGCCGATGCTTTGACTGCGCGATCCGGTGTGCGTTTCCGGTCAGGGCGTAAGCTCAATGGAGATGTCGCACGGGTGACGATTGCCAACCAACCTGTGCCTGTCTTCAAACCCATGACTTTCATGAACGAAAGTGGCCGTGCGGTCGGAGCCTTTTGTGCTTACCAGAAGCTCAACGTGGAGGGATTGCTGGTGGTCCACGATGATTTGGATCTGCCGGTCGGGACGGTGCGCCTCAAGCGCGGAGGGGGGCATGGTGGACACAATGGCCTGAGAGACATCATGGCGCACATCGGGGCGGATTTCATGCGCATGCGGATTGGCATTGGCCGGCCGCCTCCGGATATGGATGCCATTCGTTACGTGCTTTCACGTGCGGGTTCCGAGGAGGAATCGAGGCTTCTCGAGAGTGTCGAGACCGTGCTCGGTACACTCCCTCTCCTGATCGAGAAGGGACTGGAGTCCGCGATGCAGTCCCTGCATACACCGCGGCCGCATCCGGAGTCGATCGCTGAGGGCGGTCATCCACCCCCTCACCCGGGTCGCACCCGATGAGTTTGCGAGCCGGCATCGTGGGTTTGCCCAATGTTGGGAAGTCAACCCTTTTCAATGCCCTGACCCGCGCTGGCGTACCTGCAGCCAATTATCCGTTTTGTACGATCGATCCCAACGTAGGGGTCATACCGGTTCCGGATCCACGTCTCGAAAAGCTCGCGGAACTCGTTCACCCAGAACGGATCATTCCTGCCACCGTCGAATGTGTCGATATTGCGGGGTTGGTTGCTGGCGCTTCCAAGGGCGAGGGTCTCGGCAACCAGTTTTTGGCGCATATCCGCGAAACGGATGCCATCATCGAGGTTGTTCGCTGCTTTGATTCGGATTCTGTGATTCATGTATCTGGCCACCCGGATCCGCTTTCGGATGTCGCTGTGATTGAGACGGAACTCGCGTTGGCTGATCTCGGGACAGTTGAGCGCGTGCTGGCTCAAGCCGTATCCCAGGCACGATCCGGAAACAAGGAAGCACGGGAGCGGGCTGATTTTCTGGAACGCTTGCAGAAGAAGCTGGATGAAGGGGGTTGGGTGCGGGAGCTCAGTTTGGGTGAGCATGAGGCGATGTGGCTCAGGGAACTCCATCTACTTACACAAAAATCCCTGCTCTATCTCGCCAATATCGGTGAAGGGTCAAACGATTTCCAAACCAAAACTTGGCTGGATGAACTGGAAAGCTATGCGCAAAAACGGGGAGCTCTGGTTGTTGCGATCTCAACGCAAATTGAATCCGAACTGGCTGAATTGGAGCCTCTGGAACAGCGCGAGTTCATGCAGGCACTGGGCTATGAAGAGCCAGGCCTGAATCGCCTGATTCGGGCGGTCTATCAGGTTTTGGGGCTTGAGACGTTCTTTACGGCCGGCCCCAAGGAAGTGCGTGCCTGGACGATTCGGCGTGGGATTCAAGCGCCCCAAGCTGCCGCTGTGATTCATACCGATTTTGAAAGGGGCTTCATCGCGGCTGAAATCGCATCGTTCGAAGATTTCATCGCATACGGTGGAGAAGCGGGAGCTCGCGCAGCCGGGAAGATGCGTCTTGAGGGGCGTGAATATGTGGTCCAGGACGGTGATGTGGTTCACTTTCGTTTCAATGTCTGACATAAGAAAAGGGAGCAGCCCCGTTTTTCTCGCCAGTTCACAATTTTTCTTGACGGCATGCGGGGTTTGGCTGGACAATTAGGACAAGATCAAGGCTACGTAGCTCAGCCGGTTAGAGCGCGGCACTCATAATGCTGAGGTCGGTGGTTCGAGTCCACCCGTAGCCACCAATAAAATCAATAAGTTATTATGTACAGGCCTCAATAATTGACGCCAGAAAGTGTCTATGCCATAGTCTTGCCATAGTTGGCGGAGCGGGAGACGGGCATGGCGACACTGAGACAGAGGAAGGGCCCCAGAGATCGAAACGTCTGGCAGGTCCAGGTGATCCGCCAGGGTTACCCACCCCAGTACCGGACCTTCGACACGAAGGGCCAGGCGGAAGTCTGGGCGCGACGCATCGAGAGCGAGATGGACACCGGATCCTTCCTGGACCGGAGCGAAGGCGACCGGACGACGGTGGCGGAAGCATTTGAACGCTATACGCAAGAGATCACACCCCGTAAGGCGGCAACCACCATTGCGCGCGAGTCCGGCGACCGGAAGCAGTTGCAGGCCCGGATCGGAGAGATTGCACTGTCGCGGCTGACCGGCAGGGACGTGGCGGACTATATTCGCGAGCGGGAGCAAGAAGGGGCGAAGCCCGCGACCGTGATCCATGAACTGGCGACTTTAAGCCACCTCTATACGGTGGCCCGTTCATCCTGGGGAATGACCTACCTGGTCAATCCGGTGCCTCTGGCAAAGACGGCCCGCCCCAAACTTCCCAAGGGGCGTGAGCGGCGACTGGAGCCCGGAGAGGAGGAGCGGCTGCTCGAAGCAGCCCAGCCACAGTTTGGAGCGGTGATCCGGTTTGCCTTGGCCACCGCCATGCGGCGGGGCGAGATCGTCACGCTCCGCTGGGACCAAGTGGATCTCAAGCGCCGTGCAGTTTTGCTAAGGGAGACAAAAAACGGGGAGACCCGGACGGTTCCGCTTTCGCCGGCAGCGCTTGACGTGCTACGCACCATCCCGCGCCGGATCGACGGGTCGGTATTCGGCATGAGCGGGAATGCGGTCCATCTGGCCTGGGATCGGCTCATGCAGAAGACTGGGATCAAGGATCTTCGCTTTCACGATCTACGCCATGAAGCGATTTCGAGATTCTTTGAGGACACGGATCTCGACATCATGGAGATCCGGGCGATCAGTGGGCACAAGACGCTCCAGATGCTCGCCCGTTACACGCACCTTCGCACCCACCGCTTGGCAGACAGGTTAGCGGGCATGGGAAGGAAAGAAACGTGGGATGGGAAGTCGAGGAATAAACTTGAGGAAGATGGAGCCACATGAAACTCAAAAGGTGCATCCTATTCGTAAGATTGTGCAGGAAGATCCAGGGCAGGGAGCACTTGGGGTTGTGTGACCAAGGAACCAGTTGATCCAAAAGAGCCGCTAGTGCCTATTATTGGATATTGATAGTGGCTATGGTCTGGGCGATCATTCATGCGTGATCTTGTTGAGTATGAAGCGAGCGAGGGCCCCAATAACCCCACCTTGTTTGGCAGCTTTCTTTAACCAGTAAATGCCCTTCATTGAGTTCTGAGGCACACCCCTGCCGTAGTAATGGGCAAGCCCCAATTCGGTTTCCGATGCGGCATAACCCTGGGTAGCAGCTTTGCGAAACCAATACACGGCTTGAGCGTAATTCTTTGGCACGCCTTTTCCAAAGAAATAAGCAACCCCTAATTCGGTTTCCGCCTTGGCATTGCCTTGGATCGCAGCTTTGCGATCCCAATACACGGCTTGTGTGTAATCCTTTGACATGCCCTGCCCGTTATAATAGGCGAATCCCAATTCGGCTTCCGCTCTGGCGTAACCTTGGGTAGCTGCTTTTCGAAGCCAGTGCGCGGCTTGAGCGTAACTCTTGCGCACGCCCTGCCCGTTGTAATAGGCAAATCCCAGTTCGGTTTCTGCCACGTCGATACCCTGGATCGCAGCTTTGCGAAACCAATATACGGCTTGAGCGTAATTCTTTGGCATGCCTTTTCCAAAGAAATAAGCAACCCCTAATTCGGTTTCCGCAGTGGCATCACCCTGGGTCGCAGCTTTTCGAAACCAGTACACGGCTTGAGCGTAATTCTTGCGCACGCCCTGGCCGAGGAAATAGGCATCTCCCAACTTGGTTTCTGCTCCGGCATGACGCTGGATCGCAGCTTTTCGAAGCCAGTACACGGCTTGCGTGTAACTCTTGGGCACGCCCCAGCCATTGAAATAGGCGCCTCCCAATTCGGTTTCCGCAGTGGCATCACCCTGGATCGCAGCTTTGCGATACCAGTACACACTCCTGACGTAATTCTTTGATACACCCTGGCCATTGAAATAGGTACTTCCCAATTCGGTTTCCGCCATGGCATTGCCTTGGATCGCAGCTTTGCGATACCAGTACGCGGCTTGAGCGTAATTCTTGGGCACGCCCTGGCCGTTGGTATAGGCAACCCCCAATCCATTTTCTGCTGCGGCATTACCCTGGATCGCAGCTTTTCGAAACCAGTAGACACTTCTGGCGTAATTCGTTGGTACACCTTTGCCGATGTAATAGGCAATACCCAAGTCAGTTTTCGCCCATGTACTGCCTTGAGTAGCCCACTTTTTGAGCTTTGTCAGAGCTGCAGCACTGCCTTGCTGGACCTCTTTATATAGATGTAAAGCCTGTTTGTAGGTGACTGACGGCGATAGGACATGACTGCAAGCTGGCTGACTGGCCAAAGAAAGAATTGCGACCGCTAACGCTACTTTTTTCATGATCCTTCTCCCTAGCTGCAGCTACTGTAATCTATGCGCAGTGGCGGATTCAACTCTGAAGTGCAGCCTGACCTGACAGATCGAGTAGGCCAGCTGCGGTTGCATCACTGTTTCCTCGAGTTACAGTCAATTGTGGTGGTGTACCATGCTAAAAAATGGTCTTCCAGTGAGTACGAATCTCGTCTGGCGACGGTCGATCCAGCAGGAAGCAACCAGAGCAGTCGTGGAGGTAACGAAATGGCTGAAACCTTCTGTGCAGAGGGTCGCCAAGTGAGCTGGGCAAGTATCCAGATTGAAATCCAAATGATCGAGTTATAATCCAGTCATGGCAAAAAAGAGCTTTGTGATCTGCATCGGCCATGGTGACTACGCAGCCTCGCTTGAGTTCCGCAAAGTCTACGAGGTCAAGCCAGATGCTCAAGCGGCCAAGTGTGCGCTACTCCGCGTTGTGGATGAGTCGGGCGACGATTATCTCTATCCGGTCCAACTTTTTGAACCCGTCAGACCGCGCTAGTGTCACGTCACACATGATATGACGTATTAAATGCGATATACTTTCGCCATCTTTTCCAAGACGGCGAGGGTTTTCCAATGAAGCTATACAAAGTGACGTTGCTTGCGGATGAGAGGGAAGAATTGGGAGCTTAGTCTCAAGGCTGAAGTGCAACACCGCATTCTAATTGTTTATCATCACTATCTATAAATTTGCAATAGACTTCTGCCGGAGAGAAGAAGCCGTGGGCTTTGCGGGGGCGGTCATTGATTTCGGCGGCAATGGCGTTGAGCTCTTCCTGAGAATATCCCGCCAGATCGGTGCCTTTGGGAAGATACTGCCGGACAAGGCCGTTAGTGTTTTCATTTGTACCGCGTTGCCAGGGCGCGTGCGGGTCGGCGAAGTAAACGCTTAAGTTTAAATCGGCGGCGATGTTTTTATGCAGCGCGAGCTCCTTGCTGCGATCATAGGTCAGTGACCGTCGCAAGATTTCCGGCACTGGTGTCATCTCGCGGACGAAGCCCCGGTGCACGACCGGAGCTTTCGCGTTTTCAAGCTTGACGAGGATCAGAAAGCGCGACGACCTTTCCACCAGCGTGCCGACGCAGCTGCGGTTATATTTTCCGGCTCTTCCGCACAAAGTGTGGGTAGCTGGCGTGGCTAATCGAGGCTTTTAAGGAAGATTTTCTTTCCGACTTTGACGCAGCGTTTGATCTTGGCTCGCCCTTCCGCGGTTGGCATGAGATGACCACAGTGTCGGCATTGATCAAGTTCCACGCGGTAGACATCGACCCGTCGGCCGGCAAGCCGGCCTGTCAGATCGACCGGGTAGGTGGCAATCTTGCGTTTGAGCGAAGGGCCTGAACACCGCTCGCAGAGACGCGGGGCGGCGTGGGGATCTTGGCGCTTGAGTAGAGTGAGCCAGTTCCACATACTCCCAGTTTCTCAGAACGGGATGATCTATGCACCTCGCCTTGAAGACGCTACTGAACCGCGTGGAGCCGATGAAGGGCTTTGTCTATGAGTCGAGCCGTATTCACCCGGCAGGCCAAACGCGCAGAGGAGGCTTATCGGCCATGCCCTCCATCGAGATCGGGCTACGCGCGCATCACAGCCAGTCCGGCCACTGCTCGCAGTGCCTGCGGCCGGCGCCAGGGTATGACACCCTTTCTGAGCGACGCTTTCAGTTTGTGCCACTGTGGGGCATGCCGACTTGGTTTCGGTATGCGCCCCGGCGGTTAGAGTGCGCTCAGTGCGGTATCCACGTGGAGCATCTGCCGTGGGCTTTGGGTAAACGCCCGGTCACGCAAAGCTTCGCCTGGTTCCTCGCCAGTTGGGCCAAACTGCTGAGTTGGCAGGTGGTCTCCCGGCGCTTCCAGACCAGCTGGGAAAGCGTTTTCCGCTCCGTGGAGATGGTCGTGATCTGGGGCCGCGAACGCCTGGATCTCACCGGCATTTCGGCCCTTGGCGTAGACGAGATCTAC
The DNA here is from genome assembly GCA_027365475.1 of Pseudomonadota bacterium. Taxonomy (GTDB): domain Bacteria; phylum Pseudomonadota; class Gammaproteobacteria; order JAKAQQ01; family JAKAQQ01; genus JAJZNM01. The sequence goes on along the minus strand of DAHXNI010000043.1, from coordinate 1,528 downwards.
TGGAAGAAGGGCAAGTTCCTCACGCTCGTGTATCAGATCAACGAGGGCATGAAGCGCCTGCTATTTGTCATTGAGAATCGCCAAGAGAAGAGCCTGTCTCAGTTTTTTGTCTGGTTTGGCAAGGAACGCAGTGCGCTCATCGCATTCGTCTGCTCGGACATGTGGAAGCCCTACCTGAACGTCATCGCGCGGCATGCCCCTAATGCCCTGAACATCCTGGATCGCTATCACATCGCCGCCAAGATGAACAAAGCCATTGATGAGGTCCGTGCGCAGGAAACGCGCGCCCTGAAACGCCTCGCTCCCGGGGCGCAGGTGATCCTCACGCACGCGCGCTGGTGCCTCCTAAAGCGCCCTGAGAACTTGACCGGGAACCAAGCGATCAAACTGAAGGACCTGCTCTCGTACAATCTCAAATCCATACGAGCTTATCTACTCAAGGAGGAGTTCCAGATGTTTTGGGAGTATGTCTCGCCGGCATGGGCGGAAAAGTTCATGGATCAATGGTGTAAAAAGGTGATGCGATCGCGCTTGGAACCGATGAAAAAGATCGCGCGCATGATCCGTATGCACAAGCCGCTTATCTTGAACTGGTTCGCAGCCCGTGATGAAGTCTCTCTTGGTGCCGTCGAAGGCTTAAACAACAAACTCAAAGCGAGTATCAGGACATCCTATGGATTTCGCACCCCAAAAGCCATAAAGATCATGCTTTATCATAAGCTTGGCGCGTTACCCGAGCCAGAGCTTACCCACAGATTCTGCTGAGGAACCTATTTTCCTTTAATGAGATCGCCTTCCCAGTGCCCGGGGATTTTGCGGTCATCGACTTCCTTCGGTCGTTGGCTGATTTCCGTGATACCCTGCAATTAGCCACGCCGGTCTTCGCCGCGCGCGCGGGGCTTGCGTTTCTTGTGCGACTGCCGCAATTGTCGGATAAGATCAGTCCGCAACGTGCCGCGCGGCCACGCATAAATCGTTGCAGAAATTGTTTCGTGGCTCACGCGATTTTCAGGCTCGTCAGGGTGCATGCGTTTCAATGTGCCAGCAATCTGCTGCGGTGACCAGCGTCTCTCCAGATAGGCTGTAACCGTCTGACACAACAGCGGATTACTCTTCAGCTTGCGCTCCGGCTTTCGTCGCCGCTGCCGGGTCAGATGCGCAGCGTAAACAGCCTCATATTTTCCGTACGAATCATTCCGCAGCACTTCGCGGCTCACTACCGACGGCGGTCGATCAAGCAGGCGGGCAATTGCCCGCCTGCTTGATCCCTGGCTTAACCCAACGGCGATCACAGATCGTTCTTCGGTACTCAACTGCTTGTATTCTCTCAACATTGCAACACCTCGCATTTATGTTAACAGGTGTTGCAGTTGTTCCTTGAGTCAAAGGAGCTATAACGCATAAAGGCTCCCACCAGTCCCAGAAGGTAATCAATGCGCTGATTCTGTTGAACTGCGACGAGGGAGAATTCAACGATCTTCGTACCCGTGGAGAAGATGTGGCGAATATCTTGCGGATCAGCATGCGC
>DAHXNI010000048.1 GCA_027365475.1 Pseudomonadota bacterium | reverse complement strand
CCGTCTCACAGAAAGAGTTGGATCATGCCATGCACCGGCTCAATCACCGCCCCAGAAAGCGGCTGGGATTCCGAACCCCATATGAGGTATTCTTCCACACCAGAACTTCACTCACTGTTGCACTTCCAACTTGAACCCGCGAAACGAAATAGTGAGTTTCAACGATGCGTACGGACCTGACCGCATCTGATTGATGCCATCGTGATCAAGTCTCAAACTGCCGTAAAGGCCGTTGTCCAGAACTTATTCAATGGGTTGAATGGCACTTGGTTAAGCCCGAAGCTTTTCAGCGTGTCCGTGTAACCTTATGTTGTTCCGTGCTCTCTGACGCGTGGTATGCAATCGTGGAAACGGCTTGGGCCTTTGCTTGACCGCCCGCGGTTCAATCCGTCCGGGTCGATTCCCGACACGTACCTGGGCAATCAGTCCGAACAGGGCCGCGAGGTCTTCAGGGGCGTCAGAGAGGAACTGTCGTTGACTCCAGGCGATCCAGACCTGAACCGTATGTTTGAAGCTCAACCGGCGCGGCAACACGCCGGCTTGCACGGCCGCCTCGGCCATCAGCAGCCGGATCAGGTTGTAGGCCAACAGGTAGACCCCGAGCTCCTTCTCGGCCATCGCCGGCGTCTTGCAGCTCAGCCGTCCCATCCCGAGCGTGTCCTTGATGTTGCGCAAATCCAACTCGGCATTCCAACGCTGCAGAAACAACTGGCCCAGATCCCGTCTGGAAACCGCGCATGGCTTGAGAAAGGACGTCACCAGCACCTTCTCACGGACTTTCGTTTCGCGCACCGTCAGCTCCTCCGGATAGCTCGCGTACTGCTCCACCGTCATCCACGCGGGTCTGGCCTTGGGTTTGCTCCACGTCACCACGTGATCGCGAGCCCCGAGCTTCTCGCCGGTCCGGAAATCCGTGTCCCGGCCCCCATGCTGCTCAAAGACGAAATCCACGCCGAGCGCCCGCACGGCGGCGATCAGGAAATAGCTGGCGTAGTAGCCGTCGGCCACCATGACGTCGTCCTGGACCAAGCCCCGCAGCAGCTCGCGAAACAACCCGTGCTCGCCCGTACCCTTGCCCGTGTAGGGCCCCATGGCGACATCCAGCAGTGCGCCATGGGCCAGGGAAATCACCCCCACCAAGCGCGCGATCGGAAAGCCCGCCCCCGGCTCCTGCCGGCCATGCTGTGGGAACCGCGCCTGGTTCTCGGCCGTGTCGGGCATCAGGATCGTCGTCCCGTCCACCAGCTTCACATGCCGGCCTCGCCAGAGCCATCCCTCGGGCGTGTGCGCATTCAGCAAGGCCGCAGTCTGTCGGGCCAGCGCACGCGCCATCTCTTGCGGCAGGCGTTTCCGCGCTTCGCAGTACGCGCCGGTGTTCGCGCTGCCCGCTCCCAACCCGCTCAGCACCCGATTGACGATCGCCTCGTTCACCGCATTCTGGCAGGAACCGTCAGCACTGAGGACTTGCCTCCAAAACATCGCCAACGTCACCGTCGGTGGATACAGGCGTTCCCGAAACTCCGGCAGCAGCGCTTCCAGCGGCTCCAGCAGCTCCGGGCTGGTAAGCAGGTTGGAAAAGACCATGGAATCGGCCTTCGTCACCACTTTCTGAACCGGTTTCTTCAGACGGCGTTGCCGCCGCGCGGATTGAGCCTTAAACTCGTGCATGAAGGTTGGCCTCCGGGCTGTTGGATGGATGCTTCGCACCAACATCTTAACATCCCGAACCAACCTTCCTCCTTGTATTTCAACATCTTAACGCACAACGCTCCGCCTGCTGCAGCCTAACCTAGTGCCATTCATTTACGGATTAGAAAATACTGAAGAAGCCCGTAAAATCGAAAAATAGCCCGCCCCGAAACTTGCAGGGAATGCAATCACTCGACCGGAACCTCTGTCGCAATCGTGATTGGTTTACCCAGTCGTGTTGGGTCGTCTAGCTAACTTCTGGGGATTTTGGACAGTTTTAGCTCGGAGCGGCTCCAGTTTCGCCGCCCTCTTGCCGGGTTCCAAATCAACCGCTTCTGGACCAAAATGGCCCCGCAAATCCATGAGGAGATCATCCGTTACATCTACCGAATCCGTTTCTGCCAAATCCAAAGTGACCCTTCCAGCTGGGGTCTCGTAATGCACGCTGACACGACACAGCTGGCCTCGATGTCTTTCCAGGATAGCTGCCAAAATCCCGACGCGGTCATCCGAATCCGGATGGTCACTCTTCCAGGTCAGTATCAGACGACGACAACACGCACCGCGCCAACGAGCATACGATTGAATTTCTCGGACTCGGATCCGGAAGTTACCTGTGAAATCATCAAAGCTGATCTGACCCTCCGCAACCACCGGTTCACCAAGGGTCAGTGACCTGATTTCTGTGAGCAATGCTTCTCCAAAGAAGACACAGTCCAGGCGTCCAGTGCCATCATCCAGGTACCCTTGCCCCCTCTCTCCTCTTCTGCGAATGCTTTCAAGCAGGCCGCCTGCTAAAACCGCTCCTGAAACATCTTGCGCTTCTGCACGTCTCAGAAGGCTCTCGATGGTTGAAAGCCCCAACGCCTTCCATTCGCTTCGGTATTGATCAAGCGGATGGCCACTCAAATATAAGCCAAGTACCTCTTTCTCAGATTCAAGAAGTACTCGTGTGGGCCGATTCGTCAGCTTATTTTTGGATTGAATCGTGTGACCCATCAAGGATTCGGAATCTGTACGCGGTAACCCGAAAAGATCAACCTGACGCGCTGAGCGGGCATATTGATCAGCCATGGCCATCAGCGAATCAATGCGCTCAATGAGCTGGATCCGTTCCATCCCCATGCCATCGAATGCGCCAGCCTTGATCAGCGCTTCAAGGGCACGTCGGTTGAGATGCGCACCCATTCGCTCACAAAAATCTTCAAGACTGGCAAACGGAGTGTCGCGGCGTACTTGTTCAATCGATTCAACCATCGACTGTCCAACACCCTTGATGGCGCCCAGCCCGTATCGAATATCGTGTCCCTCCACAGCAAATCCATAAGCTGACCGGTTAATGTCTGGCGGGGGGATTTTGACACCCATTCGGCGGCAATCCAGCAACAAAGGCAGCAGTTTTTCCGTATGATCCATATCACCCGTCAAAACTGATGCCATAAATGCAGCTGGGTAATGAGCCTTGAGCCACGCGGTTTGATACGCCAAAAGCGCATAAGCAACTGAATGAGATTTATTGAAGCCGTAACCCGCAAACTTTTCCATGAGGTCAAATATTTCTTCAGCCTTCCGGGTTGGCACACCCCGTTTTTGAGCACCCGTGACAAACACACTACGTTGCAAAGCCATCTCTTCAGGCTTTTTCTTGCCCATGGCACGCCTGAGAAGATCGGCTGCACCCAAGCTGTATCCAGCAAGCTCCTGTGCGATCTGCATGACCTGTTCCTGATAGAGGATGACTCCGTAAGTATCTTCAAGGATTGCTTTCAAGGATGGATGGAGATAGAGAATGGGAGCCTGTCCGTGCTTGCGGCTGATAAAATCATTAACCATCCCAGACTGGAGTGGACCGGGTCGGAACAAAGCAACCAGCGCCACGATATCCTCAAAGCGGTCCGGTTTCATACGCCGGATAAGGTCTCGCATGCCATGGGATTCCAGCTGGAAAATGGCTGTGGTCTCACATGATTGCAGAAGCCGGAATGTCTCGGCGTCACGCATGGAAACGGTATCCAGCGAAAACAATTCTCCAGTACCTTCCGGACTGTTGAATCTGATCGTTTTCAGGGCACGGTTGATGATCGTAAGTGTCTTGAGCCCTAAAAAATCAAATTTGACAAGCCCCAGATGCTCTAGATCATCTTTGTCGAATTGTGTGATATGCCCATCGGATTCGGAATCGCTGAACAGCGGAAGATGGTTGGTCAGCGCCTGAGGTGCGATCACGACACCACCTGCGTGTTTGCCAACTGACCGAACACGTCCTTCTATTTTTTGGGCCAAATCAATCACGGTACGAACATTTTCATCCGATTCATACCATGATTTGAGTTCAGATTCGTTCTCAAGGGCACGTTTGAGTGTCATATGTATCTCAAACGGTATCAGTTTGGCCAGGCGATCAGCAAACCCATATGGCAACCCCAGCACCCGTACCACATCACGAACAACCGCACGTGCCGCCATCGTTCCGAATGTTGCAATTTGGGCCACACGGTCCTTTCCATAACGTTCTTCAACATAGCGGATCACCCGGTCACGACCCTCGATGCAAAAATCAATGTCAAAGTCCGGCATGGTTACCCGTTCAGGGTTTAGAAATCGTTCAAACAAAAGGCCATGTTCGAGGGGGTCGAGATCCGTTATTCCGAGCGAATAAGCCACCAACGATCCCGCACCTGAGCCACGCCCCGGTCCAACCGGGATGTCCTGTGATTTTGCCCAATCGATAAAGTCGGACACAATCAGAAAATACCCGGCAAAGCCCATATGCTCAATCACATTGATCTCAGCAGAAAGACGTGACGCGTAATCAGATGTGGGGCGCGGGTTCATTTTTTTCTGGTTAATGGTCGCAAGTCTGATGCGAAGACCAGCATCAGCTTTTTCCCTAAGCAACTGTTCAGGGCTTTGATCAGTAGCTACAGGATAGGCTGGAAGCAGGATCCGGTCTAGTTCAAATTCAAAGTTGCAACACCGTGCGAGATCCACTGTATTGTTAAGCGCGTCATTTCGATCTGCAAATAGTGTTGACATTTCTTCTGCGGATTTAAGATATTGATGCTCTGTGAACCTTCGTTCGCGGTTGCGGTCATTGAGCGTCCAACCACTTTGGATGCAAACCCGCGCTTCGTGAGCCTCATACTCGTCTGGAACCAGAAAACGGACTTCATTAGTGGCCACAAGTGGAACAGACGCATTTTCGGCAAGCGTTTCAAGGCCATCGTTGACCAGAGCCTCTTGGGGAATCCCGATCCGAGAGAGAGAGAAAAAAATATCCTCACCATAGAGTTTCTGCCAGACTGCAAGTTCTGCGCGGGCTGGACCCGTTTGTTCCAGAAGCAGCAATCGCCCCACTTCGCTTTCATAACCTAGAAGCAGAATCAAACCTTCGAGTCGAACATCAAACAGACGGGCTCGTGGTATTGCTCCACCGACGCCTCCTCCTGAGTCCATTCGGCTGCTCAGTAAGCGGCAGAGATGTGTATAGCCAACACGATTCTTACAAAGCACAAGCACATGCTCCGATCCTTTGAGTGGTGCGGGCCTCGCAAGCGTCAACTGTGTACCAATTATCGGTTTTATCCCTGCTGCAACAGCCTGCTCATAGAACTTGACAGCGCCAAAAAGATTACATCGATCCGTCAGTGCGACTGCATTCATATTGAGCGCCTTTACATGTCTGATCAGGTCAGGAACCTGAACGACGCTGTCCTCAAGCGAATACTCTGAATGCACGCCAAGATGAATAAACGGCTGCTTCACAAGTGCGTCACCTGCTAAACATGGCCCAGCCGGCTTGCGACGGGAGCAAAACTTTTACGGTGGATGGCACAGGGCCCGAGTGCATCAAGCGCTGCGAGATGCCTTGCTGTGGGATATCCTTTGTGAATGGAAAAGCCATACCCCGGGAATACTTGATCGTAACGAATCATCATCTGATCACGGTAGTGTTTGGCTACGATTGAAGCAGCACTCACGGAAGGCTCTGTTTCATCGGCTCTTGGATGTGCACAGGCCTCAATTGTGATGGTCGGAATGAAAAGTCCATCCACGAGAACACCGGGTGGGGCCGGAACGAGAGCGTCCACTGCCTGCTGCATGGCCCAGAGTGTAGCGTGATGAATATTCAGACGATCAATATCACTGGGTGACACCGTCACAATCGAAACAGCCCAGGCTGCTGATTCAATTTGGCTGGATAATATTTGTCGTTGACGCGGGCGCAACTTTTTAGAATCGCGGAGGCCTAGGATTCCATGATTGGGAGAAAGCCAGACAGCAGCGGCAACCAGTGGCCCTGCAAGCGGACCACGTCCAACTTCGTCGACACCTGCCCAATCTCTGCGGTCCGTACTGGGCATCATGAGCCTGATCCGTATTCCGACTCCGCTGCCAGCATATGAGCCAGTTCGGCGGCGACCGTTTCCCCAAAATTGTTCCGGAGTTGTTGGCTGAGCAACAGGAAGCGAGCGTGGATTGCTTCTCTTCTTTCTGGATGCTGAAGAAGCGCAAGAAGTGTGTCAGCAAGCATTTGTGGATGGGCCTGCTCTTGCAGGCATTCAGGAACCAGGAGCTCGCCTGCCAAAAGATTGGGTATGGAAACCCAGCGTACATTGAGTCCAAGAAAGCTTTTTGCAATCCATGCACTCATACTGGAAACACGATAAGCGACCACCATTGGGCAACCTACAAGAAGTCCTTCCAACGTCGCAGTACCTGATGCAACCCAAGCAGCATCCGCCACAGCCATCGCACGAGGTCCATCACGGTTCAGGAGAATCAGTGGCTGGTTAGGCCCATACTTTTCCCATAGTGATTCCAATACGGGGCGAAAACCTGCCTGTGCGACTGGCAAAAGAAACTGGATCGGCCCAAAGCTTTGCTGGATTCGTCTGGCTGCCTGCATCATTACGCTTCCGAGATTTTCCAGTTCATGCAGACGACTACCTGGCAAAATCGCTATGGTGGTGCGATCAGGATCGAGCCCCAGGGCTTGACGTGCCAGCCGAATATCATCCAACGGTTTTAACTGATCAGCCAAGGGGTGTCCCACAAACAGGGTGCGGACTTGGGTTGTCTGGTAGTAGACGGGCTCGAAAGGGAATAGACAAAAAAGGGTATCCGCAGCACGTGCAACTTTCATCACTCTTTGGGGACGCCACGCCCATACGCTCGGGCTCACAAGATGTGCGACCCGAATGCCATGATGCTTTAAGCTTTTTTCCAAACCCAGATTGAAGTCTGGCGCATCGACACCCAAAAAGAGATCAGGTTTCCAATCCAAGATCGTTCGGCTCAAATGACGACGCAAGTGCCACAAGCGTGGAAGATGGGCAATCGCCTCAGTCAGGCCAGAAACAGAGAGATCTTCAACCGGTAGAACCGATTCGCACCCAGATTGGCGGAGAGCCGGGCCCGTAACACCGAGACACTCCAGATTAGAGTGCAGCCTTCTCAGGTGACCCAGTACATCCGCTGCGAGGATATCCCCGGACAACTCGCCAATACTGATAGCAACTCTTGGCATCTCAACGTGCGATACCACGCTTCGAGTTTCGAATCACCTCAATAACAGGGTCGAGCTCGTGGTTTTCCTTCGCAAGCTCAGAAATCTTGTTTAGCGCTTCCTCCAGCATGAGATTCCGGCGATAAAGGATGCGGTACGACTCCTTGATGACGCGCATCTGTGAAGGTGTGAATCCACAACGTTTGAGTCCCTCACTATTGATACCATGTGGCTCCGCTGGCGTCCCGGATACCGTGACGTAAGGTGGCACATCTTGTGTGACACCGCTATCAAATCCGATAAACGCATGGCAGCCAACACGGCAGAACTGGTAGATTTTTGCAAACGCACCAATGCCAACATAATCGTCAATCACAACATGGCCAGCGAGCGCCGATCCATTGGCTGCAATGGTATGGCTTCCAATCAGACAATCATGCGCCACATGAACATAGGCCATGATCCAGTTATCGTCTCCGATCACTGTCTTTCCGCCGCCCTGTACGGTCCCACGATTGATAGTCGTATATTCACGGATCGTATTGTGATCACCGATGATCAGCCACGTGTGCTCACCACGATACTTTTTATCTTGTGGATCACCTCCAATCGACGCAAAGGAGTAGATATGATTCGAAGATCCAATTCGGGTGGGGCCTTCAATAACGGCGTGAGAGTCAATTCTAGTATCGGGTCCAATTTCGACATCTTCGCCAATTACAGCGAATGGTCCAATATTCGCACTGGAATCAATTCTGGCACTCGGATGAACGACTGCCCGCCCATCGATCACGCATCAATCTCCTTGGTTGCACAAAGGAAGTCTGCCTCAGCAACCAAGCGGTTATTGACTTCCGCTTTCCCGCTGAACTTCCAGATGTCCTTCACATGTCGCACGATACGGAGTGTCATGACCAACTGATCGCCAGGAATCACTGCGTTTTTAAATCGCGCGTTATCGATTCCGGCAAGATAATAAAGCGTGCGTGCAAAAGGCTTTCCACCCAAAGTTGCATATATGAGCACACCCGTGCACTGGGCCATCGATTCCAGGATCAAGACTCCTGGCATCACAGGATGATCTGGAAAATGCCCCGGGAAAAACCACTCGTTATAGGTAACATTCTTGATGCCAACGACCTTCTCGCCACCCGTGCACTCGATGATTCGGTCAACCAAAAGAAACGGGTAACGATGGGGAATCTGCTCCAGAATGCCATTAATGTCAGGTGAAATATTCAACATTATGAATCCTTCTCGAACGATTTTTCAAGAGTGTGAAGTCGGCTGACAATCTCATCAAGTTGCCTGAACCGTGCAGTATTACGGCGCCAACGTACCGCATTGTCGCTCGGCATGCCTCCGGAATACACACCCGGAACGTGAATGGATTGGGCAATCATGGATCGACCGGTAATAATGACGTGATCGGCAATTTCGAGGTGCCCTACAATCCCCACCATGCCACCGATCTGACAACAGCGTCCAATTTTTGTACTGCCGGCAATACCGGTACTACCAGCAATGATCGTATGAGCACCAATCCGGACATTGTGTCCGATCTGGATCAGATTATCGAGCTTAACACCATCTTCGATGAGAGTATCCTCCAACGCACCCCGATCGATACAGGTATTCGATCCAATCTCAACTCGGTCGCCGATACGCACCGTTCCAAGCTGAGGAATGCGCTCCCATGCCTGCTGATCCCGGGCAAAACCGAATCCATCGCCCCCAATCGCAGCACCAGCCTGAATTACGCAGTCTCGCCCCACTACGACATCGTGCCCAATGAAAACCCGGGCCATGAGTCTTGTGCCAGCACCAAGCCTCGCCCCACGAGCTAGGTAGCTGCCTGGGCCCACATCACAACCTGCTTCAACCGTCACACCCTCTTCAACAACCACCTGCGCTCCGAGTCGGCTGGAATGATCAATCTGCGCAAGCGGAGAGACCACTGCACTCGAATGAATACCTGGCACGAGAGAGGCATCCGGAAACAGAACTCGCACGGCACGGCTATATGCTAAGGCCGGATTAGGACTGATAAGGGCGTTAGTTCTGCAAAAGGGCAAGTCATCCGAGGTAAGGATCACGGCACTTGCACCGGTTGTGGATAGGTAGCGCCGATAATGCCGATTGGTTAAAAATGCAAGACCTCCGCTACCGGCTTTATCAAGTGGTGCAACATGTGTGATTTCAACCCAGGCACTTCCAAATACGGTGAGGTCCAGACGTTTCGCCAATTCTGCAAGTGTGATTCCCATCCTGATTTCTCATCGCGTCTGCGGTGTTGAGCCACTGTGTGCTTCATAACGCGCTTTGAGGCGAGCCAGAACGCTTGGTGTAATATTTACGGACGGATCCGCGAAAAACACGTCATTCCCTAGAACCAAAGTGAAGTGGTGCCGTAAGGCATACGCATGAATCGCTCGGATAGCGAGACGCTGCAGATTGGCCAAGGCCTGATTGCGTGCGAGATTAAAGTCTTCGGAGTATTGCTCTTCACTCATCCGATAGCTGTTTTGGAGCGTATTGAGGCGCTGCTGATCCTCCATTCGCTTGAGAAGAGACAGGCGGTCTGCGGGATTGTGCAGCTTGTGACGCATCGCCTTGATCGCAACCAGTCGCTCTGCAAGGCGTTGCTTCTGTGTCGAAAGTTCCTGATTCAATTTAAGTTCTGCAGCTTTCGACTGTGGCATCTCGCGGAGCAAAACTCCAATATTGACATATCCCAACCGGAGTGGCGTCGCGCTTGCAGGCAGGCTTGCCAATCCAATACACCCGATAAAAATGAGCCCAACCCAGTTCCCCCATAGCAGGATGGGATGTTTCATAGAGTCATGCGTCATCGGGATTCTCACGTCAGTAGTCATATGGATCATTACGGAATCATAACGGAATCGCAACTAGGACGCAAAGAAAATACATGACATACGTTGCGATCATTTAAAAATACGATCCCAAGGCAAACTGGAAGTAACTCAGGCTGTCATTGGGCTGGGGGTTGAGCGGCTTGGCCCAACTGAACCGGATCGCACCGAGTGGCGTCAGCCATGTCAGGCTGATTCCAGTTGAGGCTCGCAGTCCATGGATACTGAAATCGCTTGGTGCGGCAAATACATTTCCGACATCCACGAACAGGCTCACTTGATAGTTTGGTGCTTCACCCGGCAGATGATGGCCAAAGAATTGCGGCAAGACCAACGAATTTTGGGCATAAGCCAACATGGCGCCACCGATGGGTATACCGCTTGCTGTCTTCGGACCAAGTGTATAAGACTGGTACCCACGGACTGAGTATGGTCCTCCGCCGAAGAAGTTGAGGAGAACAGGATAAATCGGGGTATTCCCATAAGGTTTCCCCATCTCCACTTGCGCATTCAGTGCATAACCAAAGCCAGCAAAAAGCGGAACATGATCCTGGCTGTGGAAGTTAAGGATGTAATAATGGAGTTGTCCCGGGGATACCCCAACCTGAAGCCCAAGCTTCTGGCGAGTTCCCTCTGTAGCAAAGATATACCGATTGCGATCATCGTAGACGAGCCCTGTATCCAGCTCAAGATTGTTGTAGCGAGTTCCGGGCAGATCAACCAGGACTGTATTTCCATCTGGTGTCGCACAGTCAGAGGGAACCGAATAGGGATGGCCATTCGCCGGATTCAGAGCAAAATCAAAATAGATGGGTGGACTTGAGCAGTTGGTCAGAAGGTTGTTGTGACTGGTGGTGAATCCCAAGTAATAGCTCGTAAACGTCGACAGCGGAAACGAATAAGAAAGCGAAAACCCATAGCTGGTCGTGCTGAAAGTTTGTGCATAGGCGTTGAACCCCTGACTTTGATCGTAAAACGCGGTCATCGTTTCGCTTACATTATTCAAGTTGAAATAAGGGTTCGTATAGGTCACGTTATAAGTGGTTTGATAAGGATAACGGTTCGCGTTCAGGGATAAGAGACGACCCGATCCCAGAAAGTTCGAAAGTGCAATTTGGCCCCCGACCACAAGCCCCTCGCCCTGCCCATACCCAAGTTCAACATTTGCCGTCCCTGAACGCCGTTCATGAACATTAACATTGACATTGACTTCATCCGGCGAACCCGGAATCCGGACAGGCTTGATGGAGACCTGCTTCACAAAGGGCAAGCGCTGGATGAGTAGTTTGGAAAGTTTGACAGCGCGGGTTGATAACCATGTCCCTTCAAGTTGGCGCATGTTCTCGAGATAAACCTTCTCGTTGGTACCCGTGATACCGTGAAAATATATGCGGTGGACGTAAACCCGCTGCCCGGGGCGCACAAAAAAGATCACTGTCGCGGTGCGGTTCCGATGGTTGAGCTGTGGAATTGGCTTGACCTTTGCGAACGCATAGCCTTCATTTCCAAGCAAGGTCGTGATGCGCTGTGCAGAAGCGGTAGCCGTCTGCATCGAAAAAGTCCGGCCAGGTCGGACACTAATTTTCTTCATCAATACTGACTCAGGAAGAATGAGCCTGCCAGCAAGTTGAACCTTCGTCACCCGGTAAACTGATCCCTCATGCAGATTGACCGTGATATAGACGCCACGAAGCGTAGGAGAAAGAGCAACTTGGACGGAGTTCAGATGAAAGTTGGCATAACCCTGGTCCTCATAAAACGAGCGCAACCGTTCAAGCGAGCCAACCAGTTTTTCCCGTTCGTATTTGTCTCCGCCAGTCAACCAGGTAAACCACCCGGGGACCTGTAGCTTGAATAATCCACGGAGTGTCGATCCGGAGAATTGATGGTTACCGACAATATTGATGGCACGGATCCGCGCGGTTTGACCTTCATGTACCCGCACGTGGATGCTGACTCGGTTTCGGCTCAGGTGCCTTATGTGCGTGTTGATCTCGGCTCCATACTTTCCGTGACTGTAGTACTGATCGAAAAGCGACTGTCGGATCTCCTCAAGAACCGAGCGATCGAAGATTCTTCCCTTGACCAAGCCCGCCTGATCCAAGGCATGCCGCAGGTCTTTCTTGGAGATGGCATGGTTGCCAACGAATGAAAAACGCGCAATCGATGGACGTTCATCGACGCGTACGACGAGAGTGTGGTTGTGCCGAAGCATCGTCACCGAACGAAAAAAACCGGTACGGTAGAGCGCACGGATCGCCGCGCGAATCAGTGACGGATCCAGCCGTTCCCCCACTGAAATCGGCAGATAATCCAGCGCTGTTCCCTTTGATATGCGGTGAAGCCCTTCAAAAACGATCTGGTGAACTTTAAAGGAGGACTGGGTTTTGGCACTGACCGATGTCATACAGCAGATCAGGGTCAGGGCCAGCATTCCGCCACAGCGGGATAATTTTCGCAAAAGACTCTCCTCGAATCTAAAACAGGTGAACGAGGTCGTTATAAAACGCCAAGCCCATGACCAAGACGAGCAAACCAATTCCGATCTGCTGGCCAATCCATTCCGCCCGGGCCGATAGGGGCTTGCGTTGCAGCACTTCGATTACATAATACAGGAGATGCCCTCCATCGAGGATCGGAATGGGCAAAAGGTTGAAGAGCCCGAGACTGATGCTTACGATCGCCAAGAACGACAGAAATGACACCCACCCCGATTGAGCCGTCGCCCCGGCATACTGGGCAATCCGGATCGGACCGCTGATATTACGCAGTGAGGCCTGTCCGATCAGCATGTGATAAAGCAGACTCAGCGTGAGCGAAGAGACCCGTACGGTGTAACGGAATGCATGCACTAGAGCATACAAGGGCGAATCCCGGACCTGGACTACAAAACGCTTCGAAAAACCTTTTGGCAAAGCCGCTTCAATACCCAGAAAACCGACATGGTGCCCTTGAATCAGATGGGTGCCAATTGTTGCCATCCGAGAGAAGGTACGTCCTTGACGCTGCCAAACCAGCTTGACATGAGCAGTTGGATGATTTTCGATATATCTAGCAAGTTCATGAAAATCTGAGATCTTGAGACCCGCAATTGATACGATCCGATCTCCTGATTCAATTCCCGCAGATGCTGCAGGACTCCCCGGAAGTACCTTTTTAATAACAGCCGGGAAACTCGGGATGCCCGGTTTGAATCCCAAGCGTTTAAGAAGGTGGCCAGGGACCGTGAATGGGCGCCGATTCTGAATATGCATGAATGCCGTTCGGACAAGCCCTTTGCGTGAACGGTATCGGATCCGGATGACATGCGTATGCATGAGACCGCCCACAAGATCAAGCGCAACTGCTCCCCAGTTTTCGGACAAATGTCCATCGACTGCAAGAATAATATCTCCACTATGAAGGTGGGCACGAGCGGCATAGGATCCCTGCGGAACCTGACCGAGAATCGGACGCACAGCAGGGAAGCCCACAGTAAACACTACCGCAAGAGCAAAAACAGCAAAAATGAGGTTGGTCAGTGGCCCGGCCAAAACGATCAGCGACCGTTTCCCAATCGACTGGTGATCAAATGCATGAGCCTCCTGCCCCGCCGGGATGGGTTCTTCCCGGCCATCAAGCATCTTCACATACCCTCCGAGCGGGATGGGTGCCAAGGCTAGTTCCCAAGGGTCGCCTTGAACGGTACCGAAAAGGCGATGCCAAAACGGACGGCCAAATCCAATCGAAAACCTGAGAACACGTACATGTAGCCGACGGGCCATCCAAAAATGCCCAAACTCGTGCACCGTGATCAGGATGCCAATTGCAACAATAAATGAAACGATCGAGATAACAACGGTCATGAAGGAGTGCTCCTAGTCTTCCTGCGACGCGCTTGAACGCTGTACTGCAAACAGCGAATGAAGGTCATCGAAGCAACCATCTCGAGCAAAGGAGAAACACGGGCGCGGCTGCAATCCAGCTGTCTATCCGATCAAGCACCCCGCCATGCCCGGGGAACAGTCGACCGCTGTCTTTCACACCGCCCCAACGCTTGAAGCGGCTCTCAAAAAGATCGCCCACAATGGCGAAAATCCAAACCGCTGTTCCCATCAGGAATCCGGATGCGAAATCAACCCCGAGAAAAACCCGCATGATGAGAACGGCAAGGCACGCCGCCAACCCGCCACCCCAAACACCCTCCCAGGTTTTATTTGGGCTCACCCGGGGAGCCAGTGGATGCCGTCCATAAAGTCGCCCAATCAGGTAAGCACCTGAATCAACGCCCCAGACGAGTAACAGAAATGCAAGGAGCAGATCATTCTGATGCCCGGATGGCGCAACCAAGGCCACGAGTGCACACCAGGCCGAAACGAGAACCAGAAAACCAGCCAGAAGAACCCAGTGTTTAGAAAGAGGTGCCCGACGCCAGACGATCAAGATCGGCGCCAGAATCCAGCCGAAGGCGGCAAGCTCGATCAACGTCATCCAGCCAATCGGACGATACAACCATAGGACCAGAATCATGCCTGCAACTGCAATCATGAAACAAACCCGTTCAAAAATCGATGCGCGGGTCAAACCCGACCACTCAAATGCTCCCAGAGCGATAAAAATCCAGTAAATCAGGGCAATCCAGCTGATTGACGCCCACAGCGCAATCAAAAACGCGATCGGGGCGAGAATAAGCCCAGTCGCAAGGCGGTGGCGTTCCATCAGGCGTGCCGGCTGCAGCGGACCTGGCCAGGTGTCCGACCAAAGCGGCGCTGGCGACCCCGATAGTCATTCAGGGCGTCCTCAAAATGTTTCACCGTGAAATCCGGCCATAGTGTATCGGAGAAATAAAGCTCACTGTAAGCCAGATTCCACAGGAGGAAGTTACTGATACGTCGTTCTCCTCCTGTACGGATAAAAAGATCGGGATCCGGCAAACCACCTGTCGAAAGACAAGCCTCGAACTCAGCCTCGTTAATCCGATCCTCGGATAATTCCGCTTCGTGTATCCGTCGGGCCAGTGTACGCGCGGCTTGGCAAAGATCCCAACGTCCGCCGTAACCCACCGCAATGACAAGCGTCAACCGTTCACCGGCAAAAGAAGCAGCTTCAGCCCGCTGCATGGCTTCCTGCAAACGGTTTGGGAAACCCGATCGGTCTCCGATGAAGCGGATTTGAATTCCGTTTTGAACCAACCGGTCTATTTCCTGATCGAGTGCCTCACCAAACAGTCGGATCAGAGCGTGGACTTCTGCCTTAGGGCGCAGCCAGTTTTCGCTTGAGAATGCAAACAGTGAAAGAATCCGGATTCCATGCTCGGACGCTTTACGAACAATCTCCCGGGCCGCTTCAAGCCCAGCCTGATGCCCTGCTGTGCGGGGCAACCCGTGGTGTTTGGCCCAGCGTCCATTCCCATCCATGATGATGGCCACATGCTTCGGTTCGGATGGAACAGCCCCCATGAATGATCAAACCTCCATCAGTTCGGCTTCTTTCCGGGCCAGTTCCTGATCAATTTCCCCAACTAGGCCATCTGTCATTTTCTGCAGGAGATCCTCTGCCCGCCGCTGTTCATCTTCCGTAATTTCCTTATCTTTAAGGGCTTGTTTGAGACGTCCCAGCGCATCTCTTCGGACATTGCGGACAGCAACTCGTGCGAGCTCACTTTCGTGACGAACAACCTTGACAAGTTCCCTGCGGCGTTCTTCGTTTAAAGCAGGGAGCGGCACGCGGATGAGGGTACCAGTCACGACCGGATTGAGCCCGAGATCGGATGCCCTCAAAGCCTTTTCGATGACAGACACCGTCGTCTTGTCCCAAGGCGTGATGGTCAGTGTACGTGCATCCGTTGCTGCAATGCTAGCCAGCTGTTTCAGTGGCATGTTCTGGTCATAAACGTTCACTACAACCGAATCCAGCAAACCCGGTTGCGCTCGCCCGGTCCGAATCCGGCCAAAAGCCTCCGTCAGGCTCAATCGGGCCTTGTGCATCCGCTCACGAGTAGTTTTCTGCCAGCCATCCAACATGATATTTATGTCCGGTTGTCGACCAAGGTGCCAATATCCTCATTACCTTGAGCAATTGCTGTCAAGGCGCCCACATGCCGGGTTTCAAATACCCGAACTGGAATGGCATGATCGCGGCACATCACAGCCGCCGTATCATCCATGACCCCAAGTCCGCGCTTCAGCAGTTCGTCAAATGAAATATGGGTATAACGCGTGGCATGCGTATCGCTTTGTGGATCACTGGAATAAACACCATCCACCTGGGTCGCTTTGAGGAGCACCTCAGCACCGATTTCAATAGCACGGAGTGTCGCTGCAGTATCTGTCGTAAAAAAAGGATTTCCTGTGCCGGCAGCAAAAACGAGAATACGCCCCTTTTCTAGGTGCCGAATGGCTCGTCGCCGGATGTAATCCTCACAAATCTGATTGACCCGTATGGCAGACATTACCCGAACCTTAAGGCCATCTCGTTCCAACGCGTCCTGTAGAGCCAGACTATTCATGACGGTCGCCAGCATGCCCATCTGATCCGCTGTAACCCGATCCATGCCAGTAGCCGCCAGACCGGCTCCACGAAAGAAATTCCCTCCGCCCACAACGACACCCAGTTCGACTCCAGCAGCGTTTGCTGCGGCAATTTCATGTGCCCAGAAATGGAGTACATCCGGGTCGATCCCGAAGTCGGAGTGACCCATCAGTGCTTCACCGCTGAGTTTAAGCAGAATCCGCCGGTATTTGAGTGCCACCCTTGCTTGGCCCCGTATCAACGCCGGTTGACTTGAGCCATCACTTCTTCAGCAAAATCCTTCTGCTCCTTCTCGATACCTTCACCTACCGCATAGCGGACATAATCGATGACCTTCGCATCCGATTTCGACATGTAGGTCATCACATTGATTTCCGGGTCCTTAATATATGCCTGATGACTCAGTGATAGTTCCTCGACCAGCTTTTTAAGCCGTCCCTCGACCATTTTCTGCATTATGGCTGGAGGTTTGCCGCTTTCGCGAGCCTGGTGCTCAGCGATTTCACGCTGTTTCTCCAGCCATTCAGAATCGACACGCGAAGGTTCCAGCCACCGAGGTGCACTCGCGGTGATTTGGAGTGCGATATTGCGCCCAACTTCTGGTGATCCCCCATCGAATTCGACCAGTACGCCGATTTGACCACCCTGATGAATATACCCAGCAAGATGCCGGCGTGTCGTGAATTGTCGAAAACGCCGGACGACCACATTCTCACCGAGTCTCAGCACGAGCGCTTTACGCTCCTCGTCCAGAGACTTACCGGATGAGCTCGTCATATGCATGAGTTCGTCAACGCTCGCAGGATTCTCGGCTGCGACCAAAGCAGCCACCTTCTGTGCAAAGCTGCAGAAATCGCTGCTCGAAGCCACGAAATCCGTTTCTGAGTTGACTTCAACGAGTGCGCCACCCTGCCCCTCGGTGATTGCAAGCTCAATCCGTCCTTCAGCAGCTACTCGGGAAGATTTGCGATCCGCTTTGGCCAAACCAGCTTTTTCCAAATAAACCATAGCAGCTTCCATGACGCCCGCAGTTTCCACAAGCGCTTTTTTGCATTCCATAAAGCCGACGCCTGTTCTTTCTCGCAACTCGCGAACGAGTTGTGCCGAAATCTCAGTCATGGGCCGACTCCGGGCTTTCGCCACCCGATGAAGGCGCAACCCGGCGACGCCTGGGCTTCACCGAATCTGGTTTTGACGCGGCCGCCTCATCTACCGCAGGTGGAGTTTCCGATACCCCTACGGAATCCGGCACAGGGTCCACCGTCTTCGCTGGCGCCGGATCTGCAGATGCGGCCACACGAACAGCGCGACCTGTACTTCTACTGCGGGCTTTGCGTGAGCGTGAGGGCCGATTTGTTTGTTCAGCGGATGCCATAGGCTCACCGGATCCATCGAGTTCGACGAATTCCTCACCATTCACCTCTGCAACAGGCGCAAGGGCGCGACCCTCGATAATGGCATCTGCTATTGCGTCCGCGTAGAGTCCAATCGCACTGATCGCGTCGTCATTTCCAGGAAACATATACTGAATGGGTTCGGGGCTATAGTTCGTATCCACCACAGCAACAACAGGGATGTTGAGTCGGTTGGCCTCGCGAACCGCAATGCTTTCCTTGCCAACGTCAATCACGAATAGTGCATCAGGCAAATTTTCCATTTTTTGAATTCCCCCGAGTGCACGCTCCAGTTTATCCATTTCACGTTTGATCTTCGAACTCTCACGCTTTGATAAACGCTCAAGGGTTCCATCCTCAGCCATCGTCCTGAGATCAGCCAAGCGACGCACCGACTGCCGCAGAGTCCGAAAGTTGGTCAGTGTCCCACCCAACCACCGCTGATTGACATACGGCATATCACACCGCAGTGCAGCCTGGGCAATCGGATCCCGTGCAGCACGCTTCGTGCCCACGAAAACTACAACACCTCCATCATTCGCCAGACGCCGGATAAAATCCAGGGCACTGCGAAACATGGGCAGCGTTTTCTCCAGATTGATGATATGGATCTTGTTGCGTTCGCCGAAAATATAGGGACTCATCTTGGGGTTGCGGAAACGGGTTTGGTGTCCAAAATGGACACCTGCTTCCAGCATTGTGCGCATCGTCACTTCAGTCATTGGCTATGCTCTCCGGGTTGACCCTCCATGAATCCCGATCCGCGACCCTTGATATCAGGGCACCCGGCGTCCGGTTATGATTCATGTGTGGTGTATGTAGCGACGAAGGCCAGCCTGCAGAAACCCGCTGTCGCACCTAATCCGATGAGGAAGGAACGTCAGAGGGCCACAGGTTGATCTCAGTCACGGAACCTGAAACAATTAGCCCAGTTTTATAACACATAATGGACTCTTGAATCAAATGGCTGCCAAGTCAACCCCTCTTTTTTGAACCATCCGGTTCTGGAATAATCGAGCATGCCGATCAGCCTCAAAAGTCCATCCGAGCAAGACGCAATGCGTCGTGCCTGCCGGTTGACGGCCGAGACGCTGAACATGGTTGGTCAAGCCGTTCAGCCTGGGGTGACAACAGGCGAGCTCAATGACCTTTGCCACGACTACATCGCGAAACAGGGTGCGCGTCCGGCCCCTCTCCATTACCGTGGTTTTCCAAAATCGATCTGCACGTCCGTCAATCAGGTCGTCTGCCATGGCATCCCTGGACCCAAAAAACTCAAATCTGGCGATATCGTGAATATCGACGTAACCGTCGTTTTGGATGGCTGGCATGGAGACGCGAGCCGGATGTATTTCGTCGGAGAACCAAGCATCTTGGCCAAACGACTGGTCGAAACAACCCGCATCGCCCTGTTTTTGGGGATTCAAGCGGTTGCGCCCGGACGACATCTCGGAGATATCGGAAGCGTCATTGAGTATTATGCCAATGAGAACGGCGTGTCCGTGGTTCGGGAGTACTGCGGACATGGAATCGGCCACACTTTCCACGAAGACCCTCAGGTGCTCCATTACGGGAGTCCAGACACTGGGATTGAGCTCGTTCCGGGGATGGTTTTTACGATTGAACCCATGCTGAACGCCGGGAAGCGTTTTGTCAAAACGCTTCCTGACGGGTGGACTGTCGTGACGCGGGATCATTCACTTTCGGCGCAATGGGAACATACCATTCTCGTCACAGAAGCAGGTCATGAGATCTTGACTTGGTCAGACTACGAACAAGCGATTCTGGGATTACCGGATTGTAGTGATCACGCGATTCGCCTGCTCCATTCGAATATCTGAGGATCCTAGCCATTCCGGTTCCAACCATGCATCCTCTCGAGAATTAACATGAATCCGAATCTTGATTCCCTCCTGCCTTATCCCTTCGAGCGTCTCGCGCGCCTGATTGCGCACGACCCACCGCCCAAGAATCGCCCCCTCATTCGAATGTCGATCGGGGAACCCCGTCATTCTGCCCCACCTGGTCTGGTAACTCGCCTGAAAGAAGCATTGGTTGATCTGGGTCGCTACCCGACGGCGCGCGGCGAACCTGAGTTGCGCGAAGCGATCGCTGCCTGGGCAACGCGACGGTTCTCACTGAAGCCCGGCCAACTCAATCCGGACAGCCAGGTTTTGCCAGTTTCAGGTACGCGCGAAGGGTTATTTTCTTTTGCACAAACTGTCATTGATCCGCATCAAACCCCTGTGATCGCCATGCCCAACCCTTTCTACCAGATCTATGAGGGAGCTGCACTTCTGGCCGGAGCCCAGCCGGTATTCCTCAACACCTTCTCAGAGACCCAGTATGTCCCGAGTCTTGAGGCGATCCCAGCCGATACTTGGAGACATTGCCAGTTGCTCTATCTCTGTTCACCCGGGAATCCGACGGGTGCGATTCTTGACCTTGAGTTTTACAAAAAAGTACTCATGCTGGCAGACCGTTATGATTTTGTGGTGGCTGCCGATGAATGTTACAGCGAACTCTACAGCGACGAAACCCACCCGCCATTGGGTATTCTCGAAGCTGCCCAGCTACTTGGCCGCGATAGTTTTGCACGCATTGTTGTTTTTCATAGTCTCTCCAAACGTTCAAGTGTTCCGGGGTTACGCTCGGGCTTTGTTGCAGGAGACCGCCTGCTGATCGAAGGATTCCACCGCTATCGGACCTATCACGGCTGTGCCCTGCCCATCCCCATTCAACAAGCCAGCGTTTGGGCTTGGTCCGATGAAACTCATGTTATCTTAAACCGGGAGCTCTACCGACAAAAGTTTCAGGCAGCCGAGACCATTCTCAAACCGATTCTGCCTCTTGAGATCCCGCCAGCGGGATTTTACTTGTGGCCGGAGGTTCCAGACGACGAGGAGCAATTCGCGCGCAAGCTTTATGCGGAAGAAGGTGTCCTGACCCTTCCAGGCACGTATCTCTCACGCCCCACTCCAGATGGAGATCCAGGCAAAAACAGGATCCGAATATCACTGGTACCGGATCTCAACGAAACTTGTGATGCCCTGAACCGGCTCAGGCATTTCGTCGAACGGCATTACTGATGCAGACGGCTGAAGCACGCAAGGTCTTCGATTACTACTGGAACCATCAGGATGACATCGCACCAGATGCGGTACCGGTTGATCTCGACAAGGCCCTGAGCTGGCTTATTCGGGAACTCGAAAATGGTACGGTTCGCGTTGCAAGCCCGACAAGCGATGGCTGGATGACTCATGGATGGGTTCAATCCGGGATCCTGCTCCTGTTCCGGAGCCGACGCAGTCAATCCATGACAGGCACGCTCCAGTGCTGGTACGACAAAATCCAGCTTCAATCGGCCGGAGAACCAGATTACTGGTCACGTCGTCATTGCCGCGTGGCTCCACCGGCCACCGTGCGTGAAGGTGCCCATATCGGACCACGTACAGTTCTCATGCCGTGCTATGTCAATATAGGTGCCTACATTGGAGAAGATTGCCTGATCGACACCTGGTCGACTATTGGGTCGGGTGCACAGATCGGAAACCGGGTGCATGTATCTGGCGGAGTCGGAATTGGTGGCGTTCTTGAACCGATTCAGTCCGCACCGGTCATCATTGAAGATGATTGCTTTATCGGTGCCCGTTCAGAAATTGCAGAAGGCATAACGGTTCATCAGGGTGCTGTCCTAGCAATGGGATTATACCTCGGCGCCAGTACACGCATCGTGGATCGCCAGAGTGGAACTGTCTCCTATGGACATGTCCCCGAAAATGCAGTAGTTGTCCCCGGGACATGCCCCGGTCGCGACGGGACCTTTGCATTGAACTGTGCAGTCATCGTAAAACGTGTCGATGCAAAGACGCGCCGACGGATTGGACTCAACGCAATCCTGCGTGATCTCGAATAAGCCGGCATCATGAACCCAACCACCAATCTGGCCCGACAGCTGATCGAGCGCCCATCAGTCACTCCTGACGATCACGGATGTCAAAAACTGATTGCCGATCGGCTCAGATGCGTCGGATTCGAAATTCACGATCTGCCGTTCGGAAATGTTTCCAATCTCTGGGCAACCCACGGGAACGGATCTCCGGTCTTGGTTTTCGCGGGACACAGCGATGTGGTTCCATCCGGCCCAGAATCTCGTTGGAGCCTCCCGCCTTTTGCGGGCGTAGTGAGCGATGGATGGCTGTATGGGCGTGGTGCGATCGACATGAAAGGCGCCTTAGCCGCAATGGTCGAGGCTGCAGTTGCTTGGGTCACCGACCGACCGGCTCACCCTGGAACATTGGCATTTTTGGTGACCAGCGACGAAGAGGGACCGGCGGTTGATGGAACCTCCAAGGTGCTCAGCCATCTTCGCGAACAAAGTGTTGTCGTGACAGGAGCTATCATCGGAGAACCCTCATCACGAACTCGGGCAGGAGATGCCATTCGCATCGGGCGACGTGGTTCATTGAGCGGTCAAATCCGGATCGAGGGATCATCTGGGCATGTGGCATATGTGCCACCCGAATCCAATACGATACACCGGCTGATGACCTTTCTCACCCAGTGCATGAGCCTGGAACCGAATGCCGAACGTACCATTTTCCCGCCACTTAGCTTTCATGTCACATCGATTGAGGCGGAAGCCATTAGCCGGAATGTCGTTCCTGCCGAAACGCGCGCTTTCTTCAATCTCCGCTACCCTCCCACACGCTCACACCTTGAGCTAGAGAACCAGATTCAGCAGATATTAGAAAATATCCAGGGTCCACATGAACTCCTCTGGCGGCGCTCGGCCGAACCTTATCTATCATTTCCCGGGAGACTCCGGGCCTGCACAAGCGAAGTGCTTCGAGCAAGATTAGGGAGTGAACCTGAACTCCGCGTCGACGGTGGAACGTCTGATGGACGTTTCTTTGCCGCCATGGGTTGCGAAGTCATTGAACTTGGGCTACCCAGTGAACGACTGCATGCATTTGATGAACGGGTTTCCGTTTTGGATTTACTGACACTCTGCGAATCTTATCAGGAAATTGCAGATCGATATCTGACGATGCCCGCATCAGCAGACACATAACCCCGCGTCACGAATTCCTTCGGGCAGCTTTGAAGTTGACCCAACTCCCAATACTGGCTAATAGAACAAAGGCAAGAAAAACCCAAACAGGCATACTGAGTCCGAGGAAAGTCCATGGAATCGCTGCGCAGCTGCCACTACCCGACAATGTCAGTCGTAACGCCTCGATGGGAGGCAAATGGCGAAACATCCACCCGAATCCTGCGGCGCAGGAAGTGGGTGGCTGAGTGGCAAAATACTGGAGCCAGATCTGCCTGAGCGCAACCGCCGCACCCAAAAGCCCCACAAGGATCATGGACATGCCATAGAAACGGCTGCCCCAATGCCTGACATCATGGACCGTCGCCAAGAGAAAGATGAGGCCCAGCAAGGCCATGAAGATACGTTGCAGAATGCATAGAGGACAAGGCGTGAGCCCTTGTGCGTACTGCAGGTAATACGCATAGCCGAGAAGAGCAGCGCAAGTCAGAAAGCCCAAAAGATTCAAAAACCGCCGCAGCATAGTCTTACGTTGTGTGCCCTGAAGGAGCATGCATCAATTTTTCAATCTCGTCAGTGCGGACGTGACGAACATCCTTTCCGTAAACCAGATAAATCACATACTCGCAGATATTTTTGGCGTGATCACCAATTCGCTCCATTGATCGGCCAATCCAGAGGCTGTTGAATACGCGACGAATGGTTCTTGGATCTTCCATCATGTAGGTAATCGACTGTCGGATAAAACTTTCATAATCACGGTCAATCCGGAAATCCTCACGAAGAATAGTTAACGCCGCATTTGCATCAATTCGAGCGAATGCATCAAGTGCTCCATGAATAATACTGTGTGCAGCCTCGCCGAGTCTTACCACCTCGTGAAAACCTGTCGGATCCCGTTCTTGAATCGGCAAAGATAAAAATAACCGGCCGATTTTAGACGCTTCGTCACCAACACGTTCAAGATCTGAACTCGCCTTCAGGATGGCAAAAATCAGCCTCAGATCACTGGCCGCCGGTTGTCTTCGAACCAGGATATGGCTCCCGGCTTCATCGAGAGCAATTTCAAGCTGGTTGATCTCTTGATCCGCGTGGTACAGTTTTTCGGCGAGTTGGCTGTCTCCCTCACGAAGAACTTTAAGCGCATCGGTTATCTGCTGCTCGACGAGACCTCCCATCGTAAGCAACTGGCGTCTCAATCCACCTAGTTCTGAATTGAACTCCTGTGAAATATGTTCGCCGAGTGGAAATTGATTCATGCGGATATCATCTCAATAATCCAAAACATCGGTAGCCTTCTCGGGATTAGAACAAACGAGCCTTTCTTCTAGAGAAAGCGTAACTGATCGCTCCATCCAAAGACCAATTCGCTTTTCACAGGCATGCGCAAGCTCTTTTGGAGAATGCAGGGCGCCGGGAAGCGGGTCGAAAAAAACCATCTCCGCGTCAACTGACGATAACGCGAGAATGCGCCAAAGATTTGCAAAAATGGTCTCGTCGCCTATAAACGGTATCCTTTCGTTCGCATCTCCCGCACCTGCATAACGCAGGCCAACCGGCTGTACCCAAACACCCGGCTCGCTTGCAGCCCCAAAGAGACGTGATCGGAAACGTCGCAGCTTGCGACCATTGCTGGTTGTCCCCTCTGGAAAGAAGATCAGTCTTTCGCCCTGCATCAGTTCGGCGCGCATGCGTTCGACCACCGCAGCAAAGCTTGCATTATCTCCCCGTCTGATAAATACCGTGCCTCCCTCTTTGGCAAACCATCCCAGCAAGGGCCAGCTACCCACTTCGGCCTTCGCCACAAACCGCGCATGGCAGACTGACGAAAGGACCAGGATATCCATCCAAGTAACGTGGTTTGCTGCGAACAGCACGGTGCCGGGTTGGGGTTGGCCAACAATCCGGACATGCACGCCAATGAATCGGAGCGCACCGGACAACCAGTAATCCGCAACGCGGATACGAAGTCGGCGCTGCTGCTGTTTCCAAGGGCCAGCTAAAGCCACCAGGCTGGACAATCCGATGCCCATAAACAGCCAAAAAATGATGGCCGGGATTCGTGCAAGGCGCACCATCTCGCGAATTGCTCTATCCATCGCGGCCGTTCGGATCATGCTTCCTGCGTTCAACATACCGCCTGAGATAGCGTGGGCCCACATTTTCCGCAGGTAGCATCATGAGAAGATCTGCCGTATCGAAACTTGGATCCCAGCAAGGAGGGCCACAGACGACCGCGCCATAGCGCACATAGGCCATGAGCAATGGCGGTACCCTAGGTTCGGAAGCAGCAATCAGGCCAGGTGGCAAGGGGTGACGAGGAATCACCCGTTGGTTTTCTGGCGACGGACAGCGGGCCATGAGGTACTCGTAGGCGGCCAGTGCGCTCGCACCTGCGTCCGGACGCATCGGAATGCTGGCGCAACCGATGATGCGGGCATACTCACGGAACGCGGTGAACTGGGCGATCCCAGACCAGAGAAGCCCAATGGTGACGGTTTTGCGGTAGTCAGGATGGACACAGGTTCGTCCCATCTCCATAGTCCGGCCCGGAGCCACGCGGATTGCGGTGAGATCAAACTCGCCTTCCGAATAGAATCCACCCGCGCGATCGGCGTCCTCTTCGTACAGCATCCTGGAACAGGCCACGACCTGTCCCGTCCGAAGATCACGCACTACGATGTGTCGGCAAAAGGGATCCAGTGGGTCAATGTCGAACCCAGGCTCCGGCGTCAGGATCCGTGCACCTTGTTCATCGGCAAAAACGAGCCAGCGAAGCCGCTGGGCCTCACGGATGGCGTGCTCGCTTTGTGCCCATTCGACTGTGAGGGAAGTCTCTCCACGAGGCAACGGGGCGGATTCGCCTAGCTTTTCGGAGGATTGCGTTTCGGAGACTGTCCGATCATTTGTCATAGCGGATCTCTCCCGCATAGCGCGCCAATCTATCACTGCCCATAGTGATCATAGCACGTTGGCATTTAAAAACGGGTAAAAAAATCCGGATTTAAGGTATCCAGGGTAGGTCACGACAGTAACCCAGCCTCATCTTGGCAAACACCGAGATATTGGCCGCCGGTTGATCGGACCAAACCAGGAAAGGTTCCGGTGAAGCTAAACAGCTTGATTTCCGGTGGCCACCGCCGATGCCCGCTCGACCCGCCCCGACGGAAAATAACAGTTGAACGTGCTACCTTTTCCCATTTGACTCTGACAAATGAGCTTAGCCTGGTGACGCTTGAGTACATTTTGCACGATCGCAAGGCCCAGTCCAGAACCAGCGGTTCCGCCTTCGAGGTATGTATTCACCCGATAGAAACGTTCGGTGATTCGGTTGACCCGTTCGGGAGGGATGCCGATCCCGTCATCGGTCACACGGAATACCCCGCCACCTCCGTCCGACTCCCAAGTGATTGAGATGTGGCCGCCAGGATTTGTAAACTTCAATGCATTGTCGACCAAATTCCAAAAAGCGCTTGTGAGTTCTGTATCTGAGCCTCTGATCGCAATCAGCAGAGGTTCGACTGCAAAAGTCACCTCCCGACGCCCCTGGTCCAGAAGATCAATCCTTTGTTTCAAACGATCCAGAATGGCCTGAACCGGAACTCGATCGTCAGGTGCCTTCTCACCGCTCGTCTCAAGCCGCATGAGCTCAAGGGTGTGGAGAACGAGCGTCTTCATCCGTTCAGTCTCCCGCTGCATCTCGCTGAGTATCTTTTGGTGTTCCGGATGCATGGAGCCTTCATCAAGGAGCATTTCGAGGTAACCACTCAAAACGGTAAGCGGAGTTTTAAGTTCATGGGAGGCATTCGCAACCAGATCACGGCCTCTCTGCTCTGCCCGCTTGTGCTCACTTACGTCACGTACCCACATGATTGTCCCGCCCGACCCATGTGCGGCCACAGAAACCTCCAGAATCTGCTCTTCGTTGCGTGGAGATGAGATTTCAACCAAGCCTTGCTCGCGCGGGAACTGAATCAATTTCAGAAGAGCGGGGTTGCGGAGCAAGTTTCCGACAAACTGCCCAATATCTTTCTGCGGATTCAAACCCAGAAGCTCTTCGGCGCGTACATTGAAGCGCTTCAGGCGACCCAGATCATCCAAAATCAGCACCGGGTCAGGCCAAGCGGCAAGGAGAGCTTGATCAAGATCGAAGCGGGGCTCGGTTTCAAATCGTGCGACTCGCCACGATCGCATCCGCCAACGGACCGCATGGGCAACCCCCCCCCAGATACCGGTCCCCTCGGGAATCTCCCGTTCCGGCTCGCCAAGCCAAGCGAGCCAGTGGGCCAGCTGTCGGTAGTGACGACCTAAAAGCAGTATTGCCCAGACCAGAAAAATGGGAACGGGGTGCCCCCAAAAAGCCCACCCCAGCAGCGCTAGCAGCAGACCTGTCATAAACCAGGCAATTTCCTTGATCCAGGCCCACTTCATGAGTTCGGGCTTCCTTTTTCGGTGGTATCTGGAACCCGAAGACGATAACCGTTGCCTCGTTGTGTCTCAATCCATTGGCCGACACCAAAGGGGTCAAGGGATTTGCGCAAACGGCCGACATGCACATCGACCGTCCGTTCGTCGATCGGTTTTCCTAACCCCCAAATGTGATCCAGGATCCGGGAGCGACTATGCACATGGTTCGGGTGAGACATGAAATACTTGAGCAGACGAAACTCGGTCGGGCCAAGGTGGACAGTTGCATCCTTAAAGAAAACCTCGCAGGTCCGAAGATCCATCGTGAGCGCCCCAAGCCGCAAACGGCCATCCTGATCATGAAGTCGGCTACGCCGCAACACGGCCTGGACCCTCGCCATAAGTTCCCTGGCCGAAAATGGTTTCGTGACAAAATCGTCGACGCCGCTTTCAAAGCCCCTCAATTTATCGTCCTCCTCATCGCGGGCCGTGAGCAGAATGATTGGGATTTCCCGTGTCAATTCGTCGCGCCGCAACTGCCGCACGTATTCCAAGCCACTCACGGTCGGCATCATCCAGTCCAGTATGATGAGATCGGGCAAGCCCTCCCCCATGGATTCCTGGGCTGCGCGCACATCGCGTGCTCCGACCACATAAAAGCCCGCACGGCGAAGGGTCAATGACAACATGTCGCGGACACCGGGGTCATCGTCGACCAGAAGGATCCGGATCTGACCGCTTTCCAATGAAGGAGGCCCTATTTCTGCTCTCCTGTATCATAGCCTGTTCTTATGACCGAAAAATGTGACGAGTCTCGCACCGTGACCTCGTGCCGGACATAAAGCGGTTCAATCGCCCGGGCATCCAGCATGCGTCCAGTACACCAAGCGATATCGGCCAAGGGGAGAAGAGCGCCAGCACGAGCGGGCAGACAGGATTCGAACCGCGCCATCCGTTTCCGGAGAGATTGGTATTCCACCCGATCGAGCACCTCACCCACGCCGGTCCAGTCTCCAGCAGGAAGATGAACGTCCGTCTCCGGGCCAACCTGAATGGCTCCCTCGGGCCAAACCCCTTCGGTAATCTGGTAACAGGCCCAATAAAGTTCATGCATGCGAGCATCCAGACAAGCAAAGACGGGAACCGTAAGGCCCGCCTTCCGACACATGTACGCCAATACCGCGAGACGGGGAATTGAGGCGACGGGTTTATCCCAGACCCAGGCCATACCCTGGATGGTAGCAGCGGCGATCCGCAGACCTGTGAAACTGCCCGGGCCTGAGATCCAGGCCAAAGCATCCAGATTCGCTACTGTGGTGCCAGTCTCGGCGAATATCCGGCCAATCTCGATCATCCCGTTTTCGGACGCCTGTCTAGCCGGCCATTCGCGTTCGCGAACAAGCGCCTCCCCGTCGCCGATTGCGACAGTGGCGACCTCTTGCCCAAAGTCAAGGGCCAACCATCTGGCCATGATTCTGCAAAAACTCAGCAACGGCTCGCTCATCGTGAACACGGGTCATGGGAGGGAGGCTCGCCAGAAAAAGAGAACCATAACCGCGTTCGACGAGACGCCGGTCACCTACAACAACTGCACCAAAATCAGATTCGTGTCGCACGAGACGTCCCACCCCTTGGCGCAAAGTCAGAACGGCTTTCGGCAACTGATAGTCCCGAAATGGATCTCTTCCCATACGTTTGAAGGCCTCAATTCGTCGGTAGACTGCAGGGTCAGACGGCGACGCAAAAGGAAGTCGGTCGATCATCACCAGAGAAAGCGCGAGACCCTTGACGTCCACCCCCTCCCAGAAACTATGGCTGCCGAGAAGAACCGCAGGTGACTCCTCCTGAAATCGCTCGAGGAGACGATATTTGGGTGCATGCCCCTGAAGCAGCAAGGGGCGTGATCCCACTGAGCCGCTGATCAGCGCGTGCGCAGCGGTCAGCGCACGATGGCTCGTAAAGAGAAGGAATGTGCCGCCTGGGTTTGCATCAATCAAACGGACCGCGAGCGCCATGAATGCGTCCAGATAATCAGGTGCATCGACGTTCGGCAGATTGCTGGGTGTATAGAGCAATGCTTGTGCCGCATAGTCAAACGGGCTGGGAATGATGATTTCCTCACACTCCGCAAGAGCCATGCGTTCCCTGAAATAAGAAAGATTGCCGCCAGCACTCAATGAAGCCGATGTCATAATCCACGCAGCATCATGAGATTGCATGAGTGCGTGCAAACCGTAACCTGGATCAACAGGTTCGAGACGCACCACGAACCCACCCTGGAGCCACTCCAGCCAAGGCCATTGAGTACCGGATTGATTCTCCGGATGCCGTGTTTCCGATGCCCTCGCCAGAATACTCTGGATGCGCTCGAGATTCCGCCTTGCATCCCGACTCGAATCATCTTCCGGTGTCGAGTTCAGTCGCAGGAGAAGCGCTTCGAAACCCCAGGCGAGCGTTTCGAGACTCTCTCGAATGCTGGTGGACCATTCATCGCAGCCCAGAATACCAGTGGGCCCACTCTCATGGCTGAGCAGTCTGGAAAAAGATTGCTCCAGTTGATCCCAAGGCAGCACACTGGAATCAGATCCCGCGTTCAGCAGATCGGACCAGACCCGGTTAGCCAAAACACGCTCGAGCTCTGCCTGCGTCACGGATTCTGAGAGCATACGCGTCGCCAAATCAGGCAGGAGGTGTGCTTCGTCAAGAATGAACGCGTCCACTTCCGGAAGGAGCTGAGAGAATCCATCCTGTCGCAGCAGCCAGTCTGAAAAAAGAAGATGATGATTGGTGACGATGAGATCGGATTCGAGTGCCTGTCGGCGGGCTTCCACGACAAAGCAACGCTCGTAATAGGGGCAGCGGCGTCCCGTGCAGTTTTCGGCAGTCGACGTAATGTGACTACGTTCCATCAAATCATCTAACTCCACGGGGCATTCAGATAAATCTCCGGTAGTCGTCTCCTCAATCCAGCCATCCATCACCCGGCGACGTTCTTCATGCTTCAGCCCGATTGGTGTGAGTCCAGGTTGCAATCGGTCAATCTCATAGCGTTGCAGGCAAATATAGTTGGCGCGTCCCTTAAGCAGGGCCGTCCGCAAGGGTTTCCCCAGGATTCGCGAGACGAGCGGAATATCTCTTTCATAAAGCTGGTCTTGAAGCGCGATGGTTCCGGTCGAAATCACGGATCGTTTGCCACTGAGCAGTGTAGGAATGAGATAGGCATACGTTTTGCCCACTCCGGTTCCAGCCTCTGCCACCAAAATGGATTTCTCGCGCAACGCACGTGTGACTGCCTGTGCCATGCGGTTCTGGCCGTCACGGTACTGAAAATCGTCCAGTACGGTCGACAAGATGCCGTTGCAACCCAAATAGTCAGACCCGTGCATGGATGCCTTTGACAACTCACTTGCCGTTCAGATCATGGTACCAGAGCAAACGATCAAGTCATGGAATCCGGTACAATACGGTTAAATCGCCGCCATCCTTCGGACGACCGGGGACTTCCTGGCGCATGAGTTTTATCTGTGGGGTTCAAAGAATCATGCCTGAACGAACGCAAACCTTATCCCAATGGGTCGATGCAGTGGCCCAGCTTGCCCAACCCGAACGTATTCAGTGGTGCAATGGATCAGAAGCTGAATGGGAAGTCCTCAGTAGGGAAATGCTGGCACAAGGTGAGATGCTACCCCTTAATCCTAAAACATACCCCCACTGCTACCTCCATCGTTCGGATCCTACAGATGTGGCCCGGGTTGAACAGGTCACTTATATCTGCAGCCCCCAGAAAGACGACGCGGGCCCCAATAACAACTGGATGTCGCCCAAAGATGCGCACAGTCTTTATGAACGCCTCTTTTCCGGATGCATGCGTAACCGGACCCTTTATGTGGTTCCTTATTGCATGGGTCCACTTGATTCCCCATGGTCGCAGCTTGGAGTGGAAATTACCGATAGCCGCTATGTGGTCGCAAACATGCGTTTGATGACCCGCATGGGCGAAACCATCCAGAAGCGCATTCAGGCAGGCGAGCCTTTTGTCCGCGGACAGCATTCCCTAGGTGATCTCAGTCCGGATCACCGCTATATCCTTCATTACCCTGCTGAGAACCTGATACAAAGCATCGGTTCGGGTTACGGAGGCAATGCACTCCTTGGCAAGAAATGTCACGCTTTGCGCATCGCGAGCTGGAACGCCCGACAGGAAGGATGGCTGGCAGAACATATGTTGATTGTCGGAGTTGAAAACCCGGAGGGACAGATCTACTATCTCGCCGCCGCATTTCCTTCTTCGTGTGGGAAAACCAATCTTGCCATGCTGGTACCCCCTCCGTCATTTCCAGGATGGAAAGTCTGGACAGTGGGCGATGATATCGCTTGGATGCATGTTGGGCACGATGGCCGTCTTTGGGCCATCAACCCGGAAGCGGGTTATTTTGGGGTCGTCCCGGGCACCAATGCCACTACTAACCCCAATGCCTTCCGGATGATCCAGCGGGATACGATTTTTACCAACGTAGCCGTCACTTCAGATGGCGAACCCTGGTGGGAAGGGCTCTCATTCGGTACCCCTGCAATCGATTGGCGCGGCCGGCCCTATGATCCCGTCAATGGACCTGCGGCTCACCCTAATTCTCGCTTTACAACACGCGCCGAACAGAACCCGGCCTGGTCCAAACACAGTATGGATCCGATGGGTGTGCCCATTACGGCGATTCTTTTTGGAGGACGCCGCGCGCATGTGGCCCCTCTGGTCTATGAGGCAAAAAACTGGGCCCATGGCGTACTTACGGGTTGCGCACTGGCGTCTGAAACAACAGCTGCAGCCAGTGGCAAAACCGGTGTCGTCCGTCGCGATCCCATGGCCATGCTTCCTTTTTGTGGTTACCACTTTGGAGACTACTGGCGACACTGGATCAATCTGAGGGATCGTGTTAGCCAACTTCCACGGATCTTTCACGTCAACTGGTTTCGCCAGGGTAAAGATGGGAAGTTTCTTTGGCCCGGTTATGGCGAGAACCTGAGAGTGATCCAGTGGATTCTTGAACGCTGCGAAAATCGCATTACTGCACAGGATTCACCCATTGGTTACCTGCCCACGCCTGGAAGTGATTTCAATCTCAAGGGGCTGACGCTTGATCAGGGCGCGCTCGGTGAACTATTTGGCGTCGATCGCAAGGATTGGATTGATGAGTTTGAAAACCTTGAGAGTTTTCTACTGGATTATGAACCGCGTGTGCCGATCGAACTCAAGGAGGCGTTACAGCGAGTTCAGCGGGAACTATCCTCTCAAAGCTAGCCTCGTGTGAGGGTATGGACTGGAATGCAAGCCCGGTTTGCAAGTCGGTTTGAGTCAGTTGATCGAGAATGCGTTCTATCCAGACACATCCTTCCGATCTCGAATCGCGACCCGCTTTGCATACCAACTGGCGGAGTCGAGCTGCTCCTGAAAAGCCCCGTATCACTGTTAGAAGCGGTTGAAACAGACGCTGCATGGATATATGGGTCTCGGCAGCTGACTGGATCACATCAGATAAGTAGGCGCCATACGTTTCAATAAGTCTCATGCGGGATGGAGCCGGGCTTTGTTGCATACCCATTGCACCCTCAAGTGAAGCAAGCCAGAGAGGGTCTTCCAGGATCTTACGTCCAACCATGATGCCATCCACATGCGCCAGAAGGTGTTTTGCCTCTTCATGGTCAGTGATACCGCCGTTGGCCACGATCTCAAGATCCGGGAATTTTTTCTTCAGCCGAACGACGGATTCATAATCAAGCGGTGGCAGAGTTCTGTTGGCCTTAGGACTTACACCATCCAACCATGCTACACGCGCATGTACAAAAAAAGTACCACAACCCTGCGCGGCGACCGTTTGGACAAATGTTTCAAGAAAGGCTGGGTGTACATGATGATCAAAGCCCAGGCGGCATTTTACGGAGACCGGAATCGGAACAGTCTCGCGGATCGCGGCGACAAGTGCACCAACCCGTTCTGGGTTCTCCATAAGACAGACCCCAAATCCACCCTGTAACACTCTCGGACTGGGGCAGCCGATATTGAGATTGATTTCATCGTAACCGGCCTTCCAGCCCCAGTGCGCGGCACGGCTCAACTGTGACGGATCATCTCCACCGAGTTGAAGCGCAACCGGGTGTTCTGCAGGATGGCAATCGATACGTCGCGCCGGATCTCGGCCCC
Organism: Pseudomonadota bacterium; assembly: GCA_027365475.1. Taxonomy (GTDB): domain Bacteria; phylum Pseudomonadota; class Gammaproteobacteria; order JAKAQQ01; family JAKAQQ01; genus JAJZNM01. Next base: position 7,254 of record DAHXNI010000048.1, on the reverse strand, counting down.
GGAGCAGTGTTTGGGTAGGCAGCATCTCACTATACAACCAAGCTCCTTTGCTAATGAGACGCAAAAAATAACGAAAATGGCGATCCGTCCATCCCATGAGCGGTGCGACGGCAAGACGATGAGGGGAAGACACCCGAGTCTCATGTTCGGGTACGAGTCCTTTCACGAACAGGTTCTCGGACATAGTGTAATTCTAGCCGATCCTGCTCAAAGTCAGTTGAATCAGCGTTCCGGCCCGTCGCACCCTGTCTCACACCACAAGTGAGAAAGCCATAATCTGTTTCATTGAAAAACGCCCATCGAGACCCCAGATAGTGAAGGATAAGGTTTTCTTTCGGATATTTGACATGGTGAAGTACTGTGCGCTTTGAAAAACTGACCACGAGTTTTCAAGATGCGATAGCTGACGCTCAGTCACTCGCAGCCGGGCAGGACCACGCATCCATTGAGCCGGTCCACCTTGTGCGCGCCTTTTTGCGTCAAGAGCACGGCACCGTACGTCCTTTACTGGAACGCTCAGGCGGGCAGATACCAGCTATTGAAGCCGGTCTGACTCGACTCCTCAGCCGACTACCCACTGTGCAAGGAAATGCCGGGGAGATCCATCTATCGAATGATCTCAGTCGACTGCTCAATATCACCGACAAACTGGCTCAGAAGCGCAAAGATGGGTTTATCGCATCCGAGCTTTTTCTCCTGGCTCTCATCGATGATCGCGATCCGGTCGGTGACCTCCTCCGGCAGGCCGGCGTTAACCGGCTCGCGCTGGAGCGCACCATTGAAACCTTACGCGGCGGAACACCGGTGGATCAACCAGGTGCTGAAGAGCAGCGCCAGGCACTCGCCCGCTACACTATAGATCTCACTGCCCGTGCTGAACAGGGCAAATTGGATCCGGTAATCGGCCGGGATGAAGAAATCCGGCGTGTGATCCAGATTCTCCAGCGCCGAACCAAAAACAACCCGGTTCTGATTGGCGAACCAGGCGTAGGCAAAACGGCTATAGCGGAAGGGCTCGCTCAGCGGATGGTCAATGGTGATGTCCCGGAAAGCATGAAACACAAACGCCTTCTCGTGCTTGATCTTCCTGCATTGGTTGCTGGATCGAAATACCGGGGAGAGTTCGAAGAGCGACTGAAAGCAATTCTTAAGGATATCGCCCAACTGGAAGGACGTGTGGTGCTGTTTATCGATGAAATTCATACCTTAGTGGGTGCCGGCAAAACAGAGGGAGCAATGGATGCGAGCAATATGCTGAAGCCGGCACTGGCACGCGGAGAGCTGCATTGCATCGGAGCGACAACCCTGGATGAATACCGTCAGCATATCGAACGGGACGCGGCACTTGAAAGAAGGTTTCAGAAGGTTTTGATTCAAGAACCGGGTGTGACTGATACGATTGCCATTCTTAGGGGATTGAAAGAGAAATATGAAATTCATCATGGCGTCGAAATCACCGATTCGGCTATTGTTGCGGCTGCAACCTTATCCCACCGCTACATTACTGACCGACAACTACCAGACAAGGCAATTGATTTAATTGATGAGGCAGCCTCAAGGATTCGTACCGAGATCGAATCCAAGCCAGAGGCAATGGATAGGCTGGAACGGCGATTGATCCAGCTGAGAATCGAACAGGAGGCACTGGCCAAAGAACACGATGAGGCACCCCGTGAACGCCGTCAGAAACTGGCTGACGAAATCGATCATTTGCAACGTTCCTATAGCGACCTTCAGGAAATATGGAAGGCTGAAAAAGGCCGGCTTCAATCTGAGGTCGCGATACAGGATCAGCTGGATCGGGCACGTGTAGATTTGGAAGCGGCCCGCCGTAGTGGCGATTGGGCACGCATGTCCGAGCTACAGTACGGAAAAATCAGGGAACTCGAAAAAAGTCTGGAAAAAGCACGTCAAGACCCCAAATCCGGTTTTCGCCTGTTACGCACACGCGTCACGGAAAATGAAGTAGCCGAAGTGGTCTCACGTTGGACCGGTATTCCAGTTGCCCGAATGCTTGAAGGAGAACGCGAAAAACTCTTGGCCATGGAATCAGCGCTGCGCAAAAGGGTCGTGGGACAGGATGAAGCCGTCCAGGCCGTATCCGACGCGATCCGTCTTGCGCGAGCGGGGCTTTCCGACCCTGATCGGCCCATGGGTTCCTTCCTATTTTTAGGACCAACAGGAGTGGGCAAAACAGAGCTCAGCAAGACGCTCGCGGCCTTCCTTTTCGACAGCGAGAAAGCATTGATCCGGATTGATATGAGTGAATTCATGGAATCCCACGCGGTTGCACGTTTAATTGGGGCTCCACCGGGTTATGTCGGTTACGATGAAGGAGGATATTTGACTGAAGCGGTTCGTCGCAAACCCTATTCCGTCATACTTTTTGACGAAGTCGAAAAAGCACATCCCAACATCTTCAATATTTTTCTCCAGATTTTGGATGACGGCCGTCTGACCGATGGCCAAGGGAGAACAGTGGACTTTCGGAACACCATCATTATCATGACGTCGAATCTTGGCAGCCAGATCATCCAGGAATCGCTCGGTGGCCCGCAGAACTATGATTCTATGAAGCGGGCCGTACTTGAAATCGTTAAGCAACACTTCAAACCCGAGCTCATCAACCGAATCGATGAGCTGGTTGTGTTTCATCCATTGGATCCAAAGCAGATCCACGCGATTGTCGAGATTCAAATCAATGCGGTCAAGCAGCGTCTCGCCAAGCAGCAACTGACCCTGGAAGTCAGCAGTAATACCATTGAGTACCTGGCAGAGACGGGATACGATCCTGCTTATGGCGCAAGACCCCTCAAGCGAGCCATTCAATCAGAACTCGAGAAACCGTTGGCGCGCAGTATTCTGGCCGGGGATTATATCCCGGGCGATACAATTGAGGTGCATGTTACTGCTAATCACCTGACATTCCAGAAGCAAAAAGCACAGTCTGACTGAAACGATGAGCTCGACCTAAGCAGCCTAAATTCGATCAGGGTTGGACTCAAGCTAAGAGCCTTCAAGCCGCATCCTATGAACTGGCTGCGTACTATGATTCCAAACTCAACGCCACTTATTTTTTTGTATTTGGGTTTGCAATCCTGATCAACTCAGCGATTCACTGCTTGCATACCCTGGGGGTGATATCGCTCTCCAGCGGCAATACCAAGAGGGAAAACTGCGTTGAGTAGAGCAATCTCCTCGTCTGTAATCCGAACATCGAGAGCTGCGATATTCTTTTCAAGATATTCGATATGTTTAGTTCCTGGAATCGGAACAATGTCATCGCCTTGGGCGAGAACCCAAGCCAAGGCAATTTGCGATGGGTCGATATTTTTTTGCTTCGCCAATGTATCCAGATGATTGACTAATACCATATTTTTCGAAAAGTTATCACCCTGAAAGCGTGGGTGACGCTTGCGCCAGTCGTCCTCCGTAAAATCACCTGGGCTATTAAAGCGCCCAGTCAGCATACCGCGTCCCAAGGGACTATAGGCTACAAACCCGACCCCCAGCTCACGACAGGTTTTCAAAACCTCAGTCTCTGGATCCCGCGACCACAAAGAATACTCCGTCTGGAGGGCTGCAATTGGGTGTACGGCATGCGCCCGTCGAAGAGTATTGGGATGCGCTTCCGAAAGGCCTAAAAACCGAACTTTCCCTTCCTGCACCAGCCGTGCCATTGCGCCTAATGTGTCCTCAATTGGTGTCTTTGGGTCGACTCGGTGCTGGTAATAAAGGTCGATACATTCGACGCCCAGTCGTCGAAGACTCGCTTCACAGGCTTGGCGAACATACTCCGGGTGCCCATTGACCCCAAGAAACTCACCCTTGGCCCCACGTACATTTCCAAATTTAGTCGCGAGAATCACTTTTAAACGGTGCCCGCGAATTGCCCGACCAATGAGATCTTCATTGCGCCCGGCTCCATACATGTCGGCGGTATCAAGAAAATTGACTCCAAGATCAAGCGCACGCTGAATGGTGATAATGGATTCCCGGTCATCTCCTTGACCATAAAACTCTGACATGCCCATACAACCCAGCCCAACAGCTGAAACCCGGAGATTTTGGCCCAGTACACGATATTTCATGTGGCGTCTCCTAACATTGGTTTGCACAATCAATGAATCAAAAGCAAAAGCCTCCCCTCCCATATTACAGGGAGGGGAGGCTTGGTCGTGGCTATTCACTTCAATAAATGGCCTACGTTTGGTTGATTACCCTCCGCTCGGGCGCATTTCAATCGGAATCTCAAAGTCCCGTCTGGAATATCCGGCAGGAGCAGGAGGCAGGGAACATGTTCGCACAGCACGTACCAAGGCACGATCCAACGAGAAATGTCCAGTTGATTGTACCAATTTGACATGGGTGGCACGTTGGTTGTTATAAACGAACGACACCGTACCTGTACCCGATAGCCCCGCCATCATGGCTTGAGGAGGATAGTGCCCCTGGGCGCAAAGAAAAAGTGCTTGATCCAATTCCGCTGAAAATGAAGCAACCATGGATGCCAAGGGGGCAGTTGGTGGTGCCGGCGGACCAGATGGTGGCGCAGGCGTAAAGGCCGCTCCGGATGGCAAAGGTGGCATCGGCTCCAGCGGTGGAAGCACCGGCGGAATCGGTACATTGGTCGGAGTTACTGCAGCCTGCGGCGGTGGAGGGGGAACAGGCGGTGGCGGTTTAGGCGGTGGAGGCTTTTTCGGTTGCTTCCGAAGTTGTACGCTTTCCACCTTCGGCGGCGGCGGAACAGCAATAATCTGCCGTCCCCAGACATACCACGCAACACCCCCGGAAAGGATGACTGCCTCGGCAATGAGCGCCAGTACAAAAGTAAGACCCGCATGTGCCGTTTCGTCTGAAAATGGGTCAACCCCTCCTCCTTGAGGTGTGGACGTCGATAAACGCCTGAAAAGAGCCATACGATAAAACCTCAAGTCCGGCGAGCAGCAATGCCGATCTGCGACACACCCGCCCGTCGGCAAGCATCCATGACGTTCACAAGTTCCTGTAAGGTCGCCTGCTTGGCTCCAGCAATCGTGACAATGACCTGTGTCGGGTTAGGGTACTGCTCAAGCATAGCCGTCAGTTGACTCGGACTTACCACGCGACCCTGAACATACATCGTTCCATCTCGCTGCAACGAGATGACCACTTTGGGGTGTTTGAGCTGCCTGGCGGTCGTACTCTCCGGCAATTTGGTATTCATTCCAGTCGTAGGAATGAGTTGCAAGGTCACAATAATGAAAAAGACAAGCAAGAAGAACATGATATCGATCATCGGGATGATTTCGATTCGTGCCCGCTTGCGGTCGAAGTATTTAGCTTTCATGTAGTTGTCAACCCCCGTTTGGGATCATCTGAGATCGGCGACTTTAGGCAGAAGCGCTTAGAAGCGCCCGCCAGGAATCACCGACGAGCTGAACCGGACTCCGCACGGAGCCGATTGACGAGAATGGCTTTGATCGTTTCCATATGATGCAGATTAATCCGTACCAGGTTGGAAAGGCCATTGTAAAAAATCATGGAGATGATGGCCACAAACAAACCCGCTGCCGTGGCAATCAGAGCTTCCGCCACACCGCCCGTCACTGCAGTCGGAGCCGTACCAGGGTTACCAAGAACCCGGAACGATTGAAAGATTCCGATGATGGTACCCAGCAATCCCAAAAGAGGCGCCATCGTGACCAGTGTATCAAGTAACCAGAGGCCTTTGTCCATTCGCGGTGCAACTGTCATGATCCCTTCTTCGACCAGTTCAGCAAACTCCACTGGGTCCTTGACGTTGGGATGGTTGACTGGAACCTGAACCAGCACCGATTGGGGGAATTGGGATTTATCCTCCGCGAGCTGGGCCAATGCATCCCGATCCAAGTGACTCATTTGAGCCACCGCGCGTCCGATAGCAAGACCTTCACGATGGACACGGGTCAGATACCAGGTTCGATCAATGATCACCACCAGGCAAACCAAAAGAATCAGAATCATGACATAGAGAATGCCACCAGAGACTGCAGCGATATGGATAAGATAGTTGATATCCACTTATTGACACCTCGATTTGGGCTGTATTTTCTCAGCGATAAAACAAGACTAACAGAACGCACCACTACTGGTTCACCCCACAGAGGGGCAGTCTAAAGATCCAGCGGCTAGTCACGTTTCTGCTTGCGACTGCGCTACTGTACAACGCGTTTCCCGAAAGTGCAACCCGGTCCGAACTCCGAGACTAAGGGGGCTTGAAGCATGCCCAACTGAATACTCAATTCTTCTGGCTCAAGTTGAGTTCCCTAAAAATGACCGAGTTGGGCTTCAGGTTGTGCCTCAAATCTTGAAGACGGAACTATGTTCGCCGATTATTAGGGTATCCAGGCCACCCAACTGAATTGGGATACCCTTTTGCAACTATCCCTACGAGATGCGTCACAGGTGACATGTAACACAGAACTAGCTTTCGTCGCCGCATATCAAAATCTCGTATCAGCAGGCTGTTGAAATATCCTTCTGATTATCCAAGGATCATGGTTCGAGAGGTCAACCCAAGGTGATTTTATGGATTTTCAATGGGCCAAATCGGCCGGTTTTAGGCTCGCCATGTGAACGGGGTGGGCTAATTCCCGCTATCCGGTATTCAGGGCCAGGATATTGCGCATGCGCACCAGGTTCCAACCCGCAGGGCGAGATGGAACTGGGCATGAATTCTCGGTAAGCCCCGCCGCTTGACTTGCCGGATGGGGCTGATGAGCGTCGCCCAGCCAAAGGGTTCTTCGATGCGCTTGCGTTTCAGCTGACTGACCGCGTAGCCGGCATGACGGCTGATGCGGTCGCGCAGCGTATTTGCCTTCGACTTTGCGTGCCACGTGCGCGGTGATGCCGAGGGCCCGGCAGTGGCTCACCAAGCGTGCCGTATCATTGCCCTGGTCGGCTTCCACAGTCTTGCGGCGGCATCCGGGCAGGCTCCTGAGCAGTTTCGCGGCACTGTCCTATCCGGCCGCAGGCCCACGCGCCGTGACGCACCTTCGCCGCCACGATCAGACGATGCCGGTTCTCCATGACGGTATGGCCTTGGTAACACGAGGATGGCCCCCGTGCCCTTCGACTTGCGCAAGGGCCAGCTATAGTGGATGGCGAATTTTGGACAAAAAAACAGGGGGAGGTTAAGCACAATTATGGGCTCGATTCGCAAACGTTATGCCACCGATCTCAAGGTCAAACTGGTTCTTGAGATGCTGAAGGAAGGGAAGACCGTGACCCAGC
>DAHXNI010000013.1 GCA_027365475.1 Pseudomonadota bacterium | reverse complement strand
GTGGAGCGGGTGCGGGCGCTCGAGCAGCGGGCGGATACTGTGGTCGTCGAGGGAGTAGGCGGCTGGCGGGTTCCGCTCGGCACGGACGTCTCGACCGTCGACTTGGTGCGTGCACTCGGCTACCCGGTCGTGCTTGTCGTGGGCTTGAGACTCGGGTGCATCAATCATGCACTGCTCACGATGGAGGCTGTGACGGCCGACCGGATACCCTGTCTCGGCTGGGTCGCGAACCGGCTGGATCCCGCCCTGGAGGAGCCCGAGGCGGTTCTTGCGACCCTCGTGGAACGCCTGGCGATCCCGTGCCTCGGGATCGTCCCGCTTCTCGTCACTCCCGAGATCGGCTCAGTAGCGCAGACACTGCATCCACCCGTATCCGTCCGTCCTCCACATGGACCGGGTTAAAGCGTTCCCTGCAAGATGTTGGTGATTGTCGAATGACCCCGGGCTAGTGCATAATTCGGCATCAGTTTGCTACGCATGCAGGGGTCTGGATCTTTAGTGCATACGATCGTCGTCCGTCCCAACCGGTCGCTTCATCAGGCCGAGCTCGGCCTGCTCGGTCTTGGCTTACTTGCCGCGCTCACGCTGGGTGGAGTTCTGACATGGCGCTTCGGGTTCTGGCCGATTCTGGCTTTCGACGCTTTGGCCCTGATCGGGTTGCTCTGGGCGACTTGGTCCGTGGATCGCGCAGGCGGTTATCTCGAGCGGATCTGTATTGATGACGATTGGGTGACCATATCCCAAGGCATCCGTGCACCCGAGTCCGGTTTCCGTGTGCATCGTGGCTGGGCCCGCCTGATTGAGGATGCCGGTGGGCCTTGGAAACGACACCGAATTTGGATTGGCGCTTCCGGGCGGGTTTGCGAGGTTGGAGCCTGTTTGGGCGACGAGGAGAAACGGGAACTTTCCCGTCAGCTGCGGCGCTATCTGTGCCCCACGAGGTCGCCTGGCTCGAAGGCACACGATCCTGGGAACTTCACGGATGGATCCATCACCGAGTTTCAAGCGGGAGATTTTCGGATATGAAAAACAGATGGTTACAGGCCGCGGCAGGTGCCATCCTCCTGATGGGGATGGGCATGCCTCCTCTTGGGGCTGCGAGCCTCTACAACCTGCCCTATGGCGTGACCCCGATGAGCCACGCGATCTACGGTCTCAGCATGATGGCTTTCTGGATCATGTGCGGGATCGCGGCCGTTGTTTTCGGAGCGATCACCTGGTCGATCATCTTCCACCGGAAGTCCCGGCATCCAAAACCAGCCGATTTTCACGAGAGTACGCTGCTCGAGGTCGTCTGGACGATCATCCCCTTCATCATCCTGATCGTGATGGCCATCCCGGCGGCACGGGTGCTGATCCGGGCCGAGAACGTCCACCATTCCGAGATGACGGTCGAGGTGACGGGTTACCAGTGGCTGTGGCGCTATACCTACCCGCGCTGGAACATCAACATCTACAGCCGCCTCGCCGACTCGAGTCTCAAAATCGCTCCGCTCCACTCCGGCCTGAGTCCGTATTCCACGCCGCACTACCTGCACGCGGTCACGCATCCCCTGGTGCTGCCGGTCGGAGAGAAAGTGCGTCTCCTCATCACCTCGAAAGACGTCATTCACTCCTGGTGGGTTCCGGATCTCGGTGTCCAGATGGATGCCAACCCAGGCCTCGTCAACTCGATCTGGGTCAAGATACTCAAGCCGGGCATTTACCGGGGACAGTGCAACCAGATCTGCGGCTGGGGACACGCCTACATGCCCATCGTGGTGATTGCAAAACCGAAAGCGCAGTTTCTGGCTTGGGTGAAACAATGGAGACAACATCACCCTCAGGGAGCCGCATCTCCCATCCCCACCCCGGATCCTTGAACCGGCCTTTGCATCGATCAACCAGCGGAGAGTTCTGCCATGTCTCAATCGATCGCCCTTAGCCACGACGCACATCCGGCCAGCCGGGGGCTGATGCGCTGGATCAAGACGACGAATCACAAGGATATCGGCACGCTGTATCTCCTGTTCAGCCTGATCATGTTCTTCGTTGGCGGTGCGATGGCCATGGTGATTCGGGCGGAACTCTATGAGCCCGGTCTCCAGTTCGTGAATCCAGGGTTTTACAACCAGCTGGTCACGCTGCACGGGCTCATTATGGTCTTTGGTGCAGTGATGCCGGCGTTCGTCGGGCTGGCTAACTGGATGGTTCCGCTCATGATCGGCGCGCCCGACATGGCATTGCCCCGACTCAATAACTGGAGCTTCTGGATTCTGCCGTTTGCCTTCACACTCCTTCTCCTCACACTGTTTCTCCCGGGTGGCGGGCCTGAGGGCGGCTGGACCCTTTATGTGCCCTACAGCATGGAACTTGGGTACTCATTCCCGTTTCTGATTTTTGCGATCCATCTCATGGGGATCTCCTCCGTCCTCGGTGGAATCAACATCATCGTCACCATCCTCAACATGCGGGCGCCGGGAATGACGCTCATGAAGATGCCGCTTTTCATCTGGGCGTGGCTGATCACGGCCTACCTCCTCGTGGCAGTTATGCCGGTCCTCGCGGGTGGCGTCACGATGCAGCTTTTTGATCACTTCTTCGGTACCCACTTCTTTTCGGCCGCAGGCGGCGGCAGCCCCCTGCTCTGGGAAAACGTCTTCTGGTTTTTCGGGCACCCCGAAGTCTACATCATGATTCTTCCAGCCTTCGGGATCATCTCGGAGGTCGTACCCACCTTCTCACACAAGCCCCTGTTCGGACGAACCACGATGATCTACGCGCTGGCCTCGATCGCGTTCCTTTCGTTCATCGTCTGGGGACACCACATGTTCACCTCGGGGATGCCGGTTTCCGCCGATCTTTTCTTCATGTTCAGCACGATGCTGATCGCGGTACCCACCGGGGTCAAGATTTTCAACTGGGTCGCAACCATGTGGAAGGGGGCCTTGACTTTCGAGACGCCGATGCTGTTTGCGGTTGCATTCATCATTCTTTTCACGGTTGGCGGATTTTCAGGCGTGATGCTGTCGCTCGTGCCCGCTGACTTCCAGTATCACAACAGTTATTTCGTGGTGGCCCATATCCATTATGTCCTTGTGACCGGCGCCGTATTTGCCATCATGGCAGGAGTCTATTACTGGCTTCCCAAATGGACGGGGCACATGTACAGTGAGTTCTGGGGCAAGGTTCACTTCTGGATCAGTGTGATCTCGGTCAACGTGCTCTACTTCCCCATGCATTTTCTGGGCCTGGCTGGCATGCCGCGCCGCGTACCGGATTACGCCGTTCAGTTCACCAATCTCAACATGATTTCGAGCATCGGCGGGTTCGTTTTTGGAGCTGCCCAGCTGATTTTTGTGGCAATTATTTTTACCACCATCTACGGAGGGAAGAAGGCGGAAGCGCGCGTCTGGGAAGGTGCACACGGACTGGAATGGACCGTCCCTTCGCCCGCGCCCTACCATACCTTCAGTTCACCCCCCGAGGTCGCGGGATAATGGCATGGCAGACGCCCCGATACCCGGTTCAGGTGACGATCGAGCCCGGCACAAGCGGGCCGTACGCATGGCCATCGTGCTCGGTGTTCTGGCCGTGGTCATCTACCTCGGGTTCTACGGGATCCGGGCCTGGCTCGGCTGATGCGTTCCGCTTCACACGGTCCGGAATCGCACGGTTAGACATGACTCATCACTGCTTGGAGATCACCCCCGCATGAGCGCATCCGCTGATTCCTACTACCTGCCGCATGGCACGCCCTGGTCCATTTTCGGCTCTCTGGGTCTTTTCGGATTCATGCTGGGAGCGGGTCTTTGGATCGATGGGTTGAACAGCGTGGGACCCCTGGTCATGGGCCTTGGGGTGCTCACTCTGATCCTGACCCAGTTCGGCTGGTTTGGGACGGTCATTCGTGAGAGCGAATCCGGTGTCTACAACCAGCAGGTCGACCGGACGTTCCGCTGGGCGATGGTGTTTTTCATTTTTTCGGAAGTCATGTTCTTCGGGGCATTTTTCGGAACCCTGTTTTATGCACGGCTCTTCGTGGTTCCCTGGCTGGGCGGCGCCTCCAACATGTTTTTTACCCATGCGCTTCTCTATCCTCATTACCGGGCACTGTGGCCTACCAATGGCCCTGCCCATGTCGGAGGCACCTTCAGCGCCATGCCCCCGTGGGGGATTCCTGCCATCAACACTCTGATCCTCCTGAGTAGCGCTGTCACGGTGACCCTCGCCCACTGGGCGCTCAAGGCCGGGCATCGTCGAAAAGTGATCGCCGGACTGGTCGCGACGATCGCCCTTGGCGTGAGCTTCCTCCTCATGCAGGCGCATGAGTACTATCATGCCTATACGCATCTCAATCTCACGCTCCACAGTGGAATTTACGGGGCGACATTTTTCATCCTCACGGGATTCCACGGGCTCCACGTCACGATCGGTGTGATCATGCTGACTGTGATTCTGATCCGTGTGTTGCGTGGGCATTTCACCCCCGAGCATCACTTCGCTTTCGAAGCAGCTTCCTGGTATTGGCACTTTGTCGATATCGTCTGGCTGGGCCTCTTCATCTTCGTCTACTGGCTCTGAACAAAGGGAATGAAGGCCCCGCACGCCCGGGCCTCAACCGCGAGACGTCAGGGTTGGCTGATCCCGTGCGGATGGATCCAACCCATGAAGTAACCGAGGATGAGCAGGGCGAAGAGCAGAAGCGAGAGCCCGATCCGCCAAGAAAGCGCACGAACCGTGCGCGTGCCACGCCCGCGATCCTCGACCAGGTTCACAAACGCTCGAGCCAAGACGACCACGATGATGACGAAAAGCCCAACGATGATCAATTTGAACAGCACGTTCGGACTCCGAGCCCGGAGATGGGGCAGCCGTCTCGTTACGGGCTAGTATGCCATGGGGGATCTGGACATGTGGCGGTTCTCTCCCAGACGATGGCCGACGCTGGCGGCATGGATCCTGATCGTTCTGTTTCTATGTTTGGCGAACTGGCAATGGCAGGCGGCACAAAGGAGCGCAGCGGCTCTCGCAGCCTCGGCAAGGAGCACCCAGGCCAAGCCTACCCCATGGGTCATCGGTCAGGCTCTCCGCCCCTTTGAGCGGGTCTCAGCCCGCGGCCATTTCATCACCGGCCGGGATGTTCTTTTGATTGATCTTTACCATCACAACGTCATGGGTGCCCAGGTACTCACGGTTTTTGTCTCCAAAAAGGGTGCGCTGTGGATCCCGGTCGATCGCGGCTGGATTCCCGCATCGCCACTCGGGCGGACCGCCGTGCACCTGGATCAGGGGCTTCCTTTGGGGCGTTTGCGCATCACCGGTTATGCGAGCGTGTTGCCCCATCCGGGTCTCCATCTCGGGAACGGGCCGATCCCCCGGGGATGGCCCAAACCGCTCCTCTTCCCGACGCATGCCTTTCTTGAGAAAATCTACCATCATCCGTTGACACGCCGAGCTTTGCTTCTGGATCCCCGGGAACCGGGTGGATTTGTCCGGCACTGGAAACCCGCCCGGCGCATCGGTCCCGGGCAGCATTTCGGTTATGCTTTTCAGTGGCTCGCGCTCGCGCTCCTCGTGTTCGGAGTCTGGGTTGGCCTTAACTTACACCGGAAATCCCCGTCATGAATAAAAACCCCCCTTCCGCTTTCCCCAAATGGGCCATCCTGGTTGCCATTGTGGGGGTGTTTGCCTTGCCGATCCTGATCGCTGGGCTCTGGTACATGAATGTGAACCAGTGGGGGGTCGGACGGACGATGAATTACGGGCATCTCATCACCCCGCCGATCCGACTTCACATCGCAACGCTGCCGCTGATTGTGGGACACGGCCATCTCACGAGCCGGTATTTCAGAGGTCGTTGGACGCTTGTCTACATTGGGGGTGTCAAATGTACGCCTGACTGCCGGGCAGCGCTTTATGCGACGAGACAGATCCGTCTTGCGCTCGGTGAAGACATTCGCCGCGTGCAACGGCTCTATGTCGTGACCGGGGAACCCCAGAAGCTCGGATTTCTCGAGGTCGAGGACCCTGATCTCACTATCGTGCGGGCCGAGGGCACGCGCGGAGGGCGCTTCATCCACCAGTTCTTCAAGGCAGCCAATGCCCACTCTGGCGAGCGGATCTATCTGGTTGATCCCATGGGCAATCTCATGATGTCCTATCCCGCCGCTGTGAATCCGCACGGATTGATGCGGGATCTGAAGCGTTTGCTTTCGGTCTCCGAGATCGGCTGATGGAACGGTTTTGGGATGCCTTCCGTCTCCTCACCCTCACGGCGATCGTCTGGACACTTGTTCTGATCGGTGTGGGCGCCTACGTCCGGCTATCGAATGCGGGACTGTCCTGCCCGGGGTGGCCAGCCTGTTATGGTCACCTCACGGTCCCGACACGAACCGGGGTTATCCAGCGGGTCGATCAGCTTCACCCCAACCATCCACTGATGCCTCGGAAAGCCATGAAGGAGATGTTCCACCGCTACCTTGCGGGCGGACTCGGTTTTGTGATCCTGGCCCTGGCGGGACTCGGCTTGTCCCGTACACGCCGTGCCACCGGGCGACCCCGACGCTTCCCCCTCCTGATTCTCCTGCTCGTGCTGCTTCAGGCAGCGCTGGGCATGTGGACAGTCACGATGGAACTCGAACCGATCATCGTGCTCGCCCATCTCATCGGCGCCTTCCTCATCTTCAGTTGCCTCCTGCTACTCTGGGCGATGGATACGAACACCTTCCATTGGAAAGAGGAGGTTTCCTCATCCTGGGGGAGACGTGTCGGTGTTCTGGCACTGACTCTGCTGGGTGCGCAGATTCTGCTCGGTGCCTGGACCAGTACGCATTACGCGTGGGTGGGGTGTCCGGATTTCCCAACGTGTCTCGGATCCTGGTGGCCGGCCCATCTCGAGTTCGGGCGCGCCTTCACGCTCTGGGATCGATTGGGAGTGGATTATCAGGGCGGAACGCTTCCGCTGCACGCACGTGCTGCGATCTACCTCCTCCATCGGCTCGGAGCGGGAGTGGTTCTGGTAACGGTTCTGGCATGGTGTCTCGCGCTCTTCATGAGCAGTCGGCATCTCGGCGTGAGAATCTGGAGCCTCGTCGTGATCCTCCTGACCTTGCTTCAGGTTGCCATTGGCGTGACATTGGCATCGGTTGGCATGCCGCGATGGCTTGCTGACAGTCATACGGTGGGTGCTGCATTGCTGCTCGGTGCGACCTCGCTTCTCGTCTACGCGCTATGGACTCCGGCGTCCGGGCGGTCCTAGCGTCACCCGCAGCGGCGACCTGGCGGGATTACGTTCAGGTCACGAAGCCGCGTGTGGTTGCGCTCATCGTGTTCACCGCCTTCGTGGGCATGTTGCTTGCGGTTCCGGGATGGCCCCCGCTCGGGCTGCTCTTGGCTGCAACTATCGGGATTGCATTGGCTGCTGCCTCGGCTGCCGCGTTCAACCACCTGCTCGACCGGCGCATCGATGCTCATATGCTGAGAACGCGCTATCGCCCGCTGCCACAAGGGCATCTCACACCCGGTCAGGTCTGGGTGCTGGCGACGATCCTCGCCTTGGTTTCCCTGCTCATGCTTTGGGGGATGGTCAACTGGCTGACAGCCGCTCTCACGTTCGGATCACTGATCGGGTATGCGCTCATTTATACACGGTATCTCAAGACGATCACCCCACAGAACATCGTGATCGGAGGCGCGGCCGGAGCGGCCCCGCCTGTACTGGGCTGGGTGGCCATGACCGATCACGTGAGCGCAGTGAGCCTCAGCCTGTTCATGATCATTTTCGTCTGGACTCCACCGCATTTCTGGGCTCTCGCCATCGGTCGCAAGGAAGATTATTCACGTGCCGGTATTCCCATGCTGCCTGTGACCCACGGCGTGCGGTTCACGATCCTGCAGATCGCCCTTTACAGCGTTCTTCTGCTCGTCGTGAGTTACCTGCCGGAGCTCCTGGGTGCGGGTGGGTGGGTTTTCCTAGTTGGTGCGACGGTGCTCAACGCCGGGTTTGGGATCAGGGTTTTCAGCCTCGTTCGCGCTCCGTCTCCTGCTGCTCCAGCCCTGGGCCTTTTTCGATATTCCATTATCTATCTCACGCTATTTTTCGCGATCCTGCTGCTTTGTCATTACCTACCCCCG
This sequence comes from Pseudomonadota bacterium, assembly GCA_027365475.1. GTDB lineage: Bacteria > Pseudomonadota > Gammaproteobacteria > JAKAQQ01 > JAKAQQ01 > JAJZNM01. The sequence continues at coordinate 1,431 of DAHXNI010000013.1, read as the reverse complement.
CCATGGGGCGACGCATTATGGATCTGACCGCCGGCTCGAGCGCTGCGAGTGTCGCCAGCAATTTGCAGATCAGTCCGTTTTCCGCCGATGGCGAAGAAGATTGTCAGTGGAATATGCGCAAAGGCCCCGGGTTTTGTGATCCCGAGGCGCTCACTCCACTTTTTTACAATCGCACCTCAAGCTGGGTACGGAGTTGTCCAAGTGTTTTGGCTTCGATTTGGCGTACACGCTCGACCGAAATACCGTAACGCTCGGCCAAGACTTTGAGCGGCGATTTCCCTTCGGGCTTGAGCCATCGCTGCTCGACAATATCCCGGCTGCGCGCATCCAGAGACTGAAGCGCACGGGTGAGCTGTTCATGCCGGTCGCGATCAAGGTCTTCGCTCTCAAGCGATTCGAGCGGATCCGAATCCTGAGCGGTCAGGTATTCTTCAGGGGCCCAGGTGCGGGGTCCCTCGCGGCCGTCGGAAGCAGACGTGGCGGCAAAGCTCACATCTTGACCCTTGAGGCGCATCTCCATGGTCTCGACGTCGTGCGGTGACACGTTGAGGTCTTGGGCAATCTTTTCGGCCTCTTGGGTGGTGAGCGAGCCCGATTGGCCAAGATGCCGGCGCAGATTGAAGAACAGCCGCCGCTGCGCCTTGGTCGTCGCAACCTTCACCAGTCGCCAGTTCCGTATGATGAACTCATGGATCTCGGCACGAATCCAGTGAACGGCGAAGGTGATGAGTCGGACGCCCCGCTCGGGGTCGAAATGACGGACGGCTTTCATGAGACCCATATTGCCCTCCTGAACGAGATCCGCGAGCGGCAGCCCATAGTTCCGGTAGCTCCGCGCGATATAGACGACGAATCGGAGGTGCGTCAGGATGATCTTCTGGGCGGACAGGAGGTCGGCCTCTTCCTTGTAACGCCGGAACAACTCGCGTTCTTCCTCCGGTTTCAGGATGGGCACCTGCCGGATGGCTTCGAGATAGCGATCAAGACTCTGTCGGGAATGGTCGCCGGTCAGTTCGGGTATGGGCGATATCAGCGCAAGTTCTTGATTCATAAGAATGTCACCGCATATTGAGACTCAATTCTAGCACTCTTATGGTTAGAGTGCCAAATGCCTGAAAAGTTCTCGGGGCGAGGCGCTGGATGGGTTGACAACTGTTGCCGTAAACATGGAACTTTGTAGGTGTTGATGCTGTCCTATTACGCATGAGACTAAGTGCATGGGCAAAGACGCAGGGCGTGACTTATCGCACCGCATGGGAATGGTTCAAGAACGGGACCCTGCCTGTTCCTGCGCGTCAGTTGGCGACTGGCACCATTCTGGTGGACGTGCCGGAAACCCCAACCGGCAGAACGGTGGTGTATGCGCGGGTCTCCAGTCATGACCAGAAATCGAATCTCGACGGACAGGTGGCGCGTTGCGTGGCCTTTGCC
>DAHXNI010000011.1 GCA_027365475.1 Pseudomonadota bacterium | reverse complement strand
TGCCGCTACCCGGGCAGGAAACTCATCAAAGGAGGTGCCATGAGGGCGCCCCAACCCCAAACACGGCCTACTACTCCCTCACTCCTGACATTCGGCAGTTCAGACATCGCTCGCAATGGGGCGACTTTGACGGAACCGTGGTGTTGAACACGATCACGCGGGCCCGCTATCGGATTTGGACTATACTGGCTTTGGAACCCTTGTGGTTCCGAAGCCGGGGGTGCCTGATCGGGCTGAGAAAAACCCTTGGAACCTGATCCGGTTTGGACCGGCGTAGGGATGGCTTCGGGGTCATGGACCCTCCCTGGGCCGCCCTTCCTTAAAACGGGAGATCTGGCCATGTCGAAACCCAGAGAGCGCATTGAGGAGAAACTGAGCGGGATTTCCCTCAGGCTTGAGCGTCCGGCTGTCGCTTCCGCACGGCTCTACGAGGTAGGCTCGCGGCCAGATATCCGGGTGCCTTACCGGGAAATTGCCCAGAGCCCAACCGCCCGTGGGGACTCGCTCATCCCGAATCCGCCGATTCCGCTTTACGATACTTCGGGACCGTTTGGCGACCCGGCGCTCACAATCGATCTCGCGCGCGGGCTCGTCCCGATTCGCAGCGCCTGGATTGAGGAACGGGGCGATACCGCCGAGGTGAGGGATCCCGCCTCGCGGATGCGCCTCTCGGACGGGCACCCGTTTCGCAACCGGATTGTACGCACAGCCCGGCCGGGGCTCAGAGTCACCCAGCTTCACTATGCGCGGCAGGGCGTGATCACCCCGGAGATGGAGTTCGTCGCGATCCGGGAGAACGCAAGACTTGGGGCGCTAGGTGAGGATCCGCGCTATGCGGCGCTCCTCAGGCGACACCCGGGTGCGCACCCCGCGCTGGCACCCGATTGCGTAACCCCGGAGATGGTGCGTCGGGAAATCGCGGCCGGTCATGCCATCCTTCCAGCGAACATCAACCACCCGGAACTCGAACCCATGATCATCGGGCGGGCATTCCGGGTCAAGATCAACACCAACATCGGCAACTCGGCTGTGACCTCTTCGATCGGCGAGGAGGTGGAGAAACTGGCATCGTCCGTTCTTTGGGGAAGCGACACGGTCATGGATCTTTCGACCGGGTCCGACATCCATGAGACGCGCGAGTGGATCCTCAGGAACTCGCCGGTTCCGATCGGCACCGTGCCGATCTATCAGGCGCTTGAGAAGGTGGACGGGCGCGCCGAGGCGCTCGACTGGCCGGTATTCCGGGATACCCTGATCGAACAGGCAGAGCAGGGGGTCGACTACTTCACGATCCACGCGGGGGTGCGTCTCGCCCACATTCCGCTCACGTCCGAACGGGTCACGGGTATTGTCTCGCGTGGCGGATCGATTCTGGCCTTCTGGTGTCTTTCCCACCACGAGGAGAACTTCCTCTATACCCACTTCGATGAACTCTGCGAAATTCTCGCCGCTTACGATGTTTCGATCTCGCTCGGCGACGGGCTCAGGCCAGGGTCGATTGCGGACGCGAATGACGAGGCCCAGTTCGCCGAACTCCGGACACTCGGGGAACTGACGCGGCGGGCTTGGTCCCATGATGTCCAGGTCATGATCGAGGGACCGGGGCACATTCCACTCCAGCGCATCCCGGAAAACGTCGAAAAGGAGATCGCACTTTGTGACGGAGCACCCTTTTATACGCTGGGACCCCTCACGACCGACATCGCGCCCGCCTATGACCACATTACCTCAGCCATTGGGGCGGCTGTGATCGGCAGCCTCGGAACGGCCATGCTTTGCTATGTGACGCCGAAGGAGCACTTGGGGCTTCCGAACAAGGCCGACGTTCGGGAAGGCATCATGGCGTACCGGATCGCAGCCCACGCAGCGGATCTCGCGAAGGGGCATCCCGTGGCGCAGCTCCGGGACAATGCGCTCTCCCGTGCCCGCTATGAGTTCCGCTGGGAGGACCAGTTCAACCTGTCGCTCGATCCCGCGCGTGCGCGTTCCTATCACGACGAGACCCTGCCCAAGGTGGCCCACAAGGCCGCACACTTCTGCTCCATGTGCGGCCCGCACTTCTGCTCCATGAAGATCACGGATGATCTCCGTGCACTCGCACAGGCACAGGGCCAATCCGAATCCGAGATACGCGAGGCGGGGCTCAGTCAGAAGGCGCAAGAGTTTCGGGCGCGGGGGGAAGGACTCGATGGAGCCTCGTGATGGGCGGGGCTCAACCTTCCCCGCGCCCCAAGGGTGGCCTTGAGGGGGCCCTAGCGGAAAAGTCTGCGCATCTTGAGTGGTTGAATACGGAAAGACCCCATCGCATCCGCGCTCGATCTCAAGCAGAACATCATCTCAAAGCATCTTGAAGCCTGTGACATCCTTCGCGCGCTGATCGAAAGATCCGGTTTCACGGCAACCGTGGGCTGCGTTGCGCCGCCCGATCAGGCAATCCGTAAATCCTGCGGTCGTTCGGCGATAATCGTGTAGGGCTCCGAGCGTCACGTCGGCATCCCCCACCGCCACCTCATGGGTGGATAGCAACCGTTCCAGTGCTGTGATCACAGCCTGTTTATCGTATCCATATGCCGACTCCAGCACCCAAACGACTTCGATCAACACAATGCAGTTGATATAGCACGGACCGGATTCGACATAGCGTTTGGCCGTGGCTGCTTGGATTGCGTCGTCGGCCGTGAGGTAGCGGATCAGGACATTGGTGTCGAGTCCGTTCATCGGGGAGCTTTGAAGCGGTTGCGGACAGCCTCGTCCATCGCACTGACCGACACGGGGTTCTGTTCTTCGCGGCGCAGCAGGCCGTACAGTTCTCCAATGTGATACTGGGTGGTTTCCACGGTCACCTGGCCGTTATCGGTAATCCGGAAACGAAGCTTGTCTCCGAGCTTCACTTTCAAGTACTCGCGAATATCGCGCGGGAGCGTAATCTGTCCCTTGGAACTCAACCGGGTTTCCGACATGGTGTATACCTGACCGTAAGAATATTCCTTACTTACTGTAAGTCTACCCGAAAGAGTTGTCAATGGGACCGGGTTCGACCGAGCGGTAGCGCCCCTGCGGGATGTGGGGCGTGCGGTTGATCGCGTGCGAGGCCGTTACCGTTGCTCAAACTATGGAAAAACATTCCACAGTCCCATAGGGCCGAAGCCCCGCCGACCGAACGATGTTGTCGGCTACGTGCCGGAATCCCACCGGCAAACACAAAGGGCAGCCTAAGCCACCGCCACAACCGGAGTGTTCGATATCTTTCTTGCGTCCGATATCGCGTGTCCGGGAGGGTCGAGTTTCCTCGCCTTGCGCTGCGCTGCAAGCGCCGCTTTGAGTCTACGGTTCACCCGGCTGAGGTATGACCACACATGCCTGGACCGCTTCCGCACGGGTGCGACCAGGGTGACATGACCATTCCTACCGTCTGGCGCCTTGAAGATTTTCTCTCCATCCACCAAACGATGCGCCGGGACTTCCCGTAAACGCAATACTCTTCGCCCAATCGCTACCGCCGCACCTTGATGTACGGTTAGGCCATAACGGCTGGCGTAATGGATACGGCCGATAACCGAAGTAAACGCGGGGTTTACCATCATCACCGCTACACCCTCCTTGGATGCGCGGGCGGTTATGGCGGCGTGTGTCTTTCGATAGGATAGACTGGACAGCATTCTCGCGTAACGCGGTCCGTCCACTTCCGTCAACTGTCCTTTCTTTCGGGAAAAATCCAGATCTTCCAAAACCAATGGTTTTTGACATTGGCGGGCGTATCCAGACAATTTGATGGCGGCGGCTTCTATAATAGCTTGCGCCTGTTCCGTCGTTTTTCCGTAAGTCAGGCAAGAAATGTTACCGGTTTGTACAGGATTCCCAAACCGGTCCAGTTCTGCCCAAGCGAGATGGTCCGCATTCAAATCTATGGCCAGCACTCCCGATTTGATGTTGGTTGTTACGGCAGGTTGTGGCGCGTCCAAGCTCACCATCACGCGCCAACCCTTTTTGTCCCGCTGGAAACGCCAGGTTAATGCGCTGAGATTTTCCGGGTATTCGATTCGCGAGTAAGGCTTACCGGCCTGTGACAGTTGCGTGATCTTGGGTAATTGCTTCTTGTTTAACTCCGCATGAGCCATGAGTGCCGAACGCAATTTTTCTTCCTGATAAGGAAAGCGGAGCGGCCCGATGGTGATTCGCTTGTCCTGGTCTCCAGGCAGCCGCAAATCGAGAACAAACGATCCATCGCCCTGTACGCGGGCGACGCAGCCCTGGCAGCCTGCGGTCTCGTCCCTGGAACCCAGTACCATGAACTGGCTGGTGCGCGCGGCTTTCCATTGCTCAAGCCATTGCGCATGGCTGTCATAACCGTTTTCTTCGAGGTTAAACTGACTGTGAAACAGCTTCCTTCCTCCGAAGCAGATCCCCGACGCGAAGGGGCGATGCAGATCTTCGATCGCTTTGGATTGCCGCTCCAGCAAATTGCCAAGCTTCCGTTTCTTTTGGTGCAGACGATTTTCCAGGCGCTGGATTTGTTCTGGAGAACCACCATCTTTCCGAGATTTGGCAATCTGCTTTTCGACCTTCGGCAGGAGTTTTTGCGTGGCCGCAATCTTGTCGCTCAGGATATTCTCCTGGTGTTTGAGGTTCTCCACACGATTCGTCGCCAGCCCTTCCACGTACTGCCGCACGGCGTTGAACTGCCGGGCAGTGATCTCGAATCGACGGAGATAGGCGTTTTTGAACGAAGGCCCCGTGCGCCGCTCCTTGACCATATCGGCGGCCAGATGATGCGCAACGCGGTTGAACCGCTCCGCATAGGCGGATAACCCCGCATCCTGTTGGGCGTTGAGGTTCCCGATGCGGGTATGCAACGTGATCATTTCACCCCCGTGACGGGGTCCAAACCACCCGCCGCCATGACCGCTATCGCCTTTTCAGCACGATGTTTGGCGGATCGTCTCCCGTAGAGCCGTGCGCAGAAGGAAGTCAGACCCGAGATCATGTCCTGGACCCGGTCATCTTTGAGCTCCGATTCATCCACGACCAGCAGTTTTCCACCTCGCGCCGCCAGTGCGGCTGCCACATATTCGGCGCCGAAGCGCATGAGCCGGTCGCGGTGCTCCACGACCATGTGTTCCACCGTGCTGTCGCCCAGAAGACGCAGCAATTTCTTTCGGTGTCCATTCATTCCTGACCCGATCTCGGTAACGGTCTCCGCCACAGAAAGCCCGCGA
>DAHXNI010000098.1 GCA_027365475.1 Pseudomonadota bacterium | reverse complement strand
GTAAATAATCGGCCAACCCGTCTTGAGGCGGACGGCCTAGTGCGATAAGCCGGGCATGGCTACGACAAAGAGCGGGACGTTACGCGGTCAGTGACTGGCGGAAGGACTTCTCCAGGGGATACAGCCAAATGTCTTTGATCGGTAGGGCGTGCTCGTGAGTCACATCGAGTTTGCCGCGACCGCGGGTTTGGCCAACAGGGATCCAATTGGCGGCTTTGTAGCAGGTGCCACGGAAACGATCCGATTGTACGAAGGTCTCCAGGAGCACGGGTCGATAGCCATAGCGGCTCTGCCAATCGGCAGGCAACTGGCGGGCTATGCGCCCTAATATCTTAGAAGCCAAACCCTGTGAGCGCACCCACGGCAGGATCAAGAAACGCGCGTTGTTGACGACACGATGCAGGTGGTGACGGCGCTGGGTATCGCTCCAGCCGATGAACCGGTCGCGCGGCGCGGTTTTCCAGGCGGCGGCACCAAAACCGAGCAGTGCCACGAATTGTCCGTCGATCGCGACAAAGTAGCGCAACTGCGCGCCCGACAGGGGCGTATAGCCCAGATAGTGGTAGCGCTCGATATACTCATTCCACAGCCGTGAATCGCGCTTGGTGTCCGTACTGACGGGGAGAAACTCCAGCCTGCCGAGACGATCGACGCGCTGGGTGATCTCGCCCTCTGGATCGGTGGCCGCCGTAGCGACGGGCGTGCGCCGGGTAGCGAAGTTTGCGGCCCGCGCCCTCGGCAATGCGATCAAGCCATCTTCTTGCATGCGCAGCATCGCCACGCGGCAGCTCATCTCTTTGAGTCCGCCGTCGGGCTTCAACCAGCACAACTGCTGACATACGCGCTGAGACAGCGCCGTGCGCGACAACTCCGGTGCCTGTGCGATCAGGTCGGCGATGAGGTGGAGATCCTGGGCGCTGAAATCCCGTCCGCAATACCGATGAGTCACGAGGTGTCGATCACGATGTCGGTGGGCGTGGGCGCCGTGGACGAACCCCCGCCCAAGCGCAGCGCCGCTAGGCGCTGCGCACTCATCGTCCACGGCAAAAAGGGGGATAAATCGGTGGGCGGATGCCCGTGTTCGGCACAGGCTTGCAGATACTGCGTAAGCCAGAGACGCGGGTTGATCTGCCAGCAATGCACCAGGGTCATGAGAAGGGAAAACAGGGAACCGGCCAAGTGCGCGGCCCACACACTGCCCGAGCCATAATAGGCTTTGCGGCCGAGTACCTCGTTGCGCAGCGCGCTTTCCGCGGCATTGTTGTCCATCGCAATCTCGGGCCGGTCGACAAACACCGTCAAGCCCTCCCAGTGGTTCTGCAAACTCACCAGGACTTTGTGTGCGGCGCGGCGCAGGCTCGCATCGGCCAGCTGCGCGCCACGATCGGCACTCATCTGCTCGAGATGCGCTCTGAGCTGCCTGTCGCGTTCGGTAAAGCGCACCGGGTCGTCCCGCACGGCCAAACGCGCATCGTTCAGATGATACAGCGTGCCAATGCGCGCCACCCAGCCCATGGCCCAGGTTTCGGTATCCGGATAGCTACGCGCCAGGGTGAGAAAGTCTCTCCGCACGTGAGCCCAACAAAAGGCGAGTAATAGGTCGATGAGGCGCGCCACCTTTTTGTACGCAGCATACCGATCGCACACCACCACCGTCTGCACCAAGAGCTGGGAAAAATACGTAAGCGGTACTGCTGCGCTGCGCCCGGGTGCCATCACATACACGATCGCCGAGGTCGAACGGATCACCCATAGGTACCAACGATACCCGACCTTGCCTTCCATCGGCTCGAACACTCGCCAACCTGTCTCATCGGCGTGACACAGCCCCTCGGTCAGCTGCTGAGCTTGCAGCGCCTCGACTACCGGCGTGAAGAGCGGTGCCAAATATTTCAATCCACCGATGATCGTGCCCTGCGAGGGGGTCAATCCGATATTCGCCCACGACTGCAACAAACGGTTCGTCGGCTGGGCATAGAGGTATTTGCTCAGCAGGATCTCGACCCACACCGAGATCCCCAGTCTCCCTTTGGGAATCAAACGGGCCGGCACGGGCGCCGTCATGATCCCCGGCAAGTCCTCGCACTGGCAACTCGGTCGATAGCGCTGGCGCCGAATCATGCGCCGATACGCCTGGACCTCGATCTCAATGATTTCGCTCTCTTCGGTCCCGGGGAACACCGCAGCGGCCTTGCCGCACTTGGGGCAACAGCGCTCTGCCTCGCTGAAATGACATTCTTCCTCGCGCGCCGGCAGATGCGAGAAATCCACGCGCCCATGACCTACGCTCCCACGCTGCTGACCACGCGGGCGCTTCGCCTCCGGCTGACGGTGCTGCTCGCTCTGCGCGGTGCTCTTCTCCGTCTTGCGTCCAAATAAGCGCTGGCGCAAATCCCGCACCTGCGCGCGTAGCGTCTCAATCTGGTCTTTGAGTTCTGCCTCGCGACTCAGTGTCCGTTGATGCCGCCTCTGCCAATACTGCGCATCCCACTTCAGCTGCACGTACTCTTGCTTGCTAATGCTGACCATGATCTCGGCAAACGGCGCGCTCGCCGCCGCTTGTGACGGTGCGTCGACTCCATCGATAGGGGTGTGCGAGGCTTCGTACAACATGAAGGGAATACTAAAGCACCGTCATCCTCGTGTCCAGCGATCTTTTTTGGGTGGGCCTGATAACCGCCCCGCTCCTAACTCAAAGCTTCAACTGACTCAAGACGGGTTGGCCGATTATTTACACTCAACTTTAATCAACTCTTTGATTTACAGCATTTTGATGCTATCTTGGCGCGACGACAAAACCGCAAGTAGGTAGCGGTTGAGTTTACGGCTTGCAAGATCACCCCGTTCAGGGAACACCCGATGGATGAAAAGAGCATCAAAAGCAGGAACCCGGATGAACGGTCAGCATCCTCTCGGAACTTCGTTCCAGAGTCCAAGTTTGGCTTCTGGTTTTTGGGTACGCATACTTGGGAGCAACACGTCGTCCAAGCCACGCTTGATGACCTGGCACGCCTTATCGACATCCCCCGTGAATCTTATCCGGTAGTCTTGGATGCCGGTTGTGGCCAAGGCAAAGCATTCCATTTGCTGTCAGAAAAGTTTAAACCCCAACAACTGATCGGTGTGGATGCGGATGTGCGTGGGTTGGAGCATGCACGCCGAGTCGCCTTGCGCAATAAACCCCCGGTCACCTTACTCAAAGGCGATTGTGCCTCACTGCCTTTGCCGGAGGCGTATACCGATCTGGTCTTCTGCCACCAGACTTTCCATCATCTAGTCCATCAGCAGCAATCCCTAACGGAGTTCTACAGGGTGCTCAAACCCGGTGGTGTGCTACTTTTCGCTGAATCTACCCGTGCGTACATCGATACCTGGCTCATCCGGTTCTTGTTTCGCCATCCGATGGAAGTGCAAAAAAGCGCTCAAGAATATCTACATATGATTCGCCAGACGGGGTTCCTTTTCGATCTGCATAACGTGCTGTTCCCCTATCTCTGGTGGAGCCGATCAACCCTGCTGGGCTTGTTGGAACTGCTTAAGCTGAGGCATGCACCTCCACCCGCTTTTCGTGATGAAACGCTGGTGTACCTTGCGGCAGTCAAACCAGGATAGATGCTCCTGAACCATGGCTTAAGGGCTAACTTTGGAATAAAACTTTACCACCCTTACGCATCATCCATCAGGCCTCATACGGGAAGGGCCTTACGGCAATGGCCGTCGCCTGACCCTCCACTTCTGAGATAACGGTAAGTTTCGCACTCGCCAGAT
>DAHXNI010000091.1 GCA_027365475.1 Pseudomonadota bacterium | reverse complement strand
ACCCGAGACAAATCCCCTTGCGACCCCTGTTCCGCTGCGTTCATGCCACTCTTTATACCAGGGGCTAACCGAAAAAGCCAGGGCTACCGGTCCTCTCTGTCACATCAAAGACTTGGTGTCATGAATGACGAAGCCCTGGGTGTCAGTCCGCTCAGTGCTTTCTTGGGCCGTTCCTCATTGTACTCCCGGCGCCACGTTTCGATGACCGTCCGGGTATGCAGCAGGTGGGTGAACCATTGCTCGTTGAGGCACTCGTCGCGGAACCGGCCGTTGAACGACTCGACGTAAGCGTTCTGGTTTGGCTTGCCGGGCTGGATCAAGCGCAGTTGTATGCCGCGTTCGTGTGCCCAGGTGACCATGGGCTTGCTGCAGAACTCCTTGCCGTTGTCGGTGCGGATGACCTGCGGCAGGCCGCGGGACAGCGCCAGGCGGTCGAGCACGCGCGTCACGCCAAGCCCGGAGATCGCCCGCTCCACCTCAATCGCGACCGCTTCGTGCGTTGCGTCGTCGACGATCGTCAAGCACTTCAGCATCCGGCCATCGGCGGTGCGGTCGAACACGAAGTCCATCGACCACACCTGGTTCGCAGAGACCGGCCGCACCAACGGTTGGCGTTCGCCGGCCAACACCTTCTTGCGCCTGCGCCGCCGCACTTGCAGCTTCGCCTCCCGGTAAAGGCGCTCGACGCGTTTGTAGTTCACGCGCAGCCCGCCCTGCCTGAGTTTGAGGTGGATCATCCCGACACCGTAGCGCTTGTGCCGCTGCGCCATTGCCACGATGCGCTCGCGCAGCTCGACGTTGCGATCCGGGCGCGGCACGTAGCGATAAGCGCCGGCACCCATGCGCACCACCGCCCGCACCCGCCACTCGCTCAATCCCTTGCCTACCATGTAGCGCACCAGCTCGCGCCGGGCCGGTGCACTCACCATTTTTTTCGCAGGGCATCCTTGATCACCTCGTTCTCGAGGACCTGTTCGGCCAGGAGTTTCTTCAGCCGGGCGTTCTCGGTCTCCAGCACCTTCAGGCGCTTGGCGTCGGGCACGCTCATGCCTCCGAACTTGCTGCGCCACAGGTAGTACGACGCCTCGCTAAAACCGTGCCGGCGGCACAGCTCCTTGACCGGTATGCCCGCTTCCGCCTCGCGCAGGAAGCCAATGATCTGCTCTTCGGAAAAACGCTTCTTCATGTCCAATCTCCTTCTGTCGGGGATTGGACTCTAAATCGCTGCGCTACTCAAAACCGGGGGGACGTCGGATGCACAAAACGGACAACTTGACGTTTTCAGACTCCCAACCTCAGAATGCAAATAGCCAAATATTTTAATGAGTCTTTCTACCAGGTTTCATGACTCCCCTCGCCCCGGCCCATCCCAGCCAGCCTATCTGCCAAACGATGCGTCCGGAGGTGAGTATAACGGGCCAGCATCTGTAATGTCTTGTGCCCGCTGATCGCCCGGATCTCCATGATGTCCAAATCCGTGTCCTCGAAAAGTCGTGAAATCGCCTCGTGGCGGAGATCGTGGAATGTGAGTCCCGTGATTCCGGTCTTGTGTAAAACACGCTTCCAGGCCTGCCGGATCGCGTTCCCGCTCATGCCGAAGACCCGCCCGTCGATCCGCCGTGGAATGGACTGGAGCACATCGAGCGCCACCGGCGACAAGGGCACGCTCCGGGACGTGCGGCTCTTCGTGCCGGTGGCGCCAAGTGTCACACTGCGCCGTCTGAGATCCACCTGATCCCAGCGGAGCGAGGCGACCTCTCCCTGTCGCATCGCGGTCGCGAGCGCAAAGCGGATCACTGCTCCGAGTTCAGGTGAAGCCACATCGAGCAGCCGCTCCTCCTCTCCGGGCTCGAGCCGCCGCTCCCGCCCGGGTGGAAGCTTGGGACGTGCCGTCTTGGCCAGGGGAACCGGATTGACGAGGTAGCTCATGCCCCAGGACGAGCGGGCCACCGTGTAGAGGTGGGAGATCTGCCGCAGGTCGTGATGAACGGTGGCGGCTGCAACTCCGGCACCCTGGCGCCAGCGGATATGGTCCGCCACATCCTTGCCCGTAAGCCGTGAGAGCGCGATCCGGCCGACCGGACTCTGCCTGAGCCCCTTGATCCGGCTTTGTTCGGATTTCTGGTTAGCAGGAGATTTGCCCGGCGTGATTTCGAGCAGATAACGCTCGAGAGCTTGGGCTACGGTGGTCTGGTCCCCTTCGGATCGGTCGCGCCAGGAGCCGCTGTCCATGCCCGCCTCGACATGCCGGCCCCACGCATCCGCCTCGCCCTTGGTATCGAAGGTCCGGTACTGGGGCGGGTAACCCTGCCTGAGAATCTGGGCCTGCCAGACGGTGCGGCCCCGGGGTCCCTTGCGCTGTCTCAGTGTCGCCATGACGGTCTCCTGCTCCCGCCAACTATGGCAAGATTATGGCATAGATCGGATTTACCGTCAAATGATCAGACATTTATTGTATAAGTTATTGTTTTTATTGGTGGGCCGTGCAGGAGTCGAACCTGCGACCAATGGATTAAAAGTCCAGTGCTCTACCAGCTGAGCTAACGGCCCGAGAGGTGATAGCGTCGGATGTTGCGTTCGCAGCCGCATGCATGCATCCGACAAAGACATAACCCTTTCATTTTAACCGAACCGCCATCGGCAGGTATCCGCACACGGACACTCCGGCGTGCGGAACCAGTCATGCCGCATAGCGGGTCGGATCCGGTATGCCGGCTTCCAGAAAACCGTTCCGGCGGATACAGCAGGCATCGCATAACCCGCAGGCCAGTCCGGATGCGTTCGCGGCATAACAGGAGACGGTATCGGCATAATCGACCCCGAGGTCCAGCCCCTTGCGGATGATCTCCGCTTTCGAGCAGTTGAGAAGTGGCGCTTCAATATGTACCGGTCGCCCCTCGACCCCGGCCTTGGTGGCACAAGCTGCGAGCGCCGCAAAAGACTGGATGAACTCGGGCCGACAATCCGGATAGCCGGAAAAATCGACCGCATTGACCCCGATGAAAATCTCCTGTGCGTCGAGTGTCTCGGCCCATCCAAGGGCCAGAGCCAGAAAAATCGTATTGCGGGCCGGAACATAGGTGATCGGGATCCCCTGGCTTCCACCGTGCGGAACCGCGATGGCAGGATCGGTCAACGCCGAACCCCCGATCCGGTCGAGATCGACGTGGAGGATCCGATGGTCACGGGCGCCATATTTTCGGGCGAGCCGCTCCGCCACAGGGATCTCTGCGCGATGACGCTGGCCGTAGTCGATGGTGAGCGCATGACACTCGACCTCTCGTTCGCGTGCCGCAATCGCAAGCGTTGTGGTGGAATCCAGCCCGCCAGAGAAAAGAACGACTGCACGGTTTGCCAGAGTCACCGTCCCGCCTCCCCACCCCAAAGCACTTGGTGAAGCTGGAGTTGAAACCGGACCGGCAGGTGATCGGCCAGAATCCATTCGGCGAGTTCACGAGGCGCGAGCGCTCCCGTAACCGGAGAAAAAAGGACCTCGACCCGTCGTGCGAGCTCATAACGGTCCAGCATCGATCGCGCCCACTCGTAGTCCCCGCGATCGGCAATCACACACTTGACCTGATCGTGGCGGGCCAGGCACGCGAGGTTTTCATAACGGTTCCGCGCCATCTCGCCCGAACCCGGAGCCTTGAGGTCCACTACGCGAGTCACCCGTGGATCGACTTCCTCGATCGGCAAGGCACCGCTCGTCTCGAGCGAAACCAAAAATCCCCGGTCGGCAAGGTGGGTGAGCAGCTCCAAAACCCCTTTCTGGGCCAGGGGTTCCCCGCCGGTGACACAGACCCGGGGGACGGCAAAACCGGCGACCCGGTCGAGTACCTCCTCCTCGGAAAGCAGGGTCCCGCCCTTGAATGCGTATACCGTATCGCACCACACACAGCGCAGAGGGCATCCGGTGAGGCGAATGAACACGGTCGGCCAACCGGTATCCCGCGCTTCCCCCTGGAGGGAGAGGAAGATCTCGGTGACACGAAGGCGTGCTGGAGCACCCTTTGCCGCGACAGGAGCCTTCGTGGCTGCCCGCACACTCATGGATGTCCCGAAGAACCCCCCGCTTTGAGTTTCATGAGTTTCTCGTGCGCCAGACGGGCGGAACTCGAGTCGGGATACTGCCGTTCGACCGCTGTGAGCGTCTTTTTTCCCGCTGTGACCTCACCCATCGCCAGCTGTATGAGCCCTGCCTGGAAAAGTGCGGCCGGTGCTTTCGGCGACTGGGGCTGGTCCTTGAGTACCCGAAGCGAATCCTTGAGCGCACCCGAAAAATCCTGGAGTTGCAGTTTCGCGGCGCCTTCCCAGTAATCGGCATTGGCCACGAGCGGACTTTGCGGGTAGGTTTGCCGGAAAGCCGAAAACGCTGCAATGGCCGCATGATAGTGCCCTGCTTCGACCAGATTGAGCGCGTTCTGATAAGCCGTCGTATCCGTTGCAGTGGCGGGGGGTTGGGTGGATGTGGACGGAGCCGGCATGACCGCGGGTTGCAGGTCGGTTGATGCTGACTGCAAGCGGCTCAGGCGCCTGTACACCTCGATCCAGCGTGCGCTCTCGGCATGGCGGAAATGACGGAGATCATGGCGGAGACTCGCCAATGCGCCACTCAGCTTGCGGATATCCCCGCGTTCGCGCTGCGCCTGGGCGGTGAGCTTGAAGAGACTCCGCCCCTGGAGCACATGTTCAAGATGGGCCACCCGAATCTCAAGCGCATCAATCTTGGCATAGACCGGATCGGTCAGTGGAACCGGCTTGGGTTTCGTGGCGCATCCGGCAAGAGCCAGCGCAACGAGGATGCCCGCAAGGGGGAGCACAGTCAGACTTTTCATAAGGCTATCTCCAGGTCGGGAGGAGTTCAATGGGGTGTCCCGGGAAGATCCGGGCCCCAGATCGGCGTTGTGACGGAATCCTTTGGGCCGAGCGGGAGCCGGACAGGCCAGATGGTGTGACCACGGGTCGAGACCGTCTCGAGGATCCGCCGCCCCCGCTGCCAGGCGCTGAAGAGGATCAGAGCGCCTCCCGGTGCAAAACTCGGCGAATCATCCAGAGGGCCAGGAGTGAGTATCCGAATGACGCCTGTTTTGAGATTCATGCGCGCGATGCGCAAAAGTCCCTCGAGTCGCGCCACATAAGCGATAAACCCACCGGTTGAGGAGACCGCAGGCGCTGCATTGTAGTGACCCTTGAAGGTAAGCCGCCGGGTCCGGCCGGAATGCACGTGTTTCACATAGATCTCGGCACTGCCTCCGCGGTCCGAGGTGAAAGCCATCCGTCTGCCACCTGGAAACCAGGCGGGTTCCGTGTTGATTCCTGGAGTATGGGTCAGGATCCTGAGCAATCCATTCTGAAGATCCAGCCGGCCAATCTCGGCATTGCCGCCAGATCCGCTTACGGTGACGAGCAGTGCGTGTCCGCCCGGTGTAAAAACCGGTGTTTCATTGAGGCCCGTGCGCGCCAAGACCCGTCTGCGCTGCCCCGTTTTGAGATTCTGGACATAGATCGCGGGAAAGCCGCTTGCAAAGGAGACATAGGCGATTCGGTTTCCGCCTGGCGAAAAGTCCGGGGAGACGATGGGATGACTGGACCTGAGAACAGCCCGGGCACGGTGACCATCATAGTCCGCCACCATCAGCCGGTAGCGGTGTGTGAGACCTATTGCCTTGGATTCGACATAGGCGATCCGGCTCGTGAACGGAGCTTTTTGGCCCGTGAGTTTTTGAAAGATGAGATCGCTCACATAGTGGGCGGTGAGGCGCAGCCGCTTGGGGCTCGTCGGAACGGCATAGGCCAGGACCTGGTTCCCGGCAGGGACGTTATAGAGGTGGAAGATGAGCAGCCAGCCCGGACCCTCCTGCCTCGGTTGGATGTGTCCAATCACGAGGTAGTCCATGCCGAGAGCCTTCCAGTTGAGAAAGTTGATCGCCCCCGGACGCGTCGGTCGCTGGATGAGGTCATGACGGGGCAACGCCTTGAAAAGTCCAGTACGGGAGAGGTCATGAGCAATCACGTCGGCGACCGCAACGCGGTGTGGACCGGGCACCTTCCACGCAAACGGGATGATTGCAATGGGGGTTGCAACCCGGATGCCCCGCGTGATCTGGATCCGGAGAGACGCCCAGGCCGCATGCGCCCCAACCAGGGTCACGATGAAAAACACCCAGCTCGCGCGCCTCAAGACAGACGTCAGTTGATTCATATCAGGATCCCGGATGAAACACAAAAGTGATGCGTGAGCTGAAAACAGACGGATCAGCCGGCATCGGGAGCGGTGATGCACGGAATACGGCGGCCAGAATCGATTGACGCACCGGGGCGCCTCCATTGCAGTGCCCGACATGGGCGTTCAGGACGGCTCCTCCCACAGCGAGCGTGACCGAGAGCGAGCAGCTCAATCCGGAGGTCACGCCTAGGGGGCGGATCCAGGCATTTTCAACCCGATCCCGGATCGCTGCAACCCAGGCAGCCAGAGCGGATGTGCGCCGAGCCGATGCCGCCGCTGCTTCGCGGGCCCGAAGCCTGGCGAGCGAGCGCGCGCGCGCCAGCATTTCTGCGTGTTGCCTCGCGGCCCGGAGCCTGGTCAAAGCCTTGGCCGCTTGCCGTTCGGCCAGCCGGGCGGCCGCCTGACGGGCGGCCATGGCGCGAATGGCTCTTTCCTGGGCTTTCTTTTGTGCTTGGAGACGCGCCACCGCTTGCTGCTGCAGAGCGAGCGCGTGGGCCTGCTCGGCTTTGAGCGCTTGCAATTTCGCTTCCTGCGCCTGTTTCTCGGCGCGCGCTTGCACTGCCTCCTGGGCGAGCCTTTGGGCCCGTTCCTTTTGTGCCTCCGCCCGTGCGGCCTTGCGCGCTTCATAGTCTTTCCATGCTTTTTCAATGGCCTGTCCATTCACCACACGGGCTTCGACCGGGTGGGTCACCGCATGTGGACGGCCCGAACCATGGGTCAGCGCGTGCTGAAAACCGATGAGAAGAAGCGCCAGAACGAAAAGATGGACCAGAATGGATTGGGTCCAGGCCCACCCTCGACCGGACCGGCGGATCCTCTTCATGGGCGCGTGCGCGCGGGTCGGGGTCGGGTCATGAGACCAATCCCATGCGCACCGGAGCGTTGCAGAAGCACCATCGCTTGAATCACCCGCCCATAGGGGGTTCTGCGATCGGCCTTGACGAGCACGGGAGTCTCCGGAGCGTGCCGCAAAACCGCAGCCACAAGTGCCTCGATGATGCGGCGCGCGGCTGGCCGTCTCGGGTGAGCCGAAATGTTCAGGAACAGATGGCCGACCCGGTCCACCGTGAGAACGATCGGGGTGAGATTCGCGTGGACAGCAAGCGGTTTGGCCGTGGCATGGGGCAGGCGGACGTGCACCCCTTCCTGAAGAAGCGGTGCCGTGATCATGAAGATCACGAGCAAAACCAGCATCACATCGATATAGGGAACGATGTTGATCTCGCCGAGTACCCGCCGGCGCTTTCTCATCGGTTCTCGCTCCCAGGGACCGCGGCTGGTTGGTAACGCTGGAGCACCGAAGTAAACTCGTCGACAAAACTGTCCATCCGATTCTCCAGGCGGATGACCTGCGTCTGGTAGCGATTGTAGGCAATCACCGCCGGAATGGCCGCGAACAGTCCCATAGCTGTCGCGATGAGCGCCTGGGAGATACCCGGCGCCACCATGGAAAGGGTAGCCTGCTGCACATTGCCAAGCGCATGAAAGGCCGTCATGATCCCCCAGACGGTCCCGAACAGCCCGACATAGGGTCCGGTCGAGCCGACCGTCGCGAGAAAAGGCAGCTGCTCCTCAAGCCGGTCGAGTTCCCGCCGCTCGACCGCCATCATGTTGCGGCGGGCTCCTTCCAGTGCCGATGAGGGGTTGCCGAGCCGCAAAAGACGGGCATATTCACGGTAACCCGTCTGGAACAGGGATTCGAAGACGTTCGGCTCCGGCTCGTTCTCACTGATCTGACGATACAGTTTTCCGAGGTCCGCTCCCTGGGTCTCGTAACGTTTATCGAACTGCCGCGCCGCCGCCCATACCTTGCGGAACAGCGCCCTTTTCTGGAACATGACGGACCAGGAGGTGACCGAAGCGGCCGCGAGCACGAGAAGCACGAGCTTGACGATCCAACTCGACTCGAGAACAAGATGCCAGAACGATAAATGGGTAGTCATGGATCAAGCGCCCTCAGCAAGGTTACGGGGATGGGTTTCGGACGGAACGAATCGGTCCCCACCGCAACCAGACGGATGGAGCCCTCGCAGATCACCGTGCCGCCCACCCGGACGACCGGCTGATCGACCGTAAGACTGGCCGGCCGCATGGATTCGACTCGTACACCGACATCAAGTTCATCATCGTGATGCGCGGGAATGCGGTATCGGACTTTGACTTCTCCCACGACAAAAAGCAAGCCGAGCTCGGTGGCGAGGCGCGCAACGGACCATCCTTGGCTTCTCAGCCACTCCGTACGCGCACGATCCATATAGCGCAGGTAACTCGTATGGTAAACGACGCCTGCGGCATCCGTATCCTCATAATAGACCCTGACCCGGTGCTGGTAGGCCCCAAGCCGGTGTTCCGATCCGCTCATGTGGAAAAAAGTCCTCCTTCATGCACCCGGGGTTCAATTCCGAGATGCCGGTAGGTCGCCTCCGTGACCAGTCGCCCCCGGGGTCCACGCTGGAGGTACCCCCTCTGGATGAGAAAGGGCTCGACGAGATCCTCAAGCGTGCCCCGCTCCTCGCCGAGCGTTGCGGCCAAGGTATCGATGCCAACCGGCCCGCCGTCATGCTGCTCAATGATCGTGAGGAGGAATTTCCGATCCAGCGGATCAAATCCCGCGCCATCGACTTCAAGGAGGCGCATACCCTCCTCCACGGTTTCCGGTTGGATCCCGCCCGTAGTCCTCATTTCAGCGAAATCACGGATGCGCCTGAGGAGCCGGTTCGCGATCCGCGGTGTTCCGCGCGACCGTTGAGCGATCTCCATGGCTGCCGGATGCGTGATATCGATCTCGAGCAGTCGGGCCGATCGTGTCACGATCGCAGCCAGATCCTTCACATCATAGAACTCAAGCCGCGCGGTCACTCCAAAACGGTCCCGAAACGGTGGCGAAAGGAGATTGGCGCGCGTGGTCGCTCCAACCAGTGTAAACGGGTTGAGGGGGATCCGGATCGAGCGTGCGCCGGGGCCTTCGCCCAGCAGGATATCGAGTGCCCGGTCTTCGAGTGCCGGATAGAGGATTTCCTCGACCGAAGCTGGCAGACGATGAATTTCATCGATGAACAGAATGTCGCGCGGCTCAAGGTTCGTGAGGAGCGCTGCGAGATCTCCCGGGCGTTCGAGAACCGGTCCCGAAGTAACCCGGATGTTGACGCCCAACTCGTGCGCAATGATATGAGCGAGCGTCGTCTTGCCGAGCCCGGGCGGTCCGTAGAGAAGAACATGGTCGAGTGCCTCAACCCGTTTGCGTGCCGCTCCGATGAAAATCTCGAATTGTTCGCGTACCCGGGCCTGCCCGATATATTCGGCCAGTGAACGGGGTCTCAGATTCTGTTCGAAATCCGGCGGGGGCGTTTCTCCAGTGGCTCCGGAATTCATGGGTTCCATCAGGTATGTCCCCCAAATGCGAGCTTCAGCGCTTCGCGGATGAGATCTGTCGCCGGCAACGCAGGATCCAGCCGGGCCAGCAGCCGGTCGGCCTCTTCCCGGCGATAACCCAGCGCGATGAGACCGGACACGGCTTGGTCGCGGGAGGATGCGGCCTCTGCCGGACCACCCGAAGCGGCGAAATCCTGAATCCGATCCTTGAGCTCGAGAACCAGTCGTTCGGCCGTTTTTTTACCCACTCCGGGCACGCGTGTCAGCAAGGTCGCATCCCGATCCCGGATAATCCGCACGAAGTCTGAAACAGGAAGGCTCGACAGAATCGCCAGCGCCACTTTGGGGCCGATGCCATTGACGCGCAGGAGCTGGCGGAACAACACCCGTTCCGTTTCATCAATGAAGCCATAAAGGAGCGTGCCCTCCTCTCGAACCACGTCGTGAATGATCAAAAACGTCTCGGCACCGACTGGCGGCAGCCGGGTTACCGAAAGAAGCGGCATCTCGATTTCATAACCCACACCCGAGACTTCGAGAACCACCCTCGGAGGGGCCTTGAGAACGATCCGGCCACGCAAAGATCCGATCATATTCCGCCAGCCCGTCGGCTCATGCGCCGCCATCTGAGCTGATGGGCATGGCAGAGCGCCACGGCAAGCGCGTCGGCCGCATCCACCGACGGGAGTTCGGTCAGCCCGAGAAGCAGGGCCACCATTTTCTGGATCTGGGATTTCTGTGCTCCCCCATAGGCCGTGACCGCCTGCTTGATTTCACGGGGTGAATATTCGGTCAGGACAGGCGGGGTCGTGTGATCCATCACAGCGGCCAATGCCGCGCCCCGCGCCTGACCCAGAACGAGGGCGCTATGGACGTTGCGATGGACGAAGATCTTCTCAACCACAACCTCGGCAGGCTTCCAGATGAGCACCAGATGAGCGACCCGGCGATGAATGAGCGCCAACCGGTTCGGCAGGGGATCGGATGCAACCGGATCAATGGCCCCACAATCGAGCAACCGGATCTCGGAGCCTGCGCTGTCGATCAATCCGTAACCTGTATGGCGCGATCCCGGATCGAGCCCGAGAATGAGGCTCATGGAGCATCCTGGAATTGATGCACCATCTCATCGGGCAGATCCGCATTGCTGTAGAGATTCTGAACGTCATCAAGCTCTTCGAGTGCACTCAAAAGCTTGAGAACCGCCCAACCCTCATCCCCCGCAACCGGAACCCGAATCGAGGCCAGCTGGGTCATCTCAGCGGTCACGGGCACAAATCCGCCCGCCCCGAGTCGCGATCGGATCGTCTCGAAGCCTTCGGGGTCGACGATCACGGTGAGCAGGCCATCCGGCTGGGACTCGACATCCTCGGCACCTGCGTCCAACGCAAGTTCAAAAAGCTTCTCCTCATTCGTCCCCGAAGCAAAGCGGAGCAGCCCGACCCGCCGGAACAGATACGATACGGCACCGTCCGCTCCGAGGTTGCCCCCATGTTTGGAAAAGGCATGACGAATCTCGGATACCGTACGATTGCGGTTATCGGTCAGGCACTCAATGAGTATCGCCACGCCACCCGCTCCATATCCCTCGTAACGCACCTCCTCGAGACCACCCCCCGACTCCGCCCCCTGCATGCGCCGGATTGCCCGTTCGACGGTGTCCTTGGGGACATTGGCGGCATTTGCCTTTTCGATCGCGAGTTTGAGCCGCCCGTTGGTGGCCGGATCTCCTCCTCCGTGGCGAGCCGCGCTCGTCACCTCGCGGATGATGCGGGTAAAGAGGCGCCCCCGCCGGACATCCTGGGATCCCTTGCGGTACTGGATATTGGCCCACTTGCTATGACCGGCCATGACGCTTCAGAAAGAGATGCGAAAGCCTACATTGAGCCCGCTGTCCAGGGTCAACGTCGGCGTTCCGGCATAGGAAACCCCGATGTGCCGATATGCCAGATAAACCCTCCCGTGACGCAGCAGGTAATATTCGACGCGTGCTTCATATTCGAGATAACTCCGGGCAGTGCCGAATGAGGTGACCTGCGGGGCATAGTACACATGTCCGCCCACGCCGATGCGGTTATAACCGACCCAAGTCGTATTGACCGACGCACCGAGTCCCAAGGCCGTTGCGCTTTCATGGACGAGGCTCGAATCGACGAAGAGTGCGCGCGCACCGAGTCCGACCCAGATTGCGTGTCCGCCCGGATTGGCATTGGCCACGAGAGACAGACCGGCATCGGCCACGCTCCCCCGGCGCGTGTGGGTGAAATATCCCACACTGCCGACCAGTCCGGAAGAGGTCAGGTCCGTTCCCAGACTGACGCGCGCCGCACGATCACTCACATTGAGATTGAGGTAGCTATTGGCCCAAACCGGCCGAATGGCGACCAGCCAGAATGCAAGTACAGTCAATCCGATGGACCACGGGAATCCAGTTGTGGGTCGATTCATGTTCGGGGGCACCTCGAAAGAAAAACCAAAATCTCGGGGGAACCCCCCCAAGGTCCTTAATATGATACCTGTTAGAGACCTCTCGGACAGCGCAAAGACGCCTACTTCCTACGCGATTCGGGAAAACCCGGGTAGGGAGGCGCTTCGTTCAAATCCTTTCTGAACCCACCGTCAGGAATGTGGGCGCTGGACTCGGACCATCGCCACACGGGCGAGAGCGGCGGGCTTGGCACCCGGTACCCGGCCGCGTTTCTGGACAATGAGGTCGGCCAGCACACGAGGAGAGACGAGGGACAGACGGCCAAGATGGGTTGAGCTATCCAGGGTAGGGAGCATCTGCTGGATCGACAGGACGTAGTCTTCACCCTGTTGGGAGTACAAATCGAGACCCTGAGCCAGAAGTTCCGGATTGAGCGGCGCATGCGCGAGACGCATCCTGACCCGGATGGCACGAAACAGCGCAAAGGGTCTTCGGGTGTTGATGGCTTTGAGGTAATGGTGGACCGAACTCCGGAGATTCGCGAACACCCTCACAAAGTGGGACGGATGCTTCCTGAGGGCGCGGGGCGCCATGCCCACAAAGGGATTATCGGTCCACATTCCAAAAAGATCGTTGCCCCGGAGCGCGAACCGGGAAGTACCCCAACCGCTTTCCTTGGCCGCCTGGGCCAGTGCCAGCACCGCCGGCACCACGTCTACGCGTGCAAGCAGACGGTTCTGGACGGCTGGCTGGGCCAGGGAGCCGGTCACCCGGTATTGCGCCTCGATTTCCCGTGCAACAGCAAACGATTTCGATTGCTTCATCCAGGGCCGATTCCGGTGCGCAGCAAACTGACGAAGCAAAAAATGCCTTTCGCGAGTTATTTTTTGATCCGCAGCTAAAATGATCGGCAATAATGTCTTGAGAAATAATACTTTTTTCTGATGTACCGGGAGGCTGGCCAATCCAGCCGGCAGATGGTCCACGTCGATGGCCGGTACCAAGTGATGGGGCGGCCAATGGTACCCGTAGGCCGCATAAAGCGCTGTCAATGTTTTGACGTTATGGCTATGAACCAGATCAAGCGTGGGGCCGGCAAAAAGGGCGTTTGAAGGACGAGAGATGGCTTTCGACCAGTCGATGGCAAAATGCCAGAAGAAGAAAGCGGGCAATGCCAGAAGAGCTACGAGAATCAGTCGCTCATGGAGCGACTCCCGGAGCCCGCCACCTCGTCGAACACACGATAGAAACGTTTGATTCGGGTCGTGCATGTCCAACCCCTGAATTTCTAGACTAGTCAGTCTACCATCCAATAAGACGAGATGTCAATGGATATCCACTACTCAAATGAATATAGAAGGGGCAAATGCATAATCTATAAAAATCTGTAATATTAAATCATAATTACACATAATACTGAAAATTGACCTTAAGTCGTACCATTTCTTAATCAGCCATAGCGCCCTGTAATGTAGGCATCGGTCTGCTGTGAGCTCGGATTCGTGAATAGCGTATCGGTATCCTTGTATTCGATGAGATCCCCCATGAACAGGAAGGCTGCAAAGTCCGATACCCGTGCGGCCTGTTGCATGTTGTGAGTGACGAGCACAATCGTGTAGTCGGCCTTGAGTTCAGTAATCAAAGCTTCGATTTTGAGGCTCGAGTAGGGGTCGAGCGACGAGGCCGGTTCATCCAGCAATAGCACTTCGGGCCGGATGGCGATGGCCCGGGCGATGCAGAGACGCTGCTGTTGCCCACCGGAAAGCCTTGTCCCGCTTTCGAGCAGCTTGCCTTTGACCTCTTCCCAGAGCGCGGCTTTATTGAGCGCCCATTCGACCCGGTCATCCATGGCGCGGCGCGGGAGCCGTTCGTAGAGTTTCACGCCAAAAGCGATGTTGTCATAAACCGACATTGGAAACGGGGTCGGCTTTTGGAAAACCATTCCCACCTTGGCCCGGAGCGCATGTACATCCTGCCCTTTGGCGAGAATATTCTCGCCATCCAGCATGATCTCACCCATCGCCCGGTGTCCGGGGTGCAACTCGAAAATGCGGTTGAAACAGCGGATCAGCGTGGTTTTCCCACAGCCCGATGGGCCAATGAAGGTCGTGACTTTTTTCTCCGCGATATCCAGGCTGATATCGTGGAGCGCATGGTAGTCGCCGTAATAAAAATTGAGATTCCGGACCTGGAATTTCGGGTTTTCAATGAGCGGTGTCCCCCGAACGGGCCAACGTTCGGGCTTGGGCAGGCTCACACTCGGATCCGGCATCCGGGAGACTCCATCTCGGTGAGCCCATCGGTGCGCACCGGTTGAGCGGGTAAGATCCTGGCTTGATCCGGGTGGTTAAGATGAGTCATCCGGCCGTATCCCGATTGATTGGCTTGATTATTATAGTGTCCCGGGACATAAAAAGTTGCCCGTCCGAAAGTCATGTATGCGGTCGCGCACCAATCAACGTGAACAAACGGAGAGCAATCTGGGTTTGTGCCCTTCATAAGATGTAAGTGGCTTTACGAATCAATCGCTTAGAGCGCCACTCATCGGACAGAATGCACCGCTCGTCAGAATTCCGTCCTGGAGCCCGTCTTCCGCGACTATCATGGAGCTCATGAAACAGCACATGGCTGGGCTCACGCTCCTCGAACTCCTCATCGTGATCGCGCTCGCGGGCATTCTGGTCACGATCGCCGTCCCGAACTATACCGAGTTCATGACCGAAAACCGAATGGCATCCGAGATGAACGGCTTTGTGACCTCCCTTATGCTCGCTCGCAGCGAAGCCATCAAGCGGGGCCAGGAAGTCACCCTTTGCGCGAGCAGCACCGGCACCGACTGCTCGGACGGAGCCTGGAATGAGGGCTGGCTAATCTTTCGCAATCCGCAAAATGCAGCTCAGGTGCCTGCCTCAAGTGACATCATCCGGGTACACTCCGGATTTTCGGGTACCGACTCACTGACCGGGAGCGCACCTTTCGACCAGAGCCAAAGTGTGAGCTTCACCCCTTTAGGCATCCTGATCCCTTCAGAACTCACCGGCGGGACATTCACCCTCGAAGACTCTCCGGTACAGTCTTATCTCACCCGCTGTCTCACACTCGGCCCGGGTGGGCAACCCACCGCATCTGAACCCGGCAACCCCTGCCCAGCATCATGAACGCCCCGGACCCACGCCACGCTCCGGATGGCTTCAGCCTGATTGAAGCGCTTGTAGCCATGGTCGTCGTCGCGGTCGGACTGCTCGGGCTCGCAGCCATGATCACGGCGGGATTGCGTTCCAATCAGGTTGCGGCGCTCCAGGGGCTTGCAGCCATCGACAGTGAAAACATCACGGGACTCATGGCAGCCAACCCGGCTGGTGTCGAGGCGGGCAACTACGTCATTTCAGCCTTGCCCACCAGCGCGCCGGGCAATCTCTGCGAATCGGCGACTGCGGCCTGCTCGCCCGCAGAGGAAGCCCAGGCAGATCTCTGGAGCTTTGCCCAAACTCTCGAGAACAACCTGCCCAACCCAACCGCACAAATCCAGTGCGCAGTCCCCTGCTCCACCACCGGCAATACCCCCATCGTCGTCACCGTCACCTGGAGCACAGTCACACCCAACGGGAAAGCCCAGTCCACCGCATCCTACAGCACGGTGTACCAGCCATGATCCGTCCGACGCATCACCGGGGATTGAGTCTTATCGAACTTTTGATCGCAATGGCCCTTACGCTTTTTCTGGTCATGGGACTTGCGACCGTCTATTTCAGCAATGAGGAAGGTTCGGTGGCGCAGCGTGCCGAGGCCACGCTCGACGACAATGTGCGTCTCGCCGTCACGCTCCTCACGACAGACATTCGCCAGGCTGGCTACCGCTGGAATCTCTCGGTACCCACGACCCAGCTCTTCACGATCATTCCGGACAATGAGGCGGATCCTGTGGCCTTTCTCGCAACCCCGAGCAACCCGCTCATCATCGGAACCTGGCATGGCAGTCCTGCTCCGCCCTATGGGCTCGCCGTGAGCTTCCAGTCCGATGGAACACTCAGCAACTGTCTCGGTCAGCTGATTCCCATGGGCTCGATTGCAACCGACGAGTGGAAAGTCGATACGTCGACCAATCAGCTCGAATGCCGTAGCCGCATCACGACTGTCAATGGCAATGCATTCGGTAACTATATTCCCCTCGTGAACAACGTGGAGACCATGATGGTCCGTTTCGGCATCGACACACTTGGCGACGGATCCGTCACAGGTTACGTAAGCCCTTCCAAAGTTGTGACCTACAGCCAGATCCAGGCGATCGAGGTTGCGCTCCTCATGGCGAGCGGAGATACCATGAGCCCACAAGGGGATCTCGGGGATGTCTTGCCCAAACCAACCCAGAAGAACTATAACCTCCTGGGATACAACCTCGCGAACTGGCCGGCGACACCCGACCGCTATCTCAGGGTCGTGGTCGTACGCGATATCGCCCTTGAAAACCTGATTTCGAATTAGCCTTATGCGCCCTCGTTTCCACCCGATTCCACACAAACCGCAAGGATTTGCTCTGGTCACGGCACTCGTTTTTCTGGTCGTGCTCACGGTCCTCGGGGTGACGCTCATGGAAGGAGTGACACTCGAGCAGCGCATGGCGCACAATCTCCGCGAAAAAGAGCGCGCGATCGCAGCTGCCTCAGACGCCGTGAATGGAACCGGAGCCTGGCTCTCGAATCTTTCCGTGATTCCGATCCCGAGCGTCACGGCAGCAGCCATTGACGGACCGTTTTCGATTTACGCCTCGACCGACCCCACGGCCAGCAGCGCCAACTTCGCCTCGAACGCCTTCTGGTCATCCGGGCTGAGTTCGATCTATAACCAGACCTACCCGTTCGATGAGCCATCCGTCACGACTGGTGGCCTAACCTTCGACGGCAGCCAACTGCTCTACGCGAGCGAACCCCAGATCTTTCTGGTCGAGCTGCCGACCGCGCCGCTCCCGGGTGACAATCTGGCCGCCATGGGAGCAACGTATGGAGTCAATAGCGTTCCGCGAACCTTTCAAATTACCGCCTGGGCCACGGGCGGCAGCGCCAACGCGGTAGCTGTCGTCCAGGAAACCTATCGGCCCTGATCCGGATGGAGATCTCATGCGCAACTACCGCTCGTTGAAAAACCACCTGATCATCGCAGTCCTGGTCGATTGCTTCATCTGCCTCCAGATCCCTTTGGCCCAGGCCGCTGTCCCCACGATATCAATCTCGAATGTCCCGCTCACGCTCGTCAACCCCACACACCCCGAGGTGCTTCTGGTCGTGGCCAACTCCGAATCAATGGACGGGGATCTCGGGGGTGCCATCATGACCGGTTCCGGGACGGTGCCCGCCTTGGCCGGGTCCAGTTCACCGGTGAACTATGCCGTGCCGGCTGGTTTTGCTCCGCCCTGCACTCCGGCGAATACGTCCGGCGTCGCACCCTATACGGTCACGGGAAGCTCGTCTAACCCGACCTGCAGTAACCCTGGCGACGAATACGACAACTCCGCAAGCCGCCTCAATATCGCGAAGGCCGCCCTTGCGCAGGTCATCTCCTACTACGCGGCCAACTTCGACATGGGACTCATGGATTATGCGACCAATGGATCGGGTACATACGCCACCTGGCTCTACATGATGAGCGAACCGGGTGGGTTCACGTTCGGCACCTCGAACTCGACTCCACCAGCGGATGGCGGTACCTGGCATCTCAACCCGTGTTATCTCTCGTCGCTCAACTCCTGCCAGGCGATTGAATCGCAGCTCAATAATCCCGAGGTCCTATCCAACGAATATATATCGACACTCGCCACCTCGGACAACCCGTTCATCAACGATGTCCTTTATGCCGGGCAGGGTCAGTTCTCCCGGGTTTTTCTGAACTTTGACGGCCCCTACTGCAATGGCACATTATGTCCCGGCTCCCAGATCTATTCTGATTACACGCTTGCTAACTACAATTCAGGCAATGTTTCGACAGCCTATTACGGCTCGGCACCGGGCGGCGAGAACCTATCCACCACACCCACGAACGCGGGTTACGTCCCCCATAGCACCCAGGTGTTTTATGCCGTACGCGGCTTCGGATACGATTCGAACGCTGCGAGTAACTCCGGAAACCTCATCATTCCCATCAAATCCTACACATCTGCGACCGGCTGCAGCGGATTGACCGAACTCCAGTGCTACATCCATCAGTTCACCCCCTATCTCGCGCCTGAGACCGATGATTCCGGCAGTTCCGAAATCAAGGCACTCGCTGTTCAATCTCCCATCGCGGGCGTCCTCAAGGGAGCCTATGATTACTATACGGGCTCAGATGCCCCGGTATCGAATACCGGCTGCGCGGCGAGCAAAAATGTGGTGCTCATTACCGATGGCCTCCCGACCGAGGACTTGAGTCAAGGGCTCTGGCCCCCTCTCGGATCCCGCTCGGCAGTGGGCTTCGGCGAATCGGCCACGTTCAACCTGGCCGGCGGCGGGACGGTTTCGACCACGGACGCCTCTTTCGCAAGCGACGTCCTCGCAGGCGACACCACGACACTCTATTCGACCAACGACCAGGCGCTTCTGGATACGATCACCGAACTCACAGATCTAAAGCAAGACAAAATCACAACGTATATCGTCGGCATGGGCGCGGGCGTGGATCCCGAACTCAACCCCGCAGCAGCTGCCACGCTCAAAGCGATGGCGATCGCAGGCGGCACGTCCAACTACTTCCCGGGAATCAGCCCACAGGCCGTGACCAACGACCTTGAGACGATTTTTGGTGCGATCAACGTGAACAACGTCAGTACAACAGCCGCCTCGGTCAATTCCACCTCCCTCAATACCGGCACCGTGGTGTACCAAGCCAAATTTGACTCAGCTGCTCTCCCGTACGGCGACTGGACCGGCGAACTCCAGGCCTTTCCGGTCTCGTCTGCCGGAACCGTGAACATTAAGACCGGTGCCCTCTGGAGCGCTGCGAGCGAGCTCGGCACGGCCCTGTCCGGAACCGGGTGGCAGAGCCGGACGGTCGCGACCTGGAATCCAACGGATGCCAGCGGTGCCGGAGCAGGCGTCCCCTTCGCATGGAGCGATCTCTCGGCAACCCAGCAGGATGACCTCGAAACCCTTTGGGGAACGTTCTCGGCGAGCGAACAGTCCCAGTTCGGCAGCAATATCGCAACCTATGGGCAAGCGGTGCTCGATTATCTGGTGGGTGATACGGCCGACCAGCAGCCGAACGGTCCGTTCCGCGACCGTTCTAAACTTCTTGGCGATATCGTCGACAGTAATCCGGTCTATGTGGGTCCACCGGATGGCACCTATACCGCTTCGTCCTACCAGACGTTCGCCAAAAACGAGGCCAACCGGACTCCCGTCCTCTATGTGGGTGCCAATGACGGCATGCTCCATGCCTTCAACGCACTCACAGGCCAGGAACTCTTCACATATGTGCCAAACGGGGTATTCGACAACCTCGCGAATCTCACAAACCCCACCTACAACCAGGCACATGAGTTCTTCGTCGACGGCTCGCCTACGGCTGGCGACGTCCAGTTCAGCGACGGCACTTGGCATACCATCGTGACCGGCGGCCTCAATGCCGGCGGAAACAGTATCTATGCCCTTGATGTCACCCATCCCTCGCTCCTCCAAACGTCCTCCGGGCTTGCGAGCCATGTCCTTTGGGAGTTTTCAAACCCCTATCTCGGCCTCACCTACAGCCAGCCCCAGATTGCGCAAATCGACCTGGGCGGCAATCCAACCTCGGTCGTCATCTTTGGCTCCGGCTACAACAACTCGGACGGGAATCCCTACCTCTTCGTGGTCAACGCCGAGACCGGCGCCTTGATCGAACAGATCTCGCTCTGTTCCGACGTACCGAGTGCCTGTAGCAGCAGCGCCCCCAACGGACTTGCAACCCCGGTCGTGGTTCCGAGCGCGGGCACGGGCTATGATGATCTGGTCTATGTGGGCGACCTACAGGGCAATCTCTGGCGCGTGGATCTTTCCTCGCCCTCTCCCATCAACTGGACTGCATCGGTCCTCTACCAAGCCATCCAGTCTCATGTAACCCAGCCGATCACGACCAAACCCATCGTGAGCCTGGCACCTCCCGGCGCGCCGGCCGGATCATTGCTCGTGATGTTTGGAACCGGTCAGTTCCTCGGCACTCCAGATCTCACGACCACTGCAACCCAGAGTTTTTACGGCGTACTCGACCAAACGCCCGCTGGTGGAACGCCTCCCGCAAACCCGCCCGGAGTGAACAAACTGGTTCAGCAGGTTCTCACGGATACGACCTACACTTATACGAACTCGAGCGGCGCGACCGTGACCATTCCCGTCCGCACCATCACCAGCAATACGATCAACTGGAGTTCTGATGACGGGTGGTATGTGAATCTGGATCCGGGCGAACGGGTCATCACGAATCCAACGATCGAAGGGGGAGCTGTCATCTTCACGAGCTATATTCCCGATGCGGCGACCTCAACCAGCTGTTCGAATGGCGGCACCAGTTACCTCATGGTCCTCAACTACGAGTCGGGTGGCGCTTTCCCCGGCCCCGAGCTCGATCTGAACGGCGGCACGACGCTCAATGCCTCCGACCAGGTCGGCGGCCAGAATCCGGTCGGCATCGGACTCGGGAACGGGTTCGCTGCGGCGCCGACCCTGATCCGCACCCGACCGGGCGTGATCGGTGACGTCAAGCTTGTCACGCTTTCGACCGATACCATCGCCTCCTGGAAGGAACGCGGCGGGAATCGTGGCCGACTCAACTGGAAAGAAATTCGCTGAGAGGATCCCACCATGAAACAGATCATCATGAATACCGCGGCGGGCCTTGCTCTCGCAGGAGTCTGCCTGCTCCCTGTCTGCTGGGCAACCGCACCCGCCCTGATCCTCCCGAACGGGACTATTGTCAATCTCGACACTGGGCTTGCGATCGAACCGGATGGCGTCCACTACCAACTCAGCCACTCAGCCATCCTTACGCTTGAACTCCAGCAGGCCGCGCAACGGAAAGCGGGGCTTCTCAATCACCCACCCCATGTGACCCACAAACCCATTCCGCATGAGCCAGGGAGCCGCTCGTGAACAGCGGGAGATCCGGTTTCTCGCTCATCGAACTGCTTGTGGTCATGGCCATCGCCGGCATTCTTCTGGTGATTGCTGTCCCCGCCTACCAGCAATACATGCTGGACGCCCACCGGACGGATGCGACCAAGACCCTGCTTGAGGTCTCGAATGCGGAATCGGAGTACTACACGAGCAACAATGTCTACGCAGGGAACCTCACCAGCCTCGGCTACCCCGCCGACACCGTGACGAGCGCAAACGGATACTATGCCGTTACGGCCACATCCTCAAGCCCCCAGACGTACACCCTCACGGCCACTCCGGAGGGTGCTCAGACGCGGGACACCAACTGCGCCAGTTTCACCCTCAACTCACTCGGACAGAAAGGAGTGACCGGTACGGATACGGAGACCCACTGCTGGCAGTAGAAACCCGTCCGCGCACGGGCAGAGTTTGCAGGCGGCCGATACAATGGCCCATCCCAAACCGGATGCCGCTTTTGCCTACCGAAACGAAATTCGCCTCCTTCCGGTCTTGGCCGGATACCTGGATCCAGAAAACCCTGAAAGGGATTGAACGGGAAGCCCTCAGGATCGACCCGGAGGGCGGGATCGCCCAAACGCCGCATCCGACAACCCTGGGTGCCCCCCTCACCCACCCCACATTCACGACGGATTATTCGGAAGCCCTCCTTGAGATCGTGACCTCGCCACAGATCCGGCTGCGTGCGCTTTACGACGAACTCGAGCAGCTGCACGCATTTGCCGGGCGGCATCTCGACCACGAACGTCTCTGGCCGCTCAGCATGCCGCCACCGATCGGGTCGGAATCCGAAATTCCGATCGCCCGCTACGGGACTTCACCCCAGGGCCTCATGCGACATCGTTATCGGGTTGGGCTGGGCCACCGCTACGGGCGGGCCATGCAGGTCATCGCCGGGATCCACTTCAACTTTTCGCTCAATCCAGACATGTGGACGGCCTGGGCTCAAGACGGAACCGCCCGGAAAAATCCTGACATCATTCGCAATGAAGCGTATCTCGGCATCCTGCGAAACGTCTCCCGCTATGGCTGGGTACTCGCCTATCTCTTTGGTGCGTCCCCGGCACTTTGTCGGAGCTTTGCACCCGATTCCACTCTCAAAATAACCCCATGGAACACCGATACGCTCTACGACCCTCTGGCCACTTCACTCCGGATGAGCGATCTCGGTTACCGGAACAAGAACCAACAGAAACTCAGGATTTCACAGAATTCACTTGACGAATACATCAAGACCTTGACCTGTGCAACGGCAACACTTGATCCCGACTATCGGCGGCTCGGAGTCCGGAGCGCAGACGGCGAGTGGCTCCAACTGAACGACCACGTCCTTCAGATCGAGAATGAATACTACAGTATCGCGCGCCCCAAACCCGCGAAAATCCCTGGACAGCGCCCACTTGTGGGGCTTCGCAAGAGTGGCATCGAGTATCTCGAAATCCGCATTCTTGATGTCGATCCCCGTCATCCGGTTGGGGTTGCTCCCGAAACACTCGCTTTTCTCGAAATCTTTCTCTGGTGGTGTCTCATCGAAGAAAGCCCCCCGCTTGGAGAGACGGAGCGTTTCATGAAAGAGGCGAACTTAAGGCTCGTGGCCTACGAAGGCCGCAATACCGACCTACCTCTTCAAACTCTATCCGGGCAGAACAATCTAGGTTCGTTCCTCGGAATGCTTCTCGGCGCGCTCGAACCCATCGCCGAGCGGCTCAGTGCTGCAACGGGGGAAAACCTCTACCGACAGTCGGTGATGCTTGCCCAAGCACGCAGCATGAACCCGGATGAGACTCCATCGGCTTGGGTCCTCCATGAAATGGAAACACGCCGCATGGGTCATCGGGACTTGGGTCTCGATCTCGCTGCAAAGCACCAGCAGATCCTCACCTCGATGACCCTACACGAAGCAACCAAGAGGCAGCTTGCAGAGCAGGGACGGCGCTCCATTGAGGAAATGAAGCAAATCGAAGCTGCGCCCAACCAGGACTTTGAGGCTTATCTCAACCAGTACTTCAGGCCGGCATGAGCCCGTAGAGGATTGGAGAGCCGGAAATCAGGCGTCGGAGCCCCCATTATCGCCACTGATCGGCTGCGTGCCCCGCTATAATGTTCCGCATCAGGGTAAACTTCCTGGGAACCCGTCAGTGACCCTGCCCTGAAGGGTGGAGCTTGCGCAAGCAGGCTCGGCTGACCAGGGTGAGAGCGATGCGGTGATCGCATCGCTCTACGTTGCGAACAGGTGGTTGAGACGTACCGGCGAATGCTTCCTCAGTTCACCGCTCTGCAAGGCCCGAATCATGCGGGCGAAGGGTCAAGCGCCGAAGGCTCGGACCGCCGCCACCAGGCGGGAGCCGGTTCGTGACATTCCCGAGGGGAGCGAGGTGCGAGCCTCTGTCACAAGGCCCTTACGGGCTGGCAGCCGGGAAAGACTGGCACTCAACTTAACCGGAGGCGGTGCAAAACCGTCGCCTTACCTCCCCGGCCTGAACGCCGGGATATCACGGAGACACTGATGAAACGTTTCGGTATTCGCGCAAAGATGGATCCGTCGGACCCGATGTCCGCCCCTCACCTTTTGGGGCCGGACTTCCAGGCCGATCGCTGGTACGCAAGCCGTGAAGAACGTGACCGTGCACTCGTCGAACTGCAATCCGGACGCCCCTATTACCGGAGCGGCGACACACCCAGCATTCTTTACGAGCCCATCGAGGAAGAGGCAGTCAACTCCGTTCATTCCATTCCGGACTGACCAGACTCCAACTTTTCACCCGAGAACGAAAAAAGCCCGCCGTCAGTAGACGGCGGGCTTTCAAGTGCTTTCCTCTCAATCGGGCAGACTCCCCCCTTCAGAGCTCGGGCAGAGCTGGAACCTTGTGAAAGGTCACCGGCTGGCCGATTGGTAGCGTGGCCAGGCCCTGGGCATAGGCCATGCGGTTCCAGTGCAGGACTGCGGCCCGGATCGTGGTATTGAAGGTCGCCAAGACCCCACCGATGCGACGGTGGTCATGGCGGATCAATGCCTGAACCTGTGCTCGCGGCTTCTCGCCCCAACCGAATGCCGTCATGCCATAGAACGCAGCGGCATGCATGTGCAGACGGGTATAGTGACGGAGGAAGTCCTCTGAAACCGTATGCTGGGTTTTGGGGTTCCAGAGCGGCGCCTCAAATTTTCCAAGCATCTTGTTGAGCGCACCTGCTTCCTTGATGAGCGCCGGGTAGGCATGACGGAAGGCCGCATCCTGGTGCGCGCGTGCCATCACGGCATCCAGCCCCACCTCAATCGCATGGGTACGATTGAGAACGGTATTGAGTGCTGAAAGGTTCGAGCGCATCTCAAGTCCGGCTTGGGTATTGGCCCGATAGGTCGCCAGTGGAACCGAATAGCGTGGGTCCGGCAGTACCCGGGCAGTCGTATCCTCTGTCTTGCCGAGTGTGGTCACCTCAACGCGGTAAGTCCCCGGAACGACGCGCGGGCCAAAGTTTCCACCGAAAAACCCCCCGTGCGACTGGGGCATCAACTGGAGCTTGGTGGGGCCTTTGTAAACGAGATTCCAGACCGCCTCATTGACTCCAGATTTGGCCGTACCCCAAAGGGTGTCGATCTTCTGGCCGGCTGGGTCCGCAATCACGATCTTGACCGGCGTCTCATGACGCATCTTTTCCTTGGAGTTGGGTTTGAGTGCCTTGTTCAGGTAGTAGCTGATCACAACACCCGTCGTGGCATTGGGCCCTCGGAAGTGTGCCGGACCCACGCCGTTGGTATGGCTGGCGTAGAGCATATAACCGTTCGATGCGTGAAACAGGTGGAAGGGTTCTCGGGCAACAGCCGGAGTCAGTTCCTCGACCGGTCTCAGGTTGTCCAGAATCCAGATACCCCGGCCGTGCGTGGCCAAAACGAGGCTGTGTAACGGTTTGACGAACTGAAGGTCGAAAACCGCAGCAGTCGTCAGGTTGGCATGGAGTGGTTTCCAGAGCCGACCGCCATTTTGTGAGTAATAAAGACCCTGCATGGTTCCGGCCATCAACAACCCAGGATCATTTGGATCCTGACGGACCACGAGAACCGAGGCGTCGGGCAATCCGCGTGTGATGCGGTGCCAGCTCCGGCCGTAGTTGTCGGTCCGGAAAACATAGGGGTGGTTATTGCCAAGTTCATGCGCATCGAAAGCCGCAAAGGCTGTCCCCGCATGGAACGGGGAAACAGTGACGTGATAGACGCGGGCCCACTGGGGTGCACCCGACGGGGTGACTTTCGTCCAGTGTCCACCGTCGTTGCGCGAGACCCAGACCCATCCATCATCCGTCCCGACCCAGATGACATGGGGATTGGTCGGTGCGAGCGTGATCGACTGGATCGTATCGTAGGTCTCGGCACCCGAAAGATCCTTGGTCACGGGCCCTCCGGTCGGGCCCTGTTTGGCCTTGACATCACGCGTGAGATCGGGGCTGATCACGGCCCAGTGACGACCGCCGTTCGTGCTATGAAACACCACGTCGCCGCCGATGTAGATACTGTTTGGATCGGTCGGGGAAACCGCAATCGGAGAGGTCCAGTCGAACCGGTATTTCTGTTTGGCAAGCACTTTGCCTGAGAGGATGTCCCCCGTCAGTTCATCCCGAAGGTAGGGGTTGATGCTCCGCGCCCGACGGGTCACCCGGTTGAAACGGGTGAGATAGCCATCATCTGTGGTGGCATAAATGATGTTCGGATCGCTCGGTGCAGGAACCACATATTGGCCATCTCCACCGGAGATCTGGAACCAGTCCTGAGCGCCCACGACTCCACCGCGCCGGTAGTCGCTCGAGGCGCCACACCAGGCATTGTTGTCCTGCAGGCCTCCACAGACCAGAAAGGGCATGATGCGATCGGCCACCGCGACCTGATAAAACTGTTCGATGGGGAGATTGCCCAGGAACCGCCAGTGTTTTCCTCCGTTGGTCGAGAGATACACCCCGCCATCGTTGCCCTGGATGATCCGGTCGGGATCATGCGGATCGATCCAGATCGCGTGATGGTCGACATGTACGCCCGGATCCGCGTAGAACGAGGTTCTCCCGCCATCGGTACTCTCCATGAGTTTCATGGAAAGCATGAACAGGCGTTCCGGGTTGTTCGGCATGACCGCGAGATTAGTGAAATAAAACGGCCGCACATCGTCATTGTGGTTGTCGCTCACGAGCTGCCAGTGCGATCCCCCGTCGTGGGAGGCCCAGAGCACACCACCCTTGGCCTGAATCACGGCATAAACGGTATCCGGCTGGCTCGGCGCAAAGGCCACAGCGGAGCGTCCAATCGGACCCTTCGGAAGACCGTGCATCAGTTTTTTCCAGGTGCGCCCGCCGTCCAGTGAGCGGTAAAGCCCGCCTGAACGTCCTCCACTCACCAGCAACCAGGGATAACGCTGAAGCGGCCACATGCCTGCAATCAGGACTTTCGGGTTTCCCGGCTGAAAAGCAATGTCCGAACATCCCGTGTGGGAGTTGAGATAAAGAACCTTTTTCCAGGTCCGGCCGCCATCACGGGTCATAAAAACTCCCCGCACCGGTCCCCGCTTCCAGACATCCCCCAGGGCACAGACGAATACATTGCTCGGATCATCCGGATTGACCGCAATGGCTCCGATTTGACCCGCCTGATTCAAGCCCATGTTCTCCCACGTCTTCCCACCGTCCGGCGAAAAATACACTCCTGCGCCATTGGTCATGTCGTTTCTGGGATTGGCTTCTCCCGTTCCGACCCAAACCCAATCCGGATGTCCAGGGTCAAGCGCGACCGCACCAATGGACATGGTGGACTCATGGTCAAAAACGTTCTGCCAGCTGTCCCCGCCATTGGTCGTTTTCCACACCCCACCGCCTGCGGTGCCGACAAAGTAAAGATTCCGGTTTCCAGGAACTCCGACGACACTGGTCACGCGCCCGCCAGCCACGGCCGGGCCAATGTTTCGAAAGGTCAGGTTACGGAATGGACCATGGGACCTGGCAGCCCATGCGGGCAGTGTCACAGTCAACATGGCAGCACCGAGGAGAATGGGTAGGAAGATTTTTTTCATAATTGAGTGACTCCACTGTAACGGGGTGATCGACGAAGTCGACTTACCTTCGACTCTGGAGCCCCGGGAAAGTTCCGAGACTCAGTGTATCGCATGATGGGCTCTCGGCCGAAATCCGGGCAGGGATTTTTCTCCGTGCTCCATCATTTCAAGGCAGAGGATCACGGCCCACCACATAGTGGCGGTCGCCGGTTGAGGGGTCATAGTAGACATCGACATCCCCCTCACCATCCGCCCCAGAGAAGCGCTCGCCCGTCCGTTGCCAGGTGGGATCCGGCTGAACAGACATTGACCGATAACGCCAGCGCTCAAAAGCCAGAGCGGCGATGAGGATGCCACCGGCCACGAGGACATTGATCCCAAACTGCCATACGTCTGTAAAGAGCAGAACGCATCCGGCAATCATCAATACAGCCGCAAGGGTCATGAGAACCGCGCGCAACATGTTTTAGGACTCCTTTTCGAGAACGACCGCCGTACCATATGCCACGATCTCGCTCATGGTCTGACCGATTTCCGAAGAGTCAAAGCGCATCATCACGACACCATTGGCCTCCATCAGGCTCGCATTCTTCACCATCCGGTCGATGGCATGGCGCCGGGCTTCCTCCAGCATTGCGGTATATTCCGTGATTTCACCGCCGACGATGGAGCGCAGGCTCGCCATGATGTTGCCGCCAATGCCACGGCTACGGACGACAACCCCAAAGACCTGGCCTTTCACTTCGCGTACGCGGTATCCGATGACCTGTTCTGTCGTTGTAATCATCATAATTGAGAACCTCATTGGAAGGTGTGACGTGATGCCGGTTCCGCAACCCTGCGAGCTTCCCTCGCAGAGGGCGCGGGACGACTACCTGATTGATCTTACACCAAAAAACCCTGCACGGGCTCAAGTGAGCCGGGACGCCCCCCACGCAGCCTGCGTCCTCAAACACCGTTCGGACAGCCGCCGGTCCAACTTCAGGGAAGCTGGCGCATGATCCCCCACGAGTCCATTCCAAGATTACAATCAGCTTTTGAAAGCCGTTCCGGCTCACGTTAGTCTCGGGGGCGGGATAGCCGACCCGACCCACAGCATGAACACCATCAACCCAGCCATTGCGTCCCTGTCTCCGCCCCGCCCGGATCCCGGATCGGCTCCGCTTTGCATCCTCGTGGCCTGCGACTCGCATTCCTGGGGCGGGCTCGAACGGGAAGTCATCTGGCTTGCGGCCGCGTGGCACGAACGTGGCCATCGGGTGACGCTCTATCTTCCTCGCGGCACTCGCATCGAGTCCCAAGCGCGAACTCACGGGCTTGAAGTCTTGACTCACTCTCGTCAGGGTCTTTTGCGCATCTTCGACATCGTGCGGCTAAGAGGCTGGATCCGGAGCCAAAAGCCCGACATCGTCCACGCTCATGACAGCCAAAGCCTCCGTTTGCTCTCCCTCACGCTATCTTTATCTAAGACTCAGAGCCTGCTCTATCTCACCCGGCACATGGGGCTCAAACATACCCGCCGCGGGATTC
Source organism: Pseudomonadota bacterium (assembly GCA_027365475.1). Classification (GTDB taxonomy): domain Bacteria; phylum Pseudomonadota; class Gammaproteobacteria; order JAKAQQ01; family JAKAQQ01; genus JAJZNM01. The sequence goes on along the minus strand of DAHXNI010000091.1, from coordinate 35,334 downwards.
TGAACCGCCTGCTCTATCGAAGAACCCAACGCATCTATGCGATTTCTAGCTACGTGGCCCGTGGTATCCGCGATCATCTCCCGATATCGGATGATCGGGTACGCATCCTGCCCCCCGGAATCCGTTACCAGCATTTCACCATCCACTCCTTGAGCCAACAGGAGGCCAGAATCCAACTCGGGCTCGCCCCGGATAAGACCGTGATCGGAATGCTCGGGCGCATCACTGCCATGAAAGGACACCGTGAATACCTTCTCGCCATGCATACCCTCATGAAGCAGGATCCATCCATTCAGGGGCTGGTCGCGGGGGGGGCCGATTCCGAACCGCTCGAGCAGAGCTTTCTCCGGGAGATCCAGACCCTCAAGCGACAACTGGGACTCGAGGGCACGGTTCATTTCACAGGGGAAAGCCTGGATCCGAGGGTGGCTTTCGCTGCCATGGACATCTTCGTCTTTCCCTCCCATCTGGAATCTTTCGGGATGACCGTCGTCGAGGCCATGACCTTCGGCCTGCCGGTGATCGCCTGCGCGGCGGGCGGCATCCCGGACATCATCGAAGATGGAGAAAACGGTCTTTTGATCCCTCCCCAAGATCCCGAGGCACTGGCACAGGCCATTACCAGGCTGCTCAACGCACCTGATCTCTGCAAGCGTCTTGCTCAGTCCGCCCAATCATCAACCCGTGTGTGGGACATCCACCATATCGCGTCACGGTACGAAACGGATTTCCACCATGACCTCCGCACGACCGGGCAGCCATCCCTCGCCCCAAGGCCGCCACCCCCCGGATCCGGGTAATGCAGAAGCCCGGAAAGCCTCACAGCCGGGCCGGCCACACCCAAAGAATCATGGGAACAGCGACCAGCACCAGAAAGAGGGAAAGCGGCAATCCGAGTTTCCAATAATCACCAAAACGGTAGCCGCCGGGATTCAGCACCAAAGCATTGCACTGATGGCCGACGGGCGTGAGAAAGGGCAAGCAACTGCCCAGAGCGACTGCCATCAGCAAGGGATCGGGTGATACGCCGAGTCCATGCGCCACACTGATCGCAATCGGCGCAAAGATCACTGCGGTGGCCGCATTGTTGATGAAATTACTAAACCCCAATGTCATCACCATTAAAAGCCCGACAATGGCTGCAAGCGGCCAGCTGCGGCCAAGCTCGAGCACGAGATGAGCTATCCAGGCGGCACCACCGGTACTTTGGAAAGCGGCGCCGATGGATATAAACGCACCCAAAAGAACCAGAATAGGGAGTTCCAAGCTCTCATAAAGCTCGCGCAAAGAGAGGTAGCCGAAAACTACCATCAGCACTGCCGCCGCTACAAAACTGACGTCGACTGGCAACCAGCCCATGACCACAGCCGTCACCGCAGCGGCAAAGATCAGAAGCGCGGAGAGAATCCGAGTGGGTTTGATCAGGCGCGTTTCGGCGCTCGCCAGGGGCACTAGCCGGAATCGGCCAATCAGCTCCGCAAGCACCTGCCTATCACCGTGCAGCAGCAGGACATCTCCTGGCAGGAGTTTGGTGTCACTAAGACGAGTCGTTACACGACCACCCTGGCGGGAGATAGCAAGCAGGTTGATGCCATAGCGCCGGCGCAGATTGAGCGACAGCGCGCTTTGTCCCACGAGAGCGGATTCCGGCCGCAGGATCACCTGTTCCAAGCCCATTTCGTCCGATGGCTGGAACCGCTCGGCGACATCTTTATGTTCCAACAAGAGCATTTTCGACGCATCCAGAAAGGTCTTAAGATCTTCTGGAGCAGCCTGGATAAGCAATATATCCCCTGCACGCAGCCTCAGGTAGCGATTTGCCGCTTTGCGTGCTTCGTCCCGGATCACACCTGCAATCACAAAATCAAGATCAATCTCCTCATGGAGTTCGCCGAGCGCATGATCGACGAACGGCGAATCGGGTTGCACCACGATTTCTGTGAGATATGACGTGTGATCCGATTCATCCGGCTTGGTTTTGCGGAGTCGCTTGGGGAGCAGGACAGTCGAGAACACCCAGAGAAACAAAAGTCCAGCCAGCGCAACGACTCCACCGACCGGCGTGAATGCAAAAAATCCGAAGGGATGTCCCGTAACCTGGGCCCGGTAACTTGAGATCAGAATGTTGGGCGTGGTTCCGGTGAGAGTCACAATCCCCCCGAGGATTGCGCTGAACGCAAGTGGCATGAGGACCGGTCCCAGGGGGCGTTCCTGTTTTTTCGAAACCTGTACGGCGATCGGAAGGAAAACCGCAAGCGCACCGACATCGCTGATGACCGTGGAGCAGAGGCTGAGCAACCCTGTGAGCGCCATGAACTGGAACCGTGGCTGCTTCACATGGCGGGTGATGAGGTGACTCACGGCATCAATCATGCCGGCGCTCCAGAGTGCGCGACCCACGACCATCACGGCCGCGATGGTGATGACGGCCGGGCTCGCAAACCCCTCGAATACCTTGGCGGGAGGCAGAATACCTGTGACCGCAAGACAGAGAAGCGCCGTGATCGAAATCAGGTCATAGCGCCAACGCCCCCACACAAGAAAGGCGATGGTGATAGCCAGCACGGCAAAAACGACGATACGCTGCCACATGTGAGAGTCTCCTGAGCCTCCCGGAAAGTGTACGAGACTTTCGTCTGCGCTCACTCACACACTGGGTGAGCGGTTATTCTCTCAAACACTCAACGTTTACGGAAGAGGAGTTGGTGCGCAAACCACTCGCGACCGCTCCGATAGGCAAAAAAGCATCTTGCAAGGCAACAAAAAAGGTACCCTCGTGCGATTTACGGCCGAGCTAGACGGGTGCCATTCGCATCTTTGAATATCCCAAGTATCCACTCCCGTCCACTCTCCAGGCGATTGAGCCAGAAGAACGCTAGCGCTATCCAGTCGGTTGCACCCGATGCGTCAAACGGATAGGCAAAGCTCCGGTGGCAGGAGACATGGACGAACAGAAGGGCCTGACCCCGCCCCCATTCCGACAGTCGACCGAGAAGGGCTGCGTAGTTACGGACAGGTTCGAACATCTCAATGGAAACAATACGGTCTGTGCAGGGCTTCCACCTAATCCTGAAGTCGCGCCATTTACCCCTTCAATCCCCCCATAGCCGGCTTCTCGCAAACGCAATCCCAGCAAGACCCGGATACCCAGACGGAGCATCCAATCCGGGAACACGCCCCGTTCCGCCATCCCGAACCAGAATGGAGTTCGCAGGTGAGGCTGCGAATTTAGATCAACACCGGTGACGGATTGGGTCATGGCGGTATCCTTTGCATGGGATCGAAGTGAAACATCCACCCGCCCAATCAATACCATACGGACTGGAGTGTGTTTTGTCTGTGCGCCACACAATTGAACCCATCGTGGCATACGGCATCCCTGGGTTCGCACCCGATCTCCCTGGGTTATAATCAGAGTTCAGGGACAGATCAGTTCGAAGCCCAGCTGGAGTGGGTGCCCACTGCACATCGTCGGAGGTCAGCCATGCAAGCCACTCAGGGTCCGCGCGGAAAATCTATTCGCCAGGGAATGGTTCTCTTCGTGACATTCCTTCTTGCCGGAGTAGCCGGCTACTCGGTGGCCGCTCCACTGCTGAAACCGGTTTACATACACATGAATGGCGCGAACATGTTCCTTGAAAACGTTGTCGCCGTTCAACCCGGGCAGCCGGTTGTATTCGTGAACGAGGACACCGGGATCCACATGGTTTTGGGCTACAACCCGCTCACCGGAAAAGCGAACCTCCATTTCAATGGAAGCCTGCTCGGAACTCCGGGGCCGTCCCATCCGGTTCATACCTACACCATCCGTTTCAGTCATCCGGGGATCTACTACTACTACTGTCCCGTCCATGCCATGCTGAAGGTAGCACCCGGCAACATCCATGTCCCGGTCAAACGCCCCACCGTCCACGGCTTCGGGACTCCCATGGCCGGGCTCATCATCGTCACCAACGAGTCGGCTCTGGTCCACGACAACCCACCGACCAGCCAGGACGAGGTGTTGCCTGGATATTTCACCGGGTGACAGAGAGCGGCCCGACCTGCACTTGTTCGCCACACCGGTGATTTGCGGATCGAGGCGCTCAGAACCCGATATTGGACACAGGCTTTCCAGATTCAGCCGCGCCTGGATTTGTGGGGGAACCAGGGGACCAATGCAGACACTTCCTCTTGGTATTGACGGTAAAGGTCGCCTCGCGTCTTGATGGCCTGTGCTTCTGTCGGCGGTATACCACTGCCCTTCACCAGGAGGATCAGCATGAGCAGGGGGCAGACCCACGACCAGGCACCCAAGGTGGAGCCGGTTGCGTAGAGCGCGATGCCCACCCAGAGAACAAATTCAAAAAAATAATTGGGGTGACGTGAATAGGCCCAGAGCCCACTACGGCAGACTTGCCCGGCCGATGAGGCGCGCCCTTTGAACCGGCTGAGCTGTAAATCGGCCAGACTTTCTCCATACCAGCCCATCAGCCAGACGATAACGCCAGCCCATTGCCAGCTGGTATCTACCGATCCGGGACTCCAGCTCACAAACAGAACCGGCAGGACAAAGATTGCCCCGGCTAGCCCCTGAAGCTCGAAAATCCCGAGAAAAGCGAGATCGGATTTCTCCCCAAAGCGGTTGCGCAGGTCGACGAAGCGCGGATCCTCAGGCCCTCGCCAAACCCGACGCGCCAAATGGATGCCGAGGCGAAGACTCCAGAGCACCACCATTCCAGTCATGATGAAACGCGGAAGAAGCGGCGCCGGGCCCATCCAACCCAAATAAATGGATCCAAGACCGATCCCAAGTACCCAGCCAATATCGACGATTGAGGCATTGGCTTTGCGGAGGTGAATCCACCAGAACAGAGACATCAGGACCAGGATACCTGCTAAGGCAACCAACCAGGCTTCTTCAGGTGTCATCACGGCCTTCTCCGATCACGATCTATTCGACCTCAACCGGTAAAAGCATATCGGACCCGACACGTAAAATCCATTTTTCTGGATCCGCACACGAATCGCGTCATTCCATGACCGATCCGCGCGGTGCGCGAGGTGTCTCGTTCTCAGTCTCGATCTTTGCGAATGACCAGCACAAAAGTCCCCAACCGTTGTCATTGCACACACATGCGATGTTTATCTCCCTTGGCATTTTGCAGCCACTATCCTAGACTGGTGCCAATATCCAATCGAGACCCTCCATGAATATTTTGATCGTCACGATGGACACGTGCCCAGGTTATCGGGTTGAAAAAATCATCGGTACTGCCTTTGGCACCGCCGTCCGTTCAAGAAATGTGCTGGGAAACACCCTGAGTCGCATATCAGCATTTTTCGGCGGCAAACAGGGTGGTGCCATTCGCATGATCAATCAGACCCGCGAGGATGCCATGGCCAATCTCTCTAAAAACGCCGAAGCCATGGGGGCCAACGCCGTTCTGGCGATGCGCTTCGATTCCGGCGAGTTTGATGCCGGACAGATGAAAGTGATGGAGGAAATCACGGCCTATGGAACGGCTGTCCGGCTCACTGCTCTCGCGGACTGAACTTTCCTCTCCGCGCACAACTTGTAGAGAGAACGTCGCCGCGAACGCCCTCACAGTGACCTGCCGGGGTCCCCCGGATTCGCATCAACTTTGCGAGGCTGAACCTGCTTAATCATTCGGCGCTCAAAATTTCTCTCCAGCGCGCCTTTTGGGAAATGTGCCGTGGTCGCCACCCCCCACTTTGACCTGAAACTGGAGCAGGAAATACGGCTAACGTTATCACCCCATGATTTCTCAGCACTGAGTGACGCACTGGACCGCGCGCTTGCCCCCAACCGCCATCTGGGAGACGCTTTGAAGCTCGCGCATCAGACAGTGCATCGTGCCTGAAGAACAACGTCTCGACACAAAAATACATGATCGCGCGGATTTTGACTGCGGCAAACCCCCGCTCAATGATGACCTGGTGCAACTGCCCAAGAGCATCGCGATCGCGGCATTTCCCAAACCGATGTACTGGTGGATGTCAACGCACCTTCAGCAGTTCTGGGCGATTACACGCTCAGTGCTGCCCAGGTGGAAGTTCGACCAGATATCTGAGGCGGATCGGAAACGGTTTCCCCGTTACCCGATACCGTGCTTCTGGATGGGACAACTGGCTTATCGACTGGATCAAAAAGCACAGGGCCATGGGAAATGTCTCATGGGTTTTAGCAGTGGTACGTTGTCAACAAGCAAAGCGGGATGTAGGAGCCTAATGCTCCGATTGTGGATGCAAAAGATGGGGAAGCAAAGTGATTCTACGAACACTGCGCATGCACAGCATGCGTTGATCGGCCGATGACGTTGTATCTGCCTTTGGAAAAATAAACCTGGGTGGCTACGGGTAGTAGACTCGAACCGCCGACCACTGCGACGCCCTACCTCACCACGAGCTTAGGGATTGTGAAATAATAACCTGAGCAGTTACGCCGAAGACCGTTGGGGTCTGATAGTGTAATTCCACTCGCCGTGGAAGGGGTGGGGTTCGAGTGCGAGAGCCTTCATCTCTTGCGCCGAAACTTTGATTCCACGCTGGTATATCCTGCGATCGAGACGCGCTTTGACGGTGAGCCCTGCCTGAGTCTTCGTCCCGGCAATGAGATGGACGATGGTGCGATAGTCCGTCAACGGTTGGCCCCTCCAGTTCATCGTGATGAAGGAGAACAGGCGATGCTCGATCTTGTTCCATTTGCTCGTGCCGGGCGGAAAGTGACACACCGTAATGGTCAGTCTCTGTTCCGTCGCGAAGGCCTGCAACTCGCGCTTCCACAGCTGGAGACGATACCCGTTGCCGCCCCCGCTGTCCGCGCAGATCAGCAGGCGACGGGCGCGCGGATAACGGGGCTGCCCCATATGTTTCCACCATTGGCGGATGCTCTCGACCGCAAATTCGGCGGTATCGGAACTCATCCCCACGTTGACCCAACCGGTGTTCTGACCGATGTCGTAGACCCCGTATGGCACGGCCTTGGGTACCTCCGGATCGGGGAAATCGTGCGTGAGCACCTCGATCGCATCTCCTTTCGGGCGCCATTGCTGGCCGGCATTTTTGTAGTTTCCTACGAGCTCCTTTCTCTTGGTGTCCACTGAGATCACCGGCAGGCGACCTCGCAACGCGGCACTCGCCTGGTCGCTGATGTAGCGAAATTGCGCATCCCGATCCGCAGGATCCACCGTGCCCTCCGCACGCTTGCGATTCCCCTGCAGCGTATAGTCCAGCTCATGCAGCAGATTCGCAACCGTATGGTAGCTGATGGTGTATCCGGCTTGTGCGAGCGCCGCTTCCAGGTTCCTCGTGCTGCGCGAAGTCCAGCGCAACGGCGACTGCGGATCGCCGCGCACGGTCGGTTCGATCAGTGCCTCCAGCGTCTCCGCCAACCGCGGCTGGTGTGCGCTCAGCCGTTTGCGACCCCCGCCCGTGGCCCGAACCCGTTCGGAGGGCGCGCCCGCCTCCAAATCCGTAAGTCCCCGGTAGATCGTTTGACGACTCATACCGCTCGCGCGCGCCACGGCCTGCACGCCGCCGCGTCCGTACCCTCGCGCCTCGACCGCAGCCAATACCCGCCGCTGCCTCTCGTTCATCAGCGGCAGTATCACCGCAAACTTCTCGCGCAGCGTTTTTTCTCGCAGATCCATGCAACGGAGTGTACTGCCAACTCCGCGGAATGTCTATGTTATTTTTTCACAGTCCCTTAGGTCGTTTGCGCTCTCTGCGGACGCTATCCGCAAACTTCAATCTGGACAAAATCATGAAAGACGCGATCACCGCGTCGATTATTCAAATAACTGTCTAGCCAACTTCTCTTTCGGCATCTTCAAGCGCAACGCAACATCAGACAGAATGGCGGATAGCGTGCCCACTCGTATCGGATCATGATTGGGAATTGTAATGTGATGCTGATCCGGGGTATCACGGGTCAGCCGAACATGGCTACCCGTCTGGCGCGTCGGTCGATATCCCAATTCCTGGAGGGATTTGGCTAGCGCTTCCCCGCTTACAGCGCGGGGTAACTTCATAAGGCAATCACTTCATCTCTGACGAAGTGGAGGCGAATGATTTTTGGCGTCTGATCCTGGTCGAAATGACACTGCACAGCGTCGCGTACCCGAATATGGAGGCTTTCCAGATCATCCGCTTCGGTAAAAATGGATTCACCCAGCGCACGCGCCTGATAACCGCCCTCGGGCACCTCGTCCACGAGAAACATGATTTCGGTCATCATTTCAACCCCTTAGCTGAACCATAACCTGTCTGTGATTATACACCTGAGCTGACAGCATAAGTCACAGGGGCGTCGCGATTCCCGGGAATCCATCCTCCGCTTTTCAATGGGTGAAAGATCACAGTGCAACGATCTGTGTCGCCTGAGTAGCAATATGGCTGCATATCGGTACACAAACAGCACTAATCACTGCACCTCTGCAATGCACCAATTCAGTTTCAGTTTAGTGGTGCGGGTGGACTCGAACCACCGACCTCAGGATGATTGAGAGCGAAAAGACCGATTTCTGAATCAAGCGCTTGCAACGTTTTTGTTTATAGATCAGTAGCATGAGCTCATGCACCATCATCCTCAAGCACCCCCCTTTTCACTCGAACAAAGGCAAGGCTATGGCACAGAATCAACCGGATTCAGATCAGGAAAACCCCCGGTTTGAGTGTGTATCCTCGGAGTAGTCGTAAATCTTGTGGAGCAAACCGGGCTGCGTGCGCACACGGGTGATCCATTTCACAACATTTGGATAATCTGCGAGCGCCAGCCGAGCTTCATCAGAGAAAGCGACGGACGCACAGATCGACATGTCGGCGATGAAATCGTAACAGATACCAGAAATTGACGATCACGGGGCCCAGTATTGGGGATGCCAGAGCGTCTTGCGATCCCACGCGCGCTTTCCCCGTGAGCCATGATGCTGATGGCCGCCTTGTCGTGCTCGACCGGCTGGGCGGGACAACGGAACGGATGCCGATATGGCCATGGAGGGCTCAGCCAGCGCTTGCGCAGCCGGGCCCATCCGCACGACGCCGCACAGGCTCTGAGATGCTCAGAATTCGAAAGCATCCCGGTGTTGCTCAACAACCTTGCGAGTTTTCCGTAGATCGCAACGAGCTCCCAATTAACGATTCGCGGATTCCACCCCGACATCGGATCAAGCTCTCTACATCAGGTTCTGCCGGATGGACTCCGGCGGATTTGCCGATGATACGGCGCCCAACTGAATCTTGCCACGGCTAAAGCCTCAGTGCGGTTGTATTCTGGGTGTTTGCGCGCGATTGAACGTATCAGCGGGCAATCCGCTTGAGCAGACTCGCCAGATAAAACGAGCGGCGATATTCCGCTTCGCATTCGAGCTGTGGTGCCCAGCAAAAGGCATCGTGAATCCGCCGAGTCAGACGCGACGGTGCGTCGATACGGAAGAAATACTGATGCGCCAGCAGGCAATGCCCACCGGGCGCCAGCAGACTCACGATCTGCCGGGCTAGCCGCTTCAATACGGCATCGTCCAGCGGTGCCAGGTAGTAGAAAACATCGGCGACCATCACCAGATCGAATTGACCAAAGCGGGCGGCGTCGAGCGCGAGCGCGTCACACTGGGCAAAGCGCAGGTTAGCATGCTGCACGGACTGTATGCGAGCCAGTTCGAGTGCCGCTGGAGCGATATCCAGACCGACAACTTGCCCCACCAGCGGCGCCAGCTGTCGTGTCAGCACGCCAGTGCCACAACCGACGTCAAGTGCCCTCTCGAATTGGCGGTTGGGCAGCAGCGAAATCAACGTATCGTATTTGCGCCGTTGATACCGATAGCGTGTCGAGGCCGAAGCCCATGGGTCATGGTTGCCGCGGTAAATCGCTTCGAAGGTCTGCTGTGCGTCGCGGTAGCAGCGCAGGCGTTTGATCTTGGCGTCGGTGCGGCTACTGATCAGGAATAGGCCGATGTCACGCGGCGTCATAAAAAAACGACCAGATCGGGGTGACTTCGGTGGCAAAGCGGATGAACGGTGGAACATACGTCAGGACTCACCGGCCGGAACTGATGATGCGGTGCGCAATGCGCGCATGATCGTGCAGTCGCAACTTTCGTCCGCGAGAAAGTGCATGCTTCGGGTGCCCGGATTACGCGTGACTTTTCAGTACCACAGTCTCTCGGGCCATGGTATCGGCCGCATACGACTGGGCGGCCCGTATGTCTTCTCTTTTGAGTTGCGGGTAAGCATCCAGAAGCTCGACCTCCGTGGAGCCCTCACCCAGTTTGTGCAGAATCAGCTCGACAGTCACCCGTGTCCAGCGAATGACGGGTTTGCCCAGCATGACCTTGGGGTTGATCTCGATGCGGTCGGTAAGGGTCATGTCGCTCCTCGTACGAGTTATCGTGGAAAGCACTGTACAGCCCTCCCGGGCCTTGCGGGAGTTGAAGCGGTGGAAGTTTCCGATTGAGAATCCGATTGTCAGGGTTGGCAACCAAACCTTAAGACCCGCCACCCTGAAACAGGGTATCGAAAAGCAGCCAGCGCTGTCCAATTCGTCGGAAATCGGTCTGGGATTGGACGATCTCATTCGCCGGGGTGCCCGTCATGAGGCTTTTATGGGCTACCCACACGAAAGCCTGAAGACCCCATTTTCCTTACGATCGGAGACCTCGATATCCCTGCGCACATTCCTTCCGATTTACGTACGTTGTGAGTGCTGACGAAAGTACTATAGAGCTGGGGAATCTGAGGGTTTTAGCGATGGGGAGATCAGGATATAGCCAGATAAACTCTCCACCGGTTATGCCGCTGCCTTGAGCGGCGCCCACAGGCGGCCCGGCCTGAGCGTACCAACTGGCGCGGTTCAGCCCGAGGAGCGTGCACTGGCGGCGCAGACTCATCTGCGCGTGTGCGGGCTCGATCGGCGCGCGCTTGGCATTCATCCCAAGCCCAGCCGCGTGGACTTTTTTCAACCATTCCACTTGCACTTGCAATTTTCCGATCTGCTGGTACAGTCGATCCCGCTCGGCCTCCTGCGCCTGGCGGTCGCGCTGCGCCGTGTGCCCAAACAGCTCCGGCAACTCCTCAAGTGCCCGCTTCTTCCAAGCGTTGATTGGCGTCGCGTGAACACCGTACTGCGACGATAGCTGCGCCGCCGTCTTCTCGCCACGCAGCGCCTCCAGCGCCACCTCGGCCTTGATCTCTCGGCTGAATCGTTTTCTCATCACCTCTGTCTCCTGGTTAAGAGCATGACAGCCTATCTAAACCACTGGTCCACAATTTGGGGTCCACTATATGTGATTCAAACTTCGGTAATCCAGACAATGAGCGTAGACCAGTGCGAGAATCTCGCTCGCGTACTCGCCCAACAACCCAGACAATTCAATAGCGTCGGCCAATGCATGCAAAACCAGCAACGGACCCGACAGCTTCACCGCCTCAATCTCGGCGTTGGAGATAGAGCAAGAGAGAATTCTCTCGCCATCGGATTCGCGTCCGACGTGACGAATGAACCGTTGCGTCACCTGATCGCCGACTCGAACGTTCTCGGCCTCTTCCAAATAGATATAGCCGCCCCGGCGGCGGCGACGAATGAAGCTCATGTGGTGAGGATGATCCCCACTACTACGAAAACCAATACCTGGTGATTCGCAAATCGCCAAGTCACAATCCATGGGAAATTACCGGGTTTTGGGTCAGATCCGGAGCAGACTCAGTTGTAGTGGGGGGAAAGGCGGGTCGAGGCCGGGTTGCTGGTGATGAAAACGTTTGCGGGGCGTAACAAGGACTGGGCCGATGTCACCAGCATTCTGGAGCGGCAGGGGGCGAAACTCGACTTGGCTCTGGTACGCCGCGAATTAGCTCCTCTGCTTGCAGCCAAGGAAGCACCGGAGCATGCGCATGAATTCGAGCGGCGGATTGCACAACACGTGAAGCAGGGGTAGCAATTATTTGGCAATGCGGCCTGGACAGACGCGCCATCCCATGACCGACATCCAACAGCAATTGTTCCCGTTCCCGAAACTCGTGGCAATCATCCGCTGTCGGTTCGCGGCAAACGCGGCTTGAACCAGCCGGATCTGCATGAAGCTTCCGGCCTACCTGTGCGTTGCACGCAGATAGGCGCCTGACTTTTCCCTGGGTCTGTCTCCGGCCCCATCGCACTCGGCTTCGCCTGCCATTTCGGTTTGGGTTTGTTCAGACCCGTGCGAATACGGAAGCACTTGATGGCATGCGCTCGCGGAAAGGGTCAGAGCGTGATGACCTTGATGAGTCGTTTGAGAGCGGCGAAGTCGGTTGGGTTGCGGGTATAGAGCGGCAGGCCGTTGGCAGCTGCGGTGGAGGCAATGAGCAGATCCGCCAGGCGTGCGCGGCTGGACTGTCCCGCAGCCCGGGTGGCGGCAAATATCCGGCCGTACAGTCGAGCCGCTTCGGTATCGAACGGCAGCGCATCCCAGGTTGTGGCGGCCCATTGCAACCGATCCTGACGCCGCGCCCGTTCCTGGGCGTTGCGCGTGGCATGAGGACCGGCGGCGAGTTCCGCAAGCGTTATGGAGGAGATGGCGGATTCATCCGGAAGCAGGGCCGGATCAAGGATGTCGTGGTCAATGACCACCGACGTATCCAGCAGACCCCGGCTCGGCTCAGCCATTGACGGACTGATCGCTTACGGCGTCCAGATCGGCACGGAACCGGCCGACATCAATCCGGGGCGCGCGCGCGGCGGCCTCGGCGATTGCTGCGCGCGGCACGAACCGGCGTGGCTGAATCGGTCGAAGCTCAGCAACCGGCGTCCCGTTGCGGGTCACGATGAGCGTCTGCCCCGCTTGGACTTCCCGGAGCACCGCCGCGGATTCGTTGCGAAGCTCCCGCTGGGTAATGATTCTGTTCATGGGGTGTACCGTAGCATATGTAGCACTTTGTGGCAAGCAAAGTCCGGTAGAATACCGGGTATCCCTCCAGACTCATTTCATGTTGGAAGAGACTCTCTCTTGTCCAAATACTTCGATTTCTACAACAATGGCAGACGTCATCAGGCGCTTATGGACCGACGGACATCGTGGCAGGGCTTATGCTGGGGCATCTCTGGGACAGGCCGCTTGATCAACCCTGCGGATGATCCGCCTAAGAATCCGGAGATTTTGTCCAAGGGTTGGGATCCACCTCTTTTGACCCGGCCACCGCTCGTGGAATTTGAGATGGCCGCCGGGGCCTTGGACAGAAGAATAGAATTGCCATATTGTTGACACTGTAGATTTTTACGCGGAGAGATGTCCGATCAGAGTGCGGAATGTAGGATTGGGATAGAACCACATGAGTTTTGATGATTTTTTCAGGAAAGCGTTTGGCAAAGATGACAAATTTGCCTCCTTTGAATATCAACGTCGGCTTGCAGAAGAACAATGGCCCGAATTGCTTGATGTGCCGACTGGGATGGGCAAGACCGCGGCTGTGGTATTGGCGTGGCTGTGGAAGCGGCAGATCAAGAAAGATTCAGATACGCCGCGCCGACTCGTTTATTGTCTGCCGATGCGCGTGCTGGTGGAGCAAACTGAGAACAATATCCGTTCGTGGCTGGAAAACATCGGCGTGCTCGGTGAAACCGGTGAAGGAAAAGTTTCCGTGCATGTATTGATGGGCGGTGCGGACGACCTCAAGACGTGGGCCGAATATCCTGAAGAAGACATGATTCTGATCGGCACGCAGGATATGTTGCTTTCACGTGCGCTGATGCGCGGTTACGGCCTGAGTCGCTATCAATGGCCCATTCACTTCTCTCTACTTCATAACGACTGCCTGTGGGTATTCGACGAAGTTCAGCTGATGGGTGCGGGGTTGGCCACATCGGCCCAACTCGAAGCCTTCCGGCGCAGCTTTCCATTGGCCAAGAACAGCCGCTCGCTATGGGTATCGGCGACGCTGAACCGCACTTGGTTGGGTACAGTGAATTTGGTGCCGCATCTCGATTCATTTACCACATTGAGTATTGGTGATGAAGACCGCCAGCAAGCGGGTGACCGTCTGGCGGCTGTCAAATCCATAGCTCGTGCCAATGTCGGCCTGACTAGCGATTCGCAGAATCAGAAGGGGCGCAAAGCCTACCTGCAAGCACTGTGCGATGCAATATTGGGCGTGCATGATGTCAATTCCCAGACGCTAGTTATCGTCAACCGCGTTGATCGTGCGCAAGACCTGTTTCGGCTGTTGCAGACGGCGCGCCCTGGTCAGCACGACCTATTGATTCACGCTCGTTTCCGCGCCGCAGAACGTGCTGCTCAAACGCGTCGCCTGCGTGACGAAGCAAGCACCAACCGTATCGTAGTCGCTACGCAGGCCATTGAAGCCGGCGTGGATATGTCTTCCAAAGTGTTGGTTACCGAGTTGGCGCCATGGTCCTCGCTGGTGCAGCGCTTCGGTCGTTGCAACCGCTATGGCGAATACAATGCCAGCGGCGCGCGAGTACTGTGGATCAATATCGAGGACGACGCTGACACGCTCCCTTACGCCAGTGAAATACTGGCTGCTGCGCGTAACAAGCTGAACGAGTTGACAAACGCCAGTCCGCAAGCCCTTCCAGCAACGGACGAGGCACACCCGCTCACCGCCGTACTGCGTCGCAAGGATCTGCTGGATCTTTTCAACACCGATCCCGATCTGTCCGGGTTCGACGTGGATATCTCTGACTACATTCGCGACAGCGGCCAGCCGGGCCTACAAGTATTCTGGCGCGATTTCGATGACAATCCAAATCAGCCCGAGCCGCAAGTTAAGGCTGTGCGCACCGAACTGTGCCCAATCTCCATAGGGCAGGCCACAGACATTCACAAACGTGGCGCGTGGTATTGGGACACACTAGGTGATCAATGGGTGAAGCTTGATCGTAATCCACGGCCCGGTATGACGCTGCTCCTGAAAGCGGCGAATGGCGGCTATGACGAACGCATTGGTTTCGATGCCGGCCTCAATAAGCGGGTAGTAGCGATAGCTCCAGAAAAGTCGATGCCGGAGAATGCCTATGGCGAAGATTGGCGCTCACGTCAGAACAAAGCTATCGCGCTAACAGCTCATCTGGGACATGTGGCCGCTCAGGCACAAAGACTCTGTTCGGCGGTTGGCGAAGCCAAAAACGATGCCAGTGTCATTCGTGCTGGACGTTGGCACGACCTCGGCAAGACTCACAAGGTATTCGACGCCACCATGCACTCTTGCGACAAGGCACCTGCAGGATTTCTCGCCAAATCCCCCTGTCGCGGCCGCCATGGCCGGAAGTTCTTCCGTCATGAGCTGGCCTCGATGCTGGCATGGCTGGCCCAGCACGATGGCGAACCCGATGCCAACATAATTGCTTATCTGATAGCCGCCCACCACGGCAAGGTGCGCATGAGCCTGCGCGCCATGCCTACCGAGGAAGCCGAACCTGGAATCAAGCGTTTCGCCCGTGGCATCTGGGATAGCGATGTGCTGCCCGCGCTGGATTTTGATGGCGAACACAGCGATGAAACTACGTTGAAACTCGCATTGATGGAAATCGGCGAAGGAGCGCAAGGTGCTTCCTGGACTGAACGCACCTTGAAATTGCTGGATCAATACGGTCCCTTCCAGCTTGCTTGGCTGGAGACTTTGGTGCGCCTGGCCGACTGGCGAGCCTCGGCAGCCGAACAACAAGGAGCAGGCCATGAATGAAATCATGCTCGACGGCTGCACACCGACCCCACTTGCCAACTATTTGAAGGCGCTGGGCGTGCTTCGCCTGCTGTCGGCCAGATACCCGGAAACTCGCGGCTTCTGGCGCAGCGACCGGTTCGTGCTTCGTACCACGCTGGATCGCGTAAACATTGAGAGCTTTTTCCTGAACGACTATGAGCCGACGCCCATCATGGCGCCCTGGAATGGCGGCAGCGGCTTTTATTACCAGGAACGCAAATCCAAAGAGGAGAAAGACCCTGCCACTGGGAAAAAGAAAAAGCTTGGCATCTACGACCAGGAAACCGCAGCTACCAAAGTAGTGGCTGCTGTTCTAGACAGCAAAAACAAAAGACTTGGCGTCTACAGACAAGTACTTAGCCAAGCAAAACTTGCTGTGCAAAGAGCAGAGTTCGTCACTTCACCGGACAGCGGGAAACAGAAGGATGATTTCATCCTCTCTCTGCGAGCAACACTGCCTGATGAATGCATTCAGGCAATGGATGCCGGTCTTGCCGTTACCAGGGAAAAGACAAACTACCCTCCAATGCTTGGGACCGGATGGAACGATGGAAACTTGGACTTCACAAGTAACTTCATGCAGCGGCTTCTGGATGTATTAGGAACCGCTGACAGCGAACCACCCGATCAGTCTACTGACTGGTTGCAGGCGAGCCTCTTTGGCACAAGTGCTCCGAACCTGACAAAGAACAACATAGGCCAGTTCTCGCCGGGGCACGCCGGTGGCCCCAATGCCAGTACCGGCTTCGAAGGCGATGCAGCCATTAACCCGTGGGACTTCGTGCTAATGATCGAAGGCGCCCTGCTTTTCGCAGCGGCCGCGGTGCGCCGCAACGCCGAAGATCCATTGGGGGTGTTGAGCTACCCGTTTACTGTACGCGCCGTAGGCGCCGGGGCGGGCAGTCTAGGTGAAGGCGACACGGCCAATGCCCGCGGTGAGTTATGGATGCCACTCTGGTCACAAGCCGCCACTTATGCGGAAGTGCGTGCGTTGATGGCCGAAGGCCGTGTAGCACTGGGCAAGAAACCAGCGCGCGACGCACTGGATTTCGTCCGTGCTGTGCAGCATCTGGGTGGGTACCGTGGTGTGCAAAGTTTTCAGCGCTTCGGCCTCTTGATGCGTTCCGGCAGAGCCTACCTGGCAACGCCATTGTCACGTGTGGAAGTAAGCGATGAGCCGCAGTCGCGCTGGCTGGATGATCTGGACCGGAACGACTGGCTGGATCGTTTTTGTAAGTTTACTCGCGGCGACAATACGGCCAACCGCTTCCGGATGCTGCGCAAACGCTTGGAAGATAAACTTTTCGCACTCTCGGGCCGTGAGCCGAGCAAGGCGGAAGCGCAATCCCTGCTGATACTACTGGGCGAAATTCAGTCTGCCTTGTCGAACAGCCAGAAAGCGCGCGAGGCTATACAACCCATTCCCAAGCTTTCCGAACAGTGGGTGCAAACCGCCGACGATGGCACGCCTGCCTTCCGCATCGCTAAAGCATTGGCCAGCCTGCATGGCATAGGTGAAGAACCGCTACCGTTGCGCGCTCAGCTATTCCCGGTGCATCGCAAGTTCGAACAATGGATGACGCCGGATGCCAACGAAAAGGTCCGCATCTGCGTTGGACAGAAAGGCCGGCTGGTGGACACCATGCGTGTCCTGCTCGAACACCGCTTATGGCTCATGGAAAAACTGGAAATGCGGGACAAACCGCTTGACAGCCCGGCAGGTGCCACGCTGGAAGACATCGACACCTTCTTACGCGAAAACAGCATGGATGAACGCATTGCCGCACTGTTGCTTGGCTTGTGCCTGTGCAGTATCCCGCTAGACACGGATAAGCGCGCAGGCGAAGGCGTCGTACCGGCAGCTTTTAGTTTGATGAAGCTAGCGCTGACACCAGACCGTGTCTTGCGCAGCCTGAGCCGGATGAGCAAGGACGATCACCTGCCCGTGCCTGCCGGCATGTTGGCGCAACTTGCCTCAGGTAATCACGAAAACCGTGCCGTGAAGGCCGCATGGCGACGACTGCGTGCGTCCGGGTTGTTCCCGGCTTTCGCCATGAACGACTTGCCCGGCCTGGGCAATGTCGATCCGCTCCGTGCCGCCGCCGCGCTCCTGATGCCGCTGCGCTACGGCGCCACCGGCGCGCTCGCGCGCCGAGTATTGAAAATCTCCGAACCTGAAACCGAAACCGTTTGAGTCGCTGCATTCATTCAAGGAGAACCACCATGAGTCTTGATCTTTCCAAACTCACCAACGCCCCACGTCTGCTGCTCAGGGCCAAATTGAAGCCACTGCAGGGCACGCGCTTCCAGCCCACCGGCTTCCCGGAAATCGGCGCCGCCCAATACGACGGTCCGGACGGCACACCCATGCTGCTGGTGGAATCCGCGCAAAGCATGGCCAACCGCATGGAGGCCGTCTGCTGGGACAAGGTGGCCGATAACTGGGTAGAACCACTCAAGGGACTGTCTGTCATCAAGGTCAATGACAAAGACGGCAGACCGCTGACCAACTCGGTGCTGGAAGCGCACCGGATCAATTCGCCGTATATTTTGGAAGGCCAGGACAAGACCGTTTTTGACAAGCTCAAGAATGAACTGGCCGACACGGAAGAAGGCATCGTGGACTTGCGCAAGCTTTCCAAGGTGCTGTTGGGGGTGGATGTGAATGCCTTGCTGCACGGCGTGTTTCTGGCAAAGAAGGAACTTGCCGGTGGCCGGTTGCGCTTGCCGCGCGCACTTTCGGCATTTGTAGAAGCAAGCAACAGTAATATTGCTGCGAGTGGTGGCGTAAAAAACGATTCGGTGAACCCGTCAGGCGACACATCTAAAGGTTTCGGAAATGTCCCCTTCGCCCGTGATGAATTCGTCTCGCCAGAAATCCATGCTTACTTCAACTTGGATTTGGCACAGCTGCGCGGTTATGGTTTTTCCGATCCCGTCTACAAGCTGCTGACAGTTCTGGCGCTTTACAAGATTCGCGCCTTTCTGGAGCAAGGACTACGTTTGCGTACTGCGTGCGACCTGGAATGCGAAAACGTAGAAGTGCACCGGCCTCAAGGTTTCGAGCTACCTACGCTTGCCGATCTGGAACAGACACTGCCCGATCTTATCAAGGCTGCGAGCGCGGAAGCACAATTCACACAAACCACCGTTACCTACAGGAAGTGAGCCATGCTTGCTCTCTCCTTCACCTTCCCAGCAGGGCGTTATCACGCCACACCGTGGGGCAGGCACGTCAACGAAGGTGCCGTGGCTTGGCCACCCGAGCCGTGGCGCATCTTGCGTAGTTTGATCGCCACTTGGCATCACAAGATCAAGTACACTGGAAAGCATAACGAATCCACGCTGCTTGGTTTGATTGAATCGCTGGCTCAGGAGTTGCCTGAGTACACACTGCCCGCGGCCAGTCACAGTCACACCCGTCACTACATGCCGCAGTTCGCCGCCGGCAAGACATCGCTTGTTCTCGATGCCTTCACAGCCGTTCATCCGAATGATCCTTTGATGGTCGTATGGCCCACTCTAGATCTTCCCGAAGAGCAGCGTGCGTTGCTGGACGATCTTCTGACCGTCATGGGTTATTTGGGCCGCGCCGAGTCCTGGGTGGAAGCACACCGCATCGCCGAGGGCGCCAAAGCCAACTGTAAACCCGGTATGGAGACAGTCGATACGACAACCGGCGAAATCTACGGCGAAGTCGTGACACTCTACGCTCCGCTTCCAGCCGCAGAATACAGCACCCTCCGGCAAAGCTTTCTATCCGACAAGAAAGCTGCCAAGAAGCTGGGCAAGACGTTACCGGACAAGCTGCTCGATGCACTTAGCGTGGATACGGCCGATCTGCGCAAGCAAGGCTGGAACCAGCCGCCAGCAGCGCGAAAAGTAAATTACCTGCGTCCTGTTGATGCGCTGCGCCCGCGCTACGCCATCTCCAAATACAAGGTGCCAGACGCAACTATGGCCAGCTTCATTTTGGTCGGCAAACCTTTACCCCGCGTGGAGGAAACGTTGCGCATCGGCGAACTGATGCGTGTGGCCGTCATGGGCCAGGCCAAGCGCTTGTTCGGTGAAGACAAGATCCCTTCTGTTTTTTCTGGCCACGACATGCCGAAAGGCAATCGCCACCGCCACGCTTTCTACCTGCCCCACGACAGCAACGGCGATGGCCGACTCGACCGGATATTGCTGCACGTGCCCGGCGGCATGGACGCGCAGCAGCAGCGTGTGCTGAAAAGGCTCGACCGCATCTGGGGCCGCGACGGCGCCGAATGGCGGCTGGCGCTGGAAAGTCTCGGTGGCATCGAGGCGGGCGGAGATTTGATGCAAAAAAACGTCGTCTGGGAATCCGTGACGCCGTACCTACATCCGTGGCACGTCAAGAAGCGCCTCACCGTTGCGGATCAAATTCGCCGGGAATGCCGTGAACGCGGGCTGCCCGAGCCGGTCGTCATGGAAAGCTTCGACGAAGTGGATGTCGGCAGAGACCGAAAACGCCGTCCGATCCACTTCCACCGCTTCCGCCGCCGCCGCGGACTCGACCAGCCCGACCACCTGGGCAGCTTCTGGCGCCTGTCCTTTGCCGAGCCCGCGCAAGGCCCGCTGGCGCTCGGCTTTGCCTGCCATTTCGGGCTTGGCCTGTTCAAGCCGATGGAACAGGACAAATGAGCATGATATCGACGGAAAACAATTCGCGGCCGCATCTGTTGCTGATGGCACTGGGAACGCAGCCTAAACGGACCACCTATGCGCTCGGCGACAAAACTACGCAATCCGAGCATGCGCCATTAGCGTGGTTGCGATTGCAGGATCCCAATGACCGGCCAGACAAGGTGTTGTGCCTGTTGACAAAAAAAGCGCGCGAAACGGTTTGGGAAGATTTTGCGCGTCAGGTCGAATCGTTGGGTGTCAGGGCTGAAGGATTGGACATTCCTGATGGGGATAATAGCGAACAACTTTCCGCGACCATCCGCAACGTAGCGAACAACATTGCCCCGGCATCCAGATTGACGCTGGATATCACGCATGGCCCGAGGCATATCCCGTTTGTTTTCTATGCACTGGCGCTTTACCTGTCCAGTTTCCGCAACGTCGAGATCGTCGATGCCTGGTATGGAAAATACGAAAGCCAGGGAGATACAAAGCCGCTTATTGATCTGAAGCCCTTGCTGGATCTTCCCCAATGGTTCCATGCGGTCCGAGTGTTTCGAGAGACCGGGTTTACCAAGGCGCTGGCCGCCCGGTTCGAAGACGTAAAAAACAGTTTGCCGAAAGATTCCTCACGTGGCCCGTCGCAAGCCTGTGCGGAAGCACTGGGCACCTTCTCGTACCACTACGAATCCGGTTTTCCATTGGAACTGGGGCTGGCGGCGGGCAAGTTGAGTCACGCATTGGAAGATCGTCCTCTGGACACCATGCCCAGTCTGAACGTGCCCTTGGCCAAAGAGCTGGGTGAAGCGGTACTGGAAGCCGCGGCACCGCTGCGCTTTGAAAGCGATGACTTGAAGAATGGCAAAAGCAAGAGTGCATGGAAAAAGCTGTACCCGCTAAGCCGGGAGGAGCTCCGGCGTCAGGCGAAATTGATAGACCAGTACCTTGACCGCGGCCAGTTTTCGGCCGGAGTTGGATTGATGCGCGAATGGGTGGTGTCCCTGGGGGTACTGCATCGCGACCCTCCGAAGCACTGGCTGGATAGACCCACGCGCATGAAGATCGAGCGCGAACTGGGCGCCATGAATCAGCCCGCATTGCGTGACAGCTTGTCGGATGAGCAGAAAAGCTGGGGCACATTCTGGGATCAGCTCGGAAAGGAACGTAATCAGCTTGCCCACCACGGTATGAAGCAAGACGTGGCGAAACCGGAGTCCAACCTGTCTGAGCAGATACAGTCGTTCTGGTACAGGATCAAAGGTGCAGATGACGCTTGGGAGTCGTTCGGCGGCAGCAAGGGGCGCCTGTTGATCACCCCTGTCGGCATGAGCCCGGGCGTATTATATTCAGCTATCAAGCAAACGCGGCCGAACTCGGTACTGGTGCTGTGTTCGGAGCAGGCCAAGCCGGGCATCAATGAAGCGTTGCAGCGGACTGGGTTTTCAGGCACCCCTAACGTTCTCGGCATGAAAGATCCATTCAATGGTGCGAGTGAAATAAAGGCGCTTTTGCAACAGACAAGGAAAAATTGTCTGGATGCAGATGAAGTGCTGGTCAACTTGACCGGAGGTACTACTCTGATGGGAGTGGTTGTGCAGCAGTTATTTGAGCAAGCACGCAATGATCAACGACTATGCCGGCGCTTCATACTCGCGGACAGAAGAACGCAAGAGGAGCAAAAAGTAAATCCTTGGGTCGAATCTGAGTTGTTCTGGCTGGACAAGGAATTCAATGGAGATGAAGGCAATGACTGAACCCGTGCATACCTTCACGGCGAAATACCGTGTCGTCACACCCATGTTCCTGAGCGGTGCGGACCCGAACCAGGCCGAGTTTCGTCTGCCGAGCTTCAAGGGCGCGCTGCGCTTCTGGTGGCGTGCAATGGCCGCGCAACAGTTTGACAGCGTGCAGGCATTACGCAACGAGGAAGACAGGCTGTTCGGCAGCACCCGCACAGGCGTCAGCCACGTGCGGATGCGGCTGGCCGAATCACGGTTCCATACCAAAAACCAGCAGAAGTTCAACCGCAACAGTTGGCAGAGTTACGTCGGCTATGGACTGATCGACAAACCTGGGCAAACCGAACGCGTGTACATCCAGCCGGGCGGATGGTTCACGGTACAACTGTCCTGCCCAGGCTGTGATGCCAAGCAACGGGATAGCCTGTGCCAGATGCTGATAGTGCTGGGCCTTTTCGGCGGACTGGGGAGCCGCACACGCAACGGATGGGGCAGCCTGACGTTGGAAACATTAACCGGTAACGGCGAGCCATGGCGCGCGCCAACAGACGAGCCATCTTTGAAGAAAGCTACCGATGGCCTATTGGTTTCCGGCTGCGGCCTGAAAGACTGGACGGCTTTCACTAAACAAAGTGGTTGTCTGATTGGTAAACCATGCGAAAACAGTGAGAAGGCGCACTGCTGGTTGGCCGAAAACTATCGGAAGGCTATCCGCAATTTGTCGGATAAAGGTCAAAGAGAAGGTTTCGGTCTTCCGCGAAAAAATGCGGGTGGAAATGCGAGGAAACGTCGCGCGGGGGCAGTATTCCTGCATGTACACCAGCCCGAAGGAGCGCAGGCCATACCGCTGGCGCTGTTTCTACCCGGGAAGTTCCTGTCGGGTCAGTATGAACCGTCCGGAACATGGCGGATCGCACGGACCTTCGTCGATGCGGGAGCACGGACATGAACTCCCAACTGTTCCATTTCACGCTCGGCCCGGTGCAGGGCTTCGTCGCTCAGGCGCGGCGCACGCGCGACTTGTGGGCGGGATCGTTTCTGCTGTCTTGGCTGGCAGGGCAGGCCATGGCCGAGGTGCGGAGGCAGGGCGGTCGCGTCGTCTTTCCGGTCGTTGCCGATGGGGACACCATTACGGATCCGCTTATAGCCGCTATCGAAGGCAAGCCGTTAGCGCATGATCCTACCCCGCAGATCGGCTCGCTGCCCAATCGTTTCAAGGCAACGGTGCCTGACTCCTTTGATGCACACCGGGTCGAGACGGCCATGCGGGACGCCTGGCGAAAGCTGGCCGATGCCGTCTGGGAACAATTCGTGGATCGTAGCCAAGCGCGGGGCAATGAAACGCGTGCGATTTGGGACCGGCAGGTCAACGGCTTCTGGGAAATATCCTGGGTGCTCGGCGCCGATCCTGGCGACTGCAGCGACGCCCGCTGGCTGGATGCCCGCAAGAACTGGCGCAACCGCTGGCCCGAACCGGAAGGGGGCGATCACTGCACCCTGATGGGCGACTGGCAGGAGCTGTCGGGCTTTGTCCGTGCGCACGAAAAAAGCAATCAGGATGATTTCTGGAACGCGCTCGGGAGCCGAGTCGGGCGTCTGGAACTGCGCGAGAACGAACGGCTTTGCGCGATTGCTTTGATCAAGCGGTTGTTCCCGAAACTCGAACCGGAAGACCCGAAACAATCGATTCGCTGGGTGCCGGATGGAATATCCAAGGCTGTCCGCAACTGGCCCTCTACGGCCTACATGGCGGCCATCCCGTGGTTGCGCGGCTTTGCCGGCGATCTGGAGCGGACAGAGAAACTGCGGGCATACGAAGAACACGTTATCGAGGCCGCCGGGGAAGCCGTGCGAGGCGAGCGCAGCATGCACATCAAGAGCCTGGAATCCCTGAAAAGACTGGCCTGGCTGGACGGCAATTTCTTCCTGCCCGCGGCGCTGGCCAATGCCAGCGACACGCCGCTGACAGAGAATGAAGAGGCGCGGCAATCGCTGTGCACAGAGCTGAAGAAACTGCAGAAAGAGCATCCCGTCCAACCTTATTACGCGCTGCTGTTGCTTGATGGCGACAACCTGGGCAAGCATCTGAGTACGGGCAAACCGGATGCCATTTCATGTGCGCTGGCCCGCTTCAGTCGCAACGTTGCCGGCTGTGTTGAAGCGCACGACGGCGTCACGCTCTATGCTGGCGGCGATGACGTCATGGCGCTGTTGCCCTATGACCGTGCCCTCGATTGCGCCATGAGCCTGCATGAAGCTTACGGAACAGCGTTCAACGACCCGGATTTTACGGCGTCGGTGGCCGTCGTCTTCGCCCATTACCACCTGCCTTTGCGCGAAGTGCTGGCCGAGGCGCGCCGGCAACTGGACGGCGTGGCCAAGGACGGGAACGGGCGCGATTCCATTGCCTTGGCCTGGTTCAAGGCTTCCGGCAAGGCGGCGGAATGGGTGAGCACCTGGGCCGATGACAACGGCGAAGAATTCACGAAGCGCTTGCAGTCACTCGCCGATGCCGTGAGCGCGGACCGCTTCGGCAGCGGATTCTTCTACAAGCTGAGAACCCGTTATCCCATGCTGGCCGACGCAGGAGAGCTGGAGAACTTCCCAAACGTAAAGCGTCTGTTGCAGGCAGAATATCTGAAGAGTCGCGAACGCAAACCGACGCTTGAACAAGCGGAAGAGGCGATCGCTGAATTGTTTTCCGCCTGCCAGGGTTTTGAGCGCGACAAGGATGGCAAGGCCGGCTCACAGAAAGCCCTGCAACTGGATGGGCTGCGCCTCGCGCGCCTGCTGGCGGGCAAGGAGGTCCACGAATGAACGGCCACAGTCGACTGTTGAATATCGAGCCGCTGGATACGGTTTTCTTCCGCGACGGACGGCCTTACACCAAAGATGAATGTGAGCAGGTGGGCGTCGCCAGTCAGTTCCCGCCCGCGCCGGCCACGCTGGTGGGCGCCGTCCGCGCCGCGGTAGCGCGCGGCCTCGGCTGGAATGGCAGGGGATCGTGGGGCGATGACATCAAACAGAAATTGGGCGACGGCGAGAACCTTGGGGCGCTCCGGTTTCGCGGTCCGCTGCTGCTGCAGCACGTGAAACCGCTTTACCTCGCACCCGCGAACCTGATGCGGAACGAAGCCGGCAAGACGACCCTGCTTGTGCCCGGCCCTGCGCGCGACTGCGATCTGGACAAGGCCGTCCGGCTTCCTGCCTTGCCTTCCGGCGCGCCGGGAGACGGCTGGAAACAGGCGGGGTTGATCTGGCTGAGCCTCGATGGGTTGTCCACGGCACTCAAAGGCAAAGAGCCCGCGGCAGATACGATAGTTGAACAGAAAAGCCTCTGGTCCCTCGAAGCCCGAGTCGGCATCGCACGCGATGAAGCCACCCGCACCACGGGAGAAGGTGCCCTGTATTCACCGCAACACATCCGGCTGCACCACGGCGTGACCCTGGGCATCTGGCTGGAAGGACTGGACGAGGAAACCCTCGCCCGCATCCCTCGCAAACCGCATCCAGTTGGCGGTGAAGCGCGCAGCGCCTGGATCACGGTGGCGGATGCAGCCCCCGACTTGCCTGCCTCACCCGCCACTTTGCAGCGCGATGGGAAAAACCTGAACTACACCGTTGTTGTTCTGACGCCCTTGCCGCTGGCGTCGGCGCCCGCGCCGGGGCAGGCCATTCCCGGACTGCCGGGCACGCTGGTCAGCGCCTGCCTGCCCCGTGTGCTGATGCTGGGCGGCTGGGATTCGGTCAAGAAGCAACCGCTCCCGCTTCAACCACACCTGGCACCGGGAAGCGTTTTGTTTATGCAGGCCGGCGTTGAAGAAGAACACGTCATCCGTGCCTTGCATGGCACCTGTATCGGATTGCGCCCCACCTGGGGCTATGGATGGATAGCCATTGGAACCTGGGGGAATCAATGAACACATTACTCATCGGCCTGCTGGCGGAAACCTTCATCCACGTTGGCGGCGGCCAGAGTGAAGGGGTAGTGGATTTGCCGGTGGCACGCGAAGCCGTGACCGATTATCCCTTCATCCCCGGCTCGGGCCTGAAAGGCGCTCTGCGTGACTGGGCCAAGCAGAAAGGTATGGCGGATACCAATACCTTGTTCGGTCAGCAGGACAACGTCGGGCAGTTGCTGTTTTCCGACGCCCGCCTGCTGACCTTGCCCGTGCGCAGCCTGCAAGGCGCCAGCCGCTGGATCACCTGCCCGCATTTGTGGGAACGTTACCGGCGCGATGCGGAGCGTATCGGTATTAAAACGCCAGCGCTCGACACCGTTATCGGGCACGGCCAAGCGCTGGGCGAAGGCGAAGCCCCCGTCATTCTGGAAGAGCGTAGCTTTCAACTCAATGGCAAAGTGCCTGATACAGTCATAACTGTGTTACGCAAGCTGATTGTCCATGATGCTACGCGCGCGCGCCTCGTTAGATCATTGCTGGTGTTGCATGACGACGACTTTGTCTGGTTTGCCCGCTACGGATTGGCCGTTCAGGCCCGCAATGTGCTTGATGATGACACCAAGACCAGCAAGAACCTCTGGTACGAGGAAAGCCTGCCGCCCGACGGTCTGCTTTACACGCTGATCAGCGAACGCGTATCTGGTGCGCTGGAGTCGCTGGCCACTGCGCTCCGGCAATCGCCTTACCTGCAAGTCGGCGGTAACGAAACGGTTGGCCAGGGCTGGCTGGCACTGGCCTTTCCGGAGGCGCGGTCATGAGCACGGAGGAACTCAAGAAATCCCTCGACCAGCAGCGCGCCGAACACGCCCTGCACGCCGTGGATGCGCTTAGGGACAAGGACACCGGACATTACGTCAGCTATGTCAGCGCCCTGCCGGCCACCATCCTGCAAAACGGCCTGGGCCAGGCGCTGGCCATGCTGCTATCCGCGGCAAAAGGAGAACCGGACGAACCCCATAACAAGCTTTACGAACAGATGCAAGCTTGGCTGTGTGGCGATCATCTGAATGCCCCCTATGCCGGCAATCAGAATCTGATCCGTGCGATTACCGAAGGCAGCGAGCAGGCCTACCTGCACGCTCATGCCGAGGCACTGGCCTATCTCGTCTGGCTGAAGAAATTTGCCGTGGCCTTCCTTAAGATACCGGAAGGGAGGGACGCGCGATGAATCTGCCTCTGCCGAAAAGCCTGCATACCGAAAAGCCGACGGGCGATTACAACGCCGGGCTTTGGTACGACAAGTTCTTTCATCATTGGGATGCAGGGTTCAAGGAAGTTTCACGTGATGGGAAATCCCAATGGATTGGCGAATTTTCCAATAGCAAAGTAAAAGTAGGTGATCCAAGACAACTGGAAGAACAGTACCAGCGTTTGCGGCGAATGACGGCTGCGTGCGCCGGCCGCCTGCTGCGCTTCAAAACCGACGGCCGTTTCGTGACCGGCCTGGGGCGCGAACACCCCATCGAAAACGGTTTCGCCTGGCATCACACGCTGGGTGTGCCCTATCTGCCCGGCTCCTCGGTCAAGGGCATAGTGCGCGCTTGGGCGCGCGAGCAGGGCGTGGAGAAAGGCGACATCAAGCGTATCTTCGGCCCCGCCAACCAGAACAACGCCAGTGTGGGCAGCGTGATCGTCGGCGATGCACTGCCCACCGCGTCCGTCCAACTGGCGGCCGAAGTCATGACCCCGCACTACGGACTGTACTATCAGGACAAAAGCGCCGCCACGCCACCCGCCGACTGGCACGATCCCACCCCGATTCCCTTCCTCGCCGTGGACAAGGGACAAACCTTCACCTTCATGCTGATACCCCGGCGCGCAAACGACGCTGGCGACATCAAGGACTGTGAAACAGCGACCGCATGGCTGTGCGAAGCACTGATCTGGTTGGGTGCCGGCGCCAAAACATCCGTGGGCTACGGCCGCTTCACAAGGGCAGATGAGCAAGCAGATCTGGCTGCCGCCGCACAAGCACAAGAAGAACGAGAAAAACAGGAACACGCGGCACGGGCGAAACGTATGCAAGGCCTGAGCCCCATGGCGCGGGAACTGGAGCACACCATCGCCAAGTGCGATCTGGAAGCCGACAAGAATGCGTTCAGCGCATGGCTCTTCAGCGAAGACTGGCTCGACAAGCTGGAACAGAACCCGGAACCGGATGCGATGGAACGATTCCAGTCCCTGGTGCGGAAACACTTCCCCGGCCTGCTGGAAAACCCGGATAAGACACAAGGCAAAAAGCAGAAGCCTGCGTTTAAGCCGCGACAGCAAGAGATCGCGCGCCGGGTCAACAGGCTCCTCCGCCGCGACTCCAATCCATGACGTTTGGGTCGTGCCAGCCGGGACGCCATCCATTGGTGTCGGGTCTGATGGGCGGTACATGCGCCCGGTCGATGCGCTACTGTGATGTCCAAGAATTAGCTTTACATTTGTTTCTTTGTGCGTCGGGTCCGCGGTGCAGTGCAGCCGGGTTTGATCTGTTCGAGCGTCTGGCGGCACTGGGCGAGCTTGGCTTGAATGGACTCGAGGGTAGCAGTCCAGACGAACGGCTTGGGGTCTTTGTTCCAGGCCTCGAGAAATTGGGCGATGGCGATCTGCAGGTCGGCGACGCTGCTGAAAGCACCGCGACGTACCGCTTTGGAAGTGAGTTCGCCAAACCAGCGCTCGACCCGATTGAGCCAGCTGGCGCTGGTGGGGACAAAGTGCGGGATGAATCTCGGGTGGCGCCTCAGCCAGGCCTGCACATTCGGATGCTTGTGCGTGCCGTAGTGGTCCATCACCAGGTGCAGGGGAATGTCTCCGGGAAACGCCGCATCAATGCACCGCAGGAATTTCAGGAACTCCTGGTGACGATGCCGGCTGAAGCATTGGCCCACGACCTTGCCCTGCAGCACTTCCAGAGCGGCAAACAAGCAGGTCGTGCCGTTGCGCTTGTAGTCATGGGTCATCGTACCCAGCCGGCCTTTCTTCATCGGCAAGCCGGGCTGGGTGCGGTCCAGCGCCTGGATCTGGGTCTTCTCGTCCACACAGAGCACCAGCGCCTGATCAGGCGGGTTCAGATACAGCCCAACGACATCCGTGAGCTTCTCCAGGAACTGGGCATCGCGCGACAGCTTGAAGGTCTTGACCCGGTGCGGCTTCAGATTGTGGCTGCGCCAAATCGTGCTGACGGTGGACTTGCTCACGCCCTGAAGGTGCGCCATTGTCCGGCAACTCCACTGGGTCATCCCTTGCGGCTTGCTCGATGTGGTGGCCTGGACGATCGCCTTGATCTTGCGAGACGAATAGGTGGGCTTGCGACCGCGGCCGGGGGCGATCTCCCACAAGCCCTCCGGCCCGGCTTCCAAAAAGCGGCCACGCCACAGGGCGACCGTTGGCCGGCTCACGCCCAGCGCATCGGCCAGCATGACATCGGTCTGGCCGCTGGCCGCACCGAGCACAATGCGGCACCGAAGCGCCACCTGCTGCGGCGTTCCGTGAGCCGCCACCCACCGCTCCAACGGCTCACGCTGAAGCTCCGGTATGACGAAAGGCGCATGGCTGCGGGACATCCCCTATCATAAGTCATTTCCAGATTATATGTAAATCTATTTGCTGGACACTACACTAGAACCTCGGCGCGTCATCCACAAGGCCGACAGACCCACTGCGACTACCACCAGTTTCGTTCTCCTCGGCAAGCCCCTGCCGCGCGTGGCGGTGATGAGTCGGGCCAAACGTGTTTTCGGAGAAGGCAACATTCCAGCCGTCTTTTCCGGCCACGATATGCCCGATGGCAACCGTCATGGCCACGCTTTTTGTCTTCCTTGGGATGCCAACGGCGACGGTTGCATTGATCATCTGCTGTTGCATGTCCCCGACGGCATGAATGCCGAACAGCAGAGGATATTAGAGCGGGTCAAAAAACTTTGGAGCCGCGATGGTGGTGAATGGCGGCTGGCGCTGGAGAATATCGGCCATCTCGGGATTGGAAGCACCCTGACTAAGGAAAGTAAGGCTTGGGAATCAGTTACCCCGTATCTCCATCCTTGGCACATCAAGAAGCATTTCAATATTGAGGACCAGCTACGTCGCGAATGCCGCGAACGCGGTTTGCCCGAACCGATTATCCTTGAGCCGTTAGACGAAGTGAACGTAGGCAAGAATCGGAAACGTCGTCCAATTCATTTCCGACGCTTCCGTAGTCGCCGTGGAATGACCCAGCCCGACCGCCTCGGCAGTTTCTGGCGCCTGACTTTCCCTGAACCCGTTTCAGGCCCCATCGCACTCGGCTTTGCCTGCCACTTCGGTTTGGGCTTGTTTAAACCCGTGGAGTGAGGGGTGGCGCGGATGGTTTGCGCGGAAAGGCATTTTCTTGATATAACATATCAAGCAGTTATATGGAGAAAACCGGCCATGAACTTTAACGTGTACATTGACAAGCAGGCGACAGCGCGTCTGGAACGGCTGGCGAAGGCGCGGCGCGTGTCGCGGAATGCGCTCATCCGCGAGGCGCTTGCCCGCCTGCTGGACCAGGACATCAGGGGCGATTGGCCGAATGTCGTGCTTGATTTTAATGGTATCTCCGATATGCCCCCTTTTGAAGATACGCGACGCGGGCTTAAGGCTCCTCACGTGGATCCATTCGCTTGAAGTACCTGCTCGATACTTGCGTGTTGAGCGACTTTGCGCGCGGCAAT
Organism: Pseudomonadota bacterium; assembly: GCA_027365475.1. Taxonomy (GTDB): domain Bacteria; phylum Pseudomonadota; class Gammaproteobacteria; order JAKAQQ01; family JAKAQQ01; genus JAJZNM01. The sequence continues at coordinate 4,617 of DAHXNI010000091.1, read as the reverse complement.
GCTCATACCCTGACGCACGTCAAAACAATGTCCCCTGCCTTCATCGGCGTGTCGAGCGTCAGCCTGATGGAAATCGAGTTTGGTCTCGTGCTCAATCCCACCAGGGCGCGCAAGCTGGCTCCTGTCATGCATGCCTTGTTCCAGGCGGTCTCGATATTGCCTTATGGTCCGGAAGATGCCCGCGCGACGGCGACTTTGCGCGCTTCGTTGCAAAAGCGGGGTCGCCCGATCGGCGCTTATGATGCGTTGATCGCGGGGTGCGCACTGGCACGCGGGCTTGTGCTCGTCACATCCAACGAGCGGGAGTTTCGTCGCGTCAGCGGCTTGCCCGTGGAGAATTGGCGCAAGCGCTGAGCGGCCCCGGCATTCCTGATTACTGAATATTGACTATAGTTTCCTTAATCTTGGGCTTGCCTCGAAGGCTTGGGGGTGTACATGGCCGTGGAAATTCAGGCGGAACTTCCCCTCCCGTTTCCGGAGTTGGCCGCAGACATGCCGCTGCTGCCAGCCCGGATGGTCAATGAATACCAGTATTGCCCGCGTCTCGCCTATCTCGAATGGGTGCAGGGGGAGTGGTCGGATTCCGCTGATACGGTAGAAGGCCGCTTCGGTCACCGACGAGTGGACCAGCCGGGCGGTGCCATGCCTTCGCCTGAAGAGCTTGAGGAAGGGGAAACACTGCATGCACGGTCCATTACCCTGTCTTCCAATCGGTTGGGGCTCATTGCAAAAATGGATCTGGTCGAAGCGGACGCGGGGCAAGTGATACCGGTGGACTACAAACGCGGCAAACGGCCACATACCGCTCATGGCGCTTACGATCCCGAGCGGGTACAGCTTTGCGTGCAGGGTCTGATTCTCGAAGAACACGGTTACACCTGCACAGAAGGTGTCCTGTATTTCGTCGAGTCGAAAGAGCGGGTGCTGGTTTTGTTCGATGATGAACTCCGCGCTCAAACGCTTTCAGCCGTCAACGGGCTGCGCCTGATCGCAGCGGGCGGGCAAACACCGCCTCCTTTGGAAGATAGCCCTAAGTGTCCGCGTTGTTCGCTGGTCGGTATTTGCCTACCGGATGAAGTGAATTTCCTGCGCCGGGGTGTGAATGAACCGCGTCCTCTGGCGGTGGGACAAGCCGAAGCGTTGCCTGCTTATGTGCAGGCCAATCAGGCCAAGGTATCCAAGAAAGGCGAAGTGCTGGAAATTTCCGTGGAGGACAAGCCGGTAAATCATGTGCGCCTCGTCGAGCTTTCCCAGCTTGTGTTGATAGGCAATGTGTATGTGACCACACCCACCCTGCACGAACTCATGCGCCGCGAGATACCCATCTCCTGGCATTCCTACGGTGGCTGGTTTCTCGGGCATTCGGTGGGCGTCGGACACAAGAATGTTGAATTGCGCACCGCGCAATATCGCGGCAGTTTCGATGAGCAAATCTGTCTTCGGTTTGCCAAAAGTATCGTGCGGGCGAAGATTCTCAACTGCCGTACCTTGCTGCGCCGCAACTGGCGTGCTGATACAGAACCCGATAACGCATTGCAAGCTCTGCGCCGGTTTGCAAATCAGACCGCGAGAGTTTCCAGTCTGCCGGAACTGCTGGGAGTTGAAGGTGCGGCGGCGGCCATGTATTTCAGTCAGTTTGTCTCCATGCTGAAGCGGGATACGGATGAAAAAGCATTGGCGTTTGATTTCGGCGCACGCAATCGGCGTCCACCGGCGGACCCTGTCAATGCACTGCTGTCGTTTGCATATGCGCTGCTGGTGCGTGCCTGGAATACCACGTTAACCGCCGTGGGGTTTGATCCGTACCGCGGTTTTTATCATCAGTCGCGATACGGGCGACCGGCGTTATCGCTGGACATGATGGAGCCGTTCAGGCCATTGATTGCGGATTCGAGTGTGCTCACGGCGATCAACAATGGTGAAGTGCGGCCAAGCGATTTTATCAGCGCCGCTGGCAGCGTGAACATGGCTCCGGAAGGACGCAAGCGTTTCATTGGAACATTCGAGCGGCGCATGAGCCAGGAAGTGACTCATCCGGTGTTCGGTTACCGGATCAGTTACCGGCGCCTGCTGGAATTACAGGCGCGTTTGCTGGGCCGCAACCTGCTTGGCGATATTCTGGAATACCCGGTGTTTACCACCCGATGACTACCGACGAACATCTCTACATCGTTGCCTACGACATATCCGACGCCAAACGCTTGCGACGGGTGTTCAAGCTGATGAAAGGTTATGGCGAATGGTTGCAGTTCTCGATATTCCAATGCCGGCTGTCCCGGAAACGGCATGCCGAACTGGTGGCCATGCTGGATGTTATGATTCATCACAAGTCAGATCATGTGATTTTTCTGGACCTGGGGCTGGCCGACACGGTCAGGCCAAAAGTGGTAAGCTTGGGCAAGAATTTTGATCCTGTGGCACGGGAGCCGACCATCGTGTGATTCGCCTTGGCCGTGCGAGTGGTTCAATGATCCCCAAAACCCCGGGGAGCACTCGAAATAGCGTAGCTCTTTAATAATTCGGGTAAATTCGTTCGGGCTTATACGGAATCAGCCGGTTCGCCTGCCTGATTTTGCGATGAGCCCTGGACCTCTCGCATTGAGAGGCCTGAAGCCGTTTAGTATAAAGGCTGACAGGGCGGCTATTATCCGCGGCGAATCGCCGCGGCCTCATTGAAGCATAATAGTAGTATAACCCCTTTTTAGAAAATTGCAAGATTATCCGCGGCGAATCGCCGCGGCCTCATTGAAGCAATATGAAAAATGCGGCATACGATGCGGCCCAGCAATTATCCGCGGCGAATCGCCGCGGCCTCATTGAAGCGGCATCAGGCATTCCTGTATCGCCTAACACTTCATCGATTATCCGCGGCGAATCGCCGCGGCCTCATTGAAGCGGGAAGACGAATGATTATGGACGCTATTAAAACACATTATCCGCGGCGAATCGCCGCGGCCTCATTGAAGCTTCAACACGGAGGATGGGATCATCGTGCGCTGCGGCTATTATCCGCGGCGAATCGCCGCGGCCTCATTGAAGCCAGGGAAGTAATACGCGAGGACTCGACCGATGGCATATTATCCGCGGCGAATCGCCGCGGCCTCATTGAAGCAATCGATCGGGGTGACGTCCCCGTCGGTGTGACGGCCATTATCCGCGGCGAATCGCCGCGGCCTCATTGAAGCCCGAAGCTGCACCACTCGCCAAAGCTGCACCGCTCGATTATCCGCGGCGAATCGCCGCGGCCTCATTGAAGCGGCATCCCCAGCGATTCTACGCTGGTGGTGGGATATTATCCGCGGCGAATCGCCGCGGCCTCATTGAAGCTGAATAATCAATAAACTGTTTTCGATTATCAATCCATTATCCGCGGCGAATCGCCGCGGCCTCATTGAAGCAAACTCACGCCACGATAGCGGCGCGGGCGCCCGCGGAATTATCCGCGGCGAATCGCCGCGGCCTCATTGAAGCCAACCAATACCGCAACGGTCACTGCTACGGGCAATATTATCCGCGGCGAATCGCCGCGGCCTCATTGAAGCTTGTTCGCCCGACATCTTGACAGGGACCATGATTCATTATCCGCGGCGAATCGCCGCGGCCTCATTGAAGCTATTGGGCGTTTCAATTTCTGACATTATAGGAAAATATTATCCGCGGCGAATCGCCGCGGCCTCATTGAAGCGTGAGATGGAAGGCCTCTTTCTCCTCTGGTGATACATTATCCGCGGCGAATCGCCGCGGCCTCATTGAAGCAAGCGTGATATATGCACAAGGACCGCTGGCAAATGATTATCCGCGGCGAATCGCCGCGGCCTCATTGAAGCAGATTAGAACAGTTGCCACTGAGTCCAGAGCAGTCACATTATCCGCGGCGAATCGCCGCGGCCTCATTGAAGCCTGGGCTGCCGGAACACTGGTACCGACAACTGTACCCATTATCCGCGGCGAATCGCCGCGGCCTCATTGAAGCATCTCCATCTCCAAAGGTTGATAAAAGCAGTATAACCATTATCCGCGGCGAATCGCCGCGGCCTCATTGAAGCCACACGCTGACGCACTGCCTGCTCACACCGCAGATATTATCCGCGGCGAATCGCCGCGGCCTCATTGAAGCACCGTGGCCCCGAGTGCCTGCACCTGTTGGACGAAATTATCCGCGGCGAATCGCCGCGGCCTCATTGAAGCACCGGATTGAACGGCGAATATTGATTGACCCCGAACGATTATCCGCGGCGAATCGCCGCGGCCTCATTGAAGCACATGCAGCATGTACGTGCCCGGTCCGGCTTCGGTATTATCCGCGGCGAATCGCCGCGGCCTCATTGAAGCCAACGAGACAAAATGAAGATAAAACTTAAATATGGATGAATGGCACTAGTGTCATGTCACGTATAAGATATCGGATAAAGACGCTTGAGTTTGACGCGTGCATCTTCGGTCGTGAATTGCCATGCAGCAACCTCCGCACATAATTTTTCCATACTGCCGATGCGCCGATCAAGACACTGGCTGATCATTACATTGAGTTCGATCTCGGCGACGTTGAGCCAACTGCCGTGCTTCGGCGTGTAGACGAATTCAAAGCGATCCCAGAGCGCCTTCGCCTGGTCGGGT
>DAHXNI010000017.1 GCA_027365475.1 Pseudomonadota bacterium | reverse complement strand
CGAACTCAATGTAATGATCAGCCAGTGTCTTGATCGGCGCATCGGCAGTATGGAAAAGTTATGTGCGGAGGTTGCTGCATGGCAATCGCGCCGCGACCAGATTCACGCAAAAGTGAACTGGCAATTCACGACCGAAGATGCGCGCGTCAAACTCAAGCGTCTTTATCCGACATTTAATACGTGACATGACACTACCCTACCCTTCGACAGTTTTGGAGATCCCTCCACCCCAACTGAGCCCCACCTTCACTCCCCCTTGTGGATTCCAATCAACAATGAGCGTGTCCACGTAGGCGTGTTAGGATTTTCCAACCGTCGGCTGGCTGCATACATGTACACAATCCTGATTCTAATCATCCTTGCCATTTATGTTCTGGGGTGGGTCGCAGCAGCGCATGCTGCTCTGACGGCCCGAACTTCACAAGGCGCCATCGCCTGGGCTGTGTCATTGGCTTTCTTGCCATTCTTTGCGCTCATCCCGTATGCCCTGTTTGGTCGCAGCCACTTTGGTCGCTACGTCTATGCCCACCGCACGCAGAACCGCAAATTCCGTGAGATTTCGAAGCAAATCGATCTAAACAATGATTTTTCCATTCCCAGCGGATCCTTGGCCGGCCCCGATCTTGCGACCATCAAAACATTAATCGAGCTGACCCATGCCCCATTTTGCAACGGCAACAGTGTCCAGTTGTTAGTGGACGGGGTTGAGACATTCCCGGCCATATTCGCAGCTATCGCCACAGCAACCCGGTATGTGGTCGTCCAGTATTACATCGTGGCGGACGATGGGCTTGGGCAAAAACTCAAGGAGTGCCTGCTGAGTAAAGCAAAGGAAGGCATTCCCGTATATTTTCTGGTAGACGGATATGGGAGTCATCCCTTGCCTGACGCATACCTCGAGGAACTGCGGGCAGCGGGTGTTTCTGCCCATCGGTTTCTGCGGCCACATCATCGCACAAACCGCTTTCAGTTGAATTTTCGCAACCACCGGAAAATCGTGGTCGTTGACGGAGAACAGGCTTTCATCGGGGGATTGAATGTCAGCGATCAATACATGGGACTGAAGCCCCCAATGAGCCCGTGGCGCGATACGCACATCCAGATCCGCGGCCCAGCGGTAGCCAGTATCCAGCTGGCATTTATTGAAGATTGGTATTGGGCGACTCACGATATACCGTCGCTCTCATGGAAACCAGCATCGTCGCGGGACAACATCCGCTGCCAGATCATTGCCAGTGGTCCGGCTGACGAATACGAAACTTGTGTGTTGTTTTTCGTACAGGCCATCAACTCTGCAGTGCATCGCATCTGGATTGCGACACCATTTTATGTCCCTGATGAGGCCGTGTTTGTAGCACTCAAGCTGGCCGCGTTGCGCGGAGTCGATGTGCGGCTATTGATTCCTGCTCGTGCTGATTACCTGATGCACTTGGTCACCACTCTATACGCACACGATGCAGTCCGTTCGGGGATCAGGGTCTATCAGTACCAGCCCGGTTTTATGCACCAGAAGGTCGTTCTGGTGGATGACGAGATTGCCGCAGTGGGCAGCGCTAATCTGGACAATCGTTCGCTACGGCTCAATTTTGAAATCATCGCTCTGATCGTCGACCGGGGATTCGCAGCACGCGTCGCAGCGATGCTGCTCAAAGATTTCGCCCATGCAACTCCTATTGAACCTGCCGATTGCGATCATGTGTCGTTATTGCGCCGCCTGGGTATGCAGACAAGCAGACTGTTTGCACCGATCTTGTAGCTCAACAAACCGGACCCACTCCAGTACTGCCTTGCGGCATCTATCGGTCATTCACCTGAAGTACCGAATCGATCCCAAGAACGGGCGATCGGGCATGATGCGCTTCGTCGTTCCGTATCCAGCGACGGAAAATAATGAGCGCACCCAAGACATGAACGAGTGAACCCGGGATCCAGAGCAGGAGCCCTCCGAGTTGCTGATCCATCACCTCGGAAAGGCCCCATGCCGGGCTGGTCAGGTTGTACACCGGGTAGAGATCCTGTCCGGTCATCGTAATGTAGGCGGCGACGATGATGAAAAAATTCATGAGGATCATGAGAATCAAGAAATGCAGCAGGTAAGCCCGCGGACTCCGGTTACGTGGATCCAGGACCATCCACCAGAAAAAAAGTCCAACGGTCAGGAGTGTCAAGTGACAGAGATCGTCGATTGCACCTGAACGCACGGTCGCATCGAACGGGTGGGGCAGCAGCCAGAATCCACACACTCCCGCGAAAAAGAGTGCGGCCGTGACCGGATGAATGAGAAACCGGTAAAGACCCTGCATTCCCCGGTTGCGGACCACCGGAACAAAAATCCGGTGCCGGATCCACTCGGGCATGCCTGCGATGAGCGGTGCGAGGGGCGCCCCGAGAGCGAGACAGAAGGGTGCGATCATCTCGAGCAGAAAGTGCTGAAACATGTGATCGACATAGAGCACATCGGCGACCGAATCGATCGGTGGGATCACTGCGAGAAACCCGATCAGGATCCCGGCATAGGTCCAAAACTGACGGAAGCGCGGAACCGGCTTGACGTGGGAGCCGAGACATTGGACACCCCTTCGATACCATAGCAGCATGGCCAGTGTGAGCAGCGCCATCCACCAGGGCCAGATGATATGCAGAGGGAAGAAAAGGGTGATCAGGTTCATGGCGTCGGATCCCATGCCGAGTCAGCCCTCGTCATAGATCCGCTCATTTATCAGTCTAACAAATGCTGACGCAAACCGTTGTAAATCCGCTCGCGCTCACCGGAGAAATCCCCATTGCTCAAAAAAACAACCCGGTCACCCGGATGAAGGATTGAGATCAGGGCAGGCAGGATGCGATCGGCCCGATCGAGAATCTGCGCATGCGAATCGAAGGCGTCTTCGACCTTCCAGGTCAGGCCTGGATTAAAAACCACCGTCACGTCGGCGTCTCTGAACGCATCTTTTAAACGCGCGGCATGAACCCCCTGCTTCATCGAATTCGATCGTGGTTCGAACACGGCAACCACTCGGTCGGTTCCGATCCCGGCCCGAAGGGCCCCGAGTGTCGCGCGAATAGCTGTCGGGTGGTGAGCAAAGTCATCGTAGACCGTGATGCCTCGCCCAGTCGCGACGATCTCAAGCCGCCGTGCCACACCTCCAAAGCTCGCGAGCGCCGGACCAAGCCGCAAAGGATCCACTCCGGCTGCTTCGGCTGCACCAAGCGCAGCCAGCACATTGGCCAGATTGTGTTCGCCGGAAAGGCCCCAAGTCACCGGTCCGAGCGTACGCCCGGCAAGATCCATCCGGAAACGATTCCCGGCAGGATCCAAGCTCTCGGCCAGCCACGCCTCAGCGCCACCGAGAACCCGCGTAAGCGGGGTGTAAAGGCCCCGCTCCAAGACTCGGCTCAAGGCCTGATCCTGTCCATTCACAACGATCCGCCCGGCACGCGGTACGGCACGCACGAGTTCATGGAATACCTGCTCCAGACTCGCGAGATCAGGGTAGAGATCAGCGTGATCATGTTCCAGGTTGTTGAGAACAAGAATCCAGGGTCGGTAATGCAGAAACTTGGGACGTTTGTCGAAAAATGCAGTGTCATATTCATCGGCCTCGATGACGAACCAGCGCCCCTGACCGAGACGAGCCGAAACGGGGAAGTTGTGCGGAACTCCTCCGATCAGAAAACCGGGATCCGCTCCAGCCTGATCCATCAGGTGAGCCAAAAGCGCGGTTGTCGTAGTCTTTCCGTGCGTGCCCGCTACGGCAATGACCCGGCGGGACTTGAGCACTTCCCGGAACAGCCAAGCCGGACCCGAATCAAAAGAGAATCCCTGATCGATGGCTGCCTCAAGTTCCGGATTGCCGCGCATGACGACGTTGCCCATCAGGACAAGATCGATCTCGGGTGCGAGATGCTCGGGATCATAACCCGTGTACAACCGGACGCCTGCACATTCCAGTAGGCGACTCATCGGTGGCGCAAACTGACGATCCGAACCCGATACCTCGTGACCGAGCTCGACGGCGAGTTGGGCAATGCCCGCCATGAACGTGCCACAGATGCCGAGGATATGGATGCGCATGGATCTACGCTCGAAGGCAGGATCCCATGAGATTATAGGAGGTGTTGGTGGTGGAGAGCCAACCGCATGCACCGAGGCGCATCCGGGAGCCTAAATGACGCGTTCGCTCCGGCATCAATCGGGCGCCTCACCCCAATGTTCGTGACAGGCGGCGACCACCCGCCCGACTTCAAGATTCCGGATACAGCGGGCACGAAAGCCGGGTACCGGGCACTGATAACGATTGCAGGCGAGATCGCACTCACCCGAAGTGAGGTTCCATACCCACTCGTATGGTGCCCGCCAGTAGGGTGCGGATGAGCCAGTCAGAACAATCGTGCGGCGCTGGTAGGCCAGAGCAATATGCATGATGCCCGAGTTGTGGCAGATGACGCCCCTCGCAGATGCGACCGCGCGCTCCAGCTCCCAGAGCGGCCAATCCGTGTGGATCGTCACCTGATGGGGGGTGGGTATGGACGCTGCCAAGCCTTTCAGATTCTGGTACTCATCCGGATTACCCACAAGCCGTAGCTGCCAGCCGGCCCCCGTCAATCGCTGCAGCAGGGCAGCCCAGCGATCCATCGACCAACTCTTGGTATCCCATCCGGTCTTGCATCCGGGGTGAGCGATGAGGTAAGACTCCTGAGGCGGATCCGGCAGAACCCCATCTGATGGGGGCGGAAACAGGGGGCGCGACCCATAGATCGGAGGCGGCCGTTCTGTCCATCCCATCGCGGCAACATCCTCAGCAATGAGGTCCGCCAGAAAGCGAGAATCCCCTCGCGGATGGAGGGGTCCGCGATGGTCCGCGTCCACGGCTCGGGCCAACCAGCGGGTACGCCAGCGGCTGTGCGGACCCGAATACACCCGGTCGAAGCGACCCGCCCGGCGCACCGCACACAGGGCATCAAATGGCGCACGCGGCAAAAGCAGTCTCTGAATGGGCAAACCCATGGCCAACAGGGGATCCACTTCGGTCTGAACCCGTGTCAGGTACAACGGAGATGGCCAGCCAGGCCGGCACGCTGCCTCGAGCACGGGACGCATGACGAGGGCATCACCCAATCCGCCGCCCCAGAGAATTGCAACCCGTTCTGGGGTCATCGAAATGAATCGGAACCGACGCGGGGTGGATCGGGGGCGCGTCCGGGAGTGTACCAGGCCATGAAAAGACCCTGCCACGGCACCAGACTGCGGTTCCGCAGGCTTCGGAGACCCGCTCGCGCCGGAAGACTCAGCGCCCGCCCCATCATAAAGAGCCAGCGCTCACCCCAATGGGCTGCGAGTTTTCGGGCGAGTAAGAGATGCCCGCGCGCAATATGGAACTCATAGAAAAGACTTCCGTCCCGTGTGGCGGCATGGCCTTCGTGATGGTATCCGGCATCCACCTCGACCAGCGGGAAGCCCAGCCGGGAAAGACGCCACGACAGTTCGACATCCTCTCCATAAAGAAAGAAATCGGTATCGAACAGGCGGGGGGTGGGACCAAGTGCTGGAACCAGAAGGCACGCTCCGTTGAGGTAGGGGAAAGCACCCCATACCGGACGCTTCAAAACCAGCCCCAACAGACGGTGATACCACAGTCTCGAGGCGACCCCCTCCTTGCTGGCGAATGGAGCCACCAAGGCGCGGCGGCCGTGCGCTTCGAATGCCGCGACCATGCCGGAAACCAGATCCGGGGTTGCGGTTGCATCATTGTTCATGATCCAGTAGGCATCCCATGCCTGTTCACGCCGTGCCGCTTCCAGGCCGAACTCCATGCCGCGGGCGAAGCCGAGGTTCATGGACGGCTTGAGGATACAAACCCGCGGATCACGCACGCCGCCATCGCCCAAGCGGGACTCAAGCCGTGCGGATTCCTGAACATCGCCAGAGTTATCGATGACATATATCCGCTGGATAGAGTCACTCAGACTGGCCACACAGCGCGCAGTAAGATCCGCACGACGGTAATTGAGAACCAAAGCCGCTAGGGCGAGAGGCTGGGACATCGGTGGCAGGCCTCCAGTCAGTCCAGCGTTCAAAGTGATCTCTCCTCATCTCTCGTAACCCAGGTTCATGCCCCGCGACAGGATCGAACCTGTTCGAAAACAGGGAACCCCCTGTCCGGTTGAGCATACCGCAAAAAAACCCGTCACCGATGTAGCGGGTAGCAGAACGATCGCGTTTGAATCGCGTAGGCTTTGCGATATCGGATGAGTGGAACACGGGAAACTTGACAAATGGGGGATTCGTTTCTATTCTGGCGCCATGGTTGATCAGCTCGCCCCGCACTATCGCCAGCCCGGATCTGCACCTCGCGGTGTACCCGAGCGGTTTTGGACGGGCGTTACGTCGCGTCCTGCCACCCCCTTTGCATCGGGATGGTGGTGCCTCAACCCAGCCTAGCGGGCATTCCGTTTTCACTTTCTGGACGGCCCGCTTCTGCGGGCCGTCTGCTTTTGAGGGTCCATCTTCATGTACGTCGTCCTGAAACCGGATCTCGATCCCGAAGCGCAGAACCGCTTCATTGATGAGCTGAAAAATGCCCATCTCGAAGTGGTGGCACTACCCGGTTTGGACCGGCGCGCCTTTGCACTGGTCGGCCCCCCCCACGCCGCCGAACGCTTTGCTTCCCACCCCTATGTCGAAGAACTGATCCGGGACGAAGCGCCCTACAAGCGGGTTGCCCGCGCACTCCACCCGCATGACACCCTTGTTTCGATCGGATCCCTTACGGTGGGCGGTGATGCATTCGTCGTGATTGGCGGCCCCTGCGCTGTCGAGACCCCGGAACAGATGCAAACCATCGCGTCCCAAATCCGCGCAGCCGGTGCCCATGGCCTCCGGGGAGGTGCCTACAAGCCGCGGTCGAGCCCATACAGCTTTCAGGGGCATGGCATCCAGGGGCTCGTGATGCTGTCGGATGCGGGATCCCGATACGGTTTACCGGTTGTGAGCGAAATCATGGATGCCCAGGATTTGCCGCACCTTGCGGCGCATGTTCAGGCGCTCCAGGTCGGAGCCCGCAACATGCAAAACTTTTCGCTCCTCAAGACGGTTGGCTCCCAGACCCTGCCCGTGATCCTGAAGCGTGGCCTTTCGGCCACGCTCGAAGAACTGCTCCTCGCGGCCGAATACATTGTCAATGCCGGGAACGATCAGGTGATTCTCTGCGAGCGGGGGATCCGTACTTTCGAAACCGCCACTCGAAACACACTTGACCTGAATGCCGTGGCATGGCTCAAAAACAAAACCCATCTGCCGGTTCTGGTCGATCCCTCCCATGGGACGGGACTCGCGGAGCTGGTTCCACCGTTGAGCAAGGCAGCACTCGCGGTCGGGGCCGATGGTCTCCTGATCGAGGTCCACCCGGACCCCACCCATGCCTGGTCGGACGGACGGCAATCGCTCACACCCGAAGCTTTCTCTCGTCTCATGCGAGAGCTGCGTTCCCTGGCCGAAGTGATCGGACGGCACATGCCATGAATACGCCTCGCTCCATGCCTCACAAACCCCGGCTGCATATCCTCTCCAGGCGCCTCACCCATCTTCCGGATCCGCTCACCCTGTTCAGCCACTTGCGCGCGGCTGCACCCAAACTTCCCCGTGCGCTTTTTGAAACTGCGGATCGCACCGCTTCCGCCGATGCGCAGAGTCTGATCTATGTTGATACGGCCGTTTCGTGCCAATTGGCCGCCAATCAAGTCGTCTGGGAACCCCTGAGCGCGAATGGACGCCATGCGATCCAGTCTCTGATCGAAAGCGGCTGGACGGGTGGAGCACAGGGAGACAGTCGCCAAGGGGTCATCTTCCCGCTTCCGGTTCGAGCAACCGACCTGGATGAGGAGACCCGCCTCAACGCCCCGAGCCCACTGGATCCGCTTCGCTCGCTCGTCTGGAGCTGGAGTGCAGATCCCCGCGCGCTCGAGAGCGTCCACGCCTTCGGCACTTTCGCATATGATTTTGTCGACCGGTTCGAGCCACTCCCGCCTCGCGCTTCGGCTGATCGCAACCGGCCGGATTATGCCTTCTATCTTTGCGAAAGCCGTATCCTGATCGATCACAGCCACGGAACGACCACCGTAACGACGGTGGTCTTCGGCGATCATCCGCCGCCAGACCTTGAGCTCAGTGCACGACGCCGTCTCAGCGAACTTGAGCAGGTCATTCAGGATACTCCCGGCGCAAAAACCCATTCGCACCCGCGGAGGATCCAGGCCCAAAACTACCATGTGGTCACGGAGGACGCGGACTTCGCCCGCACGGTTGCTGCACTCAAGAAGGAAATCGACCGGGGAGAGGTGTTCCAAATCGTCCCCTCCCGCCGCTTCGAGACCATCTGCCCGGATCCACTCAAGGCGTATGCCGAACTCCGTAGCCTCAATCCCAGCCCCTACATGTTCTACTTGGAGGAAGGCGTCTCGACCCTCTTCGGAGCTTCCCCCGAAAGCGCGCTTAAAATCCGCGCAGCCGAACACACGGTCGAGATCCGGCCTATCGCCGGTACCCGGGGACGTGCGCTGAATCCCGACGGGAGCCTCGACGTGGAGCGGGATAGTCGCCTCGAACTTGAACTCCGCCTGAATACCAAAGAACTCGCCGAACACGCGATGCTCATTGACCTCGCCCGTAACGACGTAGCACGCGTTTCGGAACCCGGGAGCCGGACCGTTCCCGAGCTCATGGCCATCGAGCGCTACTCCCACGTCATGCACCTCGTCTCGCGTGTCAGGGGTAAACTTCGGGCAGGACTCGATGCACTCCATGCCTATCAGGCCTCGCTCAACATGGGCACCCTGACCGGGGCACCCAAGATCCGGGCGATGCAAATCCTGAGGAAAATGGAACGCTACCCGCGCGGCCCTTATGGAGGGGCCGTGGGCTATCTCGACGCCTTGGGGAACCTGGATACGGCTATCGTGATTCGCTCAGCCTGGGTCGAAGACAGCCTTGCCTGGGTTCAGGCCGGTTGCGGAGTGGTCGCGGATTCCGATCCGATCGAGGAATGCCACGAAACCCGCCGCAAGGCGGAAGCCGTACTGGCAGCCATCACACAGGCGCGGGAGGGTACATCGGATGCGAGCTGAGTATCACGTTCTTTTCGTCGACAACTTCGATTCTTTCACCTATAACCTGGTCGACGAGTTTCGGTCGATCGGAGCAACGGTCGAGATCTGGCGCAATGACACCCCCACCGACCACCTTCTCCAGCGCCTGGATGAAATCCACCCGACCCTCCTCGCGCTTTCTCCCGGCCCGGGTCATCCGGATGAAGCGGGATGCCTGCCGGATCTCATTCGTGCAACCTGTGGCCGGATACCGACTCTCGGCATCTGTCTCGGACACCAGGCGCTCGCATCTTCCCTCGGAGGCAAGGTCGGGCAGGCACCCGCCCTGATCCATGGAAAGCCGGCCCCGGTGTTTCATGATGGAGAGGGATTTTTTGCGGGGCTTCCCTCTCCATTTACGGCCGGACGCTATCATTCGCTCATCGTCGATACGCTCCCGCCGGGATTCCGACTGCGTGCCTGGACCTTTGATGCGGGGCATAAAATCCCCATGGCGATGAGTCATGAAACCGATCCCTTGGTCGGCCTCCAGTTCCATCCGGAATCGATTCTCACCCCACAGGGTAGAGTCATCATTGAACGCATCATGGCCTGGGCACATGGCTTCTCACGAGACCCATAGCCCAATCCCCATGGACTTCCGACAGATCCTCGAGAAACTCTTGGCCGGTGTCGATCTCGAACCCGGCGAGATCGGCGCATTATTTGAATTGCTGGTTCAGGGTGAACTCGATCCCCCAAGGCTCGCAGCACTCCTCGTCGGCCTCCGGATCAAAGGGGAAAGCGGTGTGGAAATTGCATCGGCCGCGCGTGTTTTTCTCGAATTTGCGCAACCCTTTAAGAGTCCCGACTACGATTTTGGCGACAGCTGTGGAACCGGCGGAGATGGCCAGGGTACTTTGAACATTTCATCCGCTGTAGCGTTCCTCGCGCCTGCCTGCGGGCTTCCGATCGCAAAACACGGCAATCGTTCGGTCTCCTCGCAAACCGGTTCCGCGGATGTATTCGAGAAACTCGGCATCCCAACCACCCTCACACCCGAGATCTCCCGCCGCTGTCTTGATGAAGCGGGTTTCTGTTTTTTGTTCGCGCCAGACTACCATCCGGGACTTCGGCATGCCATGCCAGTCCGGCGCGCGCTCGGAATCAGGACTCTCTTCAACTTTCTCGGACCACTGGTCAACCCGGCACGTCCACCCTTCCAGCTGGTCGGAGTCTATGATGCAAAACGGATTCTACCCATGGCACATGCACTCGGCCGGATCGGGTGTAAAGCCGCAGCCGTCGTACACGGCGCAGGACTGGACGAGATCGCCCTCCACGGCCCCACCCAGATGGCCATCCTCCGCGCCGGCAGTATCGAAACGCTCACCCTCGACCCTCAGTCGCTCGGGGTACCGCATTACCCCATTGAGGCGCTGCATGGTGCAGATCCAGTATCCAATGCGCGTGAACTTGAGGCACTTCTCGCGGGATCCGGCCGCGCGGCATATGCCTGGTCGGTTGCCTTGAATACCGGGGCGCTGCTCTGGATCGCCGGTCGGGCCGCCAACCTGCGCGAGGGGGTGGAGACAGCCTATGAGGCGCTTCGCCAGGGTCGCGCACGGGAGCATCTCTTGGCTACACGGAGCGTCATCTGTGGTGCTTGAGGCGATGATCGAGCACAAACGTGCGGTCGTTGCCGAACGACGCCGAAAGATACCGTGGGCGAGTTTGCAGAAAGAAACCTCTCCCGGCCACCATCCCTTAAAGAAGCGCCTACGCGAGCACGGGCATCTTTTTATTTTCGAGTGCAAACGCGCTTCACCATCCCAAGGCATCCTGCGCAACGAGATGGATCTCGACCATCTGGCCACCGTTTATTCAGAATGGGCCCATGCGGTCTCGGTACTCACTGAAGCGCGTTTTTTCCAGGGGAGCCTGGATGACCTGCTCGCCTGGCGGGAGCGCACCCGCTTGCCATTGCTCCGCAAGGACATTCTGGTCGATCCATACGAAGTCCTCGAAGCACGCCGCTATGGTGCTGATGCCGTCCTGCTCATGCTTTCGGTTCTCGCGGACGACGTCTATCGCGAATGCATGAAACTGGCGAACGAACTCGGACTCGATACGATCAGCGAAGTGCATGACGAGCACGAACTGGAACGAGCACTCAGGCTCGGCGCGGATTGCATCGGGATCAACAACCGGAATCTCAAAACCATGGCCGTCGATCTCGGCACCACCCATTTTCTCGCGCCCCGGGTTCCGCCCGCGATTCCGGTCATCTCCGAGTCCGGAATCGCAACCCGGGACGATATCCTGACGCTCGCACACGAGGTCGACGGCTTTCTGGTTGGAAGCGCCCTGATGCGTACCCCGCGTACGGATCTTCTTGCCCGGATGCTGCGCCGCGGTTCGATCAAGGTCTGCGGACTCACCCGCGCCGAAGATGCACAAGCGTCATTCCGACTCGGCGCAACGCATGGGGGGCTCAATCTCACTCCCCACTCCCCCCGTCGGCTCACTCTTGACGCGGCAAAAGCAATCCGGGAGTCTGCACCTCTTGTATGGGTCGGCATTTTCCAGGATCCAGTGCCCGAGTTTGTGCTGGATGCCGTCCACAGACTTGAACTTGGGGCGATTCAGCTCCATGGCGGGGAGTCACGAGCCTTCATTGAAGCACTCCGGACGAAGCTTCCGGTACATGTCGCAATTTGGAAGGCTCTGCCCTGGGATCATGCGCCGGTCCATGCTTCAGACTTCGCGGCAGATCGTCTCGTACTCGATTCACGGATCCATGCCCGTTTTGGCGGGACGGGCATCTCGTTCGATCCCGTTGCGGCACGCAGGTGGCCTGCGCTCCGGGAGGCCATTATTGCGGGCGGAATCAATTACAACAACATCGATGAAGCACTCGCCCTCAAAGCCTGGATGATCGACATCAACTCGGGCGTCGAGACATCGCCCGGCGTGAAAGACATCCCTAAACTCACCCGGCTGTTCAGCCGGCTGGATACCTATCCTCCTCGACGTGGAGTGGTGACATGAGCGTGCCGAACCTCTCTCCAGGATCTTCCCGCCCCGGCCGTTTCGGCCGCTGGGGTGGGCGTTATGTCCCGGAAATCCTGGTACCCGCCTTGGATCAGCTTGAGCTCGCGTTCGACTCCGCCCGCCGCGATCCGGATTTCCGGGCTGAACTCTCCAATCTCCTCACTCACTTCGCGGGCCGACCGACGCCCATCACCCGCTGCGCCAACTTTCTCAACGGATCGGGACTTGAGATTTACCTCAAGCGTGAAGACCTCCTGCACGGCGGCGCCCACAAAACCAACCAAGTACTGGCCCAGATGCTCCTCGCCCGACGCATGGGCAAAAAACGCATCATCGCCGAAACCGGCGCCGGACAGCACGGCGTGGCCGTCGCCCTAGCCGGTGCCCGCTTCCAGATCCCGGTCCGGATCTACATGGGCAGAAGAGACTGCGAACGACAAGCGCCCAATGTTTTCCGCATGAAACTCTTCGGTGCGGAAGTGATTTCAGTCGATTCGGGAAGTGCGACACTCAAAGACGCGATGAATGAGGCACTGCGCGACTGGGCGGCGAGTTACGATCAGACGCATTACCTCGTAGGTACCGTGGCTGGTCCCCATCCGTTCCCGACTCTGGTGAGCGAATTCCAGCGCGTGATCGGCGATGAAGCCCGGACCCAGATGCTCGAGGAAACCGGTCACCTGCCTGATGCCGTGGTCGCCTGTGTCGGCGGCGGTTCGAATGCGATCGGCATCTTCAGAGCTTTCCTGGCCGATTCGAAAACCCGACTTGTGGGTGTCGAGCCAGCAGGTCAGGGGCTCGCGACCGGTCACCACGGTGCAACGATCGCCCGAGGCAAACCCGGCATCCTCCATGGTTCCGAAACTCTGATATTGACCGACGAGGAAGGCCAGATCCTGGAATCCCATTCAATTTCGGCTGGACTGGATTATCCGGGAGTCGGCCCCGAGCACGTCTTTCTCGGCGAACAGGGCCGCGTCGACTATGTCTCGGCAACCGACACCGAAGCCCTAGCTGCATTCGCACGCCTGTCACGCGAGGAAGGCATCATCCCGGCGCTCGAGTCAGCCCATGCACTGGCCTACTGCATGCGGATGGCCTCTGAACACCGAAAGCCGGAGAAGATTCTCGTCAACCTGTCCGGACGCGGTGACAAGGATCTCGCCCATGTCCAAACCCATCTCGACCGAAGCCAGCCATGACCCGTTATCCGGCTCTTTTCTCCCGGCTCCGGAAAAGCGGCCGCGCGGCATTCGTTCCGTTCGCGGTGCTGGGCTATCCGAGCCCACAAACCTCCCTCAAGTGGATCCGCCCTCTGCTCGAGTTCGCGGATGCACTTGAACTTGGACTCCCGTTCTCCGATCCCATCGCCGACGGACCCCTGATCCAGATGGCCTCCCAAGCGGCCCTCGCGGCAGGTGCCTGTCGGGCATCTAATCTCGCCATCGTGACCGCCATCCGTACTGAATATCCGGATCTGCCGATCGGACTCCTCGTCTACGCGAATCTGATCTATCGCATGGGAGTCGATGCCTTCTATGCGACTGTGCGGGAGGCGGGAGTCGACTCGGTGCTTGTGGCCGATGTACCGGTTACCGAGATTGAACCCTTTGCCACCCAAGCTTGCGCCCAGGGGATTGATCCGATCCTGATCGCTCCACCGAACGCACCGGATCCAACGCTTGAGCAAATCGCCCGCAAAACTCGAGGGTATACTTATGTAGTCAGTCGGAGCGGGATCACCGGCACGGAAACCGTTGCAGGACGTCCCTCGATTGAGCTTTTGACCCGCCTTCGGGATCTCGGGGCACCTCCTGCGCTCGTGGGCTTTGGCATCTCGAATCCTCGTGATATCCGCCGTATGCTTGAGGCTGGTGCAGACGGCGTGATTGTCGGATCGAGTCTCATCGAAAAGGCGAGACTCCCCCATGACCTGAGGCCCTACCTGCAGGAGCTGCGGCAGGCGACCCAGCGTTGATACATCCAATTAGTCGAGCTCGGGAGTTGCTTATGTACGATCTTTATACGGCACCCACACCCAATGGACGCAAAATCACGATTGCGCTCGAGGAACTCGGGCTGCCCTATGTGCTCCACGCACTCGATCTCACGAAGCGTGAGCAGAAGGATCCCGCCTATCTCACACTCAATCCCAACGGGCGCATTCCGACTCTCATCGATCGAAGCGCAGGTGCATTCGCGATCTTTGAGTCGGGAGCGATTCTGGTCTATCTAGCCGAGAAGACGAAGCGGCTCCTGCCCGAGGAGCCCCGCGACCGTTCTGTGGTTCTCCAATGGCTTTTCTTCCAGATGGCCGGCATCGGGCCCATGCAGGGACAGGCCAACGTCTTCCATCGCTACGCACCTGAGAAGATCCCCTACGCCATCGAACGCTACCAGCGTGAAACCCGGAGACTCTACGAAGTGCTCGACCACCGGCTCGAAAAGGTTCCCTATTTAGGCGGCAGCGATTACTCGATCGCGGACATCGCCACCTACCCCTGGATCCGTGGCCATGACTGGTCGGGTATCTCGATTGCAGGTCTTGACGCGCTCGCGGACTGGCTCGAGCGCATCGGCCAAAGACCCGCGGTCCAGATCGGCATGAACATCCCGCCGACCGCGCCTCAAAGCGCTGACGAATCGGTTCAGCGGGCCCGGACATTATTGGCGTGAGCGACCACGTGCGCGGGACGAGAGCCGCATGCGGTACAGCTGCTCGTTCTCCCGGTCGAACACGACGGCGAGGATCCGGGACAGGCGATCTTCATAGTCGCCCATGACCCGGAGAGCGAGTTCACAGGCCAGTGGTTTGGGGAAACCATAAGCGCCCGTTGAAATACAAGGCACCGCGAGGGTCTGAAACCCCTGGCTCACGGCAGTGCGCATGACCTGCTCATAAACCTGGGCGAGGCAGATGTCCTCTCCCCGCGCACCGCCCTGCCAGATTGGACCCACGGCATGGATCACGAAGCGGGCCGGCAGATTGAATCCGGGCGTGAGACGCACTTCCCCGGTCGGGCAGCCGCCGATCCTGCGACAGGCAGCAAGCAGTTCGGGTCCTGCCCGGCGATGGATCGCTCCATCAACCCCGCCTCCCCCCAAAAGACTGTCATTGGCAGCATTCACGATGGCATCGACCGCCAGTGTCGTGATATCCACAGATACAACCTCAATCGCCACGTCGACACCTCCTCAATATGGGTCTCCGCGTGTGACCTGAAAGCGGGACCGGCGGATCCACGAGCGTTTCAGACACGTACAGGCCCAAATAATTTATAATTGACCACGACCTGCGTGTACCGCAACACGCCCCTCGATGGAGGATATCGCGTTGAACCTTCCCCCAGAGCCTCAAGTGAATGCCAAGCCGGAAATCGCCAATGAGCCGATTGATCGCGAGCGACGCCGTTTTCTTATCACGGCGACCTCCGTAGTCGGCGCCATCGGGGTCGCATCCGCCGCAGTTCCTTTCATCGGGTCAATGAATCCGAGCCGCAAGGCGGTCGCAGCCGGAAGCCCTGTCGATATCGATATCAGCAAAATCCGGCCGGCTGAACTCATCACGGTACTCTGGCGTCACAAACCTGCCTGGGTACTTCGGAGAACTCCGGAGCAGCTCGCCGTTCTCCCGGAGATAGACCCGTCACTCAAGGATCCTCACAACCGTCAGCCTCAACAGCCGCCGGGCATGGCAAAGGGAGTATATGACTACTGGCGCTCCATTGAAAAAGAGTATCTGGTTCTAATCGGCATCTGTACCCATTTAGGCTGCATCCCGGATTACGTCCCCAAACCCGGAGGATCGCTCGGACCGTCTTGGAAGGGCGGATTCCACTGCCCCTGCCATGGATCGATGTACGATCTGGCCGGTCGGGTCCTCAAGGGATCGCCTGCGCCGCTCAACCTGCCCGTTCCCCCTTATTACTACATCAGCCCCAGCGTGGTACGCGTCGGTGCGCTCAACAAGAAAGGGCTTGAGGAGAACTGGGCACCGGCGATCTGGTGAGTACAGTCGGCAACAGTACCAATACTCCCGGATCCACCCGTTCCAGAAATGTGTCAGCCGACCCGGCCCCCGGTTGGGTCTCTTGCGCAGTGGATCAGGTGTCCAAGCAGTCCCAACATTCCCAGCCCGAACGGCACCACGATTCCCTTCTGCCAGCCTATTTGACGAGGCGCAGTGAAGGCTTCTTTGATGCGCTGACCCCACTCCCAGGCGAGGGAGGGCCGGAAACAGGCAGCTGCGGCAAATCCGGCTCTTCCGGAAACAACATGCCAGCTCCATTTTCCTCTGCGAAGAGGCCGAGACAGCCTCGCAGTGGAATCGAGACACGAAAAGGACGGCCCTGAAACCTCAGTTCCGCTTCAACGCATTCGGGACCGAGTACGAGTGAACCGGTTGCTTCCGGGCTCAGATTGAGGACAAGCCGGCCCTGATCAGGCTTGAGATCGGCAGGCAGCACCATCCCCGCGCAGGTGGCATCGATCAGGAGATGGGGTGTCAGACGATTCTCGACGATCCAATCGTAGAGAGCACGCATGAGATACGGGCGGCAGGGAATCATGCGCTCCACTCGGGCCTCATGCGGAGTTCCTCAGGTGTGAGGCTCGCCCGAAACGCCGGGCGGCGGAACAGTCGATCTGCATAATTGGCAATCGGTTTGCCGATGGTTTCAAGGGGAATTTCCCATGAATCAAGCCGCCACAGGATCGGCGCGATCGTGCAGTCGACCAGTGAGAGTTCGTCGCTCAGAAAATAGGGTTTAGCTGAAAAAACTTCGGCACTGCTGATCAGGCTCTCGCGGAGATGCTGTCTCGACTTCTCCAGGTTCACTCCGCGGCTCCGGCTCTCAAAATGGGGCAGGAGTGAGTACCAATCGTGCTCGATCCGATGGAGGGTCATTCGTACACGGGCCCGAGCCACCGGGTCGAGCGGCAGAAGTGGCGGGTGGGGAAATCGCTCATCCAGATATTCCATGATGATGTGGGAGTGGTAAACCACGAGTTCCCGGTCACTCAGCATGGGAATCACATTGCGGGGATTGAGCGTCAAGAGGTCGTCCGGCAAACGCTCAGTCGAGCGCACATCGACGACTGGAACCCGGATACTCTTTTCGGCAAACACAAGCCTCACCCGATGGCTGTCGGCACCGACCGGGTCCGAGTAGAGTGTCATCGCCTCATTCCGTTTTGATCATCCGGAACCCCACAGAGCATAGCCTTCGCATACGTGACGGCAGTTGCAACCCATCCTCATTGTTCATGGGGATGCTTTCGGTGCACGTCTTTCCAGAACTCGCGCTTGAGAGCGTACGCCAGAATCGTGAAGACTACGCAGAAAGCGATCACCCAGATTCCGAGATGGATCCGCTTCAACTCGTCAGGATGGCTCACCATGGCGAGAAAATTCGTGAGGTTCCCGACTTGCCGACGGAAGGCCCGGGGCGAAAGGGTGCCACGTGTGATCGGTGTGAACTTCACAAACTGGTTCACGAGATAACCATCCGGCCGGACCCTGCGGTAAACGATCTTTTGCATGCCTTGGGTCTTCCAGAATGGATCAGGCATGGCCACGCGGTAAAACACGGCATTGTTGACACCCGAGGGTCGATGCGGGTCGATATAAAAACTCTGGAGGTAGGTATAGACCCAGCTGGATCCTTTTTGATCCACAATGACCGAGAGATCGGGAGGGGCCGCCCCGAACCAGCGGATGGCTTTTAGGGCGGGCATGGCGTTCGTCATCATTTCGGTTGGCTTGGTCTGAAGGAACATGAGCTCCCGAAGTGCTTGATGGTTGAGGTGGAGCCTGTGCCCGAGCTGACTCCAGCGTTGGTACTGAAGCGTGTGGCAACCCATGCAGTAATTGACGAACGTGCGCGCTCCTCGCTGGAGGGAGGCGGTATCTGTGAGATTGATGGGTGCCTGCTCAAGCCGGTAACCCGTAAGTTTGACCGCTTCGCTTCGGGGTGTGCCGAGCGCGAACCCGAGCAGGACACCGAGTGCCGCGAGACTGATCCGAATCGGCGTTTTCATCGTAGGGTCACCCGAGTGGGAACGGTCCGGTCCCGCATCCCGCCCGGCCAGAGCAGAGGAACCAGATAGAAAAGAATCAAATAGCACAGGGGGATGAGCAGCGTCCACCAGATGAGGGCTGCGATCGAAGGCAGATAGAATCGCCAGTCGATCCAAAGAATCACGGCCAGACTGAGTGCGAAGGTCACGAGCAGCCGCAGCTTGCTCGGGGAACGTGCATAGGTCCAAGCCGTCACAAAAAAGAGGAAATAGATTTCAGCCATGCGCAACCCAACCTTCTGCCAGAACAAGGTTGCGGGCTGCATGCCAATATACCCCAAGAAGAGGAAGGTCGCCGCAAAGGCTAGAAGCAGGATCCGGTAAAACGGAGCGCGATACCGGACCGACTTGATCGGATGCCTGTCAATCCAAGGCAAAAAGAATAGAACGACGATCGCCAGCATGAACGTCGTCACGCCAAAGAGCTTGTTGGGGAATGACCGGAGAATGGCGTAGTAGGGAGTGAAATACCAGAGTGGATGGATATCTGGTGGCGTCTGCAGGAAGTTGGCCGGCTTGTAGTTGATGGGGTCGATAAAGATCCCTTTCAGGGTCGGCGCATAAAATACAATGATCGCAAAAATGATCAAGAAGATGCCCACCCCGAATAGATCTTTCACCGTATAGTAAGGGTGGAAGGGAACCCCATCGACGGGTTTGCCATTTTCATCGAGGTTTTCGTGGATCTCGATGCCATCGGGATTGTTTGAACCCACTTCATGGAGTGCCATGAGGTGGCAGACCACGAGAAAAACAAGCATGAGCGGAATCGCCACCACGTGCAGGGCAAAAAACCGGTTGAGAGTGGCTCCGCTGACGCCAAAATCACCGCGGATCCAGATCACCAAGTGACTACCGATCCAGGGTATGGCGCCGAAGAGCGAGGTAATGACGACCGCGCCCCAGTAGGACATCTGTCCCCAGGGCATGAGGTAACCCATGAACGCCTCGGCCATGAGACAGACATAAATCAACATGCCTAAAATCCAGAGCAGCTCACGTGGTTTTTTATAGGATCCATAGAGCAGACCACGGAACATGTGCAGATAGATCACGACAAAGAACAGCGAGGCACCCGTCGTATGCATGTAGCGGAGAAGCCAACCCCAGTGCACATCACGCATGATGTACTGGATCGACCCAAATGCGAGGTGCGTGTTGGGCTGATAACTCATGGCCAGAAAGATCCCGGTCACGATCTGATTGACTAGGACCAGAAGGGCCAGTGACCCGAAAAAATACCAGAAATTGAAGTTGATCGGAGCGTAGTATTCGCTGACCTGGCTCTTCCAGAGCTTCGTCAGCGGGAAACGTTCGTCGATCCAACCCAAGAGGTTTTTGCCCCAGCCCGCCGAGGGTTTCGGTACGGTTCGTGTCTCACTCATGACGCCTCCTCGATCGGCAACATTGGACTGGACGGTTACACGGTATCCGCGATACCCTAGGACGGGTTCTCTGCGACAATCCCGGTCCGGAGATTCCGGATCCGCCACAGTCAGTGCCTTCAATTATACACACGAGGAACCTCAAGCTCCGGATCCCCGAGTACCCAACCATGTTCCAATCGGCCACTCCAAGCGTAGCAGAGCTCCATGCAGCATTAGGAATCCCGGCGGGGTATGCCGCCACACGGGGGCTCGTCGCCCAGCTGCCACCCCCATTCTGGGTTGAAACCGGACTGGATCGCGGGGGACGGCCGATCTGGCTCGAATGGAATGCGAGCCGCGCATTCAAACGCCTCACGGAAGCCGCACAAGGAGACGGAGTTCCGATCGTCGTGATCTCGGCATACCGCTCGAACGTCCATCAGGCCCGCCTGATCCAGCGGCAACTCGAACGCGGGGTTGTGCTCGATACGGTACTCGGGCGGATCGCACCACCCGGATACAGTGAGCACCACACGGGACGGGCACTCGACCTTTCCTGCGCTGATGAAGACGAACCGCTCACCGAAAGCTTCGAAGCGACCATTCTCTTCGACTGGCTCAGTCGACACGCAGGCCATTTTGGATTCCGCCTGTCGTACCCCCGGAACAACTGCCTGGGCTTCATCTACGAGCCTTGGCACTGGGCCTACGCTTGAGACGCCTGAACCTCTGGCGCGGCTGTACCGGCTAGCCGCTCAGCAGGCGACCGGCTGCCCTCAGGCAAACGCCGGATACGAGCTCCGAGCTGGAGCAGTTTTTCTTCGATGCACTCATATCCACGATCGATATGATAGATGCGGTCCACCAGCGTTTGCCCTTCGGCCACGAGCGCGGCCAAAACGAGACTCGCCGATGCCCGCAAATCGGTCGCCATGACCGGAGCTGCGCGGAGCTGTTCCACTCCCAGAACAATAGCTGTGTTGCCCTCCAGATGAATATCGGCTCCCATACGCTGCAGTTCATGGATGTGCATGAAACGATTTTCGAAAATGGTTTCGGTCACCGTCGCCGTCCCAGCAGCAATGGCGTTGAGCGCGGTGAACTGGGCCTGCATATCGGTCGGGAACGCCGGGTAGGGTGCGGTCTTCAAGGAAACTGAACGGGCACGCGAACGCATCTCGATCTCTATGTCGTTTGTGCCCGGGCGAATCCGTGCACCGGCTTCGCGCAGTTTTTCGAGTACTGCATCGAGAAGCCCGGGCCGGGTATCCCGGAGCCGGATGTGTCCGCGCGTGAGTGCCGCTGCGACGAGATAGGTCCCGGTCTCGATCCGGTCTGGCAACACTTCATGATGCGTGGCATGGAGTTTGTGGACACCATCAATCGCGATCCGGTCCGTTCCAGCACCTTCGATCCGCGCACCCATGCGCACGAGGCAGTTCGCCAGATCGACCACCTCGGGTTCACGTGCGGCATTATCGATGATCGTCTGGCCATCGGCCAGAGTAGCCGCCATCATGAGATTCTCGGTACCCGTCACGGAAACCGTGTCCATGAGAATGGTCGCCCCCCGAAGCCGGTCGGCCCGGGCACGGATGTAACCCTCCTCAACGCGGATGTCGGCTCCCATCCGGCGCAAACCATCGAGATGCAGGTTGACCGGCCGGACGCCGATCGCGCACCCGCCCGGCAGGGAGACTTCGGCCTCGCCAAAATGTGTGAGAAGCGGTCCGAGCACGAGGATCGAGGCCCGCATGGTTTTCACGAGGTCATAGGGCGCAAAATAGCGCCGGATGCTTGAGGTATCCACCTCAAGACGCATTTTTTCGTCGATTGTGACCTCGACGCCCATAAGCCTCAGGAGTTCAATCGTGGTTGTAACATCCTGAAGGTGGGGCACATTGCTGATTTCCATCGGCTCGTCGCAGAGCAGGCAGGCCGCCAGGATCGGCAGAGTGGAGTTCTTGGCACCCGAGATCCGGATCTCACCCTCGAGTGGATAGCCGCCTTCGATAATGAGTTTGTCCATGTTCAGCGCGCCCGGCGTTCCCATTCCTCAGGCGTGAAGGCCTGTACCGAGAGGGCGTGGATCGAAGTACCGACCTGCCCACCCAAGGCGGCGTAGATCCGCCGATGCCGTTGAACGGGAGAGACCCCTTCAAAAGCAGCTGCAATCACCCGGGTCATGAAATGACGTCCGTCCGCGCTTTCGACCTCGACCCGGGAGTCCGGGATGGCTGCTGCGACGAGCTTTTGCATGTCCTCTGGCTTCATGGCTATAAGCGCTCTCAATGGCCTCTCATGATAGCCGGTTTGTGGCCATTCTGACGGAAAGGCCGGGTTCTCCACGCAGACCATGGCCATGCTTGGCTATCGATCCAAACGGGCACGGTATGCTATTCTGAAGCGTGAACCACGGGCGAGAGGCTCGCTACCCCGGAACTCTGGGGCACGTCCCCGATCGCCTCCCCGTCAGCCGAGGCATGCCATTGCCCAGCGGATCTCAGCCATCATGACCTCGCGAATCACGAAGGCGCTCAAACCCCACGACCCGCCAGCGCCCACGAGCGGTGTGACGGGCAGCGCCTCTGCGACCGACGAGGCATTGCTCAAACGAGGCCAAACCGTACTCGGTATCGAATCCCGGGCGCTTGCAGCGCTAGCCGAGAACCCGCCACCCGATTTCGCAGCGGCCTGCCGAATCTGCTTGGCCTGCCGAGGGCGCGTCATTGTGACGGGAATGGGCAAAAGCGGACATATCGCCCACAAGATTGCCGCCACACTCGCGAGCACGGGAACACCGGCCTTTTTCATCCATCCGGCTGAAGCCTGTCATGGTGATCTCGGCATGCTGGTCGAAGGAGACATCGTACTTGCGATTTCCTACTCCGGGGAGACCGAGGAGATTCTCGCCATGCTCCCCCGCATCAAACGGCTGGGCTTGCCCCTGATCGCGCTCACTGGCTCTCCCCGCTCGCGCCTCGCCCAATCGTCGGATGCCATCCTGGAAGCATCGGTCGAACAGGAAGCCTGCTCGCTTAATCTGGCACCTACTGCAAGTACCACGATCGCTCTCGCATTAGGCGATGCGCTCGCTGTCGCACTGCTCGACGCCCGTGGATTCACAGAGGAGGATTTTGCCCATGCGCATCCGTCCGGCCGTCTCGGGCGGCGGCTGTGGCTCCGTGTGTCCGATCTCATGCATACGGGTGAGCGGATCCCGTCTGTCCGGCCCGAGACCCGTCTTGGCCATGCCCTCATCGAAATGACCCAAAAAGGTCTCGGCATGACAGCGATCACCACTCCGGAAGGCACACTCCTCGGCATCTTTACCGATGGTGACCTGAGACGGGTACTCGATCGGCGTCTTGACATCCACGACTGCCGGATCGACACCGTCATGACTCCAGACCCGAAAACCATTTCCGCCGAAGCCCTGGCTGCCGAAGCCCTCAATCTCATGGAGCAGTATCGGATCAACGCGTTGCTCGCGACCGCTTCTTCAGGGCATCTGATCGGCGCACTGAACATGCATGATCTTCTCAGGGCCGGAGTGGTGTAGCCTTGGATCCGTTCAGAGTCAAACTTGGCCGGGTCAGCCTGCTTGTTCTGGATGCCGACGGTGTTCTTACGGACGGTCGGCTGTACTGGGGCCGTACCGGCGAGCTCTGCCAGTCCTTCCATGTCCGCGATGGATATGGATTGAAACTGCTCCTTGAGAAGGGTATTGAGATCGCGGTGATTTCCGGCCGCCACTCGGACGGACTGGCAGACCGGGTGCGCGACCTCGGAATTACCCACCTCTTCCAGGGAGCGACCAATAAAGGCAGTATCCTCACAGCACTCCAGAACCAGTTGGGATTGACCCGTGA
The DNA here is from genome assembly GCA_027365475.1 of Pseudomonadota bacterium. GTDB lineage: Bacteria > Pseudomonadota > Gammaproteobacteria > JAKAQQ01 > JAKAQQ01 > JAJZNM01. The sequence continues at coordinate 36,082 of DAHXNI010000017.1, read as the reverse complement.
ACAAACTGCAGCGCTCGGTGATGACGAACCTGATCTTTCCCTCTTTGCCCAAGCCGGTGTCACACTCGCGGTAGCGGACGCCCACCCCAAACTGCGGAGCGCGGCCGAATACGTGACACGCGCACCCGGAGGAAGCGGCGCCGTGCGGGAAATTGCGGACCTTCTGCTCGCGAGCCGAGACGGAACATGAACCTGCGTACACTTTGGGGTAGTTTATTGCTGGTCACTGTAACCGGAATGAGTTTCTGGCTGCTCGGGCAGGTAGAGACTCGCCCCGTCCACCCCGCAAACCCGATCACCACACCACGCTATTTTCTGACCCAGGCAACGCTGGATCATTGGAATCGTCCGGGGCGTCCTCTCTACCGCGTAGAAGCCCTGAGACTCGAACGGCTGGGACACCCCGGATTTTTCGTCCTGAGCAAGCCCGATTTTGAATCCCGAGCCACGGACGCCACGGTATGGAAGGTTCGATCACGGAAAGGGATCCTCTACAGCCAGAACCATATCCTCAAACTCTGGAATGCAGTCTCCGCTCGGGGAACACGGCCTTTCATGCGATTCCCATTGACGGTCAACACCCCTCGACTCACCATTGCCCTGGCAACCGACCGTGCCACGACCTCTGCCCGGACGACCCTCCGTTACGGTTTGAACCGGATGACCGGAGTGGGGTTCACACTCGACCTTAAAACCAATCGTCTCGCGCTTCTCTCACGTGTACACGGCCGCATCGTGCTGCGACAACCTGGGGGTACCCGGTGACACGTTGCCGGCAACGACACGGGCGCACAACTGCAGCCGTCCTTTGGGGCGCCCTCCTCCTCATGCCACCGGCCATAGCTCGAACAGCCCCTCCTCCCCAAAAACCGCATCCTGAAACCACACATCCGATCGCCGTCCGATCGGAACGCTTTCACATCCACGGGACCAAGGGGGCACCGAGCGACGAGGTTTTTTCCGGGGATGTGACTTTGCATCAGGGGGATATCACAATCCACGCCACACAAGCCCACATGCAGTTATCCCCGTCCGGGAATCTCCTGCGCGCTCGGGCATGGGGCGCGCCCGCGCATTTCATGCAAAAACCGCTACAAGGACCCATGACGACCGGAGCGGCGCGCGAAATCGTCTATGAAGCCAATCACAACACCTACCTCCTGATCGGTGCTGCCATACTCAATCGGGGTACCGAACACGTGAAAGCGCACCAGATCATCTACAACGTGACAACAGCTACCGTCAATGCCTCCCAGAAACCCGGCGGGAAACGGGTCTATATCGTTATTCCCGCGAAGCACCATCCGCACCGGTGAACAGTCTGATCGCCCGGGGGCTATACAAGCGCTACCGCCGTCGTGTGGTCGTCGATTCAGTGGATCTCGCAGTCGCGGGAGGGGAAGTGGTCGGGCTGCTCGGTCCAAACGGTGCGGGCAAAACCACCACGTTCTACATGATGGTTGGACTGATTCGCCCCGATCGGGGAACCATCGCCCTCAATGAGCGCAATCTCACCCACCTGCCGATCCATGAACGCGCTCGTCTCGGAGTCGGCTACCTTCCTCAAGAAGCCTCCATCTTCCGCAAGCTCACCGTTGAAGATAACCTGCGCGCGATTCTTGAGATGCGGACGGAACTGTCCGCGAGCGAGCGCAACTCCCGACTCCTGACACTTCTCGAGGAGCTTCATATTGGCCACCTCGCCAACCATCTTGGGTTGAGCCTGTCCGGTGGCGAACGGCGACGCGTCGAAATCGCACGTGCGCTCGCGGTCCATCCGCAATTCATGCTCCTCGACGAGCCATTTGCCGGTGTCGATCCGCTATCGCTACTCGACATCCAACGGATCATTCAGCATTTATCCAGCCGTGGAATCGGGATTCTCATCACCGACCACAACGTCCGCGAAACTCTCGGGATCTGTCAACGAGCCTACATCCTCCACGCCGGCCAGATCATCGCCGAAGGCCCTTCCCGCGACATTCTTGCAAACCCCGAAGTTCGAAGGGTTTACCTAGGCGAACACTTCCAGCTCTGAAACGTCACCTCTTCCTCTCGAACGGGCATAAAATCTCAAATACCGATTTTATCTTGCGGATGTTTTTTTGAGCCTCAAGACAACGACGAGCCTCGTCCAGAACACAACCACTCGCCTGAGCCTCACCCCCGAGCTCCGGCAGATGATGACGCTTTTGACCATGCCGGCTCTTGAGCTCGCACAGTATCTACGCACCTGCGCCGAAACCAACGTTCTCCTCGAGGTACTCGAACCTGAGATCGAAACCGACTGGGATGCGGAGCCGGAAAGCTCACCTGACTCCGGATCTGAACCGGGTCCACCTGCAGAGCTTTCCGGTGAGGCAAATTTTGAGCCCGAATCAGCGGATACCTCCGACGGAACGGTCTTCGAGGCAGACGAACCCTCCCGTCCACGTTCCCGCACCGGGGAAGGCTTCCAGGCGGACCGCACGGCCAGCCGCGAAACCCTGCTCGATTACCTGCTCTGGCAACTCGATCTCACACCACTGACTGCGCGGGAGCAGTCGATCGCCTTGGCACTGGTCGAGGGACTCGATGAGGATGGCTACCTCACCCTGAGTGACACCGAGCTTCTCGCGAGCGTGGATCCCGCTCTGGCCGTAACTCCTGAGGAACTCCAGGTTGTCCGTCACAGCATCCAGCAGCTCGATCCGGTCGGGGTAGGCGCCCGATCGCTGCCCGAATGCCTGTTTGCACAGCTCATCGCCTTGCCCCCGGATACTCCGGGATGCGATCTCGCCAAGCGTTGGATCCGAGAGGCCCCAGCTTCACTCGCCCATGGAACGAGTGAAGCGCAGGCAGCGCGTCTCGGGGCGAATCTCACCGATCTTCAATGTGCCTGGGCGCTCATTCGGACCCTTCACCCGAAACCCGGGAGCAGTTATCCACATGCCTCGGAAACCCCTGCCTATGTGCTTCCAGATCTTTTCGTCACACAAAAGAAAGGGCGTTGGATCGCACAGCTCGAAACCCGATATCTACCCCGCCTGCGCCTGGATCCGCTCTACAGCGCCTGGGTCGGCGGATCCCGTCCGACCTTGAACCATCCTGGTTTACGTACCCAGCTCCGAGAAGCGCGCGGTATCATCAAGAATCTGAGCCTCCGCAACGAGTCTCTGCTCCGCCTAGCCCAGGCGGTCGTGGACCACCAAGCGGGCTACTTTACTGGAGGCGAGACCTGCCTGCGTCCACTGAGCTTGCGCGAGATGGCTGGTCAGCTCGGCCTTCACGAATCCACCGTTTCGCGCACCGTTCAGGGCAAATATATCACCACGCCACGCGGGACCATCCCGTTTCGCCGTCTTTTTTCGGTCTCACTCGAGACACGGACGGGCACCACCACGTCCGCAGCCGCGGTACGCGCCCGTTTGCGTGCATGGATCACTGCGGAAGATCCGGTACATCCACTCACGGATGACACCCTCGCCCAGCGCCTGACTCAAGAAGGTATCATGATTGCGAGGCGCACCGTCGCGAAATACCGCGAAGTGCTCGGGTTCCCTCCCTTCCGGGAACGCGCAAAACCCGAACTTGCAACTGAATCCAAACCACCAGAGGAGACGTCACCATGCAGCTAATCATCACCGGTCATCACGTCGAAATCACTCCGGCTCTCAAAAGTTACACCGAGGGTAAAATGGAGCGCCTGACTCACTATGAACCGCTCATTGATCTCCATGTCGTGTTGAGTGTCGAAAAGCAAAATCACAAAGCCGAAGCTACGGGACATGCACCCGGACACCGGTTCCACAGTGAAGCCACTTCACGCGATCTTTATGCCACAATTGATGCGCTCATCGACAAGCTCACGACTCAGATCTGCCGGGACAAGGATCGGCGGACCCACCATCATCTTCGGAATTCCGAAACACCCTGATTTTCCTGAAACGGACGCAACTCCATTCCACGATCCATGGATCAACCTGATACCCGACTCATTCTTCTGAGTGGTCAATCCGGCTCCGGCAAGTCGGTGGCCATCCATGAACTCGAAGATGAAGGCTACTACTGCATCGACAACCTGCCACCCAACCTTTTCGACAGTGTGGTCGACAGGACGATAAGGAGCGGAGGAAAACTCTATCGTCACCTGGCTCTCGGGGTCGACGCCCGTAGCGGCAATCTTGACCTTACGCCCGTGATCGAGTCCTGCACTGCGCTGCGGAGAGAAAACCTCGACTGCCTGATCGTGTTTCTGCACACGGACGAAGAGGTGCTCATCCGCCGCTACAGCGAGACGCGCAGACGCCATCCGCTTTCCACCGATCAACTCTCGCTTCGGGAAGCGATCCGGCGGGAACGGGACCTGCTTGCACCCCTATCCGAAGAAGCCGATCTCACCATCGATACCAGCCACAAAACGGTCCACGAACTCCGAACCGAAATTCGTGCCCGTCTCAACCATCACCAGCGCGGACGCTTGGTGCTCCTGTTCGAATCATTCGCTTTTCGTGATGGCGTACCGCTTGATGCCGATCTTGTTTTCGATGCCCGATGCTTACCGAACCCCCACTGGGAACCCGGGTTGAGAGACCTCACGGGCCTGGATCCGGCTGTCATTCAGTATCTCGGGAGTTTCAATCAGGTGGGAGAACTGATCTGCGATATCGAGCAACTGGTCACGAAATGGTTACCCGCATTTGAGGCTCAGAACCGGAGCTATCTCACCGTTGCGATCGGTTGTACCGGCGGTCGGCATCGATCCGTCTATGTTTCCGAGGTACTCGCGAGACGCCTGACGTCCCGCCTGACCCCTGCTCTCGTTCGTCACCTCAAACTGGAACCTGAGGCGCACCCCCCTCACCCGGATTTTGCGCCCGGACCGCCCGGCTGAAAGGCATACCACATCCAGAGTCACCTCAACTCACAGCGGGTTCGGTTGGGCTAGAAATTGCCGGATCTCGTCTTGGCGTGCAAGCGTATCCGAATAGCCGAGCTCGACGAGGTGCCGACAGTATTGCCCATCAAAGAAGAGGTAGCTCTCAAGCTCGAAACCCGGCGAGACGCCACCTTCAGACTCGCGCACCAGCCAGCGCAACCAGCGCGGAAACCGGCCACGGTGACGGCTTACCAAAAGCGTTGGATCAATGCTCGGGGAAAGAACCAAAGTCTCCACCACGCGCAGCGGGGTGCCCGGTGCGGATACACCGCTCGCAACACTCTCATTGATCCGCTTGAGCCGTTCGAGGTCGATATAGAGGCTATCCAGAAAAAGCGCATCCAGCATGAATCCTGCGATTGTGGCCCAGGACGGTGGCGCATCCAAAGGCGATTTCTGGGTGAGCGCCCGGTTCGGTCCATGGACCGCGATGATCAGCAGACGCTCGGCGCCAAGATGAATGGCGGGTGCAAGCGGTGTCAGCTGAAGCAGCGATCCATCTCCGTAGTCGCACCCATTGATACGAACCGATGGAAACAGGATGGGCAGCGCGATGGACGCCATGATGTGATCCGGCTCCAGCCGGACCGGCATCCCAACGCGCCGCACGCGGTCCCAACCCGCAACCTCGGGTGTCGCCTGATAAAACGTCACACTCCGGTTGTCGGTATAGGACGTGGCCGTGACGGCTGCGCCCCGCAGATGTCCCGTTGCGATGGCACGGCTGATTTCCGGCCAGTCGACCTCACTTGTGACGAGTTCCCGTAGCGGATCAGTATCGAACAGGGCGTGGGTTCGTCCTGGATGCGGAGCATCGCGCCGGTCGGACCCCCACCGTGACGGCCTGAAACGACGCCAGAGTTTGAGCGGCTGTCTTCGACAGACCCGATCGGCTGTGAGGGATGACCAGAGTGCCGCGAGATCACGCGCACCCTGTTCGAGATGGGCCATGCGGCTCGCGAGGTAGACCACATTGAGCGCACCCGCTGAAGTTCCAGTCACGACATCGATGCGTGGGCTACCCGGTCCGGGCCACAATTCCATCAAAGCCTGAACCACACCTGCCTCATACGACGCCCGTGCGCCACCCCCCGGGAGAACCAGGCCGATCCGTGGCATGCGCATGGCACTCATCACTGCGACCCCCTGAAGGCGTGATTCTCTCTGGCACGTGTTCGGGCGACAAAGTGGGATGCTATGCTGGTTATACCGCCTGAATCAGCGGCTCGGCACCCAGCATGAAAAAAGTTGTGATTTTGAATCCCAAAGGAGGATCGGGCAAAACCACGATTGCGACCAATCTCGCCGCAAGCCTTGCGGCGGGCGGGCTCCGCCCGTGCTTGCTTGATCTTGATCCGCAAGGTTCGAGTCTCGCTTGGCTTAAAAAACGCCCGGCCGAGTACGCCAGCATTGACGGCATCAACGGAGCACATTTCAATCTGCGCGTGACCCGAAGCTGGCAGTTCCGTCAATATCCGGATGCACATGCGATTCTGGTCGACACCCCCGCTGGGCTCAGCCGCGACCGCATGGTGGACCTCCTGCGCGACGCGCACCGGGTTCTCATCCCCATCCTTCCCTCCGCAATCGATATCGACGCGGCACCCAGCGCCATTGCTGATATCCTGCTTACCAACTACCCGCGCGAACGGATCGCCATCGTTGGCAACCGGGTTCGTACCCGAACGCAGGCTCTCGGTGCGCTTGAGAAATTTCTCGCCAGTCTCAACATCCCACTTTTGACCTTCGTGAAAGATAGCCAGCTCTACGTTCGTGCGAGTGCAATGGGGCTCGGTCTCATCGAGTTCCCCCCCTGGATGGCTCGCGACGAGTCGGATGCTTGGGTTCGCCTGAGAGTCTGGTTCGAAGCAATTCCGGATAACGCCTGAGCAGACGCCCGGGCGAGTACGGTGTCGCCGCTTATGCAATCCAGATCGTGCGCGCATTGACAAACTCGCGTATACCCCAGACACCGAGTTCGCGGCCGAAGCCCGAATCGCGAATACCACCAAACGGCAGGCGTGGGTCACTCCTGACCGGAGCATTGACAAAGACCATGCCGCTCGGTAACGCCTGGGCGAGCGTGCCAGCACGCTCGTGATCACGGCTCCAGATACTGGCTCCGAGTCCATACGGCGTAGCTCCTGCCAAGGACAGGGCTTCCCGCTCGTCCCGGACCTTGAATACGAGTGCGGCCGGACCGAAAACTTCTTCCCGGAATACCCGCATACCGGGAGTGATGCCCGTCACAACCGTCGGTGCATAAAAAAACCCCGGTCCATCAAGCAAGCCCCCTCCGGTTGGGATCCCGGCCCCTGCTGTGTGTGCCTCCTCGACCTGGGCATGCAAAACCTCCCGGAGATCCTGTCTTGCGAGTGGAGCAAGCGTGGTCCGGGGATCCAGCGGATCACCCGGGTTAAGGGCCCGCACACCTGCGATAAATCCTTCGAGAAACCGGTCGTAAATGCGCATATCGACCAGGAAGCGCTTGGCTGCGATGCAGCTCTGTCCAGCGTTCTGGAAGCGCGCGGTGATTCCGGCCTGAATAGCTGCTTCCACATCCGCATCTGCAAAAATGATCCATGGATCGGAACCCCCAAGCTCAAGGACGCATTTTTTAAGATGCTCGCCGGCTGCGGCGGCCACTGCGCGTCCAGCACGGGTGCTTCCGGTGAGACTCACGCCGCGCACACGGAAATCGGCGATCACGCGCGCAGTATGCTCTACTGGAATGCGGAGAGTCTGAAACACGCCCTCCGGAAAACCCGCCTCACGGAAGAGGGTTTCGATTTCGCAGGCCACCCCGGTCACATTGGGCGCATGCTTGAGAAGAATCGTATTTCCCGCGGCTAAAGCGGGCGCAGCAAAGCGAAAAACCTGCCAGTAGGGAAAGTTCCAGGGCATGATACCCAGAAGCGGCCCGAGCGGCGCATAACGGACAAAGCTGCTTTGCGCTTCGGTTGCAACCGGTTCGTCCGCAAGAGAGTGAGGTACCTCTTTTACAAGATGGCGGCAGAGCAGCACACACTTGTCGAGTTCCGCCTGGGCTTCGCTGATCCTTTTGCCCATCTCCCGCACAGCGAGAACGGCCAGGGATTCGCGCCGAATCTCAATGGCGTGAGCGAGCGCAGTCAGCCGGTCAAGCCTGAGATCAAGCGGGGTACGGGCCCAACCCTCGAAAACCGCCCCCGCACGCTGCAGCGCGTGTTCGAGTTCCTCAGGCGAAAGTTCGGCATGACGAGCCCACTCGGCGCCGGTTGCGGGATTGACCGATATCAGCATGATCGATACCTCAACTCATTTGGACCTTCTTAACAGGATCCCTCATTTGGTGCGAAAATAGCGGCATGTCCAAACCAGCCCCCCTCATTGTACTGGCAGGCGGATCGGGTTTCGTCGGACGCCATCTTGCCGCGAGGTTGACTGCGGGCGGATACCGGATCCGGATCCTGACACGCGATAGCGCCCGGGTACGCAACCTACGGGTTTTACCCACGCTCGAAATTCTGGCACACCCAGCCATCTACCATCCGGGCCTGATCGCCCAGGCGGTTTCAGGTGCCCAGATTCTCATCAACTTGGTCGGTGCGCTCCATGAAGGACGGGGCCACGACCGACAATTCGAATGGACGCATGTCGGAATCACCCGGAACCTTTTAGCTGCTGCGGCAGGCTCAGGGATCCGGCATTACATCCAGGTCAGTGCGCTCGGGACGGATGCGCCTCAACCCACAAGTCGTTACCTTGCTTCCAAGGCACGTGCCGAGGCATTGGTTCAATCCTCGGCGCTCGATTGGGCGCTGGTTCGGCCCTCCGTGATCTATGGACCTGACGACGACTTTCTCATGCGTTTTGTGGAGCTCCTGCGCTTTGCACCTGGCGTATTTCCACTGACCTGCCCAGACTCAAAGTTCGCCCCGGTCGATATCGACGACGTCGTCAAGGCCTTGCTGACCCTCATCGACCAGCCTTCCCAAAACCGCATAACCTATCGTCTTGATGGACCCGAAACCTGGACGCTCAGGGAGACTGTGAACGCGGTTGCGAATCTGATCCAGGCACCACGTCTGATCGTGGGTCTTCCCGACTGGATTTCGTGGCTTATGGGTGCACTCCTGGAAAGGCTGCCGCATCCGCCGTTCACACTCGACAACTACCGGACACTCAAGGCCCAGGAGGTACTTTGCAGCTACGGGCAGGTTGCCCGCACGCACGGGTTTGAGGCGCTGGGGATCGTACCGCATCTATTCCTCAACCGTGCCTCTATGTACCTGCGCGGATCCCGCCCGGTCGGACCCGGCACAGAGGGAGTGGTCGCGCCCGGGACCACCGGACTGGCATGAGCATCTTCGCATCCCCTCCAGACCAACCGGGCTGGAGCCGGAAACAGCCCTGACCCGGCTGTCCCAGGCACCATGGAAATCTATCTCGTCGGAGGAGCGGTCCGCGACCGCCTGCTGGGACTCCCTGTCGGTGAACGTGATTATGTGGTCGTTGGAGGCAGCCCGCACCTGATGATCGAAAACGGTTTCCGACCGGTCGGGCGCGATTTCCCCGTTTTTCTGCATCCCGAAACAGGTGAGGAATATGCACTGGCCCGCACGGAACGAAAAAAGGGACGCGGCTATCACGGCTTTAGCTTCGAAACCGGTACTGGTGTCACCCTCATCGACGATCTGGCGCGACGCGATCTCACAATCAACGCGATCGCCGAAAATGCTCAAGGGGAACTCATCGACCCCCATGGTGGGCGGGCCGATCTTGCCGCTCGGATCCTGCGCCATGTCTCACCGGCCTTTGTCGAAGATCCGCTGCGTGTGCTCCGGGTCGCGCGTTTCGCAGCCCGCTTTCGTGACCTAGGATTCACACTCGCTCCCGAAACCCGCATTCTCATGACTGAAATCGTGCGCAGGGGCGAACTCGACTCTTTGCCGCCGGAACGGATCTGGCAGGAAACCAGGCGGGCGTTCAGCACAACCCATCCCGAGGTCTTTTTTGCGACTCTCCGGACGGTGGGCGCGTTGGGAGTGCTCATCCCCGAACTCGACGCCCTCTTTGGCATCCCTCAGGAGGCTGAGCTTCACCCCGAGATCGATGCCGGAGAACATATCCTGCTGGCTCTCGCCCAGTCCGTCCGGATTGATTCGGATCCCGTCGTAGGCTATGCCGTGCTGACTCATGATCTTGGCAAGGCCAAGACTCCACGCGCATTCTGGCCGCAGCATCCCGATCACGCCCGATCGAGTGCCCTCCTCTCACGAACACTGAGTGCGCGACTCCGGGTCCCGAACGACTACCGCATCACCGCCGAACTCACCGCACACTGGCATCTCGAGGTCCACACCTGTCTGGATCAGTCCATTGACCAGCTCGCCATCTGGATCGGAGAGTTACCCTATCGCTCGCGAGCGGGTAACCTGATTCAGGCTCTCAAAGCCTGTGAAGCCGATTTCCGCGGGCGCCCTGGTTACGAATCCCGCCCCTATCCCCAACGACCGTTTCTCGAACAGCTTTTCGAGGCTCTGCGGTCGATCCGGCTTGAGCCGGCTGAATATGATTGGCCACTCGCAGAGAAAAAGAAACAGCTGAACATGCGTCTTTACGAGACCATCCGGAAAGTGCGCACGCATTGCGCATCTGCCTCCTGAAAAGAGGGGGCGTGTTGTCCAGTCGAGCACATCCCGAATACCCTCTCACAGCCGCACCGACGGTACCGGTGCGGCTGGCCGAACCCCGACTCGACCGGGAGTCAGTCTACTGGCTCGAATCCGCACCCGAAGACGAGACCCGTATGGCCGTATTCGGAATCCGACATGCCACGCTCTTGCGGCTGACCCCCCCTGGGTACGGGGTTCGCAGCCGGGTCCATGAATACGGTGGCGGCGCCTACATCCCCACTGCCCATGGCATCGTTTTTGTGGGCGACCAGGATCAGGCGCTCTATCGGGTCCTCGGAGATGGCCGAATCGAGCTAGCCGGCGGTCTCCGATCGGATCGGTACGCTGATCTGTCCGCGCATCCAGACCTGGACCGGATCGTAGCTGTTGTGGAACGCCGGATCGGCCAGAGAGAACCCCGTAACTACGTCGGCCTCTGCAACCTGCGGGAGCGCACGTGTACCCTCCTCTGCCAGGGAGCGGATTTTTACCTCGCACCCCGAATCGATGTGGACGGGGGCCGGATCTGCTGGATCGAATGGAACCATCCGGATATGCCCTGGCAGGGGACCCGGCTCCGGGTCGGGCGTCTCAGCAGCACCGGGCAGGTGATCGAAGTTGTAACCGTGGCCGGCAGCCGGACTGAATCGGTTCTCGAGCCTTCCTGGGGACCCCGGGGCGAACTCTATTTTCTTTCCGACCGTACCGGCTTTTCGAATCTGTATCGGTGGCATCCGGGCCGGGGCACGGAAGCGCTGTGCCACAAACACGCAGAACTCGGACGCCCCCCCTGGAATCTCGGTCAGTCGAGCTATGGGTTTTCCGGGGCCAACACCGTCTGGGCCGCTTTCGTCCGCCGGGCCCAGAACGAGCTCTGGAGGCTCAACCTGACTGACGGATCCTCGCAAAGGGTACCTTTGCCCTTGGGCGACCTGACTCATCTCAGTGTGACTGGCCGCCGTGTCGTGGCACTTTTCAACTCGGCAGATCACTCACCCGCGATTCTGATGTGGCCTGCGGCGCGCAGGACACGCCCCCGGACGCTGCGCGGCGGCGCTGCCCTTCCCGAGTTCCGCGCAGCACCCGAGTCGATCGAGTTTCCGGGACCCCTGGGTTCCAGGATCCAGGCTTTCTTCTACCGGCCGCCTCTGGGGACACCCCCTTTCCCCCTGCTCATCCGGTGTCACGGCGGACCGACCGCCATGGCCACTGCTGCCCATGATGCCCGTATCCAAAGCTGGCTAGGCCTCGGGCTGGCCGTACTGGACGTCAACTATCGGGGCAGCAGTGGATTCGGGCGTGCTTACCGGGAAGCGCTCGCGGGTTGCTGGGGTCGCGGCGAGGTTGATGACATCGAATGGGGAATCCGTTTTCTCATCCGGAAGGGGCTTGCACAAAAGACGCGACTCTACCTCTCCGGAAGCAGTGCCGGAGGTTTTACCGTGCTGGGGATCCTGGCGCGCTATCCGCATTTCCAGGCCGCAAGCCTTCTCTATCCGGTGACCGACCTCTTGTCTCTCGAACAAACGGCCCCCAAGTTTGAGTCTCACTATGGACAGTTCCTGATCGGCGGAACCGCACAACAGTCCGAACGCTATCTTCTGCGTTCTCCGCTCAATCAAGCCGCGCGGCTGCCACAGATTCCGCTGCTTATTTTCCAAGGGCTCGAAGATCCGGTCGTCTCCCCTCAGGACACCCGGCGTTATGCGGCAGCGCTCGAACGACTGGGAGTGCCTGTCCGGCTGATCGAGTTTGCGGGTGAAGGGCATGGATTCCGGAGGAGCGAGAACCTCGCACGCGTTTTTCAACTCGAAAGCGAACTTTTCAACCCGGCTGGCCGGAAAGGGTAATTGGACGATTCACCATGACCAGAAATCTGAATCCGGGTCGGATGACCAGAGTCGGGGATATGCTCTCGTTCCGCTCCAGTATGGCCTGCGAGGCTCCGGCCAGTGCCTGACCGGCAGCTGAACCGACCAGGGCGCCTGAAGAAACACCCGGCGTCAAAACGATACTCGACTGGTCAGCGGGCAGAAATGCTGAAAGCGCAGCGATCAGGAACGAGGATCCAAATATCTTCCAGAAGTGTGTGCGAACCTCATCCTGCAAACCCGATGCACCATAAGCATCTGCGGCAGCCATCCCTGCCAGAGGGACCCGCCTTCCATCTGGGAAGATAATTTCACTGAAGGAAGCCAGAACGCGCGTCTGACCCTGATTGACATCTGAGGAGTAATAGCCGACCAGTGTCGAGCCCATGGGAATCATGACCTCCCGTTCATGTACGGAATCATCGATTGTGCGTGTGACGCGAGCCACAATCATTCCAGGTAAATCGCTGTCGATTTCGCTCACGAGAACCGCCGGAATGACGGATCCAGGCATGAGTGTTGGGTGCTTCGGCGGGGGCAAGATATACTCGGGTCGGGGGAGTGGATGCCGGCTCAACCGTTTCAGCCAGCGATGGTCATGCGCAGTCCGAGCCGGAGCCCCGGCGCTTGCGAAGCGCTTCGACCACATCTTCAGCACGCCATCCATCTTGCCGGGAGGGGCCTGTCCGGGTGCAGGGGAGCCCATTCGCGTAAGCAGCGTTTGAAGCGCGGTGGCTCTGGCCCGGAACCGTGAAACGGCCGCCCGGGCGGGCCAGGCGAGAATCGGGCTCGCATGAGCGGTGATCTCGACTTGGGTCCATCGACTCCCACCCGGACTCGGGAACCGGTGCGCCGGGAGGCGTCCTCCGCGCCAAGTTCCCAACCGATGATTTTGATCGGGGTGCCATCGTCCGCGACGGCTGCCCCCGCGGGTCGGCGGATGGAGTTGTTTCTTCATATGGGTTCGGACACGGGTGGCCGCTTCACGGATCAGCGTCGACAGAAAACTCTTCCGGGGGATGGCCCAGTTCACAAGATGCCCGCCGGGGCGTGGGCTGGCCCACCCCGGAGTGGCAGGCGCCGCTCCTGTCCGGGATCCATGCAGGAACAGAAAACTGCCTGTCACTGCAGCAAGAACCAGCGCGAGGATCCAATAGTGGATGCGCCGGGACGTCTTGTGGAATTTGGCGGGGCGAGCATCGGATTCCGTCCGTGGTTCAACAGCGGGTGCCTTCATGATGCGCGTCTCGAAAAACGATTGATCCGGATGGTTCGATGCCCAAGACGCAATTCAGCCACACGAAAGCGTCCTGGGAAAATGATCCAGTGACCGGAGACCCGGTAGTTGACAAGCGTGACGTGCCGCCCCTGATGCACAAAGAGTGCCGGCATGTCTTGGACCGTCGGAGCCAGTTCGATGTACGTTTCGCGCCCGTCGTCGAAAACCTGGAGCGGCCGCCACGATGCCCGGCCTGAGATCCGGTACGCGGTATCCACGTGACGATACCAGCGGATTCGGACGGGAGTATGCGTCTTGGGAGTAGCATGCAATTCTGGGCGGGTATCAGCTGCGGCGAGCCCTTGATGGAGTGCCCAAAGCGACTGTTGAGACCAGCTCACTGCCTGATACCAGGGGCTGCCCGCCGGAACACTGACCAGTATGAGCTCATAGCGTCTCAGATTCGTGAGGAGCGTGGCCGATGTGAAAAGACCCGCACGGATCGGTTTGAGATAGACATCCTGGGCATCCTGGGCGACGACCCAGCGCACCGTATCCCCCAAAGCCAGGTTTTCCGGATGTTCCCCCGGGGACAGGATGAGATCCGTCACGGCATCGGGGCGCGTGAGGATCGTATAACTGCGTCCTGCGCGGTAGCGGAAATGAATGACCCGTCCCACACTGTAACGGCTGGCGACCTGTGCCTCAATCGCTTGAGAGACGATTCCCAAAGTCAGTATGAGGACCGGAATCAAGATATACCGGCGGATCTGGATCACGCTCATAGGTTCCTCTGAATGGTGAAATCAGTGATGAAAAGACCAATCGGATTGTGCAAGATAGCTTCCGGTGTATGCGGCCGGATGATGACGTAGTTAAGCGTGATGAGCCACTCCACGCGATGGACGCGCGCACCACGCAACGAGCGCTCGGTCGTCCGACAGCGGATGAGCGCAACCGAACCTGGCAGAAAACTGATGCTTTCAAGCCGGACGGTTCGTACCCGATTTGCATGGTGAGCGAGTCTCTGAAGCGGAGCGGTGGTGCGCACCCAGTCGGCAAACTGTGCAACTGCTGCCGCACGTGTAAAACGATAATCGTCGGTGAGATCGGATAGCGTCAGGGACGGATTGAGCGTGAGCAGTCGGATGGCCCAGCGTCCCAGAAAGTAACGCAGCGTATTGCGGTCCGGGGTATAGGGCAGTCCGCCGAGAGAAAGTGTCGTGATCCGGCCGGATGGATGTTCTCGAACCAGGTACGGCACGGTTTTTTTGAGGGGCAGGAGGGCCAAAAATGCCAGCGCGAGGGCGGTCAGGGCCAACGTCTGCAAAATCAGGAGAACATACAGTCGATTGCGGGCCAAAACCGGAGCCGCAAAGCGCTCAAAGTAAGATGCCTGCCAGAGCGTACCCTCTGGGGCATCTTTTCCCACAGGGCCACCGTTTGGCGAATTTCCTGAAAAAAACATGATGCGTGAATCAGAAAAAGTGGCAGAGCACACGCCAGAACAGGAGCAAGAGGTAGCTTCCCGTAAGAATCAATCCCCCCCCGACACGGATCCGGTGATCCTGCAGACCGCAACCCACGATCCAGACGGCCAGCGCACCCGGATGCCGCCTGAGTTCTGTTGGGATCTCAACGGATCCCCTGGCATCGGGCGCCAGTCCTTTCCTGCATCGCAGCGTCCCCCTGACGACAGGAACCCAACCGAATCGGGCCAGAACACGGGCATACGTGCTCATTCCAAATCCCTGCTCACATTCCACCTCTCACCGATGCTCCGTGCACCCTGCCCCATGGCAAGCCAGGTGCCGGTTCCCGAGGTTCCTCGGCCCGACATCAGGTGATTCACAATGGAAGGGATTTGCCGAAGCAGGAGCAGAACGAAGGTGGCAACGATCAGGAGATAGAAAACATAAACAAAGATTTCGGCACTGCTCCAAAGCGACGAATGCCGGGCGGTGCCCCTCGCAAGCGCCAGGGCCAACGCGTTCACCTCGGCAATCGAAGACGCCAGAAGGATCGCTGCGAGAATGAGAACAACCGCAGCCACAACTTTATAAAGACCAGCAGTCAACAGAAAACGGAACCAGCCATGGAACAGTTCGGACAGATAAGGAAGGATGAGGCAGGGGACCAAAAGTGGGCCGACTGCGACACCGATGGCCGTAAGCGCCACACCCATGAAGAAGACTCCAGCAAAGGCAATGTATGCCACGGCAAGTATCAGAACGACGAGGCCCATCAAGAAACTGGCGACAAAGGCATCCAGCAACATGATGAGGTCAGGTCCGATACCAACCAGGCCGCCACGGAGTTCCTGATTGATGTGAAAAATCGGCAAAGCCTGCCACAGTTTACCCACGGCCCCGAGGAAGGAATGAGTCGCTGCGCCAAGCAAGGTTGACGACCAATGCGTCGGCCACGCCACTTTGGCACCCAGGACGACGTTGGCCACCACATCGAAACCGCCGTTGAAGGCACGGGTCAGGCTGCCGTAATCCTGGAGCATCCAAGCTGCGGCGCCCCAGAGAAGCACACCACGGATCAGGACACGGATAAGGCTCTCGTTCGCACCACCCGTGAGCAGTACGAATAGCCCGATCAGCACGATCGCAAGTTCCGTGAAGAGGTAGAACAATCCGAGGGGCCCGCCAATCGCATAGTGCAGAAGACGATTCGCAACGAGCGTGCTGGATCCCCGGAGCTGGCGTAGCACGAGCGTGAGCGCACCACCTACTGTCGGCTCCGTCTGGATCCTGACAAGCGATTCCTGAAGCATCATGGGGATCCCGGTCCCGACCCCGCCGGATGTGGAGACGCCGGGACAGCGGGAATGACCGGCTTCAACCTTGATCCTTGAGACGATAGCCACTGCCCGAGTCCGGGACCGCGATTCGCTTCGACAAAGCCTTGACCCAATCCATGTGCACGACGGTCCAGACTTCGATGCTTGACCATCCACCCCTGGTCTGCGGCCAACGATTCACTCTGACGCATGCTTCGACTTCGCTCAATCGTCGCCATAACCGCAAGCTCACTGTTGTCCTCACCAGCCACAACGCCCAACGTTGCGTTCAAAGTCTGGAGTTGCCCTTTCATGGATGAGGCTTCGGGTAGTTCCGATTCGACTGCACGGAGTCTTTGGTAGTTGGCATGGATGGAGCGAAGAATTGCATCATCCTGATGAATCTCAATCATGGCCACTTTTTGCCGCTGCGCGACACCCTGGCGCATCATCCGGCTGTATTGTGCCCAGCCCAGACGGGCTGTCGACAGTTCCCGGTTGATACGCATGACACGTCCATAACCCGCCCGTAGTGAACCGGCTGTACCTCGGAGCGCATTCAGGAAAGATTCGTACTGGGCAATGGACTGGTTTACATCTGTCACATTACCCAAGGAGGCAAGAACCTCCGGAGGGAGGTTTTTCAGTGACTTGATCTCGGTTCGCAGTGACTCGTACTGAACCAGATAGCTTTCCACCTCCCACTCGACGGAGCGAATGGAGTTTAAGGCGGTAACGGTGTTGCGAATGAAATTGAACGGATCAAATACCGTACTGCCGCTCGCGAGCGCGTGTGCGCGGGACAGGCAAACAAGCCAGAAGACCGATACCAGACAGGCTTTCCAGAATCGCCGCTTACCCATGTGCCATCTCCTCGTGATACCGTACCCGCCAATCCCCGCTACCCGCCTGCCGCAGCCTTGAAAACACCGAACGGGCATGCGCATCGGAACGAAGATACGCAAGCAGGGTGGGCGGGAAACTGCATTCGAAAAGGCGGCTCAACCCAGGCCGGACGAGATAGTAGTCGCGCCCGGGAGTGGCCGACTCGATTTCTGCCAGTTGCCGTTCGTCCAACCCGAGCAGCCGGGCATAAGAGTCCCCCTGGGCCCGGATCTGGGCATTGGGCAAAAGAATCCGGGTCGGAATGTTGTCCAACAAAGCACCGCTGCCCTCTGCCCGGGCAATTTCTTCGATGGACTGGGTCGCAAACAGTAGCAGTGCGTTTTTCTTGGCGAGTGTCCGGATCCACTCTTCGATCTTTCTCGCAAAATAAGGATCCGACAGGACGAACCAGGCTTCTTCGATCGAGATCAGCGTCGGGCGACCGTCGAGCGAACGGAAGATCCGGTGAAAAAGATAATCGAGCATCGGACGCGCAAGCGCCGGTTGCGCGAACAGACGTCCAATCTCATACCCGACCATTCGGTTTGGGCTCCGGTCTTCCCGAGCATGATCAAAATAGCGCCCGAAGGGCCCCTCGCCCACCCATGGCTCCAATGCATCGACCAGTCTTCCCTTGGGTAACAGATGGAGTAGTGTCATGAGTCGCCATTCTTCAACCGGCAACTCACGCAGGGCATCGAGCGTCTGTCCCAGAAGAAGATGATCGTCCGCATCCAGCGGATCGCCACCGGATTCAAAGAGCGTCACCAGCCATTGATGAAGCCAGGTGCGACTGTCTGGATCCTCCAGTTCGAGAAGTGGATTCAGCGATATGGGTTGATCCGTGCGTGCAAGATCGACATAGCGTCCGCCCAAAAGAATAGTGGGAATCTCGGCGCTCCAGTCCTTATCGAAAAGAATGACCCTGGAATCAGGCAATCCCAGCCACTGGGCCATCAGAAAATTGTTGAAGACACTTTTCCCCGAACGAGTCGGCCCGATGACAAGCGTATGCCCGTTCTGTCCGTGGTGAAAATGAAAAAAGAAGGGGGTTCGGCGACGCGTGACGAAAGCCGCCAGTGCGGGTACCGGTTGGCCACATTGGCTCTCGAGATAGGGGTTCTGGGAAAGACCCTCAGGAAGGGTACCCGCCAGCGCAAGGTCGGCGGCGTTGCCCCCGGTCACAAAATACCATCGAAGAGGTTCAGCCCACTGCCCCGGTAATGTGCCAGCCCAGGCGGAGAGAGCATGCAAACGTTCGTTGAAGGCCATGAATCCCTGTGCATGGATCGCACTCCGGACTTTTTCGGCCAGTATATCCGCCGCACGCGCACTGTCTCCATAGCAGATCACCGTCAGATTGAGATACCCGAACTGACTCTCTCCTACACGTTCCAGCGCACGACTGGCCTGCCGACTCGCACGAACATGCTGCTCACGATCCGGAGGGAGGGAGTCACGAGTGAACGTTTCCCGAAGATACGCTCGCCAGCTTTTTTCGAGCGCCCGGTGGTGGTTGCGTACTTTTGCGATCCATGCTTCTGCATTCTCTGATGAAACGGGCTGGAATGCGAGACTCACGGTGAGAGAGCCTTCGATCTTGAGCAACATGTCGAACATGCCCGGGAACGTGAACGGATCCGTAGCATCGCTATCCTGCCTTGGCCAGGCCTTGAGTGTCACCAGGCTGGCCCAGGCTGCCTCCGGGCCTGGCCAATGCAGTTGATGTCCGAGGACTTCGACTGACCGATCCGCGAGCGCATCGTCCAGGTAAGCTGTCTCCGGTACCGCCAACGGAACGTTATCACCAGGGCTGAGACGATCATGCAGGAATCCCAGCAGATTGCGACCTTCGAGAGGCTGCCATCCCCAGGCGGGCAAATTGCCGACAAAATCGCCCATTCTCCGGTTATGCTCCCGAATGAGTTCGATGGATTCACCTGCGCTGAGTTGCCAGGATGAACGGACTGAAAACGCGGCACGGATCACCTGGCCGATAGCTGACGGCAGTGAGCGACCGAGCGATGCTTCCCAAGCGATCCGTTCCCAGAAATGATCCTGCCGGGATTGCGGTCGCGTCAGGAAACAGAGATGGTGGTGATTGCGATATCCTCCCCGGAGTTGCCAATGCCCCCGGTAGAGATCATCAATCGCTCCGGCTGGACCCTCGGTTTTGGCCGGCAGCGGATAGCCGCCATCGGGCCTCCGGTCGACGAGCCACCAGAAGGCAGAGGATTCACCGGCCAGTTTAAAAGCATGCTCCAGCCGTGTGGTTTCCCGATCGAATGCTTCCGGTGTCAGGGATTCAACATCCAACCCCTGAAACTCCATAACACTCGCAACTGCCCCATCCTTGAGCAAGACATGGCTCGGGCCCAGACGGATCAGCCATGGAATCAGGTCGGAGAATGGGCGCGAGCCTCCGAGGAATACCCGTCTCTGTCGCGACCGGTTCAGCACCAGGGTTCACCCCGGCCAAATCCAAACGGTCGCGGGTCACGCGAATTCGGATGGGGCCAGGGATCGTATACATCTCCCTGACGTGCGTAACGGAGATAGACCTCACGTGCGCACGGCTCATGTCGGCCCAGATAAACCAGCCAGAGATGGATCCCTGCAAAAAGCGGAATGAGAAACCAAAGTCCCGCGCCTGCCACGAATGCTACGGCCAGCACTAGGTTGAGTGCCACGAGATTGCGTTCCCCCCCGAACCAGAGGAGGGGTTCTGTGAGTACCGGATATAACGGCACCTGTCGACGTACCGACGCGCTCATGAGAAAAAGAGATTGAGCCATGAGCTCGCAAAGAAAACCAGACTGAGCCCCAGAGCCACCCGGATAAATAAACTCAGAAACCCACGTACCTCTCCGAACGCGACGAGAAACCCGAGCACGATCAGAAGCAGTGTTGCAATGAGACGCGCCGTCGTCCCACTGAGATCGTTGACCAGAGTTTCAAGAATCCCATCCCAGGGCAGCGTTCCAGCAGCCTGGGCAACCACAGGGGTCAATAAAATACCGGCACCGGCCCCCAGACTGAGCATGCGGGCAGGTTTCAGCTGCAAGTGGATCGAGAACTTCATGAGACCTCCGGTTGGTTTGGGAAAACAGCAGCAATGGCACTCGCACCCGGATCCGGCTCGCCTGAATCGATCCCACAGACAGGGGCGAGGTGATAATCCGAGCCTGCATCGGGAATGATCTCAAGCACTTCGACCAGTCGCCGTTGTCCTCCTCGTCGTTCCAGATGGACGACGTAATCAAATGCCGATGCAATCTGTCTGCGGATGGCGTCATGAGGCCAGGCCACTCCGGCCATCAGCACCAGAGTCTCCAGGCGGTACAGGGCATCCCGGGCACTGTTAGCATGCAGACTTGTCAGTGTGCCTCGATGGCCCGTGTTACAGGCCTGCAGGAGATCAAAGGCTTCGCGACCACGAACCTCGCCAATCAAAAGCCGATCCGGGCGCAGGCGCAGAGCCAGACGCACCAGAGCGCGGGCGTCATGCTCCGACTGATCGCGAGATTCGAGGGCCACCCAATTCGATGTGGGCACGTCGAGCTCAGGCGTATCCTCGATCGTGATCACACGATCATCGGTGATCAAACCGGTCAATAAGCCGTTCAGAAAAGTCGTTTTTCCGGATGAGGTTCCACCGGAGATCAGAAAGTTCCGGCGATCACGAACCTTCTCACGGAACCACTTGGCCCAGGATCGGTGCGAATTGGTCGGTGCGGCACAACCCGTGGGCTCAGTCCGCGTGCGCGGCAGGCTGGCGCAGAGCGCCTCCAGGTTTGCCCGCGACCGGTTTGGTTTGCGCAGGGCCAGAACATCACTCCGAATGGAAACCGGCTGCCTGACTGCCGTAACCCGCATGCCGTCCAAGCGTGCGTCCAGATAACATGAGCTCCCACCGGAGGTGCCGACGTCCTTGCCGACCATTCGTCCGAGAACAGTGATCGCACTTCGGATGGACAGGGGCGACAGCTCCACTCCCGCACGTTTAAAGCGCCCATGGCATTCGATCCAGATTTCGTCCGGGCGATTGACCATGATCTCTTCGACCGACTCGTCTTCAAACCAGGGACGCAGCGGCGCGAGCAGATGTCCGAGGATCGTAAGCGCCTGGGTAGTGTGGGACTGTGGCATGCGGGCATTGAAACACGGCCCGCGAGTGACCAGCCAGCCTCAAAGGCGTCACTTAAGACTGACATCCCAGAACAGCCGGCGCGCAAATAGAATCACGCCCGAAACCGCTTGGTCACAGATTTCAAGCGGTAACGAGCGACCCGTCAGCAAATTGCCGCTGTGCGCCCTATGTTGCGGTCGCCAAAGTCAGGGTGAGCGGGAAATCAGACGGTGAACGAAGAACCGCATCCACATGTCGTGACAGCATTGGGATTGCGGATGATGAACTGCTCGCCAGTCGCGTCGGTACTGTAATCAATTTCAGCATGGCGCAAGTACTGTAGGCTCACAGGGTCGACCAACAAAACCACGCCATCTCGAACTACACGGAGGTCATCTTCCTGGGCATCTGCCTCAAAGCTGAAACCGTATTGAAACCCTGAACACCCCCCTCCATTTACGTAGACGCGGAGCATCAGGTCATCACGACCTTCTTCATGCATGAGTGCGGCCACACGATGGGCAGCAGCCTCTGTGAATGTCACTTCACTGGTTACAGTTTCCACGCTAGCCATGGGTACACGATCAGCTTAGCCGTTGCTCCATTCTAGCATGATACACTCCTCCGCTCAGGATGGTTCTGGACCCTTGCGATGCTCAAGCAGTTTGCGCTGGTTGGGCTCGTGAATGAGTTGTCCGTTGACTGTAGCCCCCATGGACACGGTGATCGCACCGTAATGGACGTCTCCCGTCACCTGGGCGGTTTCACCCAACTCGAGGCGGGTTTCCGCAAACACATTCCCTTTGACTTCTCCATGGATCACGACTTCCTGAACATGGATTTCACCCTCGATGATGGCTCCTCGGCTCACCACCAAGAGCGACGGCTCGCTGTCAGCCAGGATATTGCCCTGCAAACGGCCATCCAGATGCAATCCGCCGTGGAAGCGAATCTCGCCGGTGATCACCGTGTCCGGTCCAATCAAGGTTACAATTTTCGGGGGAAGTGCCTTGGCATTCTTGAGCATAGAAAATCCTCAGGACAGGAAAATAGGCCAGTCAAATGTTTGGGATAAAACCGGATGGGGATGACCCGACACTAGAATAGCAATATGCACCGCTGCTGGCTTAAAGCCGGGCGGAAGTTCGAGATGACCGACCAGATCCTCGTAGGAGCGAAACGTGAACGGCAGGGGATCCTGACTATTGGGTTCAAGATTGCGCAAGGACAACACTTGATGACGGCCATTCCCCTCTCCCACCACCGTCAGCTCGACTTCACCCTCAATCGGATGCAAAAGGGTATGCGTCGCAATGAGGACCAGGCGGTAGAGAAACTGGTTCGCTCCCGACCGAATGATGGCGAGCCCCTGGATTCTGAGGTTGCGCGCAACCCGGGCGGGTGCTACAAGGCCCCGGTAAAAATCCAGGCGTTCACGCAAGGTGAGCAACTCCCCTTCCACGGCACCCAAACGTCTGAGCGTAGCCTCATGCGCCAGCGCATTGAGACGCAGAAGCTCCGTATCACGGGCAATCCGCTGGCTGAGAAGCGTCTTTGCCGTTGTCAGCGTATGGATTTCAGCATGGAGGCGTGCCATTCGGCTGATACTGTCGAACTGGTCATAACCGGCCTGGATCTGCCCCAACCAGTAGGCCCCGAGTATCAACCCCCCTGCGAAAAGAACGCATCCTGTACGGATCAACCAGATCTGGCGCAGGTTCCGGGTGGCTGAGATCGAAAGCGACTGTGTCAAAGATGCAAACCGTTGAGAACCCCTGTCCCCGCTATGCTAACAGCTTACGGATGATGAGAACCCATGACGGGCCGACACCAGGGAAGATTGAGCTCACGATCCCGCTCATCCCCACCGATCCGGATGCGAGAGTAGACACGCTCCCCAGCTAGGCGCGACCATTTTGCGCTAACCTATTCGACTCAACCCTCTCCGGCCGATCGACCATGCTCTGGATCAAAGCGTTCCATATCATCTTCATGGTCACTTGGTTCGCCGGACTGTTTTACCTGCCTCGGCTCTTTGTCTACCACAGTCAGACCGATGTGAACCCCGAATCCTCTCGTCGGTTCGCGATCATGGAAAAGCGGCTTTTCGCGATCACGACTGTGGGTGCGGCGCTCACCATCTTTTTTGGATTGTGGCTCCTGATCGGTTGGTTCTGGCCGCCACCGTTTTGGCTTGAGATCAAGCTCGGACTTGTTTTGGGGCTCATCGCCTACCACATCCTATTGGGTTATCTGGTCACGGATCTTCGCACCAAGCCCACGAGACGATCGCCGACCTTCTATCGGATCCTTAATGAGATCCCCACATTCTTCCTGATTGCGATTGTTCTCCTTGCGGTTTTGAGACCGGCTCTCTGAACATGAACCGGAGTGAGGATCAGTCGGGGCGGCGGATCTATTTCCAAAGACGCCTTTCGACCACGGTCATCCTGACCGGGGCACTGCTCATCCTCGCCTGTTTCACCGGACTTACTGAAGGGGGTGTTTCTCTCTCGCTCCACCAAATTTTATGGGCTTTGCTCGGCCGGGGCACCCCGGTCATCCGGACGATCCTTTGGCAACTCAGAATGCCCCGCATCCTTATGGCTTTTTCAGTAGGCGGGCTGTTGGCCCTGTCGGGTACCCTGCTCCAGGTACTCCTGCGCAACCCCCTCGCGGATCCATATGTCCTCGGGGTTTCGGGCGGTGCCGCAGTTGCGGCACTCTTAAGCCTGCTTGGTGGGCTTCCACTCTACTGGGTCATGGGCAATGCCTTCATTGGATCCGCCGCAGCCACACTTCTGCTCCTTGTGCTGACCCGGCTCACGGGTCCCATCACGCCAACCCGGCTGCTCCTCACGGGAATCGTCATGGCTTCCGGTTTTGGTGCCATCGTGACGCTTCTTCTCGCGCTCTCGCCGGATCCCACCCTTCACGCCATGCTGTTCTGGCTCATGGGAAATCTGGGCTATGGTCCGGGATCCCGGTTGAGCCTCCTCGCACTGATTCTCGCGGTACTTTTGCTGTGGCCGTTCGCCGGACAGCTCAACGTGCTTCTGCGCGGTGTTGACGCTGCTCAGAGCCTGGGGGTCCACACCGGACGGATCATGATCGGGCTCTATCTCGCAGCATCTCTCGTGACGGCTATTGCAGTCACCGATGCGGGAATGATTGGTTTCGTGGGACTCATCGTGCCGCACATGGTGAGATTCGCAGTCGGTGCCGACCATCGCCGCCTCCTGCCACTCGCAGCCTTGTGGGGTGGAAGCCTTTTAGTGCTGGCCGATGCCCTGGCGCGCAGCCTGCTCGCACCCCGCGAGCTTCCGGTCGGGGTCTTGACGGCGTTTCTTGGCATCCCTCTGTTTCTGGTGTTGCTCGCCCGCGGAAACCGTTCATGGACCCGTTAGGCCCGGCCGTTCTCGCAATTGAAGGGCTCACGCTTGACACGCCAACCGTCAAGATCTGTCATCAGCTTTCGTTTACGGTATCTGCAGGCGAGGTGTGGGGAATCCTCGGACCCAACGGCATTGGCAAAAGCACACTCCTTAAAACCCTCGCGGGACTACTCCCCGCACCACCCACCGCATCGATTCTCCTGTTCGGGCAACCGCTCGATCGCTGGTCGAGACGTCAGCGCGCCCGCCGGATGGCCATCCTGCTTCAAGAAAACGACCCTGGTCTGCCGCTCAGTGTTCTCGAAACGGTGCTGCTGGGGCGTCACCCCCATCTTGGTCTTCTGGGGAGACCCCGCTATGCGGATCTCCGGCGCACACTCGACGCATTGCGGATCACGGGGCTTGCAGTGCGTCGAAACAGTCCCACCCAGTCGCTTTCGGCGGGAGAAACCCGGCGACTTGCGATCGCATTGAATTTAGCCCAGAATCCGGGTCTTTTCTTTCTGGACGAACCAACCACGCAACTCGACTTGCGTTACCAGCGCCTGATGCTCGAACATTTTTCCGATGCAGCACACCGACAAAAGAAAGCCGTCATCATGGCCCTACATGATCCGACCGCTGCCTTCCGATTTACCGACCAGGTCCTGCTCCTTCTGGGAGGAGGGCGATACCTCGTTGGGGCCACTCAAGAAACTCTTACGCCTGCTACCCTCGCGTCCCTTTATGGAACCGAAGTGGTGAGCGCAGACTCCTGTCGCGGACGGGTATTCGATTTTTTTTGATGCAGAGCCCGTCAGCTCCCGCCTACCCCAAGGCCCTCAGGGGTGACCGTAGCGTGCAATCCCGCCTTGAACCTCGAGGTCGGCCGCCTCGATCCCCTCCCAGTTCTCGACCCGAACCCATTTCCCGGGCTCATGATCCTTGTAATGGGCAAAGAAATGCGCCATGCGGTCGAGCAAAGATGCCGCAAGGTCATGGATCTCGCGTACTTGTAGGTATTCGCGCGAAACCGAATCCACCGGAACGGCGACGAGTTTGGCATCGGGGCCATGTTCATCGGTCATGCGCAAAAGCCCGAGCGGACGCGCCCGAATAACGGCTGCCGGATAAAGTGGCACGGGGGTAATCACCAGAGCATCGACAGGGTCTCCATCCTCGGCAAGCGTCTTCGGAATAAATCCGTAATTCGCGGGGTAGACCATCGAGGTCGAGAGAAATCGGTCCACCATCAAAAGGCCGGAGGTCTTGTCGAACTCGTATTTGACTGGCGGAGCGCCAGCTGGAATTTCAATGACGACGTGAAGGTCGCGGGGCGGATCCTGGCCGGGGGTCAACGTATCGAGGGACATGAACAGAGACTCCAGATGGTCTAGATCGGACGATTCTGATTATAACAGCACACACCAAACGTTCTAGTGCCATCGACAATCTCATTCTGCTTGACATTCGCGAAGCGCCTCTGCTACAGTCGCGTCCGCGTTCATGGCGTTCACCCATGGGGTGAACCTGGGAAGCCGGTACTCGTTTCAAAACGTCAAGCCGGCGCTGCCCCCGCAACGGTAGGCGATGGGAAAGAGCATGATTGAGCCACTGCGCGAACGCGTGGGAAGGCAATGCTCCCTCCTCAAACAGAGGATCCTCGCAAGCCCGGAGACCGGCCATCGGACGCATCACTCCGATGTCGCGGTGGGCGACGCGTGGCGCACTTGCGGCTGTTCGATCCTCCACCTTGCATCGGATTCATCCATCTGAATCCGGCCTGCGGGCGTGCAGGTCGAGGAGCACCTCCCCATGAACATCCGCCGCCTCCTGCCTGGGCTTGCCCTCGGAGCCCTTGCCTTGACGAGCTTGGCCTTCGCCAGCCCTACCCTGCTTGCTCCGATCGTCATCACGGCAACCCGCACCCCCATTCCACTCGACCAGATTCCTCAACCGGTGATCGTGATCACCCGCCGGGAAATCCGCGAAAGTGGCGCCGAAACCGTACCCGGACTCATCCGGTTCTATGCCGGTCTCGACGTCTCGGTAAGTGGGGGACCGGGGCAACCCGCTTCGGTTTTCATCCGCGGAGCCAACAGCAGCCAAACCCTGGTTCTTCTGAACGGTGTCAAGGTCAATGGTGGCAATATCGGGGAACCCCCCCTTCAGAACATCAGTCTGAGCGCGATCCAGCGCATCGTGATCGTGGAAGGCCCGACCGCGGCTCTGTACGGTTCGGACGGCATCGGTGGGGTGATCGACATCATCACGCGCGGACATGCCCACCGCTTCCATGCCCATGTCGGTCTCGGTGCCGGCCGGTTCGGTACGACCACTGAAAGCGCTGGCGCCTCGGATGGCAACTCGTCCATCCAGGGAGGTGTGGACATTCATCATGAACAGACGGATGGCTTCCCACCGCAGACCGCGAGCCCGCTCAGTGCCGGTTTCGAGAACACGACCGTCCAGGCGTTCCTGCGTGCCCGCGTCCCAACCGGACACCTCGAGCTTCGTCAATGGCAGTCGACGGGGCAAAGCGATTACCTGAGTTACAACCTCGCACCGCTCAGCGAAGACTACAACGATCGAGCCCTGAGCCTCGCGTTCGACAGCCAGCCCGTTCAGGGCTGGACGAGTACGTGGCTCATCAGCCGGTATGTCAACCGCCTGAATCAGAATCAGGGACCGGATTTTGCCTTGACCCGGCGCTATGCCCTCGACTGGCAAAACAACATCCGTCTCAGCCAGACGGATCTTCTGACCGCAGGCCTCTACATCCAGGATGCCCGAACGGCATCTCTGGTGTATGGCACAGCCTATGACGTCCATACCTGGGGACGGGCGGTTTATGTCGAAGACGACTGGCACACGGGGCCGAGCCGCCTGCTCCTCATGGTCCGGCGCTCGGATAGTGAAGATTTCGGATCACACAACGAATGGAACCTCGGCTGGAACGAGGAGCTCAGCTCGCGCAGCCGAATCGACCTGAGCTGGGGCAGTGGATTCCGCGCCCCCAGCGCGGAAGACCGCTTTGGATTCGGTGGCAACCCCAATCTCCTTCCGGAAAGTTCCCATGAGATCGATCTCGGGTTTCACTATCGCTGGCCCCAAATCGGCCATTTTGGAATTGACGGGTATGAAGATACCCTGACCAACCTCATCGTCTACCTCAATCCCACCGCACAATACCCGGAAGGAATCAACGAAAACGTCGGGCGGGCACGGATCCAGGGGGTGGATATCACCTACGCCCACCGGTTCGGCCATTGGCACATGCGAGCGGAAGGCGTGATCCAGAACCCAAGAGATCTCGTGACGGGGCAGACACTGGCGCGCCGCGCGCGGCGCTCGCTGACCGCGGCACTCGATTATCACCAAGGCCTTTGGTATGCCGGAGCCGAATGGCTGGCTACCGGTCCGCGACCGGATTCACCTTATACAACAACCATTGATCCCGGTTATGTCCTCACGAATGCCGTGGCGGGCCTCCATTTTGCGACCCATTGGACCGCGAGTCTCAGTCTCGTCAACGTCTTTGGCGTCCGCTACACCGAAGTCGCTGGGTACAATACCGAAGGTCGGGCCCTCTTCGTCCACGTTCTCTGGCACTATTAAGCCGTCACGATCTGGAGCTGTACAGGAATGGGACATCGATTGAGCCGGATCTATACCCGCACTGGGGATGATGGCACCACGGGACTCGGGAATGGTCAACGCGTGGCCAAAACGGATCCCCGTGTCGAAGCCTACGGAACGATCGATGAACTGAACAGCGTTCTGGGTTTCGTAAGGACTCAGGCGATTCCCGCCGAAATCGATCGTGTACTCAAGGGGATCCAGCATGCACTATTCGATCTGGGTGGAGAGATCGCGACACCGGGATTGCCGCCGATCATTCAGACGGCTGCGGTGCGTGACCTCGAGGAGGCGATCGATCGATTCAATGCCGAGCTGCCTGCGCTCGCCGAGTTCATTCTTCCAGGTGGCGGGCCCGGATCGGCAGCCCTGCACATCGCGCGAACCGTTTGCCGGAGGGCTGAGCGCGCACTCTGTCACCTGGGAGATGCCTGCCCACGGGACGATCTCTGCTACCTGAACCGGCTCTCGGATCTCCTTTTCGTCATGGCCCGTGTCACGCTCAGGGCAGAGGGTGGCGCGGAAGAACTCTGGGCCCATACCCGCGGGGCGCCGCCGCGTACGCCCTGAGTGTGGTGTGCCGAGTTGAGCCGAGTTGATCGTGAGAGACGCGTCAGCGCGAGATCGCGGCAGAGCATCTGGATTCCCCGGAGCATGCGCGGTGTCGCCTGAGCAAGCAGCCCCGGACGAATAACATCGACGGCTCCATGCCGTACGGCAGACAGCTCCACGAAGCGCTCCCAGAACCGGACCGAACGGGCGCGCCCCACGATGATCACCTGCGGGTTGCGTTCGAGCACAGCGGTCAGCGAGACGGGGAAAGCCATCTCATTAATGCCGGCAAAGATATTCCTTCCCCCACAGATCCGGATCGCCCGACTGATGATCTGTGACCGCCCTATGGTATCGAGTGGCGAGCGGGCAATTTCATAAAACACGCGGATGGGTGTTGGATCGGGAGTGGCCCGTTTGATCCGCGCGAGTGCCATCTGGAAAGCTCGTGCAGCCTGCTCCGCTTGATCCACATGACCAGTCAGCCGGCCTACTGAAACGAGCTCCCGGGCGACCCCCCGCAGACGGTTGGCACCCAGGCTCACCACCTTGAGGTGAAGTCTCCGTAAGTCATCGATGGCTGCGGGCGACGTCCCCCCCTTCCAGGCCAAGATCTCTGTGGGGTGCAAGAACAGGATCCGCGACAGATCCAGACTGAACGCATCTCCCACCCGCGGCACCTCCTCGGCTCGGGCCGGGTGCCGGCTAAAGCGCACGGTCCCGACGAGATCCCTCCCGGCTCCAACGTCAAAAACCATCTCTGCCAGTGCGGGTGAGAGTGTAATGATCCGGGTTGCCGATCGAGCAGGGATCGGGATCGTGAACACCAACGGGAGCAGGACTCCGAGCGTCCAACGATCCCGTCGCGGGTCACGACGACCCGCCCGTTCAGAGAATCCAGCCACCCAGCGTGAAAAGCCCGATGACGACCAGCCAGAGAATCAAGGCCCGAGTCGCGAGAGTGGTCGCACGGTCGAGGGATTCCATCCGGCTCAAGCCCTCGAAACCGGGGCCGCTCAGGGCCGCCCGTCCCGCGCACAAGAGGACCGCGTCGTTGTTTTCGAAAAACCGCTTTTCACACGTGTGGTAATAGGCCCGGAGATCACGCCAGGTACAGTCGAAACTACCGACGAGACCGTAACTCAATGCAAGCAGATGCGCCGGAATCCAGGCCAAAGTGCCATGGATGCGGCTGGCAACCTCGGCATAGTCGCTGGGCGCCTCATGACTAGACTTGGGTTTGAACGCACAGGCCGCATTTTTAGCCAGCCAGTAGAGCGCCGCTCCGCTCGGACCCAAGATCACAAACCAGAACAACGGTGCAAAGAGTCGGTCATTGACCCGCATGAGAAGCGCTTCACCAACCGCCTGGGCACATTGATCCGGTCCTGCAGGCGGTGCATCTTCGATCAGGAGACGGGCGAGCCGCGTCGCGGCCAGTTCGTCCCTGTTGTCGACAGCAGCCCGGTATTCCTTGATCAGATGAAACGCATCGCGCGGCCCGAGGCTGAGGAGCAGGATAATCACAGCTGCGAGAAATCCCAGGACGGGAGAAAGCGACGCCAGACCGAGCTGAATTCCATCGACGATCAGGGTCGGAATGATCACGGCGAGTACGGTGAGGAGCAGCACCAACTCAGCCGAAGCGGACTTGATCCGCCTGAGGAGGCCGAAATACCAGTAGCCCAGCCGATGATCCCGACAGAACTCGAGATGCCGGAGTCCACGATCCAATGCCAGAGTGACGAGAATCGCAATAAAGTTCATTGAATCTGAGATCCTCGCGGATCAGGCCTGCGATCCGGGCCCCCGTGGATCCGAATCGATGTGCCGGATTGGTGATTATCGGCAACCGGGCCCATTATTTCAAGCCGAGACATGCTGAAAATGCGTGTTCTCGTTGATTTCTATGCAGTTTAGCGGGAATGCGCTGTCCGGGTGATTCCTGAGCGCTCCGTACCCGCTCCCCGTGGCGGGAATCGGCACCGGTTTCCATTCCGATACGACACGGCCGGAGATTCGCCAGAAAGCGGATCAGCCCGGTCCGCCTGCGCCGATGCCGAGTGTTTCAAGACTCATGCTGGTCTACCTCCAGCAGGTGGGGCGAACTGTCCTGTTAGGCGCCCGTACGGCCAGATCTATCGCCCTTATCGCTCAAGATCTGTTCAGATCAGCGCCCTGTGCTGTTCCATCAGTACAACGATCACCTCAACCGATACCAGGACCCGCCTGACGCAGGCTAGGTTTTCGCAGTTCACGCGGCGTCACCTCTCCACTATCCTGAGCAGAACCGAATCCGGCATCAGACTCACTCTATATTTATTGGAGGGTGCTCGGATTGAGCGATCACTCTTGAAGCGGCGAGCCATGATAGGATTGACTCAGGCTGATAGACGTGCGAGACAAGCACGGAGGTTCGTGGTGTTATCGGACTGCAAGTCTCACGGATCCATTTGGGCCTGTGCAATTTTGGCAATCGGATTCTCGATTGGAGTCACAAGCTGCAGTAACGGGTCATCAGGTTCGCCAACGGCTTTGATCGCCGGAACTGTTGAGGGCGGTCTCAACCCCATCATACGAGCTTCAGTCAGCCTGTATCAGGCGGGAACCCAAGGCTATGGTATTGGCGCCACACTTCTGGGTCGGGCGACAACCAATTCGCATGGCAACTTCTCGATTATCTACTCACCTCCGGCCAAACCGGCATTGCTTTATCTGGTAGCCGTTGGAGGGAATGAGGGGCTGGGCAATAACCCGGCGACGGGGCTCATCGGTATTGCCGGCATGTCGAATGCCTTGCCGCACTCGATCATGATCAATGAGCTGACGACAGTTGCCGCTGAGTGGGCGCTCGCGCAATTTACCGATTGGACTGGCCAAATCATTGGAACATCTCCGGGCAACATCATCGGTTTGCGGAATGCGGTTCTACTTCAGCAGACCAATCTGGTGGACATCACGACGGGTTTGCCGTCGAGCTTCTGGCCCACTGCAACACAATGCACAGGCACCGTGCCACCGTCAAATTGCGCGGGCCTGGAACGGCTAAACGCTCTGGCCGACATTTTGGCCGCGTGTGTGGACAGTTCAGGCCCCTCCTCGAGCGCATGCAGCACCTTATTGGGCAACACGGACAACGGTGGCACCACACTGCAAGCCTCTCATACGCTCGCCACGAACCCAACACTCGACGCGAAGACGCTGTACACCCTGGCGCAGCAGGGTGAACCCTTCTCGCCCGTCCCTGCTCAAGCCCCCAATGCATGGTTCATCGCACTCAAGTACGTGGGCAATGGTCACGAATTCGACGGCCCCGGCAATATGGCTTTCGATCAAAACGGTAATATCTGGTCGACAAACAACTATCTCTTCAACAGCGATCCGGCAATCCCGACATGCGGCGGCAAAGAGGTGATCGAACTGACGCCGGTCGGCGAAGATGCGCTGGGCGCACCCTACAGCGGCGGCGGCGTGGATGGCGCAGGCTTTGGCATTGCAATTGATCCCAACCACAACGTTTGGGTCAGCAACTTCGGATTTTCTGGCAAGGGATGCGCGAACCCGCCGCCAGGCAACAGCCTGTCCGAGTTTGATGCAACCGGGAGTGCTCTATCACCCTCCCGTGGATTCACTGCGGGTACCTTTGACGCGCCCCAAGGCATCGCCATTGACCCGAGAGGCGATGTCTGGGTCGCCAACTTTCGTGGTGATTCGATTACTGAATATCTGAACGGCGATCCAGCAGCGGCACTGCATTTTTCCAATCTCGGCCTGAATCTGCCATTTGACTTGGCTATCGATGCATCAGGCAATCTCTGGATATCCAACACCGGAAACAACACAATCGTTGAGTTGGATGCCAACGGAAGTGTACATGCGGGCTCACCTTTTTCCGGAGGAGGATTGAGCCATCCTCTCGGGATCGCAATCGACGAACTCGGCAATGTCTGGATCGCTAACAGCACCGGTGATTCAGTCACGATGCTCCACTCAACTGGAGCACCGGCGACTGGATCTCCTTACACGGGCGGAGGCATTCGGTTTCCATGGGGAATTGCGGTTGATGGCAATACCAATGTGTGGGTCGCCAATTTTACGGGTATCCATGGACGACTTTCTGAACTATGCGGGGCTGTTACATACAACTGCCCAATCGGTTTTGAAACGGGACAGCCCATCACTCCCCCTACCGGCTACGCGAGCAGCCTCTTGATGCGCAACACGGGAATCGCGATCGATGCATCAGGTGACGTTTGGGTTGCGAATAACTGGAAACCCTTTCCCGTCCAGACCAATCCGGGTGGCGACAGCTTGGTTGAATTTATTGGTCTAGCCGGCCCCGTGCAAATGCCGATGCTGGGTCCGGTCCGCAAGCCCTGATTCCAAGTGACCAAGGGCTACCACCGCACATGTGTCCACCCAAAGAATAAGGACTCAGACCCCCAAGCGATCGCTGAGCCAGGCGCGTAGCGCCTGGGTTTCTGCAGCCGAGACCTCATGCCGCATCGGATAGGTGCACCAGGTCACCGCATGCCCTGCATGCGCGAGGTATTCCCGGGTTTCTTCCGCAAGCGCGAGCGGCACGATGGGGTCATCCCGCCCATGGGCCAGAAAGATGGGATATGCAAGCGCACGCAGACCCGCAGGTTTTTCCAGCCCAATCGGCAAGAAGGTCGACAACCCGACAATGCCAAGGAGTGGATCCCGGCACTGGTTAGCCCAGGCCAAGGCAACTGCTCCACCCTGCGAAAAACCCCCGATCAGGATTCGGTTCCCTGCGATACCCTCCCGCAGTTCGCGCTGGAAGAGCAACCCGACTGTTTCCAGGCTTTCCCGAAGCCCTTCAGGTTCGGCCGACATGGAGCGGGAGATCGCCTTGATATCGAACCAAGCCCGCATCGGATAACCGCCATTCAGTGTCACCGGACGAATTGGAGCGTTCGGGAAAAGGTAACGGCATCCGGGCAGATCGAGTGCATCGGCCAAAGGCTCGAAATCGTGGGCATCAGCCCCGAGCCCGTGAAAAAAAATAAGGCTGGCCGTCGCACGTCCACGCGCGGGCATCACGAGAACCGGCTCCGGGCTCACGCCCGAATCCCTACCAGGAGACCCAATTCCGGTATGCTCAAAAGACCTCCCGTGCCCGGCGGACACCCTCATGACACCACCTGAAATTGCATGTTTCAAAGATCGTACGGTTCTCGTGACCGGCGCCTCGCGCGGTATCGGACGCGCCATCGCCCAACGCTTCGCCCATCTCGGTGCGCGACTTGCCATCCACTTCAATACGCGTGCGCAAGACGCAGCGGAGGTCGTGGCGAGTCTTCCCGGGGCGGGTCATGCGTGCTTTGCGGCCGATCTGGGCAACGAAATTTCGCGCCGGTCCTTGATCGATGCGGTGACCGCTACCATGGGTGTGCCCGATGTGCTCGTCAACAACGCAGGTCTCTACCAGTTGACGCCACTCGCTCACACCGATGAACCGGTTTGGATCGACACTTTCAAAACACTGATCGAGATCAATCTCATCGCTCCCGCCCATCTCGCCTATCTCACGGCTCGGGCCATGATCGATCAGGACCGGCCGGGCCGGATCATCAATATCGGATCGCGCGGGGCCTATCGCGGCGAACCGGACGCACCGGGCTATGGATCCGCCAAGGCCGGTTTGCATGCACTGACCCAATCGTTGGCGCTCGCCTTGGGGCCCCACCGCATCAGCGTGACCGCAGTGGCTCCCGGTTGGGTCGAGACGGACATGGCGAGCCCCCACCTTGAGGGCCCACGGGGATCCGAGATCCGGAGCCAGAGCCCACTGGGGCGCGTAGCTCAGCCTGAGGAAGTGGCTGCGGCCGTGGTTTATCTGGCCGGGATCCATGCGGAATACGCAACCGGAGCGGTTCTGGATCTGAACGGGGCCTCCTACCTGCGCTGAGCGACCCTATGGTTTGGGCAGGAAGTGCCGGGAGACCATCACGCCAGGACTCTCGCAGACCCGTCGCGGCGGCTTGACCATCCCCTCACAGAAGGCCGCGGTCAGGAGATTGGTTTCCGGAATGACCTTCTCGAAAATCGCACTCGTCGGCTGGCCGAGCCCGGCAATGATGGCCGACCAGTCGTCGCCCTTGAAAATCGCAGGTGGTATGGGGGAGCCGGAAATGACATAGAGCCCATTAATATAGAGGAATGGGATGGCCCCAGCATCCATGGTGAATGGCGGAGCATCATAGGCGTTGAACAACGACCGCACCGGACGCGGTGGCGACATGAGTGGCCGGCCGGTCCGGGTCGAGGTTTCAAAACCCTCGAATCCGATCCAAGGACTCTTGTACGTCGAGCCGAAAAAACTGAACGTGGCCGTATCCGCGAAAACGTCGGTCGCGCTCGAACGCATGAACTTGAGTCCCTGAAGCGAGCCGAATCGAAGCAGGGTGAGCACGAGCGGCCAGCGCAGTGCCGCGCAATAAGGGCAATAGTCGGCACCGACATAAAGGATGTGGGGGCGGTGCGAGTGGACCAGCGCGCCTGCAATCGCATTCATGAGGACATCGTTGGGCGGGGCTGTGTCCTGAAGACCGTTGCGGCTGATCTGGCTCAGCCGCTGCATGATACGAGGTGGGACCACTGCACCCACTCGGGGCGCGGGACCCGCAGAAGCCATGATCGGAGCCAACCCCATCACGACCAGCAGCACTGTGGGGATCAAGCAGCGAACCCTCCAACCCGATTCCAGGGTATCGGCGTACGTCTTTGATTGGGGGTCTTGCGGGACAAATCGAACCAAACGGCGCTTCATGATTAGTACCCTCGATTGGTGATCAGAAGACATCTCGAACCCGGGCGATCCGGGTCGAGACCCATGAACTTATAGTTAGTTTAATCCGTTTAGGAGTCGGAATATAGACTGGCGGCGCGCTCAAAAACCAAGTGCAACATTTTGTGGGAGATCCTGTTGCATGGGAAAACGCTATACGCAGTTGAATATTGAAGAGCGAACGATGATCCAGACTGGGCTTGGGATGGGCCTCAAACCGGCAGCCATGGCCCGAA
>DAHXNI010000009.1 GCA_027365475.1 Pseudomonadota bacterium | reverse complement strand
AGATCCCAGCGTGCGCGATTCACGCACTGGCCTCCCACCTTGGGTGTTGACGGCGAACCGCCGGTCAGGCCATGGATGAAGGATTCGGGGTGGCGGTAGCCATGCTGCTGCGATCTTCGTGATCCGCTCCCACGTCATGCCGTCTTTCTGGCTGCGCCGCCGAAGCGTGCGCCGCCAGAGGTCCGTGACGTGGTACCGGAACGCCCCCAGTGCCCGTGCATTCGTGGGCACCGCGTGGTAGGCGAAGTAGCCCGTGACCACCGTCTTCAGCCACCGCCCCTGCTCGGGTAGGCCACACCCTGGTAGGTATTGCTGCCGACCGTTTGGTATGGCGCGCCCACCAGGGCACTCGTGCCGGAAACCGCAACCGAGGTGCCGAACAAATCGGACCCTGATCCGTTGGAGGGCGTCACTTCCTGCTGGATCCAGACCAGGGGATCCACCCGGATCGGGTAACGGGCATGGGCCACATTCAAACGCAGAAAGATCCTCCGGCCGGACGCCGTGAGCCGGGCCGGGAGTACCCGTCCCCGAGCATCCGTCACCCAGAGCTTGCCGTAACGCAATCTCCCCCAGGCGAGCGTCCCGTCCCGCAGCACGGGCGCACGATTTGCCCGGAGCTCGATCACGACCGGGCCGTGCCCGGCTGGTGCATGTTCGACGGTAAAGCCCTCCTCGTCGCCCAGGGGCAAGATCCGCCACCAGGCCGAAAGCGCCTTGCCCCGGTACTCCACGCGGTTCGCCCGCGCATGAGCCGGTTTGAGCACCAGCGGGCGGAGCCGGCCCGCACGGCCCCAGGCCACCAGATGGAGCCGGAGCGTGGCCCGGGCGGTGTGGAAACGTGCCCCGTCCGGTGTAAAACAGGCACCCCGCTGCCAGGACGCTCATCCGTCGCTTGGGGAGGTGGGGTGCGGGACTCGGGGCGGCAGGAGTTTCCCGGGATTGAGGATCCCCAGAGGATCGAAGAGTGTCTTCAGTTCGTGCATGAGATCGAGAGTCACCGGATCGAGTTGTGCGGTCATGAAGGGTCGCTTGCTGAGACCGATGCCGTGCTCTCCGGAGATGGCCCCGCCCAGATCAAGTACGGTTGAAAAGACTTCGCTGAGGGCGGATCCGGCCCGCGCGACCGCGGAGGGATCATCCGGGTCGAAGAGGAGATTGACATGGAGATTGCCGCTGCCTGCGTGGCCGAAGGTCACGACCTGCGTATCTTGACGATGGCCGATGGCAAAAACGGATTCGACCAGGGCAGGCAGCCGGCTCAGGGGGACCACCACATCTTCGTTGATCTTGCCCGGTGCGAGGCGACGGAGCGCGGGGGAAAGGGATTTGCGCACCTGCCAGAGACGCCCGCGGGCCGCATCCTCCAGGGTCCGCTC
The DNA here is from genome assembly GCA_027365475.1 of Pseudomonadota bacterium. GTDB lineage: Bacteria > Pseudomonadota > Gammaproteobacteria > JAKAQQ01 > JAKAQQ01 > JAJZNM01. The sequence goes on along the minus strand of DAHXNI010000009.1, from coordinate 9,676 downwards.
GAGGTCGAGCAACCCGTCCCGCCCGAGTGCCGCTTCGAACGTTTCGATCTCGGATGGGGCAAAAGGGTGATGCTGCTCGAGTTCGATAAGGAGGAGTGCCCGACCTGCCTCGGGGATCTCCGGGATTTCGGAACGGATGAGCGCAAGTGCCCGCTCGTCCAGAAACTCGATGGCCGAGGGCGGAAGCGGCTGGTTCAGGATCGCACTGATCGCCCGGGTGGCTTCCTGATAACTCCCATAGATCGCCCGGTAGGTGAGGCGGGCGCTCGGGCAGGGCACGAGATGCAAGGTCGCCTCCGTGATGACGGCGAGCGTTCCCTCCGATCCTACGAGCAACCGGGTGAGGTCGTAGCCAACCGAACTCTTCGAAGTGCGAACCCCGCACCGGAACGCGCGGCCCCGGCCATCGACTGCGAGGAGTCCAAGGACGTGATCCCTGGTCGTTCCGTAACGGACGGCCCGGGGTCCCCCGGCATTGGTTGCGATATTGCCACCCACGGTTGAATGGCTTGCCGAGGAGGGATCGGGTGGCCAGAAAAGCCCGCGCGTGGCGGCGGTCTTTTGCACATCTTCATTGAGCGCGCCGGACTCGACCACGATCAGCTGGTCCTCCGGTGCGAACTCGAGGATGGCGCGCATCCGCTCCGTCGAGAGGACCACACCGCCCTGAACAGGGACGCTCGCCCCCGTGGTATTGCTCCCGAGCCCGCGCGCGACCAGCGGAATTCGGTCTTTCGCCGCAAGGGCCACGATCGCTTCGATCTCACCAGTCACTTCGGGGAAGACGACAGCATCCGGACGGTGATGGAGTCTGCTGTTGTCGTAACTATAGGCGAGCGTCGTTGCGGGATCCGTGCGACAGCGGGCTTCGCCCAAAACTGATCGCAGGACGCTAAGCCCTGATCTTGAGATCATGGCTCCGATGCTGATGCGTCGATGACCGCACAAAGCGCATGCAGGAGGAGGATGTGGACCTCCTGGATGCGGGCGGTCGAGGTGGCCGGCACGCGGAGTTCGAAATCAGTGGATTGGAGCAGGCGGGCGAGCGGGCCGCCGTCACGACCGGTCAGCGCCACGGTCACGAGTCCACGCGCCTGCGCCACCTTCACGGCGGCGTTCACATTGACCGATTGTCCGCTCGTCGAAAGTGCGATCAGTGCATCGCCTGTCTGGCCGAGGGCCTGGACCTGTTTTGCGAAAACTTTTTCATAGGCGTAATCATTGGCGATCGAAGTCAGTGTGGAACTGTCGGTCGTGAGCGCCAGAGCCGGCAGGGGATCGCGTTCCCGCTCGAACCGGTTGAGCAGTTCGGCGGCGAAATGCTGGGCATCGGCAGCCGATCCCCCGTTGCCGCAGATGAGGATTTTGTTCCCGCGGGCCAGCGTTTGCGCGAGTCTCGCTCCGGCCGCGGCTGTGGCCGGTACGAGCCGACGTCGGCTCTCGATCAGCGTTTCCTGGTGTTCCTGAAAAAGCCGGTCAATCGTCTCATCAAGTGGGGATGCGGATCGGGTGGACATGGGAGGGGTTCCCTCGGGTGTAGACAGGCGGGATCAGGAGGATTGATTGTAAAGCCTTTGGTGGGGCCAGTTTGGGAATCAGGCAAACCAAAAATGGGTTCGGCTCCGATCAATAATCTCGTGGATGAGTGCGGAAAGCACGGGGCGACCCGGTTCGTGGGGATCCTCCGCCCGAAAGGCCGTATAGAGCTCGGTGGGCTCCTTGGGGCTGTGCGTGGCCTGTCTCGTGACCAGAAGACCCTGAGCGAGATCCGCCTGGATGAGGTGGCGGGGCAGATGGCCGATCCCGAGTCCGGCCAGGATGGCCAGGCGTTTGACATGCTGGTTGGGCACGCGCAGAAGAAGCTGTCCGGGCAGGATCCCGAAACTTCGGGCCGGCAGTCCGCGGCTGCTGTCCATCGCGGCTACGGCGCGATACGGACGCACGAGATTTGGAGTGAGGGGTTCGGGTTCCCGGGCGAGGGGGTGATCCGGAGACATGACGAAGAGAAACTCGACTGTGCCGATGGGGTGCAGACGATACTCGCCGGGTGGGGAGGCCTGCGTGGTGACCCCGATTGCGAGGTCGGCTCGTTTGGAAGCGAGTGCATCCCAGGCGCCCATGAGCACTTCTGTGCTCCAGATGATTTCAGTGAGGCGGTGTCGTTCAGGGGAAGCGGCCAGAAGATCGACGATTCGGTCGGGGGCGATGAGGTCGCTCACGGCGAGGCGGATCCGGTGTTCGCCTCCTTGGCTGAGAAAGGTGAGTCGCTCGCATCCGGCCTGCGCTACACCGATGAGGATCTCGGCTTCCTCGCGCACGATCGCGCCAAAGGGCGTGAGTTCGAGATGGCGTCCAACGCGTTCGAAGAGTTTTTGCCCGAGTTCTTTTTCGAGTTCAGCCAGCTGATAGCTCAGGGTTGAGGCTGTGCGGTTGAGTTTGCGTGCTGCCTGGTTGAGACTCTTGCTGTCGGCGATGGTGACGAAGGTGCGAAGATGAGTTAGGTTCAGATTGATCATTTGATATTTTCGAACAATAAATAAAATATTTTATTTATTATATCGACAAATCTAGCTGTACAATAATGTCAATGTCTATGTCACCACACTCGGATCCGACCCAGGGACAAGAAACATCTGCCTCTCGGATGCGGACGGGGCACATCCTTTTCATCAGTCACGGTTCGCCGAGTTATGGCATAGAGACCAACCCTGCCGTCCGGTTCTGGGAAGTGCTCGGCCGCAAGATGGCCCCGAGGCTTGAAGCCGCGATCGTGATTTCAGCCCATGCACAAGGTCAGGCGACCCTCCGGGGCGGCGGCCGTCAATCCAAGTTGCTGTGTGACTTCTCAGGGTTCCCTGCAGCGTGTGATCGCAAAACCTGGACTCCCCCGGTCGGCTACGAACAACACGCAGAGATCGTACGGGCCCTCCAGTCGGTGGGTCTTCGGGTCGATTCGGATCCCGAAGGGCCGTTGGATCATGGCGTCTGGGTGCCGCTTGAAGCCATGTGGCCAACCCCGACGTTCCCGGTTTTTTCCCTGGTCCTTCCGGAAGATTCGGATCTCGATCACTGGTGGCAGATGGGTGAACGGCTCGCGCCCCTTCTCGATCGGCCGTATCTCTGGATCGGGAGCGGAGGGATTGTGCACAATCTCATGAGACTCGACTGGGGTCGCCGCTTCGGACCCGGGGAAGCGTGGGCAGAGACCTTTGCAGACTGGGTGACTGATGCGCTCTCGCGTGTGGATCGCGCGCAGATCACGCACCCGGCATCAGGCCCTGGTGGAGCCTGGGCGGTCCCCACCTCCGAACATTACGCACCGCTCGTACTGGTCGCGGCACTGGCCCAGCCCAGACACTTGGTTCCGCTCTACCATGGTTTTGACTACGGGAATCTCGCGCTCCATGTATTCGGCGAAGCGCCCCCATACGTTGCACGACCCGACCATTCCTTTATTCCGTTGGAGACTGCTCCCCATGCACAACAGATCTAACCTTGGATTATGGATTCCGACCGTGTTCCTGATCGGTGCGGGGATTCTCTCACCCCATCCGTCAGATGCTGCCGTCTATCGGCTGAATCCCCCGCATACCTATCCACAGTTTGAAATCCGGCATCTTGTTTTTTCCCTGATCCACGGCCAGTTCAATCACACGCGGGGATATCTCTCCCTCAATCGGGCCAAGGGTCGGGCGAGCGTCTTCGCAAAAATCTGGGTCCGTTCGCTGGATACGGGCTATCCGCCCCGGGACCGGGATCTCATGGCTCCGGCCTTCTTTGATGCCGCACGCTATCCCTATCTTTATTTTCACTCGACCGGGGTTCGTTTCGAGGGTCGCCACAGGGCCATGCTCAAAGGCAATCTCACCATGCGTGGGGTGACGCATCCGGTCGTGCTCCAAGTGACCCGCATCCACTGTGCCATAAGCCCGCTCAATCAGAAACGGGTGTGCGGTTTTGATGCCCAGGGCTCGCTTGAGCGATCCTGGTTCGGGATAGACGGGTTTCTCCCGGTCTTGCCCGACCATGTTCGCCTGATCCTCAATGCGGACGCGGTGATCGTGAAACATCCGAGCCCGGCCGTCCTGAAGGCGCTGCATTGATTTCAAATCCATAGAGGAGGATAACCATGCGAACGAGAGTGCATATTGTTTTTTACAGCATGTACGGACATCTTTATGCCATGGCGGAAAAAGTGGCCGAGGGCGCGCGCGAGATTCCGGATACCGAAGTCATCCTGAGCCAGGTTCCAGAACTCGTCCCGTACGCGGTTCTCGAGAAATCGGGGGCGCTCGCTGCACGTGAGCGCTTCAGTCATGTTCCGGTAACTGAGGTCAATGATCTCCGGAAAGATGACGCCATTATTTTCGGCACCCCGACCCGGTTCGGCAACATGTGTGCCCAGATGAAAAACTTTCTCGATCAGACGGGTGCGCTCTGGGCCGAGGGCGCGCTGATCGGGAAGGTCGCCAGTGTATTCGTCGGGACGGCGACCCAGCACGGAGGACAGGAGACGACCGCGCTCACGTTCTATCCTCCTCTCTTGCATCAGGGCATGATCATCGTGGGGGTACCCTACAGCGAGACACGTCTCACTACCCTCGATGAAGTGACTGGGGGCAGTCCCTACGGAGCCGGAACGCTCTCGGGTTCCGATGGGAAGAGACAGCCTACGCAAAACGAGCTCGCCATCGCCAAGTTCCAGGGGCGGCACGTTGCGCAGATTGCGCGCGCGCTCAAACGGGGACGCGAGACGGGTTGATCCACCGTCTTGTTTGCGCACATCACATCCAGGTATTGAGTCCACCCGCTATGGAGATTTGATCATGAAAACCGAAGTCGCCGCTTACACGCATCAGGGAACTTTATTGGAGGGATACCTTGCTTATGATGATCGTTCGAAATCGCGCCGCCCCGGCATCCTGATCGCCCACGAGTGGTTTGGAATCGGCCCCCATGAGCAGAAAGCGGCAGAGCGCCTGGCCGAAGCGGGCTATCTCGCGTTCGCCGCCGACCTCTACGGATCCGCCGAGCGTCCCCAAACCGCCGAAGCGGCTGCCGAACTCGCAACCCGGTATCGAGCCGGCGATCGGGATCAACTGCGCGGGCGCGTCGCTGCCGGGCTCGAATTTCTCAAGCGCCATCCGCTCTGTGAGCCGAGCCGTACGGCGGCTTTGGGGTTCTGCTTCGGCGGGACGGCGGTTCTCGAACTGGCACGTTCCGGAGCCGATCTCTGCGGGGTCGTGAGTGTCCACGGCGGGCTTGAGCCCTCGAGCGCATCCCGGGCACCCAAGATCCGGGCACGGGTACTGGCCCTGCACGGTGCCGACGACCCGTATGTTCCGGAAGATCAGGTTCGTGCGTTTCAGGAGGAGATGAGAACCCGTGCTGTCGACTGGCAGATGGTCTACTACGGTGGAACGGTGCACAGCTTCACGAACGAGGGTGCAGGATCGGATCCTGCCAAGGGAGCCGCCTACAACCCGCGTTCGACGGCGCGAGCCTGGCGAGCCGCGCTCGACTTTTTCGGGGAGCTTTTCTCAGAGGGCGAATGACTCCGAATCACGAACCGGGCGGATCTCGTGATGGGCTATACGGAGACTTTGGCGCAAACTGGCGCGCGACAGCCTCGGTTCGGATGCCACTACACTCAGAGACGGCCCACCGGCCAGGTTGAGGGTTTGCGGGATGGCGGTTCCATTGCCCCTTCTGACCCAGCACAGTCAACACCTTAAGGGCGTTTTTCGTTCCCGATCATGAGCGGTCTCGGGGCAACCCCAGGGCGCGCAGCACCCTCCACAGGAATCATCAGCCACCTCTTGGAGTCTCGCGTGTCCGGCCGGTCACGGCCAAGTGGTCTCCCAACCATGGATTACACCAAACAGGGCGCATAATCCAAAAGCTGGATCAACGTGGAATGCACCTCAGGGGCCACCCAAGATCAAGGCCAGACGCTCGTGTTCGGTCTGGCCGAAGACCACCAAGGCCCGTTCGCAAAGTTTCTGGACGAACGGCCCGCAGGGGTTGTCGTGACGCTCACCCGCATCAGGGCCCGGGCCACGCTCCCCCCTGTTACCCCCTGGGTACTTGTCAGGAACTCGGCCAACAGATCGCTCTGAGTCAGATTGTCGAGGTTCATGAGGGTTTTCATCTCCCGATCATGCCTAAAACCCGAGCCCGGCTTCAGACTCATTTCATATTGGCAGAGGCTGCCCGTTCCACGTGATTTGGATGTGCAGTAAAATGGTGGGTTCAACTCGTCTGGAGCCGGGATGGAGACCATCCGCGTCCGAGGGGCCCGCACCCACAATCTCAAGAATGTCGATCTCGATCTCCCCCGGGACCGGCTGATCGTCATTACCGGGCTTTCCGGCAGCGGGAAATCCTCCCTCGCCTTCGACACGATCTATGCCGAAGGCCAGCGCCGCTACGTCGAATCTCTTTCGGCCTACGCGCGCCAGTTCCTCTCGGTCATGGACAAGCCCGATGTCGATTCGATCGAAGGATTGTCGCCCGCAATTTCCATCGAGCAGAAATCGACCTCCCACAACCCACGCTCGACCGTGGGTACGGTGACCGAGCTCTACGACTACCTGCGGCTTCTCTTCGCGCGTGCGGGAACCCCGCGCTGCCCGGACCATGGCACAACGCTTGATGCACTCACGGTATCCCAGATGGTCGACACCATCCTGGCCCTGCCCGGGGAACACCGCTATCTTCTCGTAACCCCGGTCGTCACAGACCGCAAGGGCGGGTACCTTGAGCTTTTCAAAATGCTTCAGGCGCGCGGATTCGTGCGGATCCGGCTGGATGGGCAACTGATCGACCTCGACTCGGCCCCGCATCTCAATGTGAGACGCACCCACCGCATCGAAGTCGTGATTGACCGGTTCCGGCCACGTCCGGATCTCGCGTCCCGCCTGGCCGAATCGATCGACACGGCGCTTGGACTCGGCTCAGGGATCATCCGGATCGTGGATGGAGATCACCCGGATACTGAGCTCCTCACGCTTTCGAGCCGTTACGCCTGCCCGGTCTGCGGCTACAGTCTGTCCGAACTTGAACCCCGCCTGTTTTCGTTCAACAATCCGGCTGGTGCCTGCCCCGCCTGCGACGGACTCGGTGTCCATGAATCATTCGATGTGGACCGGATCGTGGCCCACCCGGATCTGAGTCTCGCTGGTGGCGCCATCCGCGGCTGGGACCGGCATAACCCCTACTACTATGAACTCCTTGAGGGACTGGCTCGTCACTATGACTTCGATCTCGAGACCCCGTTTGCCGAGCTGCCCAAACGCATCCGCGACATCGTGCTTTCGGGTAGCGGAAACGAAAAGATCCGCTTCACCCTCCGCTTCGGCGCCCGGCGCGAAACCCGGGAGAACCGTTTCGAAGGTGTCCTCCCGAATCTCGAGCGCCGCTATCGCGAAACTGAGTCGGACCTTTTAAAACAGGAATGGTCCACTCTCCTTCGCATCCAGCCCTGCGAGGTCTGCTCCGGGACGCGCCTAAACCGGGCTGCCCGGCATGTGTATCTTGGCGAGCGGACACTGCCCGAGGTCGTCTCCTGGCCAATCGATGAGACACTTGTCTTTTTTGAAACCCTCAAACTCGAGGGCCGACGCGCCGAGATCGCGGCGCGTATCGTCAAGGAGATCAGTGCACGCCTTCGGTTCCTGTCCGATGTGGGATTGAGTTACCTGAGTCTCGACCGCGCCACGGAAACACTCTCGGGTGGCGAAGCCCAGCGGATCCGCCTCGCGAGCCAGATCGGATCGGGACTCGTCGGGGTGATGTATGTCCTGGATGAACCTTCGATCGGGCTCCACCCACGCGACAACCGGAAGCTCCTCGATACCCTCCATCGCCTGCGCGACCTCGGCAACACGGTTCTCGTCGTCGAACACGACGCCGAGACGATCCGGGCAGCTGATCATGTCGTTGACATGGGGCCTGGGGCTGGCATTCACGGGGGCGAAGTGGTGGCCTCGGGTAGCCCCGAAGCGATCACCCGCAACCCAAAGTCCCTGACCGGACAATATCTATCGGGCACCCTCTCGATCCCGGTCCCGCGCACCCGGAAGTCCCCGGACCCGGATCGGGCGCTCATGCTGAGGGGCGCTCAAGGCAATAATCTCCGCGGGCTCAATGTGAGCTTCCCGATTGGTCTTCTGATCTGCGTGACCGGGGTTTCGGGATCCGGGAAATCCACTCTCGTGAACGACACACTGTATCGGGCAGTCGCGCGGCATCTCGGGCTCATGTCCGACTCTCCCGCACCCTTTGCGGAACTTTTGGGAACCGAATCCATCGATCGGGTGGTCGCGATCGACCAGAGTCCGATCGGCCGGACCCCGCGTTCGAATCCCGCCACTTATACAGGGCTTTTTACCCCGATCCGGGATCTCTTCGCCAAAACCCCGGAAGCCCGTGCCCGAGGCTACGCACCGGGACGTTTCTCGTTCAACGTCCGGGGCGGACGCTGCGAGGCCTGTCAAGGAGATGGCGTCATCCGGGTGGAGATGCACTTCATGCCGGATCTCTATGTTCCCTGCGAGCAGTGCCACGGATCCCGCTACAACCGGGAGACACTCGAGATCCACTACAAGGGCAGGACGATCGCCGAGATCTTGGCCATGAGCGTGGAGGAAGCTTCCGAATTCTTCAGCGCGGTACCTGCCGTCGCGCAAAAGCTTCGGACGCTCCTCGAGGTCGGAATGGACTATGTCGCACTCGGGCAGAACGCGACCACCCTGTCAGGCGGAGAAGCCCAGCGCATCAAACTCTCCCGCGAACTCAGCAAACGCGAGCTGGGCCGCACACTTTACATCCTTGATGAGCCAACCACGGGGCTCCATTTCGCGGATGTGGCCAAACTCCTCGAGGTCCTTTGCCGGCTGCGCGACCACGGCAATACCGTGATCGTGATCGAACACAATATCGATGTCGTGAAAACAGCAGACTGGATCATCGACCTCGGTCCGGAAGGGGGAGAGGGCGGCGGGCATCTGGTTGCCACAGGCGCGCCCGAGACTGTGGCAGGCCATCCCCATTCGTTTACCGGGCAGTTCCTGAAACCCCTTCTGGACTCGGCGTCCCCATCACCCACACGAACGCGACACCGTACTCCCCGCACACCCAGGACCCGGGCAGGAAACTAAAAGCTGTCGACGGGTGAGCCGCTCACCGGGCCGCGCTTACGAACCGCGGGCCGCCCGCATCTCAAGCGGCGCGTTTGCTCTCGAAACGCCTCAGAAATCCGAGACACGCAAGCCCCACCAGCTCGATCCACCCCAATCCGCCTCCGCCGCCCGTACCGCCCGATGGCGCATTGGCCACCATCACCGAACCCGTGAAGGCCGGCTCACTGCTCCCGGGCACCGATGCCCCATACACGATCGTACCCGGAATATCCGGCGCCACAAGACCCACCATGAGCGGAGGAGAATACTGCCCCGCACTCACGCGCCCCATATAGGTGCAGCTCAAACTCGCCGCACCGTTACTCGTACAACTCCAGTTCGATCCCTCGGCAGGGAATGCCGCCGCCTGCGCCGGCAACGTCACCGTGATCGTCGGATCGGATGCAGCATCGATGAAACTGTTGAGATAGGCATCTGATGTCTCGAAGGAGGGAATCGTCCGGTTCACCACCTCGAAACTCACACTGAAGGGA
>DAHXNI010000030.1 GCA_027365475.1 Pseudomonadota bacterium | reverse complement strand
TCGATTTTTGCGGCCAGGGACTCGACCCGTTCGGTGAGGCGCGTGACGAGCTCACGCTCTGCCTCGAACTCTTCCCGGGTGACGAGATCGAGACGGGTCAGTGCGCCGTCCAAGCGGGCACGGAAGTTTTTCTTGAGATCCAGTGCAGGCGAGGAATCCTGGAACATTCCTGCGCTCAGGACAGGTTGGCTGTTGACGGGAAAGAGGCCAGACGCCGTGGTGTGGCAGGACCGCCCTCAAGGCAGATTAATCAGTGTGCGCTCAAAAAACCAAGTGCAACGTTTTGTGGGAGATCCTGTCGCATGGGAAATACGCGATACGCAGTTGAATATTGAAGAGCGAACGATGATCCAAACCGAGCTCGGGATGGGCCTCAAACCGGCAGCCATTGCCCGAAGTCTGGATCGTACGGCCGCGAAACCGCCCTTACTAAAGGATCCCGTACATACCCATACACGCATATCTGCCGGCGAGTCTCGGCTCTGGGTACTCTGAGCCATGGATAAGGCTTGGGCTTTCGTTTGCGCACACGCGGCTCTATTCGTCCCAGCTGGTTGCCGACCTTCAGCTGGGCGATGAGCCGGAACAGAAGGTCGGTGTCCTGTGGTGGGCAGGTGCCCAGCCGAGCACGTCAACTCGATCCAGCGTTACATCGTATGTTTGAAGCTCAGCACCCGTGGATGCACACCCGTATGGCACGCCGCCTGCGCCATCAGTAGACGGATCAGGTTGTAGGCGAGTAGAGACACCCACAGCTTCCTTCTCGACCATCTGGGGCGTGAGACAGCTCAAGACTTCCAGATCGAGCATCAGGGTCACCAGAACCTGCCCGCCGACCTGATTTTCTCGTACCGTAAGCGCGGCGGGGAACGTTTTGAACTGCAGCGCGCTCATCCACGCTGGCCGAACCTTCGGCTTCGGTCAGGTGACGAGGTGATCGCGTTGACCCAGCGCCTCACCGCGGCGGAAATCGGTGATCCGCGTGCCGTTTTGCTCTTACAGCACGTCCGCCTGTGGCCAAGAGGGTGGCCATCAAAAAAATAATTGTGGTAGAGGACATCGGCGAGCATCACATCTCCCGGAGCAAATTCCTAGGTGGCGCAACAACCCCAGCTGCGCCAGCGGGGAACCGACTCCTTCGGCCAGGGTGGCCGACTGCGGGTAAGCGGCCTGATACTCCGGGGTCACTGGCATCGAGATGCCGGTTCCGTCCACGAGTTTCGCTGCTCGTCCCCGCCAGCGCCAGGGTGCCGTCTCGCGGGTGCGCGCGTTCTACAAAACATCCAAGTGTTGCTCATCTTACTGATTTAAGAGTAATTCATCGGCATGCAGTCCCAGCCATAATTTTGTATGATTGATAATCAGAGGCATCGCGGTTCGTCTATGCAACTAGCCCTCGAAACCCGAAAACAGAACTTTCGCTCCATTTCGCCAATGCTGGAGATGGGTGCATACGAGGCGCTCTGGGACAAGCCCGGGATGTCCTTTAAAAAGATTGCGGAATTGTTTCACGCACAGCCTGATTCCTTACCTTCAGATTTTGTAGAACAATCCACGGCTCTGCAATACTACATGCTGGCACGGGATCATCTTTTTCGCGCTCATGTGCAGGACTTTGGTATTCGCATACATCGCACTGGCGAATATCCAGAAAAGCTTCGTGACGCGACTTACCCTGTCGAGTTGCTGTACTACCGTGGCTGGTGGGATCTCGTCGAGTCACGGGCGGTCGCCGTTGTGGGTTCGAGAAATCCTTCACCTCAAGGTCTCATGCGCACCCGGAAGGTGGTCAGAGAGCTCGTCAAGGACGATTACACCATTGTTTCAGGACTTGCGGTGGGCGTTGACACGGCTGCGCATAGAGAAGCGATTGCACAAGGCGGCAGAACGATTGCCGTTATTGGAACACCGTTGACAGAGGCTTATCCGCGCATCAACGCCAAACTACAGTCTGATATTGCAAAGAACTTTCTACTGATCAGTCAGATACCCGTTATGCGATACGAGCGATTTGGTCCAAAAGTCAACAGGTTCTTTTTTCCAGAGCGCAACATTACGATGTCAGCACTTACGAAAGCGACAATCATCACTGAGGCTGGGAATACGTCTGGAACGCTTATACAAGCAAGGGCTGCGCTGCAACAGGGGCGGCAGCTTTTTATATTGGATAGCTGCTTTAAAAATCCAGGGCTGACTTGGCCTGCCAAATACGAAGCGCAGGGTGCAATACGAGTATCTGAGTACGATGATATCAAGGAACATCTTCGTGTCGCCCATGCTCACGCGAATCGATGAGTTAACTCGTAACGATCACCATCACCTCATAGCCTCCGACGAATGCTATTTCTTGGGGGAATACACTGCGCGTCGTGGCTTTGCTTACAGCAGGACGAACCAGTTGATAGTTAATCTCAAAAAGCCCCTGGATCGACGCAGCCGACCAGAATGGCGCTACAAGGAAAATGCGATATGTGAGATCGCTCGCCAGTTCAGGGAAGCTATTGATGAAGCGTGGTTTAATGGAGTCACGCTAGTACCAGTTCCGCCTTCGAAAACCAAGGCGGATCTGCTCTATGACGATCGAATGCTCCAGGTCATCAAGCGTCTTACAGATGGCATGAATGCCGATGTGCGAGAGCTCGTCGTCCAGACTAAATCCATGGCCGCTGCACACAAAACGGATGACCGGCCAACTCCGGATGAGCTAGCTCGGAACTTTGAAGTCCTGGAAGAACGATGCGAACCTCACCCGACCGTGATCGCAATTATCGACGATGTGTTAACAACCGGTGCTCATTTCAAAGCCATGCAAATGGTGCTCACTCGGCGTTTTCCGCGAGTTGCAACCATCGGCCTGTTTGCTGCAAGACGCGTGCTGCATGCAGATGACTTCGATCCCTAGGTGCGATACCCTGTACTGACCACTTCGCTCTCAGCGCGGCACTCCCATGACCTGCGAGTTCTCTTCGGGCTGGGCATGATTGAGAGAAGAGCTCCAGTGGGGGAGATTGAACCGCCTGTCTTAAACTCATCCTGCGCCTCAAAGTCAAAGCTGGAATGTGGCCGCACCGGGTTGTCAGGCTGTCGCAAACCTTTGAAGATGGCTTGGGCCCAAGTCCGAAATCATTTCAGGCTGTGACACCCATCACGAAACTTGCCATTGAAACTCTCGCCCATGCCATTTCTGGGACATTTTCTGAGCGCGCATGGTGTGGAGCACTGTGGATGCCAATCAGGCCTGAGTACCTTGATGACTTGGTCTGAGCGTATGCTTCGAGCTACATGAATAGCCAGTCGCTGTCGGCGCGCGATTGGACGTGTCCGGTGCGCAACACTCTCCATGATCGTGACGTGAATGCTGCAAGGAATCTGAAAGGAGTGGCTGAGAGTTCAGCTGTCAGCTTGGAACCTGTTTATGCAGTTACAAGTTTGGGCAGTATACACATGGCTTTTATCGAACCAGTGCCATACTTCTGGCATGGAATGAGGATGCCCGTTTCTAGTCACCGACCACGCAGGTTGCATTGCGCCATCGGGCGGTACGCGCGGTGTTGGCCGGACAGGTCGTCGCCGAGGTGGCAGCGCTGTTCGGGCCGAGCCGGCAGACGGTGTAGGACTGGCTGGAGGCCCGTGAATACGCTGGCACCTCGGCGCTCGCCCCGCGCCGCCGGGGACGACTCGGTGAGGCGTGTGACGAGATCGAGACGGGTCAGTGCGCCGTCCAAGCGGGCGTGGAAGTTTTTTCTTGAGATCCGGTGCAGGCGAGGAATCCCGGAACATTCCGGCGCTCAGGACTGGGGGTGGCTGCAGTCGAGGGATGGAACTGAGATGCTCTGCAACCGCCCCCGCTGTGCTACAACGTCGCCCACGCATTAGAGGATTCATAAGATGTCTGCAAATGCGGTGATGCGTGCCAGAATCGACGCAAACATCAAGGATGAAGCGATCATTGTGCTGGCGGTGATGGGTTGAGCGTATCACCGGTGAGCCGGTCGCGCCCGCGAGAGCAATTACTGCCCGAGGTTTTGGCTATTCGGTCTCCTCCCCCAACAGAGCCTCCAGCAGCGCGTGCCGTGGCGAGGAGAATGGATTGGCCACTGTCACTCCGGCCCAGGTGAAGCCTTCGTGAAGGTCCTCAGACAAAAGCAGCCGACAACCCGCTTGCGAGGCGGCTGACAGGATGACCGCATCCCATATTCCCAGTTGATGGTCCATCGCGAGATCGGCTGCTGCCAGCATGACCTCGGGCGAGGTTTCGACAACGGGGAACGTATCGCGCCAACTCAGCAGGGCATTGCGGGCGTCGCTTCGCGACTTTCCGCCCTTGCGGACGAGCACATTGAAAAGCTCACCGAGAACCTGCACTGGAACGACGGTAGCCTCTTGCGGCAGGCGGCGAATGAGGGCCAGAGCAGCGTCACGCCGCTTGACTCCATTGATGCCTTCCGCGTAGGTGAGCACGTTTGTATCAAACGCGATCCTCACCGATTGTCCTCGTAGAGTTCATCGCGTGTCCATCGTCCGGCATGGATGACAGGCTGATTTTCCAGGCGGGACAAGAGCGTTGCGCGCGTGCTGATTGCCACATCGTCATGTTTGCCGGCGGGGATGAGCCGCGCAACGGGCTTTCCATGGCTGGTCACGACATAGCTGTGCCCCTCGCGAACCCCGCGCAAAAGGAGGGAGAACCGGCGATTGGCATCCGCAGCCGAAACGGTTTCCTCCATGACAGACTCCGTAGTGTAGTGATATTACCTACTATAATGGATGTGCTGAAAATTGCAAGCTTTCGTGAGATCAGAGGAACGTTCAGGAAGATTTTGTGGCGTTGACCGAGGCACTGCCCGCTGACCCGCTGTTAAACCCGAAGTCTCTCGATCACCCATTGTCTGGCGAGTGGAGAGATCATCGGGATTGTCAGGTCCGGTCGGATTGGGTGCTGATCGACCGAAAGACCAAATGGATTTTGCAACTGATCAGGTCCGGGTCGCACAACCAGCTGGGAATACGATGAGGTTGATGGAAAGATTCGGGGACGAAGTTGGCCACTGCCGTACCGGCAATCGTCGCCTGGGTGGCCTGTCGCTATTGCAGCGACGTTGGTGTCGCCGTTGTGAAGCTGGCTCACAAGATCATCTCGGGCGGGCCGCGATGCCGGCCCACCCGACGCTCACGCTGGCCGAAGTGGAGGCCAGGGCCCTTCTTGAGCTAGTATATCATAACGTTTAAATGTATACATATTATTTTAACCCCAGGTCGAAGTTGCTCCAACGGAAAACGACCGGTTTCTGATTCCATTCGGCAATCCCTTTCAGAATGCGCGTCTTCAATTCTTCCTTGGAAGACACCCTGATATGCCTCAAGAACGTCCGGGCCATTTTCGAGAAGGCTGTTTCCACCAGGTTGAGCCAGGAACCATGCTTGGGCGTATGGACATACTCGAACCGGTTGGGTCGTGTTGCCAGATAGGCAAAGGTTTCCTTCGAAATGTGGGCCGAGTGATTGTCCAGAACCACACGAATGGTTGCCTCTTTCGGGTAGTGATCATCCAGACGCTTCAAAAGGGCCACGAATTCCCGACTTCTATGACGCTCCTCAACATTGGCAATCACTTCCCCTGTATGAAGATCCAGCGCGGCCAGAAGGGAGAGGGTCCCGTGGCGAATATATTCGTAATCCCGACCCACTTCGGCATGGGACCCAGGTTTCGGTGGCCGATCGGGTGCCGTATTCTGGATGGCCTGGATGCCCGGCTTTTCGTCGATGCTGACCGTAATCACCGGCCCCGCGTTTTCAGGCTCATCCCCACCTGTTCTCAAACGGTCGTTTTTGAGATTGACTTCCTGATAGACCATCAAGACCTCCGCCATCTTCCGGTCGAAGTCGGGATCGCGCTTGGCCAGGTAATACCGGATACGGTGCGGTTTGATGTTGGCCGTATCCAGAATCCGCCAAATCGTCATCTTCGGAACATGCATCAGCCGGGGAAACCCGGCTTGCTCCGCTTTTCCGTGCACACAGTCCGTCAAGGCCGACAAGGTCCATAATTCTGCCGCAGATCCATGATCCTTGGGTTTGGTGCAGGCCAGACTCACCACCCAGCTTTTGGCTTCTTCCGTGATTTCCGACTCTTTGGGACGGTGGTATTTGTCCTTGAGCCCCTCCCAGATTCCTGCGGCCAAGGCCTTGTCGATGCATTTGTAAATAGAGGGGCGTGACAGGCCCAGTTCTCGATGAATGTCCGAGAGAGACTTCCCCTCCGCATAGCGCAACAAAACGCAGGCCCGATCAATCTCCCTGCCGGGAGCTGTCCTCGACTGGGACAACCTCGTGAGGCGTGCTTTTTCTTCCGGAGACAAAA
>DAHXNI010000029.1 GCA_027365475.1 Pseudomonadota bacterium | reverse complement strand
TCGATTTTTGCGGCCAGGGACTCGACCCGTTCGGTGAGGCGCGTGACGAGCTCACGCTCTGCCTCGAACTCTTCCCGGGTGACGAGATCGAGACGGGTCAGTGCGCCGTCCAAGCGGGCACGGAAGTTTTTCTTGAGATCCTGGCCCAGATCCTCAAGGTCGTCCGGTATGGCTTCGCGGATTTTCCGGGCCATCGTATCCAGTGAATCAGGGAGAATCGACATAAGGCGCTCCGTTAGGCATTCTGAAACTTGAGATCCTACTAGTCTAGCGCGATCCCGCTGCCCCGGCCCAATGTGGCGCTTCCGGGGTCAAGGATCATTCGGGACCGTCCGCGCTGGTGGGAGGGAAGCCAGGATGTTCTGGATCTGTCCGGATGGCTTTCGCCTTTTGGGCATGGCCCGAGGCGAGTCCCACCGCTTCGGGACTCTCAGTATATACTAAATAGTATATATGTACGAGGGGTAGCGATGAGCACGGCGAAAGTCTTCAAATCCGGTAATAGTCAGGCGGTGCGTCTGCCCAAGCAGTTCCGCTTCCGGGCGAGTCAGGTGGAGATCTTCCGTCGCGGCGAGGAGGTGGTGCTGCGGGAGCGGCGTGTAAACGCAGGGCAGAAGCTGAGCGAGCTCTTCAAAGGCTTGCCGCCCATGCCGGCGGATTTCTTCGCAGCGGGCCGCAAGGATGTGCCTCCTGAGGACCGCGGAGCCTTCTGATGGAACGGCGTTATCTGCTTGACACGAACATCTGCATCTATTGGCTGAACACGCGCCATCCCCGGATCGTGGAGCGGCTCGACGCCGTGCCGGAGGGCACCCTAGGCATGTCGGTGGTCACCTGGGGTGAGTTGCAGTTCGGTGCTGCCAAGAGTCGCCAACCAAGGGCTGTGCAACGCAATCTCAACGCGCTGGCCGAAGCGGTGCCGCCGCTTGCCCTATCTCTAGGAGTGGCTCAGCGCTATGGAGAGCTCCGCGCCACCCTAGAACGTAAAGGTACGCCCATCGGTGCCAATGATCTTTGGATCGCCGCGCACGCGCTGGCGGAAGACTGTACGCTTGTCACGAATAACACGCGGGAATTCAAACGAGTACCGAAACTAAAGGTCGAGAACTGGGCCGGGCAGTGAGACATCAAGAAAGAAAAAACCCGCGAATGCTGCGGGTTTAATGGGTATCTTGAGACTAGAGATTCGATGAGATTGCATGAAACATGAGTGGGTGCCCAGGAGATGCTCAAAACAGGTGAGCCGCATCTCGTTCGGGGATTCGGCAGGGGTTGCGACCGCGTCATCGAGAACGATCAGGCTGGATTGGCGCTCGTCGTACTGGCCTATGCAGATCTGGACCGGGTCGCCCGAGCCTCTCTGAGCGGCCAGCCGTGGGTGCAACACACGATCGGGGTTGACCGTACGGATAGCGCCTGACGAGGTGTCGTGCGGTATTCGGGGATCGGGGTCGGAGCATTGCAACTAGCTGATTTGCAATGAAATCGTGATTGGGGTATCCTGTTTGCTATGAACTCATCCCGGAATGCATCCCGGGCGCGTTCCGTCATTTTGGATCCCACGCTCCCGCCAGCCTTGTGCTTGCAGGCGAGCGCACTTTTTCTGGATGTCGACGGAACCCTTCTGCCCCTCTCCGCGCACCCGCGCGAGGTTGAGGTCCCGGCTTCTCTCTTGGAAACCCTGAACGCACTCCGGGATCTCTCGGGAGGGGCCCTGGCCTTGGTCAGTGGTCGGCCGCAGGCCACGCTTGATCAACTGTTCGCACCCGAGTGTTTTGCTCTGGCCGGCCAACACGGCACCGAACGCAGGGACGCGGTAGGAAACCTTCACATCGACAGGCGTCATGCCGAGACGCTCGCACGGCTCCGCCCGCTCGCGGGGGAACTCGCGGCCGGGATTCCGGGCGCCTTCGTCGAAGACAAGGGGCTTTCGATTGCGATCCATGCCCAGCACGCGCAAGGTGCACTCGCCCGGTTGCGCCACCTGCTCGAGGAAGCCCTCGCGACCGAGACGGGGCTCAGTCTCCTCGAGGGCAAGGCTGTCCTCGAAATTCGTTCGGTACAGGCGGACAAGGGACGGGCGCTCCGGGCCTTCATGGCGGAGCCCCCTTTCCGGGGCCGGCTGCCCGTCTATCTCGGCGATGATGTGACCGATGAATCCGCTTTTGAAGCGGTCAATCTCGAGGGTGGGCTCAGTATCAAGGTGGGTCCCGGGCCGAGCGTTGCCCGCTTCCGCCTCGCCTCACCCGATGCCGCCGTCTCCTGGCTTACGGGGCATGTGCGTTTAGAGGAACGACCATGACGCGGAGTCTTGAGCTTGGACTCATCGGCAACTGCTCGACCTGTGCCCTGATCGACGAGCAGGCTGAGTTCGTTTGGACATGCCTGCCCCGTTTCGACGGCGATCCCGTCTTCTGTTCGCTTCTCCAGTCCGATCAATCGGTCGAACGGGGTTTCATGAATGTGACGGTTGCGGGTCTGCGCGCAACTACTCAGCGTTACGAACCGAACACGGCGATTCTGGTCACGACTTTCAGTGATGACCGTGGCGGGTGCCTCGAGGTCATCGATTTCATGCCGCGCTTCAAGCTCTATGAGCGCCTCTACCGCCCACCGCTTTTCGTGCGGATCCTGCGCCCGCGGTCGGGTCGGCCCGAGCTCACTGTGCGGGTCCGCCCCAGTGGAAACTATGGAGCGGGGGCTCCCGAGGTGACGCTTGGGAGCCACCACATCCGCTACGTTTTCCCTGGTGCGGCCCACCGGCTCTCGACCGATATCTCGCTGACCGCGATCCTCAATGAAACCCCGTTCGTCCTGGATCACGAGAAAGTGCTCTTCTTCGGGCCGGACGAAAGTTTGACCCGCCCGCTCGAGACGCTCTCCCGCGAGTTTCTCGCCGAAACCACGAAATACTGGCAGGAGTGGGTGCGCTATCTCGCGATCCCCTTCGAGTGGCAGGAAGCCGTCATCCGGGCTGCCATCACTCTCAAGCTCTCAACCTTCGAGGATACGGGTGCTGTCCTCGCTGCGGTTACGACCTCCATCCCGGAAAGCGCAAACTCCGGCCGGAACTGGGATTATCGCTACTGCTGGCTGCGCGACAGCTATTTTGTGATCCGCGCGCTCAACCGCCTCGGTGCCACGCGCACCATGGAGGACTATCTCCGCTTTGTCATCAATCTCGGTGTTCAGAAAGGCTACGAACAGCTGCAGCCGCTCTATGCCATCAGCGGCCATTCTGAGTTGCCCGAGCGCGAGATTCAAACTCTCGGCGGTTACCGCGGGATGGGTCCGGTGCGTGTTGGCAATGCCGCCTACCGGCAGAACCAGCATGACGTCTATGGCGCGACCGTGCTCGCCGTAAGCCAGACGTTCTGGGATCAGCGTCTCGATCGGCACGGCGACCCGGCGCTTTTCACGCAGCTCGAAGCCTTGGGGCACTCGGCCGCGCGTCTCGCCGAGCAGCCGGATGCGGGGCTCTGGGAGATTCGGGGCCAGGAAGAGATTCACACGTACTCGGCCGTGCTCTGCTGGTGTGCGCTGGATCGGCTTGCCCGGATCGCGAACCAGCTGGGTGAATCCGATCGCGCCTGTTTCTGGACCGAGCGGGCCGAGACCCTGCATCAGCGCCTGCTGGAGCGCGCCTGGAACCCCAAGCGGCGGAGTTTCACCGCAACACTCGGCGGATCGGATATCGATGCAAGTGTCCTGCTTTTGGCCGAGCTCGGGTTCGTCTCCGTCGAGGATCCGCGCTTCAAAGACTCGGTGCGTGCGGTTGAGGCGGAACTCCAACACGGTGATTACGTTTTCCGCTACCGCGAGCCGGACGATTTTGGCACGCCCAAGAACGCGTTTACGCTTTGTTCCTTCTGGTATCTCAAGGCACTCGCAAGACTGGGACGGAAGGAGGAGGCACATGAACACTTCGCCTCCCTCCTCGACCGGCGCACCCGGCTTGGACTCCTGTCCGAACACATCGACCCCAATACCGGAGAGCTTTGGGGTAACTTTCCGCAAACCTACAGCATGGTTGGCATCATCGAGTCCGCCATGCTTTTGAGCGCACCCTGGGAGGGGGCGTTTTGAGCCGGCTCGTCATCGTCTCCAATCGTGTGGCCATCCCGACGCGGCGGGGCGGTGCCGAGGGCGGGCTCGCAACGGGATTGCTCGAAGCGCTCCGCCCGCACGGCGGACTTTGGTTCGGCTGGAATGGCCGTCTCGCCGAGGTGATCCCGGCTGCGCCCGCACTTGAGACCGGCGGGGATATCGTATTTGCGCTGACCCCGCTCACGCGGCGGGAGTTCGAGGGCTATTACGTCGGATTCGCGAACCGCTGTCTCTGGCCCGTGTTTCACGCCCAGCTCCACCTCATGCACTACGACGCCACCGCCCTCGGGATCTATCTCGAGGTCAGCCGACGCTGGGCAGAGACCCTGATCCCGCTTTTGCACCCGGAGGATGTGATCTGGGTGCACGACTATCACTTGATTCCCCTGGGTCGTGCGCTCCGCGAGAAAGGCGTCCGCGCCCCGATCGGATTTTTTTTGCACACCCCTTTCCTGGGCGTCGATCTCCTGCGGGCACTGCCCGGTCAGACCCACCTCATCGAAAAGCTCCTGGCCTATGACCTGATCGGATTCCAGACGCCGCTCGACTGCCAGTCCTTCTATCGGGCCTTGGGGTTTTTTCTTCCGGAGGCACACCGTGAGCCCGGGGGCATCCGCTACGCGGGTCGCCTGACCCGGGTCGAGAGTTTCCCGATCGGGATCAACGTCGAGGAGGTCGCCCATCTCGCGCGCAGTGGCCGGAACAATCGTCATGGCCGGAGGCTTGAGACGAGTTTGACCGGTCGGCGACTCATCCTCGGCATCGACCGGCTTGATTACAGCAAAGGGCTCGCGAACCGTTTCCGGGCTTATGAGCAGCTGCTCGAACGCTGGCCCGAGTTTCAAAGGCGGGTGGTCCTGCTCCAGATTGCGCCGCTCTCGCGCACTGAGGTGCCCGAATATGACGAAATCCGCCGCGAGCTCAATACGATCGTGGGGGACATCCACGCCCGTTATGCCGAATACGACTGGTTGCCCTTGCGCTACATGACCCGGGGGTTCCCGCGCAGCACGATCCTTGGATTCCTGCGGCAGGCGGAAGTCGGTTTCATTACCCCGCTGCGTGATGGCATGAATCTTGTGGCCAAGGAGTATGTGGCCTCCCAGGATCCGGAGGCTCCGGGCGTGCTCGTGCTCTCCAGCCTGAGCGGTGCCGCTCAGGAACTCGAGGAGGCGCTCATCGTCAATCCCTACGATACGGAACAGATGGCGGCTGCGCTCGCCCAGGCACTCGGCATGGGTCTTGAGGAACGCCGCGCACGTTTTCAGGCCATGATGGAACGGCTTGGCCGGCAGGACATCCACCGCTGGATCGCCTCCTTTCGGGATGCACTGGCGGCCACAACCCATGCGGTTTCGGGTGACTGAATCCATGCTCGCGCAAACCATCGCCACACTTCCGCGTGCGTTCATCGAGCCTCTGTTCGCGGCCGGTGCCATCGTCGCGAGTGTGATCGTCGTGCGGGTGGTGTTCGCCCTCCTCGGGAGGAGCCGGAAGCCCTTCCTGCAATCGGCTGCACGCCGGATCGCCCGCCCGGTCACGCTCTTCGTTCCGGTCTGGGTCGCCCGTCTGCTGGTGCCGCAACTGCCCGTCGGCCGGGCCATTCGGGAGGCCCTCGATCACGGTGCGCTCCTCATCCTGATCGCGTCTGTGGGCTGGGGGCTCGTCACACTCTTCGATGCCTGGCGCGATTTCACGCTCCAGCGTCATCCACTCCAGACCGCCAACAATCTCCGGGCCCGTCGTCTCCACACCCAGATCCAGATCATCCGCCGGACGTTCATCATCCTGGTCTTCCTCGTCTGCGCCGCGGCCATGCTCATGACTTTCCCGGCGGTCCGCGTGATCGGCGCCACGCTCTTCGCATCAGCCGGGGTTGCAGGACTCATTCTCGGATTTTCGGCGCGACCCGTCCTGAGCAACCTGATCGCCGGCATCCAGATCGCACTCACGGAACCGATCCGGCTCGACGACGTCGTCATTGTCGAAGGCGAATGGGGGCGGATCGAGGAGATCCGCGCCACCTACGTCGTCGTCCGGATCTGGGATTTGAGACGGTTGGTGGTTCCCCTGTCCTACTTTATCGGACAGCCTTTTCAGAACTGGACCCGCAAAACCACCAATCTGCTCGGTACGGTTTACCTCTATGGGGATTACACACTTCCGGTCGAGGCAATCCGGATTGAACTCCACCGACTGCTTCAGGAGACTCCGCTCTGGGATAGGGTGAGTTGGGGGCTCCAGGTCACGGATGCGACTGTCCAGGGCATCCAGCTCCGCGCCCTCATGAGTGCGCAAAACAGCAGCGACGCCTGGAATCTGCGCTGTCTCGTGCGCGAGCAACTGATCGCCTTCCTTCAGCAGCATTACCCCGCATGCCTGCCCCATACCCGCATCGACTGGGTGCCGGACGCCCATCCGGAGCGTTCGCAAGATGAAGATTCCGGCTCGTGACCTTGCATGTCCGGATCCATCCTGCATCCACGACCCTGACTCGATATCCGGGAAAGTTCTGCGCATCGTGATTGAAATCGCTGAGAGGATGATCTAGACTCTGCCGGCAACAAGAAGCAGGTGAAGGGACTTCCATGCGATCCAAACCATTCACAGGCCTGATCGTTACCCTGGTACTGATGTCGCTGACCGGTTGCGCAACGGTCGGGGTTTCGCGGATTCCCAAACTCGATCCGAGCAACACGATTTCGGTACTGTCGCTGCTCCCGAACCAGGCGTCGGTTCTGGTCCGCAGCGGTACATTTTCCAATGCTCCGATGCGCGGTATCCCCGCCACTTCCTGGGCAGTCAATGCACATGTCAGGCACTGGGCCCTGCGCCAGCTGGAGCAGAAAAAAAGATTCCGTGTGATCGCCGCCCTGCCCCAGAGTGTCCGACAATGGCTCTCGAATCCGCTCGTTCGGCAAGGGATCGAACTCACCCGGAAAACCCTGTCGCAAATCAAAAAGCCCGTTACCCGAATGAAAACCAATCTCGTTCTGGCCGTCGTACCGAAACACCTCTTCATCACGGGGGTTGAGACGTCCACGATCTTCACCGACGCCTTCATCCCCGTCACCCCGATTCTGGCGCCGTTCATTGGCGCCTTGGCCGGCGGTCCGGAACGCCCCAAAGGCCTCGGTTACGGAGTGGTCCAGGGGGAGCTTTTGGATACCCGGAGCGCCACCCATATCGTCGCACTGAAAGTCTGGCTGCTCGACCGGAAAGCGGGCACCATGATCGCACAGACCGCGCGCGCGAATCTCGCATCCACGAAAACCGAGATTCTCGCGCTCACGCGAAAAGCCCTCGGGCGCTGTTTGAGACACTTGCAGCTGGGCGGAGAGGAGAGCAGATCACCCGGTGGGGTGACCGCGCGTCCAGAACGGCATGTGGGATGAGCGTTGCATCGCAACGAATACGCACGCCCAGCGAGGCCCGAGAAAGCCTCCGGAGCGAGCCCGCTTTCGAGAGTACGGTGAGAGCCCATCTGTCCCTGGGCTGCCGGAGGTCTGGGAGGTGATGCAGGGACAGCAAACCCAAACTCCTCGGGCACGAGGATCAGACATGCATCCCATCCGGGTATGTCAGGAGCAATGCGTGAAACGAGAAATCACGAAAACGATCGGCATGCTCCTCATACTGCTCTGCCTGAGTGGCTGCGAGACCTATCAAGCCCGGATCCACGCAGACTCGTTACGGGGCCAAGAGATTGACAAAGGTGGAACGATTGCGATCCTTTCCACGCTTCCGGATCATGCTTCCATCATTCCCAAACGGCACGTGGCCACAGACAGTTGGCATATCAATCGGCACATCGAACATTGGATCCATGTGCGCTTGAAGCGGAATCCGCGCTTCCGTGTGATTCGTCTCAGTGGGACATGGGTGCGGGCACATTGGAAGCCCTCGGATGAGCATGCCGAATTTGGTTTGCAGACCAGTAACGAAAAAGTCGAACCCATCCGGATTGAGCCCCTCGTGCCTTCGATAGGAACCCGTCTCGTGCTCGTGGTAGGTCCGCGGTACATTCATGGGGCGATCCCCTTGCCTCCAGGAGGGGTCCTAGCTCCGGGATGGCTCACCGTGGAGATCATAGGTCAGCTTTTGTGGACACGCAGGGGTTTGCATGGAGAAGGGCTCGGGTACGGGGTATTCCAGAGCAGATTTCTTGACGAACGCGATGCCTACAACTATGTATTCCTATACATGTGGCTCTTTAACGGCAAGTCCGGATCCCTGATTGCCTCAACCGAGTGCAGGGACCGGAGTACTCGACTGGATGATGCGAATCGGGGAAACCCAAAAGTCAAAAAACTGTGGATCCACCGTCGCGGTCCCATCTCCTTCCAGAACTGGGCAGACACCAAGATGCAAATCATGACGCTCACAAAGAAAGCGGTAACTCAGTGTCTACACAAGCTTAGCTTATAAAAGAATGTCGTCGCTTAAGATCGAGTCGGCCTGACCAGTGCGGCGCCGTCGTCGGAGGATATCAGTGCCTGCTGGATCCAGGCCAAGGGATCCACCGTGATCGGGGAGCGGGCAGGCAGCATCAAAACGCAGAAAGATTCTGCGGCCGCAGACCGCTGATATGGGGTGCAATCGTACTTGATCGCGCGTCGCCTCAAGCCCATGACTGTCTCTCGACCGGAATGTTTCTGGACGAGGGCGGTGATGATCGAGGACGAGGATCGCGGGGCTGGCGACGGCTCGCCGCCGGCAGCAAACGGCAACGGAGACGCAGATCTGGCGATGCTATTCAAGCGCCTGTGCTACTCCCAGCGTACAGATCGCCACTCTGAGCGAAGGAGGGATTTCCGAGCTACACGCCGGTCTGAAAGGCACGATGCCTGCGCTTGGCCTGAAAGGTTTCGCCGATCAGAGGCATCGGGGCATTCGCACCCGGCGAACTACGCCAACCTGAACCTTGCCAGGGCTCAATCCGGGGGATCAGTCAAGAGTGAAAGTTGGCTTGTGGGAGAGCCGGATGATGCGGGATTCCGGATCTTCCGGATTTACAGGGGGCTAAGCCGGGTTCATACTCACAGATCCGATGTCTCACGGCCCGCTGCGTGAGATATGAATCGATCCGGAGGGGTCATGATCAGAGAGGGCTCATGAAGCTCATTACAGCCATCATCAAGCCGTTCAAACTCGATGCTGTGCGCGAGGCTCTCAATGGCGTTGGGGTCCAGGGGCTCACCGTGACCGAGGTCAAGGGTTTTGGGCGCCAGAAGGGTCATACCGAGCTTTATCGCGGGGCCGAGTATCTCGTTGATTTCTTGCCCAAGATCAAGCTTGAAGTGGCGGTATCCGACCCGGATCTCGCCCCTGCCATCGAGGCGATTGCGAATGCGGCCCGAACGGGTAAAATCGGGGATGGCAAGATTTTTGTACAGGAACTCGCCCGGGTGATTCGCATCCGGACCGGAGAACAAGATGCTGATGCGCTCTCGAACTGACCGACCGAAGCTGCCGTTCCTCTCAGCTGGCTTGGCCATCCTGGGGTTGCTCTTCGCAGGGCCGCTTTGGGCGCAGCATATCTACCGCTGGGTGGGTCCCCATGGCACGGTGCATTATTCGGATGTCCCGCACGGTTCCCGCTACCAGCGCATTCACGTGGAGCTCCCCTCCACGTTTTCGATGCCGGGATCCAGCCGACACCCCGCCCCGAAACCCGTAATCCAGGCCAAGAAACACGTCGCTCCGGCCAAGAAGGTTCCGGGCCTCACTCCCGCACAGGCTCAGGCATTCTGCCGTGTGGCGCGGCAACGCTACCATAAGCTTGAGCCGGTGCGTCGGCTCCAACTCGTCGAACCGAACGGGAAGTCGAAGTTCCTCTCGGGCCAAAACCTCCAGTCCTACAAGGATGCCGCACGCTCGCGCATGCAACTTTTCTGTGGACAGGCAAAGCATCCGAGCGCCTGACCGGCACCACCTGTATCCCGTGACCGTGATCCCAGAGCATGCCCTGTCCCGCCCCTCGGTTCGGCTCCTCTTCGTGCTCGTGGGGTGTATGGCAGCGCCGCCGGTGTTGCTGAGCCATCCGCGTGCGCCGATCGTGCCCACCGCCGTCCGGTTTTACGCAAAACCCTACTGACCCACCCCGTACCGCATCATCGCCCGGCTCGATACGCGTGCGCTCGGAGCCAACGACGTCCTCTTGCGGGTCTCGGCCGTCTTCGGGGTTTCCCCGGGCTATGCCCCATCATCCGGTCCGGCCTATCAGGGCTTTGCCGCCTACAGTCCGAGCCATCCCAAGGCTCACGCACTTATCCTCAACGAGAAGCACCGCAAGCGTCTTTTGCGCTAGATCCCGCCGGTGAGGTTGGCGAAGAGCACCGGAAGCCCCGTGAGAAGACTCCGGTGGGAAGCGGGGGAATAGTAACGCAGGACCGGATTCGCACCCGTGTCGGCTGCGGTGCGGAAGGCATCGAGCGGAGTGCGCTCCGAAGCCAAGGTCACCGACCAGAACCCCGAGGGATAGGTGGGTTGGGGAAAGGGAAAGAGCTTCCGGTTCCGGAAACCGGCGGAGGCCAGTTTTTCGTGGATCCCGCGCACGAGATGGGGATAGAGGAAGGGGGATTCGCTCTGGAGCGCGAGGATCCCGTCCGGTCGCAAACGGCTGCGGCAGATTTCATAAAACCCCTTTTCGAAAAGCCCCTCGGCCGGGCCGATGGGATCGGTGCTGTCGATGAGCAGGACATCGATGCTCGCCTCGGGCGCACGCTCGATCCAGCGGATCGCGTCCTCGAAAACGAGCCTCACGCGCGCATCCTTCTGGGCGGGGGCAAACTCGGGGAAGTGACGGAGGGCGAGGTCCGTCACGGCGCGGTCGATTTCGACCTGGACCACTTCCTGGACGCCAGCATGCTTCACGACTTCGGTGAGCGTCCCCCCGTCCCCGCCGCCCACGATCACGACGCTGACCGGATCCGGGTGGGTCCAAAGCGCCGGGTGAACCAGCATTTCGTGATAGATGAAATGGTCGCGTTCGGTGAGCATGATGCAGCCGTCGATGACCATGAGTTTTCCGAAGTCTTCCGTTTCATAGATCTCGATCTTCTGAAAGGGGCTTTCCACAGAATCCAGTTTGCGCCGGATCCTGAGACCAATGGAGCAGCCGGCCTTGGGGGCGGGTTCCACAAACCACTCGGAATCATCCATCATATGGGTTACCTCGACTGTTGCGGGAGATAGTGTACCGTGCCTACCCGTCCGCGCTTCGTATCCTCCGGGAATGTGGATCCCGGCACGCCCTATGGGCTCGCGCGCTGGGGTGGCGGATTCTTTGCCGTCGACGCGCAAGGTCACCTCGTCGTCCGTCCGGATCGCGATCCCTCCGCGGGTATCGACCTTTGTGCGTTGACCCAGGATCTTCTGAAAAATGGACTCCGTTTCCCGATTCTGATCCGCTTTCCAGAGATTCTGAAGCAGAGGCTCGCTGAACTCACAAACGCCTTCGCCCTCGCGCGGAGGCGTGAGAAGTATGAGGGGACGTATCTCCCGATCTATCCGGTCAAGGTCAATCAGGAGCATGCGGTGGTCACCTCCCTGGTCGAGGGGGCGGTGGGCGGAATCGGGCTTGAGGCCGGAAGCAAGCCGGAACTCGTCATGGCGCTCGCGCTGGTGCCTCCGGGCGGGACGATCATCGCGAATGGCTACAAGGATCGTGCCTATATCCGTCTTGCGCTTTTGGCCGGCCAGCTCGGCCTGCGCGTCTTTCTCGTGCTCGAGAAACCCTCCGAACTCGGTCTCGTGCTCGAGGAGGCCCGGAGGCTCGAGTGTATTCCGCGTCTCGGGGTGCGCGTGCGCCTCGCGGCCATCGCCTCGGGCAAGTGGCAGAACACCGGTGGCGCCAAATCCAAATTCGGGTTCACGATCCCGGAACTCCTCGAGACACTCGAGCGGCTGGAGGACTCGGGCTGGCTCGGGAATCTTGAACTCCTCCATTTCCATCTCGGTTCCCAGATCGCCAATCTCAGGGATATCCAGGGCGCCCTCCAGGAGGCGGGGCGCATCTGGGCGGAGTTGCAGGGCCGCGGGGTTCCGCTCCGGACGGTCGATGTGGGTGGCGGTCTCGCGGTCGATTACGAGGGAACCCGCTCGCGCAGCGACTGTTCGATGAACTATTCGATCGAACAGTACGCCGAGGTCATCGTCCGGACCTTCCAGGAGGCCTCCCTGGCGGCGGGCTGCGCCGCTCCGGATCTCATGTCGGAATCCGGACGGTCGCTTTGCGCACACCACGCGGTTCTTGTGACGGATGTCATTGAGACAGAATCCCCACACACGGTCGCGGGACTCAAACCTCGATCCGACCCGGACTGGGCGCTCCGCGAGCTTTGGGCGCTCTACGAACGGGAAGAGGAATCCGCGACCCCTGAGGAGGTCTACCAGGAGGCGCTCTACTGGCTTCAGGAAGTGCATGCACGCTTCAGCCGCGGGGTGCTCGACCTCGCGATGCGGGCCGAGGCCGAGCGCCTGTTCCAGGCCTTGATCCAGAGGCTCGAGTCCCGCTGGGATCCCGGTCGCGGCGGAAGCCTCGAGCTCCGGGCGGAACTCGAGGAGCGGCTCGCACAGAAGATGTTCTGCAATCTCTCGATCTTCCAGTCGCTTCCGGATATCTGGGCCCTTGAGCAGATCTTCCCGATCGTGCCGCTCGCAGGTCTCGCCCGTCCGCCCGCGAGGCACGTCCGGCTCTACGATCTCACCTGTGATTCCGATGGCCGCATCGACCGCTATGTCGGGTCTGAATGTCTCACGCCCACACTGCCGGTGCCGGATGCGGCACCCGGGGCGCTCTGGCTCGGCTTCTTCCTGATCGGAGCCTATCAGGAGATTCTCGGGGACATGCACAACCTTTTCGGAGCGACCGGATCGGTTGTGGTCGAGCGGGTAGATGGCCGGGTTCGCCACTCGCGGGCGCACCCCGGTGATACGGCGCTCGACCTCCTGGCTCATGTGCACTGGGACGAAGCTGAAATCTCCAGTCGGCTTGAAGAAAAACTCAGGCAGTCCCATCTCGCCGATGCCACCCGCCAGGCGTTCCGGGAAACCGTGGCAAATGTGCTTTCGGGCTCCACCTATCTACTTCCGGAGGGCGGTTGAAAATGTCGAGAAAAAGGATCATGGCCACATTTTTCGGGCTGGGAGCCATGGGCTGGCCCATGGCCGCCACGTTGTATCGCGCGCGTCGCCTGGTCGGCGTCTGGAACCGGACCCATGCGCGTACTCAGGCATTCACATCCGACACGGGTGCACAAGGTTTCGCGACGCTTGAGGAGGCGGTGGGTTCCGCACCGGTCCTCATCCTCTGCGTCCGGCAGGATGAAGATCTGCTCGCGCTCATTGAGCGGATGATGCCGACTTTGGCTCCCGGGCAGATCATCGTGGACTGTTCAACCGTGGCCCCCGCCACCGCCCGGGAGGCCCACGCACGACTTCATTCGCGCGCGGTCGGGTTTCTCGACTGCCCGGTATCGGGCGGAACCGAGGGAGCGGGGCGGGGAGCGCTCACGCTTTTCGTCGGGGGTGATCCCGACCTGCTCGGTACGGTCCGTCCCCTGCTCAAGGCACTCGGTCCGAATATCACCCATCTCGGCGCCGTGGGCCAGGGCCAGGCCGCAAAAGCGGTCAACCAGCTCATGCTGGCTGGGATCAATCAGGCGGTATCCGAGGCTTTGGCATTCGCACAGGCGGAGGGACTGCCTCTGCCCAGCCTGATCGAGGCGCTCTCCCACGGTGCGGCCCAGAGCTGGTTTCTCACGCACCGCGGGCCCAACATGGTGGCGAATCGATACCCACTCGGTTTCAAGATGTCCCTCCATGCGAAAGATCTCGTCATCTGCCAGGCGATGGCTTCCCGCCACGCAGTCCAGCTTCCGCTCGCCGAGATGACACGCCTCCACTACCAGAGGCTCCCGGAACGCGCGGACGAGGATCTCTCCGCGCTCTTCGTGCTCAAACGTGCGCTATTCGAGAAGGACTGATTCAGACCGGACCGGAGCGGTGGCCGCGCGCACCCCTTCAGACGGTGCGGCGCGGAACTGGGATTTCCTGCCCGACTTCTGTTCCAGCAGCTCCACGCTCACGGTCGTTCTCATCGCCGAACTCATCGCTCTGGTCCTCACGCTCGTTCAGTCGGAATGGGTCGGCAATTTCTGGGTCGGATGGGGGTGGACCTCGCTCTATCTCCAGTGGATGGCGCTTTCGGGTGCTGCCATTCTCTGCTTCCTGCGCCGGTTCGCTCCCCCGCTCACGCGCGCCCTGGCGCTCGCGCTGGTCTATGGACTCCTGCTCGGTGCTGCAATCCTGATCAGTCTCGGAGTTGAGGCCCTCTGGCCGTTCACGAGCCAGCCGCTTGGAGGGTTTCTCTGGCGCAGCACACTTGCGGCCGCCATCATCGATGCACTCTTGCTCCGCTATTTCTACGTCCTCGGACGCTGGAAGAGCGACGTGCGTGCTGAAGCGGAGGTACGGCTCGAAGCGCTCGAATCGCGTCTGCGTCCCCACTTCCTGTTCAATACCCTGAACACGATCCTCGTCCTCATTCGCCGGGACGCTGAGCGGGCGGAGGTGGCACTGCTCAATCTCGCTGATTTGTTCCGCTCGGCGCTCGAGACGGGATCGTCGCGTTCCACCTTGGGTCAGGAACTCGATTGGGCGCGCCAGTATCTTGCACTGGAAGCGGTTCGCCTGGGTTCGAAACTCGAGATCGTCTGGG
Source organism: Pseudomonadota bacterium (assembly GCA_027365475.1). GTDB lineage: Bacteria > Pseudomonadota > Gammaproteobacteria > JAKAQQ01 > JAKAQQ01 > JAJZNM01. The sequence goes on along the minus strand of DAHXNI010000029.1, from coordinate 623 downwards.
AGATCGACGCCCTCCCCCGGGATGCGATGGTTCCCCGGCTGCTGCTCCAGCCCATCGTCGAAAACGCGGTCTATCACGGCATCGAAAAGACGCTGACCGGCGGGCGGGTCGAAATCCGCGGAACCCGGACCGGTTCCCGCCTCGAACTCACCATCACCAATCCCTATCCGGGTTCCGCTGAAGTCGCGGGTGGATCCCGTCACGGACTCGCGCTCGACATTCTGAAGCGCCGGCTCGCCCTGGTCTTCCCGGACCGTCTCGAGCTCCTCCGCACCGAGGATGCGAATGGACGTTTCACGCTCCGGCTCACCCTGCCTTATGAGCCCTGGAAGCCGGATGCAACCCGGGAAGGTGCGCATTGAACACATGCCCGCGCATTCCCCTTCCTAGTCCGGCCTGACGCGCAGCGTCGCCCAGGCGAAGCCGCCCGGGCAGGAGGGGGTTAAGCGGGCGGTTTGTGCTTTTCGGTGGCTGTCAAGCTTGTTGTCGGTGTGCCAAGAAGTCGCTTCTCTAGGGAAAATGGGTAGCGACATGCTGTATCCAAGATGAGGGTAGGCCCCTCGGCTTCGGCGATTAGGCGCTGATGCCAAACCACCCAGAGCTGCCGACATTAAGAGTGTTGG
>DAHXNI010000096.1 GCA_027365475.1 Pseudomonadota bacterium | reverse complement strand
TCAAGGCCGAACTCACGGACCGCCAGCGGGAGATCCTCCGGCTGGCAGGGGTGCCAGAAGAGACCTACGCGACCTGATCAGACAGCGGCTCGCCTTCAGGGATATTCAGGGATTCGTGGTTTCTACCGCGCGGAATGTAGGTTATGTGCTCGGGAGACGAGTGCGAGAAGAGGACGCACCTGATGCTGCCGGGAGACAGTCCCTACGAGGGGGGTCTCTTCACGGGGAAAGGGTGGACCGCCGTGGTGGCCGAGAACCCTCCGGCAATCAGCTTCCTGTGCGCGGAGTGCTTTCAGAAGGAGGTTGCCCAAAATCACGTGGGCACCAAGCCGCGTGTTCCGGTGGAGTCTCGGGTTTCCGGATAGGCTCTTAGCCGAAAGCCCATGCGTACCACTCAAATAACCCTCACGGTCTCAGCCGTCCGACATCATGGACCCGGAGCCTTTGACTGAGGGTGGCCCAGCTACGGGACGGATCTGGGCGAGCCGAAAGGCCGGCCGTTCAGGTGTGGTCACGAATCATCGTGATCTGATTGAGGAGCCTGAGGGTTTCAGCACTAAGAACCTCTTTTTCAAGTCGAAAGGGTTGTATCTATACGAGACCGACATTCTCCACTTCGACTCGATACCGGACAAATCTCTGGACCTGACAATCACATCACCTCCCTACAACGTCGATATTTCATACGAAGGATACAAGGACAGCCTTCCCTACGATGAGTACCTCGATTTCAGCGCGAGCTGGCTGACCCGTTGCCTTGCACTTAGCAGGCCCACTGGTCGATTGTGCCTAAACATCCCTCTCGACAAGAACAAGGACGGTCAACAAAGCGTGTATGCAGACTTGACCTCTGTCGCAAAGCGGGTCGGTTGGAAATATCACGCGACCATCATCTGGAACGAGCAGAACATTTCGCGACGGACAGCTTGGGGGTCTTGGCTGAGTGCCTCTGCTCCCTTCGTTATAGCCCCCGTCGAAACCATCGGAGTGTTCTATAAGGACGCGTGGAAACGGGAAGGCGGTTCTGGCGTCTCCGACATCAGCCGAGACGAGTTTATGGATTGGACGAATGCGATGTGGACCTTCGGGGGGGAAAGTGCGACACGCATCGGGCACCCGGCGCCGTTTCCCCTCGAGTTACCCACTCGCTGCATCAAGCTCTTCAGCTTCGTCGGCGACCGCGTGTTCGATCCGTTCTGCGGAAGCGGATCAACGCTGGTCAGCTGTCTCCAAACTGGCCGTCTCGGAATTGGGGTTGAGATGGTGGATTCGTATTGTCGCTTGGCCGTCGACCGGATCAAGGCGTCAGGCCTCTACCAGACCAAGTTCGAGTGACTTTTACTCAATATCGGATTCCGAAGATTGGGGAGCGATTTGCAAATGCCTCGATCTGATTGTACTGGCTGAGGAACCAAGAAACCGCCGGGTCAAACGTGCGAGCAATCAGTACCGGCTCAACTGAAAGCAGATCGAAATCGGACTGGGTTGCATAGCGATACACCTCCGTCATCAAGTCCCTAACTTGATCGGTTCCACATCTACCATCCACGACATGTATCACAGTCGAACCGATTCGACCGCCTCCTCCGGATCGCTCGAGCAGGAGGGGCGCGGCAGTCCGGGGCCGCATAATCACATCTGGGGTCGCTTCCTGATCAAGCCGCATGAGTCGCCGATATGCTTCCCCGGGGTCTTGTTCAAACGACCGGATCGGGTCGGGCAGATTTATCACGTCTTGGATTGGGGAGGGGGGTGGGGGCGACGGTGCAGAATCGTGAAGGGGTTGGAAGCTCGCCTCGGTGTTATTGTTGTTCGGGAGGTATTTAACGAGGGTGAGAGGCTCGACATCGAGGATCTGGTTTCTGATAGATACGTAAGCACGAAGGTCCTTGTCAAACCTTTGCCCGAGAAGGCACCCCGAAACCGAATACTCCCTCTGGGAGATTGACCGGTTCCTAGCCCTGAAAGTATCAAGGTAACGCATCACCTGACCTGCATCATCGAGACGCACCCTGTCGTTCTTAGCTTCGATAACCGTTACATGAGGGCCCCGTTCGTCATTTCCGATGCAGAGAACGTCGCTCGGTTTCCGTACTGTAGGCCCGATGAGAGATTCGACCAGTACGTCGTAGCTGGTCGTATTACATGCGGGAATCCAGAGCCTAGTGTTTGGATCCCTCGATGCGAGTCGATAGACGAGCAGCGCTTTAACCGCAAATTCATACCTGCCAACGTTGCTTATGAGGCTCGCAAGACCTGGCCCGCTGGGTGACTGCGGTCGTGACAGGAGAGGACTTGGCGGGGCTGCGTTCCCAGGTCGGTAGCGGGATCCGAGGAGAAGTCGGACGATGAGCGTCGCATCCGAGTTCGTGAGTGTCTTTACGGCATGGCCAGGGCCATTGGTCTCCCGCTCTAATGTAAGCAGGGAGCGGATCCTCCCGCCCTCTATTTCTCGGTAGAGCGCTTCGACGCGGACCGCCGCGTCAATCTTGGCCAGTCTTCCAAAGTCCGGGTGCGCCCCGAAGCCGAAGCGGTACGGGTAGACGAGCGAGTCACTGGACGACCAAACTCGGGTCTGATCGAAGAACGGTGCCTGCGTGACTTGGTAAACCCCGCGGACGGTGCTGCGCTCGTTAGAATCGTTCACCACGTGGAAGAAGACTGTATCGCCCACCGCCAACCGACCAGATCCTCGATAATGGAGAGGATCGTGTTAGGTCCCCGCGGGGTGTTTTCAAACAGTCTTACCTCCCCACCGTCACCTTCTGTGCCTTCCCGGTTCCCGTACAGGCCGAACTCTCGGCATGTCGTCCAATCCCTTGCGGACACCTGACACACGAAGGCCGTCATCTTTGAACATGACCGGCTTGAGCAGGATAACTTTTCCCGTACCTATTCAGCCCCAACAGGGGCAGTCGGTCAACTGAGCACTGCGTAGAGCTTCGTCGACAGATTCTGCCTGCGTAGCTTCCACGCGCCCAGAACGCTCAGGAGTCGAGCGAGCGCCTTCGCTCCGTCCCAGTTCCTCGACGTCCCGATCATCTTCCGGATCACGATCGCTTCCCTCAGTCCTCGCTCCCCTCGGTTGTTCGTCGCCTCCATCCCGGGTGCAACAAGAAGGTCAGCCGCCACGACCTCCCGTTCCGCAGATACTCCACCGCCCGGCGCGCACCCTCCGTTCGGCTCCGGCCATGCCGTCGGAGCAGCCTCGTCCAGGCCTTCCCTCTCCCCGTGAGCCAATGAGCCCGGGCCCGTGAACTGGAGGTCGCCAGCTCTCGGGTCATCCGCCGATGCACCTCGTTCAGCTCCGCGGAGAGCGTCTTCCCCTCCTCGCTCACCTGCGCCGCGGCGTCCCCATATCGCAAACGGTGCGCCCCGCACCGGGGCAGCCACCACCCGAGGTACCCCTTCCCGCCATCGCAGACCATCGGGTCGGCCTACTCCGATCCCGCCACCTCCTCCACCACCTCCCGGCCTCGGCTCGGGCGGATCACTGACGTGCTTGCCCCTAATTCTACTGTGTCACTAAACTAGGATCCCCTTCCGCACCATCCGCAAGGGTGCTTCTGCAGCCATGCCCGTGCCTGGGTGAGTCGGAACGTGGTAATCGAGCTGTTGACGTGCCGCTCAGGGCGAACGAGGAGATCCTCGGGCGCGGAAGCCTCGGGGTATTCGAGGTGCTTGTAGGAACCCCAAAGGCCGAGGGGGGGAAAAGCGGGCTCTTTCGGCCGCCAGAAACCCGTACGCCGCGATACAGAGGGTCGCATGATGGTGGAAGCCCCGCCAGCCGCGCCCCTCGAACTGATCGAGCCCGAACTCCTGTTTCAACTCCTCGTAGTCCCTCTCGATCCTCCACCGCACCTTCGCCAGGCGAACGAGCATC
>DAHXNI010000094.1 GCA_027365475.1 Pseudomonadota bacterium | reverse complement strand
GGCATGACGTGGGAGCGGATCACGAAGATCGCAGCAGCATGGCTACCGCCACCCCGAATCCTTCATCCATGGCCTGACCGGCGGTTCGCCGTCAACACCCAAGGTGGGAGGCCAGTGCGTGAATCGCGCACGCTGGGATCTGTTGCGGGGGGCGCTCAGCAATGGGCGTCCCTACCGCGATCCCCTCTCCGCAGCCAAGAAAGCAAAGAGGCATTGACGAAAGAAGGCTTTTTGTAGTAATGTTTATACAAAACCGATTTGCCTCTGCAAACAGGAGTGCCGCCCATGACTATCACCACGTTATCCAGTCGGGAGTTCAATCAGGACACCAGCCGGGCCAAGAAAGCCGCTTCAGAGGGGCCGGTGTTTATCACCGACCGGGGCAAGCCCGCCCATGTGCTGCTCAGCATCGAGGACTATCAGCGCATCACTGGCGGGCACCGAAAAATTGCCGACGCGCTGGCAATGCCCGGTCTCGCAGACATCGAGTTTGATCCGCCCCGCGTCAACATCGGCATTCGGCCGGCCGATTTCTCCTGATGTTCGTCCTTGATACCAACGTCGTTTCCGAGCTGCGCAAGATACGCTTGGGGAAAGCCGATCCGCGCGTCGAGCAGTGGGCCGACAGCGTGGACGCGGGCAGCCTGCACATATCCGCCATCACCGTCCTTGAGCTGGAAATCGGCATTTTGCAGCTCGAACGCAAAGACCCCCGACAAGGCGCGGTGCTGCGCACATGGCTCGATAGGCTCGTTTTGCCAGAGTTCAACGGCCGGATTTTTCCCGTCGATACGGCTGTCGCACAACGCTGCGCGCGCCTGCATGTGCCTGACCCGCGCGCCGAGCGCGATGCGCTGATCGCCGCGACAGCCCTGGTGCATGGCATGACGGTAGTAACCCGCAACCTCGCCGATTTCGAGGCAACCGGCGTGGCTCTCTTGAACCCATGGGACACTTCCCAATAGCCTTTGGATTACGCCGGATCGAACATGCCGGCGAACTCGTGATCGGCGTAATAGCGCAGCTTGTCGGCGACGATCAGCCGAAGGCCGGCGAGGAACAGCAACGCGCGGCCTTGCGGCAGGCTGCGGACCTAACTTGAGGCGACCGCGGGGGCGGGGACCGTACTTCGGAACCTTGCGGATCTTGCGAGCAGTCCGGTTCTGAGTGAGACCACGATCACCACGGTGGTTGTGCCGCCCACGGTTACGGGACTTGCGAACGTGAGTGCGGCCGTGGGCCAGAGTGTGCCTGCGGTGGGTTTCACAATTGCCGGTACCGGCGCGCTCACGGTGAGCGCTGCCTCCTCGAACCCCACGCTGCTGCCGGATTCGGGGCTCAGTCTCGCTTCGGGCTGCGACACGAATGGCGCCGCGTGCATCCTTTCCATCACCCCGGCTCTGGGGCAGGTGGGGACGGCCGCGGTGACCGTGACGGTGCAGGATATCTACGGACAGTCGCCCGCGTCGAGTTTCGTGCTGACGGTGACGGCTGTGCCGCCGCCTTCATCCTCCAGCGGCGGGAGAGGGGCATTGGATCCGGGCAGTCTGCTGGGTTTGTTGCTGGTCCTTTTGTGGGAGCGTCGGCGGTCTCCACGACTCAAGGTGGGTTAGGCAAAGGGCATGATAAGAGCAGGGACTCGCCGTTTGGCGAAAGGGATGCCGGACGAATTAGCTGGGACCGAGACTCCCATGATGGAGGTTCGACGGGGTTTGCACAGTTTCTGATGTAGCTTCGAATTCTTGCACAGGCGGGTATATATTTTGAATGGAGTGGCCCAGAATGCGGCACGATTCACGACCGCGATGTGAACGCCGCGATCAATCTGAAGAACATGGCTGTGAGTTCCACAGTGTGTCAGTCTGCAGAGAGAAAGTCTCTGGCCTGCGTCGCAAGACGAAGACGAAACCGGTTTCAGTGAAGCAGGAAGTCAGCTGTGGTCATGCTGGGGCATGAATGAGCAAGTCTGACAGAACGGAAATCCACTGCTCCATCTCAAGTGAGGGCAGTGTGATCGGCATGTGTTGCACCCCAAAACCAGGATGGGGTCGGGATTCTTTGGCTGCTCTTCTCTGGTCAATCCGTTCCGGAGTGGTTCCGATCAGTGCAGGCCTTCGAGATAACTCGCCACGGCTTTCATTTGGGCAGGGGTGAGACGGCTCGCGACATAGTTCATCATGCCGTGCGGGCTGTTCTTCCTCCGGCCATGTGCAAAATCCTGAAGCTGACGGTCAAGATAGGCGGACCATTGCCCGGCGAGGCGCGGATACCGCGCCGGTTCATTCCCCATCCCATCGGGACCATGGCAGGCCATACAGGCCGGTACCCCCACCTTGGGGAGACCACCGCGGAAGATCTTTTGCCCAAGTGCTACGAGTTTGGGATTGGCGAATCCTGCCGACATGGTTTGGCGGGAGAAATAATGCGCCACTGAACGGATCTCGGCCGGTGTCAATGATGCCACCATGGCCTGCATGATGGCGTTCACCCGCTTGCCGGATTGGAAGTCGTGCAGTTCCTTTTCGATATAGCCCGCACCCTGTCCCGCAAGCTTCGGGAATGCGGACGTGGCGCTGTTGCCATCGGGTCCATGACAGGCGGAACAGACATGTGCGGCGAGAGCGGCGCCCAGTGTGGGGGCTGCTTGAGAAACGCCGGGAGTCATCCAAAACAACCCTGCGATCGCGATCACGAATCCGATGCGTTTCATGGCTGAAGCTGCTCCTCCGTACGGGTCGGGGCTTACTCGGGGCAAGGTTCAATTGTAACCCACGCCAATCCGAGCGGTCTATCGTGATCGGATGCCGGGAGGTGCGGGCGAGGTCATGGTCATCCGACCGGTGTGGATCCAGCGATCGCTCCGCTTCAACCCGGGCAAAAAAAGCCCCGGCGCATTAGGGGGGTACGCCGGGGCCAAGATGCGCCCGTCGATTGGGGAAATCGGCGGACGGTTTCCGCTCAGGGAGGAGAGCGGAAAGAACGCTCAACATGCGTCACTGAATTTTGGACAGTGCCGCCCCCGGAAAGTTCCGCACCGGAGGGCTTTCTCCGGATCTCGATTTTGCGACGTGCAAAGCTCCCTGAATGTAGCTCGATGGACGTGAATCAATGCGCCTCGTCCCAGTTGGATCCCATTCCGATCTCGACGGTCAGGGGTATGGTGAGCGCGACCGCGCCGGTCATCTGGTCCCGGACGCCGGGGGTGACCTCAGCGATTTCTTCCTCCGGAACTTCGAGAACCAGTTCGTCATGCACTTGCATCAAAAGCTGTGCATGGAATCTTCCCTGTTTCAACCAGTGCTCGGTCCGGATCATGGCCGTTTTGATGATATCGGCCGCCGTCCCCTGCATGGGAGCGTTGATGGCTGCGCGCTCCGCTGCCTGACGAAGCACGTGCTGGCGGCTTTTCAGATTGGGGAGGTAGAGTCTGCGGCCGAGTACGGTTTCGACATAGCCCCGTTCGCGCGCCTCGCTCCGGATGTGATCCATGAAATCGCGCACCCGCGGATAGCGGGTGAAGTAGCGTTCGATATAACTTTGGGCCAGTTCACGGGAGAGGCTGAGCTGGCGGGCGAGCCCAAAGGCGGACATCCCGTAGATCAGGCCGAAGTTGATGGTCTTGGCCAGCCGGCGCTGCTCCCCGTCGACCGCCTCGGGTGCGATTCCGAAGAGTTCTGCGGCCGTCGCGCGGTGGACGTCGATTCCGTTTGCAAACGCGGAGCTGAGTCCGGGATCCTTCGAGAAATGAGCCAGGATGCGAAGTTCGATCTGCGAATAGTCGAGTGACAGGATCACCGATCCCGGAGTGGCGATGAAGGCCCTTCGGATCCTTTGTCCTTCGGGTGTGCGAATGGGGATGTTCTGGAGATTGGGGTCGGATGAAGACAGGCGCCCGGTCGCGGTCGTAGCCTGGTGGTAACTCGTGTGCACGCGACCGGTTGCGGGGTGGATCTCACTGGGTAGCCGCTCGGTGTAGGTCGAGCGGAGTTTGGCGAGTCTCCGGTACTCGAGGAGCACACGGGGCAGTTCATGATCTGGGGCCAACTCTTCAAGCACCGTCTCCGCGGTCGAAAGCTGGCCGCCCGGAGTCTTGCCCTGGCTCGGGATGCCGAGTTCCTCGAACAAAATCGTCTGGAGCTGTTTCGGCGAATCGAGGTTGAAGGATTTTCCGGCCAATGTAAAAGCCCGGGCACGCAGCGACTCGAGCGTCGTCAAAAGTTCCGCGGATTGCGCCCTAAGGAGCTCCGGATCGATCCGGACACCGGTCCGTTCCATGTTGAGAAGGACTCCGCTCAGCGGGATTTCGATGGATTCCACGATGCGGACGAGGGCGAGATTCGGAGCGAGATCCTGCCACAGTCTTTGGTGCAGTCGCCAGGTGACCCAGGCGTCTTCACCGGCATACTCGGTCGCCTGATCGAGCCGCACCTCATCAAAGGGCCGCTGACTCCGACCCTTTCCGGTTACGGATTCGTAGGTGATCTTCTCGATACCGAGAACACGGTGGGCGACCGAGTCGAGATCGTGCCGGCCGTTCGTGCTGTTCAGCACATAACTCTCGAGCATCGTGTCGTAGCGGATGCCCGCAACGGCGATCCCCTCGTTGAGAAAAATATGCCGATCATATTTGCTGTGATGGCCGACTTTCGGAAGGTCGGGATCTTCAAGGAGCGGTCTCAGTGCCGCAAGCACTTCGGCGACCGGCAGCTGGGGTGGATCCCCATCCGCGGGGACATGGCGAAGCGGGATATAACAGGCCTCATCCGGGCCGACGGCAAGCGACAGGCCGACCAGTCTCGCATCGAGATAGTTGAGGGAGGTCGTTTCCGTGTCGAGGGCGACGAGCTCAGCTTTGCGCATCCTTCCGATCCACTGTTCGAGATCTCCCCGCCTGGTGATGGCCACCGTACGGGGTTTCCCCCCTCCCTCTGCTTGATCCGGTGGGAGTGATCCGGACGTGCTGGCGGTGGCGGCGAGAGCCGAGCGATCGTGGAGTTCTAGGTCCGAGAGCTTCTGGCGCAAGGTATCGAGATCGGGAGGGGACATCCGGAGCGTCTCCAGGGGAGCTTCCAGTTCAAGTGCGCAATCGAGCGTCACAAGACGTTTTGCAAGTGTGAGTGCATCCTCTGCTGCGCGCAGGGCGCACCCGGTCTGGCCCGAGAACTCCTCCCGCCGCATCCAGATATCTTGAAGCGAGCCATATCGTTCGAGCCAGCGGGCAGCGGTTTTGGGTCCGACGCCCGGTACCCCTGGAATGTTGTCGGAACTGTCACCGACCAGAGCCAGATAATCGACGATCTGTTCGGGCCATACGCCGTAACGGGACTTGATCCCCGAGCGATTCGCGTGTTGCCCCGTCACCGGATGGACGAGTGCGATGTGGTCTGAGACGAGTTGGGCGAGATCCTTGTCGGCGCTGAAAATGAGCACGTGGAACCCCTGTCTTTCCGCCCGGCGGGCCAGGGTTCCAAGAATGTCATCGGCTTCGATTCCAGGAATGCGAATGAGGGGGAATCCCTGTGCCCGAAGGATGTCGAGGAGCGGCTCGATCTGACGCGCGAGAGATTCAGGCATCGCCGGGCGTTGCGCCTTGTAGCCCGGATAAAGATCATGACGGAAAGTCGGGCCCGGGGCATCGAACACGATCGCGAGATATTCGGGCCGGTGCTTCTGTTTGAGCGCGCCGAGCATCGTGAGCACCCCCTTGATGGCGCCGGTTGGAAACCCGCCTTGGGTGGTGAGGGGGGGCATGGCATGGAATGCGCGATAAAGGTATGCAGAGCCGTCGAGCAGAAGGAATGGGCGGCGTTCAGAGTCAGACATGGGGTGGGCTCGTCCCCGCACCGGTGGTCGCCCGTAAGGCGCGGGCCTGCGTGGTCGCGACGGGTGGATGCGGATGGGGTCTCGGTGGAGGGAGGTAGAGCGGCCCCTTTTGTCCGCAACCCGAAAGGAGTGCTGCAACCGTCACGAAAAGCATCGGCACGAAGAGACGCTTCATGGATGCATAGACCCGGTGCGTGAATCGTGGCAGTATAGCATCGCCCCGATCGGTGTCCGGCTATCGCCTGAGGTCTTGGATATCACCCATGTCCATTTTCAAGTGGATCCTCTCGCTTTCGATATTTGACGATTTCACGGACCCGGTCTTTTGCAAAAGTGTCTCGGGACGATACCTCTACAGCAATCGGGCGCATCGGGAGTTTTTCGGGATTGACGGAACCCGCCCGCCTTATCACCTCAAGCGTGGAGTCCACGCGGAAGCAGTCTGTCGGCGCTCTGATCAGGAAGCGTTCGAACGCGGTGAGCCGATCGTCAATATCGAGTTTTTGGAGGAGCGCCCCTCCGGTCAGGAATGCCCCTGCGAAGTTCATAAAATACCGATTCGGGGTCAGGAGGGGCAGTGGCTCGGGTTGATCGGCGTGATTCGGGGATGGCACGAAGAGCGGGCAACATCCGGTGCTGCGGTGAGACCGGTTGGGGTTGCCGATCCAGGTGCCGATTTTAGCCAGCTTGTAGCCGCACTGGATATGGAGTCTGCTGCCGCGCGCTGGGCGTTGGTCGGGCAGAATCTCAACCGGCCGATTTATATCCTCGATGGGCGGGATTTTTTGATCATCGCCTGCAATGATGCGGCCGCATCCCTCACCGGTTCTCCACGAGAAACACTGGTTGGCAAAGCTTTCACCGCCGTGTTTGCGGATCTCGATGTGCGGAACCGGCTGGACTCTGTCTGGCGCAGCCGTGCCACGCTGCGATCGGCGCAGGGTGAGGAACGATCCGTGATCGTCGAGTTCAAGAAAATCGAACGGTCAGCGGGTTTTTGGGGATTCGCCGTGGTCGACGATCTCACGGCCCAGAACCAGCACGAATCCCACTGGCGGGAACAGCGGCTCTACGACTGGCGCGCCGGTTTGCCCGGGCGGACCCTCTGGGGGGAACGGCTCCGGGTCCGGCTCGGCGCTGCGCAGGCGGCTGAGTGGACTGCGGCCCTTCTTTTAGTCGAGGTCGAGGATTCTCAGACGGCGCTTGATTCGGATGGATACGACCATTGGGATCGCCTGCTGCAATCCGTCGCGGCAAGGATCAGGGCGCTCGCCTCACCGCAGGATTTGATCGGAGTGGTTCGGGAGCGCGTATTCGGGATTTATGTGGATGCATCCGTCTCGCGCGATGACCTCGTCCGTTTCGGGTCGCGTCTCGTGGAGGCGCTCGGCAGCGCGCATGTCGTCGATGGCCTTGAAATCAGCGGCCTCACAGCACGGGTCGGGATCACGCTGCTCGCTCAAGCCGACCCTACGCTCGATGCCATCGTGAACCAGGCCGATCTCGCCTTGCGGGAAGCCCGGAAGAAGGGACAGCCGGTGGTTTGTTTCTCGGACGAGATGAGTTTTGAGCGGGAGACTGAACACCGGATCCGGGAAGCGTTCGGCCAGGCGCTCCGGGCGTGCAAACCGTTTCTCGTCTACCAGCCGATCGTCGATATGGCCCAGGGTACCTTGTTCGGATTTGAGGGCTTGATTCGCTGGCGCGAAGATGAGCATCGTCAGCGGAACGCCGACGAGTTCATCGGAAGTGTTGAATCGGATCCCGCACTCGCACGCGAACTCGGGCAATTTGTTCTGATGGCCGCAGCCGATCATATCGAGCAATGGTCCGCACTCGGGTTCGAGGGAGCCCTCACGATCAATATCGGGGCACGACACTTTCTGTCGGAGTTCTTCCTGAACGATGTAGGGGAAGCCCTAAAGCGCGTGACACACGACCGGGATCGCCTGATCATCGAGATCACGGAAACCGGACCATTCACGGATCTCGAACGCGCGCGGGTTGTGACCGAGACACTCCAGTCCTGGGGGGTCCGTGTGCTTCTGGACGATTTTGGAACCGGCAACGCTTCCATGGTGCACCTCCATCAGTTGCCCGTGAACGGCATCAAAATCGAGAAGCGTTTTGTGCAGGATCTCCTTCAGGATGACAAGGCACTCTGGATCGTCAGTTCACTGCTGCTCCATGCGCAAAGCCAGGGATTGCTCGTGATCGCTGAAGGGGTGGAAAACGACAGTGTGGGGATGCTGCTCCTCGAGTTGGGCTGTCACCTGGCGCAGGGGTATTACATCGCGCGTCCGCTCATGGCCTGGGACATCCCGAACTGGCTGGCCAAATGGACCCCGCCGATGCGCTGGCGCCGCCGTCGCATGCGTCCTTGGCCGCTCACTAATCTGGACGGCATGGCGGCCGGGTTTTCTCACCTGCGCTGGGTCGAGGAGATCCGCCACGCGCTGGTTGCCGAGGGAGAGGATGACCAGAAGCTCGAAGGGTACCTTCTCGCGATGTGCGACAGGTCCTCAGACGACCAGTGCCGGCTTGGGTCCTGGCTCAGGCGTTCGGCACCAGTCGGCGCAACCCGGCGGACGGCTCTCTTGCCGCGGATCGCGCGGCTCCACGCGGGGATTCACGCGCAAGGGTTGCAGACCTTATCCGAGCTTAAGACGGGCGATCGCAAACGGGCGTTGCGGCATGTGGAGGAGCAGATGGCCGAACCCACGCACGAGCTCCTCAGCCTGCTGGTCTCTGCTCTGACCGAAGAGGATCGCCTAAAGGCCTGATCCAGCTCTGTCCGGCAGCACTGTAAAATGCAGCCTGCAGTGCCCCACGAGTTCCGCAACAACCTGATCCCCGGGTTCGAGAGGCCCCACCCCCGCGGGTGTTCCGGTGAAGAGAAGATCTCCCGCTTCGAGCGCTTCATAGCGCGACAGCTCGCTTACGAGTTGATCGATCGGCCAGATCATCTGTGCCGATGTCGTCTCCTGGCGGATGGCGCCATTGACCGAAAGCCGCATGTGCCACGGCTCCACCGGTGCCTCCGGGCGGACGGACGGAATGAGCGCCGAGCAGGGTGCTGAGGCTGTGAAGCTTTTAGCGAGTTCCCAGGGCTGAGCCTTTTTCTTGAGTTCGTTCTGAAGATCCCGCCGGGTGAGATCGAGACCCACAGCGTAACCGAACACATGATCCCAAACCGCTGCGGTGGAAATGTTCCGTCCGCCGCTTTTGAGGGCGACCACGAGTTCGACCTCATGATGGAAGCTGTGGGTTTCTGGGGGATAGGGAACCGGATCGTCGTCGGTCACAAGCGCATGGGGCGGCTTCATGAAAAAACAGGGCGAATCGGCCGGGTTGGATCCCATTTCGCGGGCATGATCGGCGTAGTTGCGTCCGACGCAATAGATGGCGCGCACGGGGAAGCGTTCCGGGGAGCCCAGGATGGGGAGAGACCGGATGGCAGGGGGAGGCAGGCAATAGGAGCGATTGGGCATGGATGGGATCTCCTCTGAAATCTATCCCGACTGTGGGTCGGCGGGATCGGGAAGGGGAAGGAGATCATAATACTCAAAGCGGCCCCTGCGCCGTACGCGCGCTCCGCCGACGAATGCAATCGGCGCCGAAAAGAGCGGACCCGCATACACAAAACTGTGAAACTCACCCCGTTCGCCCGCCGGATCGACGCCCGTTGGGAGCGCGGACAAAAATGACCGATCGAACTCGCGCCCCGCGAAGTCGGCTGCCAGCTGTTCGGTATCCACGCAGACAATGACGGCGCAAAAACCCCGGTCGATGAAATGCTCGGCAAGCCTCCGGGTATCTTGGCCCCAAAGCGGAAAATCGCCGCGCATCCCGACTTGCGCGAGCTGGTGCTCGCGATACGCGCGAATGTCTTCCAAAAACAGGTCGCCAAACGCCACCCGCTCAATTCCCTGTGCGCGGTAGTCGAGCAGCTGCTCACGGATCCGGTCTTCGTATTCCTCCTGTCCGCTATCGGCTGTGAGGTAGACTTTGTCGAGGGGCAGTCCGAGAGCCTCTGCCTGACGGTCGAGGAGTGCTTCACGCACCCCGTGCATCGCGATGCGCCCGTATTCTCGAGTCACCGTTGTGAGCAAACGCGTGACCCGATCCTGTTTCCGTAAATGCAACGCGGCAAGCGCAAGGACGGAGTCTTTCCCGCCGGAAAAAGACAGTGCCAGTGGTTCCGGAGCGGAGTCCGGATGCACGATCATGATTCGAGTGTTTCGAGGTGGGCTTGATCCCAGAGTAGCCACTTGGCGCCACTTCCTTCAAAACGGACGTGAATGCGGCAATGGTCCCCACTTCCCTCATGGCTGAGCACGACGCCTTCGCCAAAGCGCGGGTGGCGCACTCTTTGGCCGATTGTCACTGGTAGCCCCGGATCCGTATTCGGAAAGCGGTGCTGCACCCGCGATCGTGCGGTCCGGGTCACTATCCGGGGTTCTCCGGATTCGAGCTGATCGGCCGGGATTTCAAGCAGGAAACGCGAAGGCAGGGTGTCGATGTAATGTCCATGCAGGCGTCTCCGGCGGGCGCGCGTGAGGTAGAGTTGGCGCTCGGCGCGGGTGATCCCCACATAGAACAGGCGGCGTTCCTCTTCCAGCCCGCCTGCGGTCTCGGTGGCACGGCTGTGCGGAAGGAGTCCCTCTTCGAGTCCGGTGATGAATACCGTATGGAACTCGAGGCCTTTTGCTGCGTGGAGACTCATGAGCTGGATCTCGTCGGATTTCCCCGGGCGTGATTCCGGTTCGGTTGCGAGTGCCATCTGGCCGAGAAAGGCCATGAGACCAGAAAACTCCGCAGGGGTCGACTCCATCTCGGGATCGGGTTCGTACCCGGCTGCGGCATTGACTAGTTCGGCCAGGCTCTCGATCCGGGTCTCAGCCCGCAGGGGATCGTCGGTCTGGTAGAACTCCGCAAGCCGGCTCAGGGCGATCACGCGTTCCACCTGTCCGGCGAGATTGAGCGGACGGATCGCCTCACGCATATCGGCCAAAAGCTCCAGGAATCCACGTAGTGCACGGGCACTGCGGTCGGCGGATACCGCTTTCGGTTGGGCGATGGCGAGAGCCGAGGCGGCGAGAGATCGTCCCTCCTGGCGTGCGTGCTCACGAACCCGCTCGAAGGTTCGATCGCCGAGTCCGCGCGTCGGAACATTGAAAACGCGTTCGAATGCAGAATCGTTTTCAGGGTCGGTCATGAGACGCAGATAAGCGAGCGTATCCTTGATTTCGCTGCGTTCGAAGAACCGGACCCCTCCATAAATCCGGTAGGCGATCTCATGACGGACCAGTGATTCTTCGATGACGCGCGACTGGGCATTGGATCGGTAAAGGATCGCAATCGTCCCCGCCGGTTGCCCCCCCGAGAGAGCCTGCTGGATTCGGGTGACGATATAGTCCGCCTCCTCAAGTTCATCGTCCGCCGTGAAGTAAACCGGGCGCTCACCGGTTTCGGATGCGGTCCAGAGGGTTTTGCCGAGTCGGGAGGGGTTATGGGCGATGAGCGCATTGGCGGCAGATAGAATGGCGCCGCTCGAGCGGTAGTTCTGCTCGAGGCGAATCACCCGCGTCCCCTCGAAATCCTTCGGAAACCGGAGCACATGCTCGACACGGCCACCGCGCCAGCCATAAATGGCCTGGTCATCGTCGCCCACCACGAACGGGTTGCCAGAGGTACCGGTCAGGGTGCGGAACCAGAGATATTGAAGTGTATTCGTATCCTGAAACTCGTCGACCAGGATCTCCCGGAATCGGGCTTGGTAGCTCTCGAGTAATGCGGGCTGTTTCTGCCAGAGGTCGTGGCAACAAAACAGGAGTTCCGCGAAATCAGCCGCTCCCAGGCTGCGGAGCTTCATTTCGTAACCCTGATAGAGATCGCGCAGGGCTCGATCCTCCCGGCCGACCCCATCCGGAACCTGGCTGGCGCGCATCCCCGCATCCTTTTTCTGGTTGATATACCACTGGGCCAGTGCCGGAGGGAACTCCCGTTCGTCCCACTGCCGCTCCCGGATCAGTTGCCGGATGAGACGCCTTTGGTCGTCTTCGTCGAGAATCGTGAAATCGGGTCGGAGCCCCGCTTCCCGGGCATGACGGCTGAGGATCCGGTAGGCCATACTGTGAAAAGTGCCGAGCCACATCGACTGGGCTCTCGGACCGACCAGCGTGAGAACCCGGGCGCGCATTTCACGGGCGGCCTTGTTGGTGAAGGTGACGGCCAGAACCGATTGCGGCGGCGTATCCTCGGTTTCGATGCGCCAGGCGATCCGGTGGACCAGAACCCGGGTTTTCCCGCTCCCCGCGCCAGCCAGAACGAGAGCCGGGCCCGTTGGCAGGGTGACGGCTTCACGCTGTTCGGGGTTGAGGTTTGCGAGGAGTCGATTCGTGTTCACGTCCGTTATTGTACTCAGGATATGGAGATGTCCTGACGAGGGACGAGGGACGAGGGTTCAGGAGTGTATGCTTGCGCATGGACTCTGCCGTGCAGACCTCGAGATCGCCTCCAAATGGTGAATGCAAGATGAAGATTCCGGTGAATGTGCACGTTGAGGCCGATGTGCCCCGCCGTTTTGCGGTTGCCGTAACGGTACTGAATTACAACGCGGCCGATATGACCTGTCGCTGCGTCGCCTCAATCCTCAAAGAAACCGATCCGGTGCTCGATTTTCGGGTGGTGGTGGTGGACAATGGTTCCCGGCCGGAAGAGAACCTCGCGGCCTATGACTGGGGCGATCCGAGGGTGGAGTTCCACCCGAGTCGGGTGAACCTCGGATTTGCCGGCGGGCACCAGTTCGCACTCCAGTTCGTCCGGGCACGGTACTACTTTCTCTTCAACAACGATGGGTATCTCTGCAACGACGCCATCCGGATCCTCCACGATTTCATGGAAGGGCACCCGGAAGTGGCACTCGCAACCGGCCAATGCTACGACACGAATGGACGGGCGAGCGCCTCGTTCAACTATGAACCGTCGCTCGCCCGCGCCGTTTTAGGCCCCGGTTTCCTGCGTAGGATGCATCCTGCGCGTTACCCGCTCCGGCGGGCCGCCTACTCCTGCCCGATCGAAGTGCCGATGGTGACCGGCAGTGCCTTGTTCGTTCGTGCGGAGCCTTTCGAGGCGCTGGGTGGACTCGATACGCGGTTTTTCCTCTATTGTGAAGAGGAGGATCTTGCGCGTTCGCTCAAACGGAAAGGCGGGCACATTTTCCTGGTCCCCGAGGCCCGGTTCTGCCATCTCGGAGGTCGTGCTTCACCCAGAAGCCAGAGGCTCCAGCGGGAGTTTTACATCTCTTTCTTTTATTACCTTCGCAAGCACCACCATCGCCCCTATGTATTTGCATTCAGAGCTCTCCTGCTTGTAAAACTCCTGGCGCGGGCGCTCCGCGGCCGAGTGCCCTGGACGCTTATCTGGTTCGTGGTGCGTGGGGCTCCTGAGCGGAAAAGTCTGAGATACGACCAGCGCCTGTCCTGACCCGTCCAGGCGGCTCCTTGCGGGAGGCCGCCTGGATATTCGGAATGGGCTCAGGCGGAGACCGGAATCTGCCGCACGCGGTGATCCCCGCGTTTGGGCAAGGCCAGGGTGAGTACTCCATTTTTGAGTTCGGCCTTGATTTTCTCCGAGTCGATCTCCTGTCCCAGTTTGAACTGGCGCTGATAATGTGATCCGCGGAGATCTGCATCCACCGAGATCATATTTTCAGGCAGGTCTGCAGAGATAGTGCCCTCAATGGTCAGGCGTTCGTGAGCCCATTCCACCTTCAGCGTTTCCGGTGACACGCCCGGCATATCGGCCACGAGCAGCACCATCTCATTGTTCTCCCGGATATCCACGGGTGGAACCAGAGCCTGCTCGCGAC
Organism: Pseudomonadota bacterium; assembly: GCA_027365475.1. Classification (GTDB taxonomy): domain Bacteria; phylum Pseudomonadota; class Gammaproteobacteria; order JAKAQQ01; family JAKAQQ01; genus JAJZNM01. The sequence goes on along the minus strand of DAHXNI010000094.1, from coordinate 6,675 downwards.
GGACCGGCCGGGTATCGCCCGATGAATCCTTTTCGGATCGGGCAGGGGTTTTGGTATTCGAGGTGAATTTGAGATTCGTCATGGCTTTTCTCCCAACTCAAAGGTTGATCAAGCTGCGCGCACTTCGATGCGTTTCGGTTGCAGCGCGGCTTTTTTGGGCAGTGTGATGGTCACGATTCCGTTTTTAACGCGGGCCTCGATAGACTCGGGGTTGACAGAATCTGGCAGACTCAAAGTCTTCACGAACTCACCCGAAAACCGTTCCTGCCGGTAGACTGTCGATTCTTGGAGATCCTTCTCGGCCAGAGTCTCGCGTTTGCCCTCTATGGTCAGGAGATTGTCCTGAATCCGAACCTCAAGATCCTTTTGGTCCATTCCGGGCGCAAACACATAGACCTTGAATTCCTGATCGGTTTCACCGACGTTGATCAACGGGAAGCGGCCACCGGTATGTGCTCGCAGATCGCGGGCCAGTGCACCCGATGCCCAGCTTTCCAGATTTGAACGGAGCCAATTGAGCTCATTGAAAAACGAGAAATCCGCATCCCACGGATCAATTAAATCAAACCACATGGCCAGTACCTCCTCAATGTTTCAGTTCAGGGGGGCAGCCCTTATGGGCTGCCGGGATACTGTCTATATGGGGGTATGGGAATGGGGATTCAAGTGGGGCGGATGGGACGGGTACTCCGTCGCCGGGGGATGGCGAGAAGCGCGGCCAGGGCCAGCACGGCCAGCCCGAGGGGGCCCATGGCAGTCGAGCCGCCGGCGTTGTTGCCTTCGAAAGTTACGAGGAGGCTTACGGTAGCGGTGTTGGAAATGGGGGAGGGTCCACCTGCAGCCGCCACGCAGCGGAAGGCAAAGGCATCCTCACCGGAGAAGTTGACATTCGGAATATAGGTAAAAATCCCGCTGGTCGGGGAAATGCTGACGTTGCCGTCTTTTGGCGGGACAATGAGTTCGAAGTGGCGAGCGCGGCCCAGAGCATCGCTGCAGCCGAGATTGTCTTGAGAGGGAGTGTTCTGGATGTTTAGGGGAACGGCCGTGCCAATGGCGATCAGGTCACCGGGCCCCACGAATGATCCGGTTGAGGTCGGATCGGAAAAAGGTCCCAGCGTCGAGACGATGGTTTGCGTGGCGGTATCGATCACCAGCACTACATTCTGATTGGGTTCGACGACATAGAGATAACTGCCATCCGGCGATAGGGACAGTCCCTCGGGTTGTCCACCGATATTGAGTGTCCCGGTGACCGTGTCGGTAGCTGTGTCGACCAGTGAAACGGTTCCGCTCCCCGAGTTGGTCACATAAAGGGTGGTTCCATCGGGTGAGAGTGCAAGTCCTGTGGGCTGCTGGCCTACCGTGATCGTGTTTTTCACCGTGCGGGTGGGTCGGTCGATGACGGATACCGTATTGCTGCCCGCATTGGCGACGTACACCGTGAAACCGCGCGGTGAAATCGCCACCGCATCGGGGCTCTTGCCGACCGGGATGGTGGTGAGAGTTGCGGCCAGGGGAGTCGAGACCACCGAAACCGAATTGCTTGCGCGGTTGGCCACAAAGATGAGGGATGTGTCCGACGTGACGGCCAGCGCATCGGGATCCGACCCCACGGCGATCGTCTGCACGGCGAAGGCACCGGCGACACTGATCTCCGTGAGATCGCCACCCCCGGCATTGGCGACATAGGCGGCAACACCTCCTGGGGTGATTGCTATCGCGTCCGGCTGGTTGCCAACTGGAATAGTCGCGGTCAGCTGATTTTTGCTGTTCAGTACACTCACGGAGTTGCCAGCCGTATTGGCTACGAAGATTGGACTCCCGAGTGGTGCGACCGCAACCGCAGTGGGATTGCTCTGAACCGGAATGCTCGCAACTTCGGTATTGTTATCCCCGGTATCCAGAATTGCGACGCTCGAGGTGCCCTTCTGGGCAATGTAAAGGTCAGGGACGGCTTGGGCGACGGCTGGGATCAGGCAGATGGCCAATACCAAAGACGAAGCCCACCGATACCTTCGAGGCAGGATGGACGGCATGGTGATCACGAATCGAAAACTGGTCTTTCAGTCTATGCGCGATCGCTTCCGGGATCAAGTCCGCATGGTGCGCACCCGCTGGCGCACCGGGTCCGCCGGAGGCTGTCGGTGTGGGGGACGCTTGCGGGTGGATTTCGCGAGGTGGGCGTTGAAAGCCCGTTCTGCTTCGAGCCAGTCATGGAGTTCATACCCGGGAGCAAAGTCCCGTCGTTCAGAAAGGAAATAGGCCGCCTCGGCGATCCAGTGTTCACGATCCGGGCTGTGAACGGTACCGGATGGTCCGCGTGCTTGGCCGGTACGGGCCGTTGATCGATTGGGCATGGCATCCTCGTTCCAAGCGCACCCCACACCATTCTAGGCCTGTGAGGCAGCTCTGCCAAATCACGCGCGAGACGTCTGTAAACTTTTAAGATATGTCAAAGTTGACAAGGACAGGGGTTGAGCAGCTAGACTGTTGCCATGGGGTTTCGATCCGTGAGGCCTGATATGCTCAATCCGCCCAACTCCCCGCCAGCCTGGACACTCGCAGAAGTGCAGGAACTTCTGGCCGCGCCCATGAACGATCTTCTATACCGGGCGCACAGTGTCCACCGCGAGCATTTCAATCCGAACGAGATCCAGTTGAGCACACTGCTCAGTGTGAAGACGGGCGGCTGTCCGGAGGATTGTCATTACTGCCCGCAGAGTCTCCGCCATGCGTCGGATGTTGCATCCGAGCCGCTTTTGCCCTTAAATGAGGTCGTTGCACGCGCGCAGCAGGCAAAAGCAGCGGGAGCAACGCGATTCTGCATGGGCGCAGCCTACCGGGGACCCAAGGAACGCGATCTGGCGAGGATTCTCGAATACATCGCGGCGGTCAAGGCGCTCGGGCTCGAAACCTGTGCCACGCTCGGTCTTCTGGACGAGGATCAGGCACGGCGCCTGGCTGAGGCAGGGCTCGACTACTACAACCACAACCTCGATACATCGGAAGCTTATTACCCGGAGATCATCACGACCCGGCGCTATGCAGATCGGCTGAAGACACTCGAGCATGTCCGGGAGGCCGGCATGCGGGTTTGTTGTGGTGGAATTGTGGGCCTCGGTGAGACCGTTCAGGACCGTGCAGAACTGCTACTCGAACTCTCCCGCCTCAATCCCCCTCCCGAGAGCGTGCCGATCAACGAGCTGGTTCCGGTTCCCGGCACGCCGCTCGCGCACGCGCCCAAGACCGATCCCATCGACTTTGTCCGGGTGATTGCGGTAGCCCGGATTCTCATGCCGCACGCCCATGTGCGGCTGTCGGCGGGGCGGAGCACCATGAGCCGGGAACTCCAGGCTCTTTGCTTCTTCGCGGGAGCCAACTCGATTTTTTATGGCGAAAAACTGCTCACGACGCCGAATAACGACGCCGACCAAGACCATGCACTCTTTGCAGCGCTGGGGCTTCGTCCCGAAGCCCAGCTTCGGACGGAGTCCAGAACGAGCGTGCATGCAGGCTGATTCCGTTCATCTCCCCGATTGCGCAGCGGATCTCGTCCGCTTTCGCCAGGTCCGGAATACGCCGACCGGGATCCACCGCCCGTTCGCGGGAGGGGTGGGGCTCGCCTTCGATTCGAACGATTACCTCGGCCTTGCAGCCTATCCACCCATTCAGGAGGCTTGGTGCCGGGGCGGACGGTATTGGGGGGTGGGCAGTGGGGGTTCTCATCTTCTTTCCGGGCATACCCGGGCGCATGAGAAACTCGAAGCCGCGCTCGCGGCCTGGACCGGGCGCGAGCGGGCCCTGCTCTTCTCGAGCGGGTATGTGGCCAATCTCACCGTACTTCAGGTGTTGTGCGGGAGGCGACACGTGGTGGTGCAGGATCGGCTCAACCACGCATCCCTTTGGGATGCCGTGCGTCTGTCCGGTGCCCGTCTGCGACGTTATGCCCACGGCAATGTTGAGGATGCACGGCGGATCCTGAACGCGATGGGCGATGCGCCGGGTTTTCTGGTTTCGGAAGGAGTGTTCAGCATGGATGGTGATTGGGGACCCTTGCCGGGCCTGGCCGATGCCGCTCGGGCGGCACGGGCCGTATTCATGGTCGATGACGCGCACGGCATTGGAATATGGGGCCCCTTGGGCCAAGGTAGCTGTTCCCATTACGCACTCGGTGAGGATGCGGTTCCGATCCTCATGGCCACTCTGGGCAAAGCGCTTGGCACCTATGGCGCATTTGTCGCAGGTTCTGCCCAACTGATTGAGCAGTTAATCCAAGAGGGCCGCCCTTACCGGTATACCACCGCGTTGCCGCCGGCGCTGGCCGAAGCCACACTGGCTGCGCTCGAATGTGTGATCCGGGAACCGGAGCGGCGGGAACGGCTGTTTGGGTTGATCGATTATTTCAAGGCGTGCAGCACCCAACTCGGTCTGCCGCTCCTGCCCTCGCCCTCGCCGATCCAGCCGCTCTGGCTCGGCTCCGCCCGCGTGGCGCTCGATGTCAGCCGGGCGCTCGAGGCACGGGGGATTGTGGTTCCCGCGATTCGTCCACCCACAGTTCCACATGGACAGGCGCGTCTTCGGATCAGCCTCTCCTCCTCTCATACCCGGGAGGATCTTGACCGCCTGCTCCAGGGTTTATCCGATTTATGTCCGCGCCCCAACAGATCCTGACACCTTTGACCCTGATTCACGGTTGGGGATTCAACCGGCGTGTCTTCGACCCGCTGCACGAATTCTTTGCCCGTGCGAGGATCGAGATGTCGTTCTGGGAACTTCCCGGACACGGTGAGCGGATCGGGATTGAGATTGAGCCGACCCTGAGTGCCTGGGCCCGTGATTGCCTCTCAGCCCTTCCCCGTGAACCCCAGGTGATCCTCGGGTGGTCGCTCGGCGGATTGGTGGCGCTGGAACTCGCGCTGCGCTTCCCGGAGCGGATCCGGGGGTTGATTCTGGTCTGCACAACACCCCGTTTCCTATCCGGCCCCGATTGGCCGGATGGGCATGACCTCCAGGTTCTCGAGCGATTTGAACATGATCTCGAAGAGCAATATGAAGCGACCCTGAGGAATTTTCTGCTTCTCCAAATATGCAATCTCGCGGCGTCACGAGAGGTTGTGCCCCGCCTGAGGGATGCACTCGCATCCGGTGGGGTAGCCCGTGTGTCCGGGTTGCGGGCTGGGCTTGAAATCCTCAAGGTGAGCGATCTTCGGTATGCCCTCCGGGGCGGACTCCGGCAACCCGTGGCTCTCCTTGCAGGCAAACGGGATCGGCTGGTGATGCCGGGAGCGATCGATTGGATGGCGCACACCCTCGGAATCGAACCCGCCTGGCTCGTTCAAGCTGGGCATGTTCCCTTTCTCACGGATCCGGATTGGTTCACGCGGCAGGTGACAGGCTTTCTCAATGCGCACGCGAACCTTTGAACTCGATTTTGAGGCTGTCCGGAAGGGATTCCGGATGGCTGCTTCCACCTATGACGCCGCAGCCGGGTTGCAGCATCGGATCGAGTCCGATCTCATTGAAAGATTGTCATTGCTCGATCTTCGCCCCGAGTGGATACTCGATCTCGGCTGTGGAACGGGGCATGCGGGGCCGTCTCTCGCCCGGCATTATCCACGCGCAGGCATCATCGGGCTTGATGCAGCCTTTGAAATGTTGCACTGGAAACAAGCGCAGCCAGACCGCCACTCGGCAGCGCTATGCGCGGATGCCCGGGCGCTGCCGCTCGCGCCTTCGAGCATGGACCTCGTCTTCAGCAATCTCCTCCTGCAGTGGTTTGACGATCCGACGGCAGCCCTTTCGGAAGTGTACCGGATCCTCCGTGATCGATCGGCTTTTCTGTTCGCTACCTTTGGTCCGCGCACCTTCCAGGAACTCCGCGAAGCTTGGTCCCAGGTCGATACGGCCCCACATGTGAGCGCGTTCTTGGATGGCCCAACCTGGGGGGGGCTGCTCATGCGAGAAGGGTTTGTGGAAGTGGTCCTGGATGTCGATATCGTGCTTGAGGAGGTAGCTGACCTCAAGACTTTAGCGAATCAGCTGCGACAGATCGGGGCGACCAACCGGCATGCCCAGCGCGCTCGGGGTCTTTTGGGGAGAACTCACTTCGAGATGCTCACCCGTGCGTATGAGGCGATGCGCCGCCCGGGTGGTGGTCTTCCGGTCACCTATGAAATCCTCTACGGGCTCGCCTGGACGCCCATGCGGTTTGCACGACCGAAGGGTGCCTGAATGTCCGGAAGCGGGGTTTTTATAACCGGAACAGACACCTCTGTCGGCAAAACGGTGGTATCGGCCGGATGGATTCGTTGGAGCGTGCAACATGGGTTGCGCGTGGCAGCCATGAAACCGGTTGCAACCGGTGGCGTTTGGAAGGCGTCGCAGCAATTGCGCAGCATGGATGCGGAACAACTGTGGGGCGAAATCAATGTCGAGGAGACGTGGGAGGAGATCAATCCCTATGTTTTCGCGCCACCGGTTTCACCCAACATCGCAGCGGACCAGGCCGGGATCGTTATCAACATCGACCGGATCGTGGAGCGGGTGCGGGCGCTCGAGCAGCGGGCGGATACTGTGGTCGTCGAGGGAGTAGGCGGCTGGCGGGTTCCGCTCGGCACGGACGTCTCGACCGTCGACTTGGTGCGTGCACTCGGCTACCCGGTCGTGCTTGTCGTG
>DAHXNI010000086.1 GCA_027365475.1 Pseudomonadota bacterium | reverse complement strand
CTGGTATCGTTGCTCTCGGGTGAGCTGCGTGTAGCTTTTCATCGGTGCTCCTTCGACTGGCTGGTCGGGAAAACCACGATACTACCGCAGCTTGCCCACTCGGCCCGTCAGCGAAGTTGCACTTCGGAGTTGAATCCACCTCCTGGTTTAGCAGCGTTGTCAGGCCATTTTTCTAAAATCAGCAAGAGGAGAGTGATCATGCACTTCAATCAGCGCCAAACTATTGGCTGTCTACGTCTAATATGTGTCTGCACACTGGTGATGTTGTCTGGACGTGTCTTGGCCTATCAAGACCTCTCTTCTGAAAACAACCCCTGCAGGGGGCAGGATGCGCTTTTGGCCATTCTTGATCGACCAACGGTTGGTGACAGCAGCTGTGCGGTCCGTCAGGGGCGTATCGTTCTTGAAGCAGGGTATGCCTATTCTTCTCTTTATCCCTCCGCGAACGGGCACGGTCAGAGCTATCCTCAACTCGAGCTTCGTTTTGGGCTGCCGCATGACAACGAGTTTGTTTTTCTTCCTGCGGAACGCATCCTGGCTCCAGGGGCGAACGGGTACACCGCATCGGTTGTCGGTCTTAAACACGAGTTTGATGCATCGCACTCATTGCAATTTGCTGCTGAGAGCTTGGTGACGCTTCCTTCGGGAGATCCGAATCAAGGGAGTGCTGGAACTGGGATTGCGGTGAATGGCATTGCCAGCTGGAGCCCAAGTTCGACGGTTGGGTTATCCCTCATGGTTGGTGTGACATCAGATACGGAACCGACCAACCTCGGAGGCGGACGCTACGCGAGCTTCAATCCGGATGGAGTCGTTACATGGGAGTTCTCTCAGGATCTTCAGCTGTATGCTGAGGTCTATGGTCAAACTCACACTGGAGTCGGGCAGGGGAGTGGCTATGATGCAGATGGTGGCATACAGGTCTTGGTGACCCGAAACTTCGAGCTGGATTTTGAGGCCGGTACCCGTCTTTCAGGTCAACTGGGCGGCTTCTCGCACTATGTCGGAGCCGGCCTGGGCCTTGTATTTTAGGATCTCAGGCCGGTGTGCCTGTTCCAAAAATGCTGGAGCCGCTCAACGGCAATTTTAAGGGTCGCGAGATCGATGGCATAGGACAGGCGGATGTGCCCGGGCGCTCCAAATGCAGAGCCAGGAACTATAGCAACGCCAGCATGCTCCAGTAGTTCGGAGGCCAGTGCCACATCGTTTCCAATGGATGGTGTGTCATTCAGGAAAGTTCTACAATCTGCAAAAAGGTAGAACGTTCCGTCGGCAGGCGTGATCGTAACCCCTGCCAGCCTGCTGAGTTCGGGGACAAGATAATCATGACGATTGTGATAGGTGGTGACCATGCCCGTAATCAATTCAGGAAGACTGCGTAACGCCGCTTCTGCAGCAGCTTGGGCAATTGTGTTGGCACATGCAATGGTATGGGATTGGAAGTCCGCCATGGCACGAATGAGAACCTTTGGGCCTGCTGCATAGCCGATGCGCCAGCCCGTCATAGCGTATGTTTTGGAGACTCCATTGATGACGACACATCGATCTTGAAGGTCTGGGCAAACCATTGGAAGATTACTGAATGGTTCGTTACTCCATAAGATTTTTTCATAAAGGTCATCCGTTGCAATCACAATTTGTGGGTGTCGACGCAGTATGGCTCCGATCGATTCAAGTTCAGCCCGGCGGTACTGTATTCCAGTAGGGTTGCTGGGACTGTTCAATATGAAAAACCGACTTGGTGGATGCAGTGCATGATCCAGGGCATCCAAATCGAGGCGATAGCGATCGCGGGCATCGGTCTGCAGAACGGTACATTCGGCTCCGCTCAATCGAATAATGTCAGGGTACGATACCCAATAGGGAGCGACAATAACGACACGGTCTCCCGGGTTCAGTAGGCACTGGGCCAGCGCATGAAGCGCATATTTGGCCCCTGGGGCGATCAGGATGGAGTCGAGCGGGTAGTGCAATTGGTTGTCGGTCTCGAATTTATCCCGAATGGCCTCTCGGAGAGGGCGAGTGCCTTGACTTGGGGTATAACGGGTCTGACCAGATTCCATGGCAAGTAGGGCTGCTTTTCGAATGAGTTCCGGTGTATCAAAATCAGGTTCCCCTGCAGAGAGATTGATCACGGGTCGCCCACTGCTCTCCATATCTGCAGCTTTCGCCGCAATGGCCAGAGTTGGGGATGGAGTGAGTTCTGTAAGACGGTGAGACAGTCGGATCGTTGATTTCATGGATGGGGCGCCCAAGTAAGATTTACATGATAGGCATAAACCACACAAATGTCATGCAGGCTTTGCATTTTGCACCGAGTCCACAGGTTCTTGGAGCCGGATGCCAGTGATTGCCTCAATCGCGTGCTCAGTTTTCCAAAACTCGTTATCATGCGGCGAAGGGGGTGCACATGACTACACGATTCGATCTTGTTGCAGGCTATAGCCCGGCTGGTGACCAGCCTGAGGCAATTGAAGCCTTGAGCGAGAACCTGAAATCGGGGCTGATGCGTCAGATTCTGCTCGGTGTGACCGGTTCCGGTAAAACGTATACCGTTGCAAACGTCATCCAAAATTTACAACGAACAACCTTGGTGTTAGCGCCCAACAAGACTTTGGCAGCACAACTTTACGGGGAGTTCAAGAGTTATTTCCCACACAATGCTGTTGAATATTTTGTTTCTTATTACGATTACTATCAACCTGAGGCATATGTTCCGCAATCCGATACCTATATCGAGAAAGATGCAACGATCAATAATCATATTGAACAGATGAGACTCTCTGCCACCAAGTCATTGCTCGAACGTCGAGACACGGTGATTGTGGCGACCGTCTCGGCAATTTATGGGTTAGGCGATCCGGAGTCCTATCACCGCATGGTTCTGCATCTGGGTGTCGGTGGCCGGGCAAACCAGCGTCAGATATTGATGCGATTGGCGGACATGCACTATCAACGTAATGATTACGAACTCGCGCCGGGTACGTTTCGGGTGCGTGGTGATCTGATCGATATTCACCCCAAAGAATCTGAACATGATGCGCTGCGCGTTGAGTTGTTTGATGATGAAGTCACGCGACTCCAGCTCTTCGATCCGCTGACGGGTCTCGCGCGTCAGAATCTGCAGCGCTATACGGTTTATCCGGGTAGTCACTACGTGACACCGCGTGACCGAGTTTTGGACGCACTGGTCAGCATTCGGACAGAACTGGAGAGCCGCCTACGTTGGTTGCGCGAGCAGGGTCGTCTGCTTGAGGCTGAAAGGCTTGAGCAACGAACACGTTTTGACCTTGAAATGATGCAAGAACTTGGGTATTGCACAGGAATCGAGAATTATTCCCGGCATCTGTCCGGCAGAAAAGAAGGCGAGCCACCACCTACGCTTTTCGACTACATGCCAAGCGATGCACTACTCGTGATTGATGAAAGCCACATTACGATTCCACAACTCGTCGGCATGTATCGAGGCGATTATTCTAGAAAGTCGACCTTAGTCGAGTATGGGTTTCGTCTCCCATCTGCCTTGGATAATCGGCCACTTCGTTTTGACGAGTTCGAAACTCGAACACTTCAGACACTTTATGTGTCTGCCACGCCAGGCCCTTATGAACGCCAACACGCTGATGTGATCGTCGAACAATTGGTGCGTCCAACGGGCCTTGTCGATCCTGAGATTGAAGTGCGCCCAGCCCGTACACAAATCGAGGATCTTTTGTCGGAAATACGCGCACGAGTGGCACATGGCGAGCGGACGCTGGTTACGACCTTGACTAAACGCATGGCAGAGGATTTAACCGAATATATGCAGGAACAAGGTATTCGCGTTCGCTATCTGCATTCTGATATCGATACAGTTGAGCGGTCTGAGCTCATACGGGAGCTGCGCAAAGGGGCATTTGACACACTGGTTGGCATTAACCTTTTGCGTGAAGGATTGGATCTTCCTGAAGTTTCTTTGGTTGCTATCTTGGATGCTGACAAGGAAGGTTTCTTGAGATCTGAGGGTGCGCTGATACAGACGGTTGGAAGAGCATCTCGAAACCTCTCAGGAAAAGCGATCTTTTATGCTGAACATCTGACGGCGTCGATGTCACGTGCCATTGAAGAAACGGAGCGGCGTCGACATCGACAACTGCGTTTCAATGAGGACCATCATATTATTCCCCGTGGAATCGAGAAGGCTATTCTCAATGTGATGGACTCTGCAGATGACCGATCAGTTAAGGAGCGTGGGCGGAGAGGGCGTTTGAAGCAAATGAGTTCGGACCAATCGGGATGGAATCCACAGGTATTGGCACGGGAGATCAAAAAACTAGAGCAAGAGATGCGCGATCTGGCCAAAAGGCTTGAGTTCGAAAAAGCGGCCCAACTTCGTGATCAGATTGGAGATTTGCGAGACCAGTTACTACTCATGACGCCAAGCCAATGAATTCAAACTCCGTAAGCGGTGGGGTTATCGGCGTGTCAAGTCAGTCCAAGAGCGTCTCCTTGCCAGAGGTTTACTCCTGTGTTATGTTGACCACGCAAAAAGGCGCGTAGCTCAGCTGGTTAGAGCACCACCTTGACATGGTGGGGGTCGTTGGTTCGAGTCCAATCGCGCCTACCAAGCTCTTTCGTCACGGCGTTCCGGGTACTTACCAGTGACCCACCAGTTGCCATGCGCTTGGTGATCCGCACATTACTGGGCGCTTCATGATCCCGCAAAGAAATTTCTCTATGCTAGCTGGGCTAATATTCTGTGCTGATATTCCAGCAACAGATGCATAGAGCGGGCGCCCACTTTGTGCACTGAGTCGATTCCGGATATAATTGGAAGTTGAGTCACCATCATGGGACTCAAGAATATTCAAGATAGATGACCCCAATATGGCCACCCTGAAAGTCCTACCGCATGAACCCAAATGCTACCCATCATCCATTACGGCAAAAGATGCCTTAATTGATGCCTTCGGCATAGAGGAATCCTCCGTTTTTGTCGCGGCCCGCTTCAACGGTGATTTGGTTGATTTGGCTACTCATCTGGAGAATGATGGCACTCTCGAACCCGTTCGACCTGGGGACCCTGTAGGACTTGAGATCCTCCGTCATTCGACAGCACACCTTCTGGCTCATGCCGTAAAACGTCTTTACCCTGATGTTCAGGTCACGATTGGTCCAGTGATTGAAGACGGTTTTTTTTATGACTTCGCGACACAAGAAGCATTTTCGAGCGAGAATCTTGCAAAAATTGAAGAGATGATGCACGTGATTGCAACGGAGAATCTCCCAATTGTGCGCCAATCGGTAACCCGAGAAACGGCAATCCTGTTATTTGAGCAAAAGGGCGAACACTATAAAGTCGAAGTTATTGGCGATATCCCCGAGACTGAAACATTGACCCTCTACCGGCAGGGTAATTTCGTGGATCTTTGTCGAGGACCACACGTGCCCTCTACCGGATTCCTTCAGAACTTCAAGCTGACCAAGGTAGCCGGTGCATATTGGCGAGGGGATTCGAGAAAGCCGATGCTGAGCCGTATCTACGGTACGGCATGGGCAACGGCGGCAGATCTGACTCATTACCTTAAACAGCTTGAAGAAGCCGAGAAACGTGATCACAGGCGGCTCGCCAAAGTTATGGATCTATTCCATTTTCAAGATGAAGCGCCGGGAATGGTTTTTTGGCATGAGCCGGGCTGGACGCTTTACCGGATTGTGGAAAACTACATCCGCAGCAAACTGCGGAACGCAGGCTATCAAGAGGTGCATACACCGCTCATGCTTGACCGTACGTTATGGGAACGATCAGGGCATGCAGAAAAGTTTGCGACCCAGATGTTCACGACGTCATCTGAAAATCGGGAATATGCGATCAAACCCATGAACTGTCCGGCTCACGTCCAGATCTTTAATCAGGGTATCCGCAGCTATCGTGACCTACCGTTGCGTTTTGCAGAATTTGGAGTTTGTCATCGCAATGAGCCATCGGGCACGCTCCACGGTCTCCTTCGGGCACGCTCTTTTGTACAAGATGACGCACATATTTTTTGCTCTGAAGAACAGGTTGAGTCTGAAGCGGCTGCATTTATCCGCCTGCTTTTTGAGGTCTATCGGGATTTTGGATTCGAAAATATTCAGGTGAAGCTTTCGACCCGACCAGCCCAGCGTGTCGGCGAGGACGCGCTTTGGGATCGTGCCGAAGCGGCTTTGGCACAAGCGCTCACCCGAGAGGGTCTTGAATTCGGTATCCAGCCAGGTGAGGGCGCTTTTTATGGTCCTAAAATCGAGTTTTCGCTGAAAGACACGCTGGGCCGGGTTTGGCAGTGCGGAACCCTGCAGCTCGATTATTTTCTACCAGAGCGTTTGGGGGCGAGCTTCATTGATGCGGCCGGCACCAAACGGCCGATCATTATGCTTCACAGGGCAATTCTTGGGTCTTTAGAGCGTTTCATCGGGATTTTGATTGAACATTACGCCGGTGTACTTCCACTTTGGCTCGCACCGGTCCAGGTGGCAATTCTCACGATTACTGACCAGCAAGCTGATTACGCCAGGGAGACGGCCCACGTTCTTGCACAAAAAGGCTACCGGGTCTGCCTGGACTTGAGAAATGAGAAAATAGGATTTAAAATCAGAGAGAGGACGATCCAGCGGATCCCGTATCTGGCTGTAGTCGGCCCCAAAGAAGCGTCAACCGGGCAATTGGCCGTGCGCCTTCAGAATGGCACCGATTTAGGAGGATTATCTCTGGAAAACTTTATTGAACGCTTGACTGTGGAGCAGACGCGCCGTGGCCAAGACCAGATGGAGGGTTGAGGCATCAGCGGAGAAAAAAGGGCGCGGCGGAATGCCGAGATCACAGCGCCCAAAGTACGTGTGATCGGGGACAATGGGCAACAAATAGGAGTCTTGACGACCAGTGAAGCTCTAAAAGTTGCTGAAAGCGCAGGATTGGATTTGGTCGAGGTGTCACCGACAGTCGATCCGCCGGTCTGCCGGGTCATGAACTTTGGCAAATACCAGTTCGAACTGAACAAGAAAGTTCAGGCCAACCGCAGGAAGCAGAAACAAATTCATGTCAAAGAAGTCAAGTTTCGCCCTACAACGGAGGAGAATGACTATCAAATCAAGCTCAAAAGCATTCAACGCTTTTTGGGAGAGGGCGATAAGGCAAAAGTGACCCTGCGCTTTCGTGGCAGAGAACTTCTGCATCAGGAGTTGGGTGTTCAACTTCTTAACCGGATCCAAACGGATGTGGATTCACATGCGGTGATTGAACAGACACCGCGGCTCGAGGGGCGTCAGATTGTGATGATTCTGGCCCCACGGAAAAAGTAAAAGCACGTCCCATAGGACGTGCCCTTGGTCGTCAATGCTGCCTTGTGCAGAACCAAGCCTATAGTGGAGAAAATGCATGCCTAAACTCAAAACCAATCGGGGTGCGGCGAAACGTTTCCGCCCTCAAGCCAACGGTTTCAAGCGAAAACAGTCGCACCGAAGCCATATTCTGACGACGAAATCGCCCAAACGGAAGCGTCAACTCCGTCGCCCTGCTACGGTGGGACCGACTGATGCACCAAGACTCATTCCGTTGCTGCCCTACCTTTAAGGAGTACAGATATGGCACGAGTCAAAAGAGGCGTTACCAGTCACGCGCGACACAAAAAGGTCTTAAAGCAGGCCAAGGGTTATTATGGGGCGCGAAGCCGGAACATTAAGGTTGCAAGACAAGCGGTTCTCAAGGCCGGGCAGTATGCGTATCGTGACCGGCGTCAACGTAAACGTGAGTTCCGAGCGCTTTGGATCGTACGGATTAATGCTGGCGCACGTGAGCTGGGTCTCTCCTACAGCCAGTTCATGCGCGGGCTATCTAAAGCTGACATCCTGATCGACCGAAAAATACTTTCTGAACTCGCTATTCATGACCCCATAGCATTCGCTTCGCTTGTTAATCAGGCCAAGGCTGCACTGACAGCTGCCTGATTCCTGTTCTCGTGGGGATTGTCGGGACCGCATGCTTGCGGAAGGTGTTGCATTGCCAACGGGTGAAAGCTACGAAGCCGCTCTAAAAGAGATCAGCCAGACACAGACTCTGGCTGATCTGGATTCCCTGCGTGTCCACTGGCTGGGTCGTCAAGGCATCCTCACCTCTGCGTTTAAAAAATTGGGTGAGTTACCTCCTGATGTACGAAAAGCAGAGGGGCAAACCCTGAATGATGCACGTGAAGCATTGGAATCAGCCATTGCATCTCAAAAAGCACATCTTGAAGCACAAGACACGAAACGTCGATTGGCTCGTACTGCTATCGACGTAACCTTGCCAGGTCGGGATGCAGAAATAGGATCCTATCACCCACTCACACTCGTTCAGCGAACCATCGAAGACTGGTTCAGTAGGTTAGGATTTGTCGTCGCGTCCGGGCCTGAGATTGAAGATGATTTCCATAATTTCGAGGCGCTCAATATTGGCCGTGATCATCCAGCTCGCGCCATGCACGACACATTCTATGTTTCTGGAAACGAACTCCTCCGTACGCATACTTCGCCTGTACAGATTCGGGCATTGCAGCAGTGGGGTCCGCCATTGAGAATCCTGGCACCTGGTCGAGTATACCGGCGGGATTCTGACCTGACCCATACACCTATGTTTCATCAGGTTGAAGGGCTGGTTGTAGATCATGACATCTCATGGGCACATATGAAGTCTTTGCTCAGCGATTTCCTGCGTGTCTTTTTTGACGATGCGCCTGCGGTCCGCTTCAGGCCTTCTTATTTTCCATTTACAGAACCCTCGGCAGAAGTTGATCTCGCATGCTTCTTTTGCAGACATCAGGGTTGCCGCATCTGCAAAAACAGCGGATGGATTGAAGTATTGGGCTGTGGCCTTGTGCATCCCGTCGTATTACAAACGACTGGGGTAGACTCACAGCAATGGAGCGGATTTGCGTTTGGTATGGGTATCGAAAGACTAGCCATGTTGAAGTATGGCATCCGCGATATTCGCTGGTTCTATGAAAACGATCAGCGTTTCCTAAAGCCTTCCTGGATGAATACCATGGTCAACACAGAGCTATGAAGATAACTCGGAGATGGTTGGAGGATTGGGTGCATCTCCGTTCACGCGATCGTGTCCTCGCACGTCATCTGACGGAAGGTGGTCTCGAAGTCGACGCGATTGAAATACTGGAGGCTCCTTTCTCGGGTGTTCTTGTTGCACAAATCCAGAAGGTAACACCTCATCCGACCCTTCGGCATCTTGCGGTGTATGACCTAGTAGCTGGCACAGAGCAGGCAAGGGTAATCTCTGGCGCACCAAACTTGAAAATGGGAATGCATGTGCCCTGGGCCACGATTGGCGCACGGCTAACTGGCCTTCCAGCAATTGGCGTCAGATGGTTCGATGGGATCGGTTCACAAGGAATGCTGTGTTCTGAATCTGAACTGACGTTGGGGTCACGCGCAGACCGAATTCTTGAGCTTCCAGATGCTTTCCCAGTAGGCAGCGATCTGGCTCAAACCTTGGGCTGGCCAGATGTTCTCTATGATATCAATGTGACTCCGAATCGCGGTGATTGCCTCAGCGCACTAGGTTTAGCAAGAGAGATTTCTGCACTTGAAAATGAAGCACTAAAAAAAGCTCCCGCACTCTGGTCAAGAGATCTTCCAGCCGGGTTTCCAATTACACTCATTGCACACGAAGCTTGTACGGGTGTTGCAATCTTATGTGTTGAGACTTTCAACAACGATATCGAAACTCCCCTATGGATGAAACTCCGCCTCAAGCATGTAGGCATTGCTTCGGTTCATCCGGTCGTGGATGTGACGCAATATGTGATGATGGAACTCGGCCAGCCAACTCATGCCTATGATCTTGACCGATTAGCCATAAGTCAGATTGAAGTACGCTGGGCGAAAACGGGTGAAAGTTGCGTACTGCTCAATAATCAGGAAGCAGCCCTTGATGAATCCATGCTTGTTATCTCGGATTCCCGCTCTGTTATTGGCATTGCAGGGATCATGGGTGGGAAAGCATCATCTGTTCATTCTGGATCAAGCCGATTCATGATTGAGAGTGCCCATTTCACTCCGAGTGCCCTTGCCGGGCGGGCGCGTCGCCTGGGTCTTGCTACTGAAGCGGCCGCGCGCTTCGAAAGAGGAGTGGATCCGCAACTTCCGCCAGCCGCGCTTGAACGAATATTTATTTTACTATCTGAAATATACGGAACTGGAATTCGGTTTCTGAATACCACATGGGCAGGTAGCTTTAACGCAGCAAGTCCCTCGATACTTCTGCCGCGCTCACTCTGCTCAGCTAAACTGGGCATCCAGATGAAAACCACGACTGTTCAGAAAAAATTGGCTGCTGTGGGGTGTGTGATAGATAACGCAACAGATTTTATGCATGTCACGCCTCCAAGTTACCGCTTTGACCTCACTGCACCAATCGATCTTGTCGAAGAAGTGGCTCGATTGGTTGGGTACGAAAACTTTCCTGAACGTCCACTGCAAGGTCCAATCCGAATCATACCAGCCGCTGCATCACGCGCACCCGCAAGGCAATGGGCATTGAGACTTGTATGTCGAGGATACCAAGAAACCATTCATATGCCATTTACAAGTCTCGCGCTGGATAGTGAGTTTTCATGGAATGAAGCAGCAGCAGTTATTTTGCAAAACCCGCTGGCTCAGGATCAATCCATTCTACGTCGTTCTCTCTGGCCATCACTGATTGATACGCTTCGATATAACTTGGCTCGTGAACAAAAACGGCTGCGTATTTTCGAAATTGGCCCTGCTTTCGAACAAACAGACGCACAATTCAATGAAAAAGAGATTGCTGCCGGTTTGTGGCATGGTTTATTTCGGGATGAGGAATGGGGGCTGAGCTCGCGCACGGTCGATTTCTTTGATGTCAAGGCGGATCTTGAATCACTTCTCGAGCCTGTTCGCGAAAGGCTGCGCTTTGAACCGTTTGATGTCCCGATGCTGGATCCTGCAGAAACTGCAGTCATCATTTTGGATGGATACCATTTGGGGATTTTGGGTGCGGTTCACCCGGGGCTTCAGAAACGCTGGGAAATGCGTGGGAAAACCTATCTCTGGTCCTTGAATATGATTGACTTAGAGCATTTTTCTAAAGTAGAATATAAGCCAGTCGCAAGATTCCCAGCGGTTCGCCGTGACTTCGCGTTCATCTTACCTGAAACCGTTCCATTTTATGACATTCATCAAGCATTGCTGGAGAGTGGGCAGCCGTTGCTCAAGGAAATCAAATTGTTCGACCTCTATGTCGGGCCGCCCTTGGATGCGGGTTTCAGAAGTTTGGGTTTTGGCTTGCTCTTTCGAGACCAAGATAGCACACTAACAGAAAAGGTAGTCAGTGAACTTTGCGAAAGATTGGTTTTGATCGTCGAGGGGAGGTTCCGTGGTAAACTCAGAAAATAAAGCGCCGGCGTTAACGAAAGCTCAACTGGCAGAAACGCTCAACAATGAACTTGGAATCAACAAACGCGAATCACGCGAGCTGGTCGAGCTTTTTTTTGCTTCCATTAAGGAAGCATTACTCTCTGGCCAATGTGTTCACTTATCCAGTTTCGGTAATTTCGATCTCCGGGACAAAAATCAACGGCCAGGGCGGAATCCAAAAACGGGCCAAGAAATCCCGATTTCAGCCCGCCGTGTGGTCACATTCCATCCTGGTCAAAAATTGAGGACTCGCGTTGATGGTTATGCTGGAAGCAGAGAATAAGGCAGATCTTCAGCCCATTCCGGCTAAACGCTACTTCACGATCGGTGAAGTCAGTGATCTGTGTTCGGTCAAACCACATGTTCTGCGTTATTGGGAGCAGGAATTCCAGCAACTCAAACCGGTTAAGCGGAAAGGAAACCGGCGTTATTATCAGCGCCAGGATCTGATTCTCATTCGTCAAATTAGAAGCTTGCTTTATGAACATGGCTACACTATTGGCGGCGCACGGCTGCAACTGGGGAGTGATAGCGCACAGCAGGATATGACACACAGTACACAAATTGCAAAGCAGTTGCGTACTGAGTTAGAAGGTATATTGAGGTTACTTCGAGATTAGGGTTGTGATCGGGGTGTAGCGCAGCCTGGTAGCGCACCTGCATGGGGTGCAGGTGGTCGGAGGTTCAAATCCTCTCACCCCGATTCTTTCTAAGTGCTTGATATATTTGCCGAGCATTTTGCAGCGATAGAGCTTGGCTATTCTAGCGCCTGTAATGCTTCGAGTTGTTTCTCGAGTTCATTGCAGTGAAACTGAAGCTCTTCGAGACGTACACGCTCCGAGTGAATGAGCTCTGACGGCGCCTGTTCGAGAAAGCCGGCATTGTTGAGACGGGACTTCAGGTTGTCCAGTTTAGCTTGAGTGGTGCGGAGGTCTTTCGTAACGCGTGCTCGCTCTTTTTCAAGATTAATGTAGTCAGCCAGTGGAATCCAGAACGTGGCGGCAGAAGTTACGATTGTCGCGAAGTTTTTCCCCATGTTAAATGACCCGGTCAACTCATCTAACGATTCGAGATGTGCAAGAGTCTTGATCGTTCCGGCTTCGCTATGTATGAACGTGTGAAGCTCATTTGTGGCGTTTGTGATGGCCATCTTTGCACGAACACGACAGCTATCAGGTATTCCGTAGGTAGATCTTAACCGTCGTATGGACATGACCATCTCCTGTAGGTACCGGATCCTTTGTTCCACAATTGGGTCAATGCGTTCTGGGTCTGACTGAGGATAGGGCGCGTTCATGATTGATGAGAAAGTGTCCTTGCGCATCCCAGAAAATTGCTGCCATAGCTCCTCTGTGATATATGGAACGACTGGATGCAGCATACAGAGCAGCTTGTTGTACACTACAAGAAGAGTGGTTTGTGTAGTAACGCGCTTAGGCTCGTTGCCAGGGCAAGTTTCTGCAAAAACCATCTTGGCTGCCTCAAGATACCAGCCACAAAACTCATTCCAGGTGAAATCGTAGAGAAGATTGGCCAGTTCGTCGAAACGATATGCTTGAAGGGCAGCTTTTGCACTAGCTGCAGTCGTTTCGAACCGCGAAATGATCCACCGATCCCATATTGTTGTGTTTGACAGGTCAATGTCGTTTGTAGCAACACGGCTTACGGCATGTTGACAAATAAACCTGCCCGCATTCCAGAGCTTGTTGCAGAAGTTTCGATAGCCCGCAATACGGTTGAGATTAAAACGAATATCGCGCCCAGGAGATGCCAGTACAGCAAAGGTAAAACGTAACGCATCGGTTCCAAAAGCTGGGATTCCTTGAGGGTATTCATTTCTCGTTGTCCGCTCTATCGCCTTAGCTTGATGTGAAAGGAGTAGGCCCTGTGTCCGTTTCTTAACCAGCGACTCAAGGTCAATGCCGTCAACAAGATCCAGCGGGTCCAGCACATTTCCTTTTGATTTCGACATTTTCTGGCCTTCTGCATCTCGTACAAGTGCATGAACGTATACGGTTCGAAAAGGAACATCCGACTGAAAATACAGGCCCATCATGATCATTCGTGCGACCCAGAAAAAAATGATGTCAAAACCTGTTACGAGTACCTCTGTTGGATAGAATGCATCAAGATCAGTAGATGCCTGTGGCCACCCAAGTGTTGAGAATGGCCATAGCGCAGATGAAAACCATGTATCCAGAACATCCGGATCCTGCTTCAAATCTACGCTTGCATCTAGTTTGTGATTCGCTCGAATTTCATTTTCGTTTTCCCCGACGTACCATTTTCCTTCGGGCGTCGACCATGCCGGTATTCGGTGCCCCCACCAAAGTTGCCGGCTGATGCACCAATCCTGAATATTGTGCATCCAGTCAAAATAAGTTTTTCCCCAGTGTTCGGGTGCAAATTGTATTTTCCCGCATTCAACTGCATTAATTGCTTTCTCTGCCAACTCTCGAGTTCTCACAAACCACTGCTCCGTCAACATCGGCTCAAGAACAGCACCCGAACGATCGCCCCGCGGGATGGCCAGACGGTGTGTTTCAACTTTCTCGATCAGCTTTTCTCTTGTAAGCCATTCAATGACTTTCTCCCGTGCCTGTGCGCGGTCCAATCCCAGAAACTCCTGTGGAAGCAGTTTTCCGGATCCGAGTTCAGGTGTATTCCAATCCATACCGGGTGGAAGCCAGAAGAGGCCAGTTCCGCTGGGGCGCCGATCGATAGCGGGATCTTGTAGATGCCCAGTTGAATCTAGGATTCTGAAAAGCGGCAGTTTGTGCGTTTGATGTAATCGTTCCCAAACTTCAAAATCATGAAAATCATGCGCAGGAGTTATCTTGACGCAGCCTGAACCGAAGTGAGCGTCGACAAACGGATCTGCAATGACTGGTATGGCGCGGTTTGTGATCGGTAAGCGGACGATCTTTCCGTGCAGTTCACGGTAACGCGGGTCATCGGGATGAACTGCAATTGCAACATCTCCAAAAAGTGTCTCCGGACGCGTCGTTGCGACAATCAAGGGGGGCTTGCCGTCTAGGCGAGGATAGCGAATGTACCAGAGAAAGCCATCACCATCCTCTGACCTCACCTCAAGATCAGACAAAGCCGTTTCAAGAACAGGATCCCAATTAACCAAACGCCGTCCTCGATAGATCATTCCATCTTTAAAAAGACGGATAAATGCTTCATTGACCGCGTGGCTCATGCCTGGATCAAGCGTAAATCGCTGTCTCGACCAGTCTGCCGAGCAACCTAGACGCATCATCTGGTGGATGATGGTCTGACCAGATTTCTCTTTCCATTCCCAAACACGTTTGACGAACTCATCCCGCCCAAGTTTTACCCGATTAATGCCTTCCTTTTGCAGTTCACGTTCCACAACGATCTGGGTTGCTATACCCGCATGGTCGGTGCCAACCTGCCAAAGAACCCTGCGGCCTTCCATACGCGCATGTCGCACCAGAATATCCATCAGGGTATCCTGAAACGCGTGACCCATATGCAAGGTTCCCGTGACGTTGGGCGGAGGGAGCATGATGCAATAAGGGGTTCCATTTTGTGGAGGTTGAAACTGACCGAGTGATTGCCAAAATGCGTATATCTTTTGTTCAACCAGCTGAGGTTCATAAGCTTTTGGTAGATCTACGCTCATAGTGACATCCGCCTAAAAAAAGAACGATATATATCGGCACTCAGTGTCATATGGGTAGGCAGCATAACAATCAAGAGAATCCGCGAGGGTGTGCAGTGATCGCTTTTATTCAGACAGATCTCTCGCTGGTATCTGTAATTTGTGGCCGACGTGAATCGTGTCAAAGCGTTTTCTGATCTGGTCGTTCCTGCGCTATTCATAATCTGCTTATATGGATCTAAGTGGTCAATTCTTATTCCGTCAACTGCTGGGTATGTTCATATACCTCATACCCATTCGATCGGTATCGCTGCCAGCATGCTTGGTGATGTGGCGTCAAGCGGTGTGCTTCATCCATGATTTCGACGATCCGTTCGTATAATGAGCTGTTAGTATATTGGCAAACAGGGTGAATCTGAACCAATAAACGATAGGCACGTGAATCTTGTGAAACATCTTCATCGGTAATGAGAATGGGGTTGTCAGACCCCACAATTCGGTCATGCGGGATGAAGCTTCGATCCCGAAAGGTCCAGAGCAGCCTGTCCAGCGCCTTGCTGTGTGCCGTATCCTGTGTTCGGACCAGTATTGTGTATCCCTGTTTGAATGCCTTTTCAATCAGCTTACATGCAAAACGGTTTAAATCTTCGGGTAGCCCTGGACTTAAATAATAACCATCAAGTCGTGGCATTCAAAGCTTCCGACCGGCGCGTGTCATAAGGTATTGGGCCAGAAGCGGTACAGGACGACCCGTGGCGCCTTTGTCATTTCCAGATTTCCACGCAGTTCCCGCAATATCCAGATGAGCCCATGGTACTTTTGATATAAAGCGCCAAAGAAAACAGGCTGCTGTGATGGCTCCTGCATCACGTCCGCCAACATTCGAAAAATCTGCGAAGTTGCTTTTAAGCGAATCTTGATATTCGTGCCATAGAGGTAAACGCCAGACGGGATCCAACGCTTCTATAGCAGCGTTCTCGAGTTCGTGTGCTAGTTCATCGTTATTCGCAAATAATCCACTTGGATAATGTCCCAATGCAACCACACAAGCTCCAGTGAGTGTTGCTGCATCGATGATCACTTGTGGTTGATATTGGTTTTGTGCATACGTAATTGCATCGCATAGTACCAGTCGTCCCTCGGCGTCCGTGTTTAAAACTTCAACCGTATGTCCGGACAGGGTATGTATGATATCAGCCGGCTTGACTGCGCCACCCCCAGGCATGTTTTCTGCTGCAGCGACAACGCCCACGACATGCAGTGGTAGCTTCAGTTCCGAGACCACTTTCAAAGTTCCGAGTACAGATGCAGCGCCGCACATGTCAAACTTCATTTCATCCATAGCTGCTGCAGGCTTGATCGATATCCCTCCAGAGTCAAACGTGATCCCTTTCCCGATCAATGCAATGGGTTTCCCGGAACTTGAGCGTTGCCCCAGGTACTCGAGCACAATAAGCCGAGGCGGCTCATGACTACCTTGAGCTACGGCTAAAAGCGCATTAAGTCCAATCCGTTTCATTTCGCGTTCAGTCAGAATCTTGAGCTTGAAACGGGGATCGCTTTGTGCGAGCTTGCGTGCTTCTGCTGCCAAAAATCGAGGTGTGGCAATATTGGGCGGAAGATTTGCCAAATTGCGGCACAAAAAAATCCCGTGCGCCATTGCTGTCCCTGATGCAATCGCAGATCGAGTATCGGTTTCTGAAATCTTTGATCCTGCAAGAACAAGGTGAATTCGTTCAAGTCGTGGAAATGATGTTTTCTTGCTGTTTTGACCGAGACATTCCGTAAATCTGTAGATCGCCTGGTAACTCGCTTCGACGGTTTGTCGAATGCTCCAGCCTGTCAGAATATCGCGCTCTGTAATTGCAGTCAGCGTGTTGATGACGGTTCGACTTCCGGTTCTGGAAAGGTGTTCCATCACTGCATTCTGCACCTTGCGGAACTGTGCACGGTTCCATTTGTCGCGGGCACCTAGCCCAATGACCAGGATCTCTTGAGCCTTTATTCCAGGAAGGCCCAAAAGAGACATCATTTGTCCACTGCGCCCTTCAAACGCCCGATCAGCCAGAAACGCACTCAATCTACGGTGCACCAACCTGTCGACATGCTGGGCGGGTTCAGTAAAGTTGCGGCCCTCATACACGCCAAGAACCAGGGTATCCGCCAGTATGGCTTCTGGATTCTGCCGAATCGTCGTAAACTGTAGACGTTTAATGTCAGGCATAGGGCGAAACTCCTCGCATGAGACTCAGCATATTGGACTCGTCATTGAGTATAGTTTACCTGATCATTGAACGGCTTTCCGGCCGGAACGTACCCTCTTCGCGATTATGAAACGCGTTTTCCATCGGTATTTATTCCGAGAAGCCAGCATCACTACCGGTGCTGTCACGCTGACGCTACTGTTTATTTTGATTGCAACTCGGTTTGCTCGCTATATTGGCCAAGCTGCATCGGGCCAGCTGCCACGCCAGCTTGTTTTTCAATTGCTGGGCCTCAGCACCCTCAACTATCTGGTGATTTTGATTCCAGGTTCTGTCTTTATCGGTGCGATTCTCACACTTGGTAGACTTTACCGGGACAATGAGATGTCGGCTATCTCGGCATGCGGAATCAGCCCGATTCAAACCTTTCGACCTCTTTTGACATTGGGTTTTGTTTTTGCGGCAATTACCACAATACTGTCGTTTTGGGTTGCACCTTGGTCGGTTCGAGAATCGGTCCAATTGCGTGCCGAATCGAATCAGCTGACCCGTTATGGATTATTTCAAGGAGGTCACTTTCATCAAATCCCAGGCCTGCACGCAACTTTTTATGCTGCTTATACAAGCCCCCACGGTAGGCACATCCGCGGAGTTTTCATTGAATCACAGAAAAACAGGCGCATCAATGTCATCACGGCTCAGTCTGGGGTCTTTATCAAAGGACTCGAAACCGATAGCCGAACACTTGTTCTGGAACATGGGTATCGCTATCAGGGGGAGATTGACTCGACTCACTTTGATCGGATTCGATTTGCTCAATATGGAGTCAATCTAAAAATTGCGCATCCGGAGCGACCTATCATCCGGTCGCGAGACGGGCAAACCATGAACGCTCTATTTGCCAAACCCACGCTCCGTAACCAGGCAGAGGTGCAGTGGCGGATCAGCGCGCCACTCAGCATTTTTGTTCTGATTCTTATCGCACTACCTCTTTCGCGGACAGCTCCACGTCAGGGTCGCGCGTGGACGATTTTCGCTGCTATTTTATTCTATCTGCTTTATTCGAACCTTCTGGGAATTGCGCGTGTATGGGTTGCCCATGGTCTGGTGGCCCCTCAAGTGGGAATCTGGTGGGTTCATGCTTTGTTTCTCTTGATCGGCGGTATTCTTTTGGCGCGATTGTACGAGGTCAACTTCCGTTTCTGGAAAAACAGCTCTCAGACCGCATGAAGACACTCGACCGCTATCTCGCGAAAACAGTGATCATGGGCACTCTGACTGCCATTGCTGTGCTCACGGTCTTATCCGGATTTATGACATTTGTAAGCCAGCTCCACAATATCGGAATCGGACATTACACGATCTCGACGGCTGTAATTTACACAGCTTCAACGATGCCTGAATGGGCAAGCGATATTTTTCCCGCGGCTACTTTGATTGGAACACTCATGGCACTGGGCGCGCTGGCCCAGGGCAACGAACTCATGGTATTGCGTGCGACGGGTGTGTCAACTGCTCGACTGGTACGTTCACTTCTTTTCGGCGGAGTTATCCTGCTGGTTATGTTCGCCATTCTCGCTGAATATATTGCCCCGCCCACCAAACGATACGCTGAAAGTGAACGAGCACTGGCCCTCTATCATGAAGCGGCACTCCTTGGGCCATTCGGGCTTTGGGCACGCGATGGGAACCTGGTTGTGAATGTGGCCAGACTGGGACAGCACCGGAGTTTTGATGGCATTCATGTATTTAGATTTCGCAGACCTCCCCACCAAGGTCTTTCGGCAGTGGGTTATGCAGCTCGAGCTGATTTTAAAGATCGACGCTGGGTACTCGAAGACTTGGATGAAACTCGCTTCGATAAACAAAAACTGTCTTTGCACCATGCCTTCCATGCACACTGGCCCCAATTGCTGAGCCCGGATTTGTTTAAGGTGCTGGTTGTCGATCCCAGCAACCTTTCTGCTTTTGGTCTTTGGGAATATATCGGGTATTTGCATCGTAACCATCTCAGTGCTGAGCAGTATGAAGTCGCATTTTGGAAAAAGATTGCGGATTTTTGTTCCATTCCGTTGATGATCATTTTCTCGCTTCCTTTTCTCTTTGGTTCGATACGGAATCATCGTTTCGGTTTTCGGTTGTTCATTGGGGTGGTTGCAGGTCTTCTTTATTACTTTTTGGGAAATGTGATAGCGAATATGGGCGATGCGTTCCATCTTGAACCTATTTTGATTGCCTTTGCACCACTCAGCGCATTTATCATCGTCACAAGCGTGTTAATCTATCGAACCTATTGAATTGGAAGCAGATCGATGCCTTTTCGCAATGATTCATTGAACTGGGGAGTCACGGCCAAGACCTTTCATTGGTCCATCGCTACCTTGGTATTCGTTGAATTTGCGCTGGGATGGCTGGCCGTAGTCTGGCCACTCACCCCAACCAAGTTGTACCTTTTCATCTGGCATAAATCCCTAGGCATGGTCGTCCTGTTACTGGTTGTCATGCGACTGATCTGGCGCTTATTCAATCCACGGCCTTTGTTTCCTGTATCCGTGGCACGCTGGGAGCGTGTTACAGCCGAAACTGTGCATGGCTTATTTTACGCCGTCTTAATCCTGTTGCCTTTCTCTGGTTGGCTTTTGAATTCGGCAACTGGTGTGCCCTTTAAGATATTCGGCTGGTTCAAGCTACCAGAACTGGTTGCACCCAGTCGCCCACTGATGGGAATTATGATTGATGCCCACATCCTGCTTGGGTGGGCATTGATCAGTTTGCTCGCGATCCATATTCTTGCAGCCTTGCGCCATCACTGGTTCAGACAGGATGTGACTTTGAAACGGATGCTGCCTTTTGTTCGCATTCGTGAGAGCAACTTGCATGTCTAAATTCATTACTCGGAACCTCATGCCGATACTAGTACTGGCCAGCTTCACGGGAGCAGCTGGTCACGCTGAGGTCCTGTGGCATAGCATTCCTCGGGAAAGTAGTCTGGCCTTTACCGCACGCTGGGAATCGAATCCTGTACCCGGACACTTCAACAACTTTCAGGTGCGGCTGGCAATGGTTCGGGGTTTCCCCCGATCACTCAATGTCACGATTGACATTCCTTCGCTGCAATTTCGCAGCCCTTTGATTGCCCATGCAGCTAGAAGCCGGGTATGGTTTGATATGCAACGATTCAAACGAGCGCAATTCTCAAGCATACGTTTCCAAAAAACAGGACCTCAGGGGGAGTATCAGGCATTTGGTACACTGCAGCTCAAGGGGATACGCCGCCCAGTTTCGATTCAGTTCCATCTGAATCCAATAGGCTCCAAACAACTTGAACTCACTGGAGAAACTAGCGTTACACGCACTGAGTTTGCCATTGGGACTGGCCCCTGGCGAACGAGCACAGTTATTGGAAGACAGGTTGTAATCCGGTTTCAGGTCAGATTGGCGCAGAACCCCTAAAATCATGATCCGTCTAAAGAGAGGGCTTTGGCAGAGTATCGAACTCCTACTGATCAGTTGTGTGGGGTTATGGTTGACCTCCTGTAGCCCACCTCATTACACTCGAGGCGTTACAAACGGGGCACTCCTGAACCGGAAATATATTTTCCGAAATATTCAAAGAGATTTATCTCGCGGTTGGTCAATCTACAGTTTGAACCCAACCAGAACGCATATACTGATCTATGCCTACCGTAGCGGAGTACTAGCCTCATTTGGGCATAACCACGTCATTCAAGTTGAGCGTGAACGGGGAATCTGGCTGTCGCATGGCGAACAAGGGCAAGGCTGGATTTGTTTCCCACTCAAGACCATGCTTGTCGATTCACCCAGACTTCGAAGGCAGGCTGGACAAGGATTTCGCAGCCAGATCAACACAGTAGAGACTCAGGCCACCCGCCGCCATATGCTCGAATCTCTGGATGCCAGCCGCTATCCGGACGTTGTACTATCCGTCTCAAATGGACACATTCCAAGCTCCCCCTGGCTGATCCGCATCAGGCTCCATGGAGTCATTCGGACATATCATGTCCCCCTGAGTTTTGTCTCCTCACATCAAGATGTTGAGGCCGAGGCTAAACTGACTATCAAACAGAAGAGTTTTCAAATTCACCCCTACAGCATTTTTGCAGGAGCGCTGCGTGTACGCAATGCGCTTCGCCTGAACGGGCGAATTAATGCAGGTCCCATTCAAAATCAGGAGATGACGTATACAGATTTCATTTCCCACTGGTGCCCTTGACAGGAGACTTGGTTTTGCACCCGATTCTGTACCTTTATACTGATTTTGGAGTCGGCAGTATATATGTCGGCCAGCTTCATGGCATGATTGCTCAGCATCTGCCCCAGATCCAAACAGTCGATCTCTGTCACGAACTGGAACCTTGTCAGGTGCGTCCAGCAGCTTATCTTTTGGCAGCACTCATCCCCTTTCTAGCGATACCTGCAGTTGTTGTCGGTGTGGTTGACCCGGGTGTCGGGACGGCGCGAGCGCCGATTCTGATTCGAGGCGAGAAACTGAGCCTGATCGGCCCCGACAATGGCCTATTCTCGCTTGTTTCGCGCCAATTTCCCGGTCGGGTTTTTCAGCTGGCGAAAATAGGATCGCGAGCACTTTCTGCAAGTTTCCATGGCCGTGACCTCTTTGTTCCATGGGCTATCCGCTTGTTAACGGACTCTGAGGACAAACTTGAATCAGAAATGGAACCTCTCATGCAGCCGATCGTGGGTTCCGACTGGCCTCAGCAGATCCAGGAAGTCATTCATATCGACCGATTTGGGAACGCCATGACAGCATGGGTGGCTAAAGAAGCCAACCACAATCGCTCACTGCAGATCGGATCACACACGTTGGCCTATCGATCAACATTTGGAGAAGCGATACACGGGACTGCATTCTGGTATGTCAACTCACTCGGCTTGATTGAAATTGCGTGCAATCAGAAATCTGCAAGTGACACGCTGGGTATCCATGTGGGTGACTCTTTTGTATGGTTGTGATGTGTTGAGGCAATCGCTACAAGACGCATCAATACTGGACGAGTTGCGTTTTTGACAGTCGATCATGAAGACTCCCATGTTTGAGTTGGCTGCTCCATGCGAAGGCGATGATAACGGTTATGACCCAACCGGTTAGATATACCGTTAGTGCCACGCTCCAGTTATGTGGTATCGATACGATCAGCCAAAATAGTGGCAAGAGTAATATTCCAATGACCAACCATTCAGTGCAAGCAATCACAAAACGTTTCGAAGCCGCACCTAAACTGACTGGCTGGCCTTGCATATCAAGCAGGCAAAGCCGCCAGGCTTTCATTCCGAGCGTCTGGCCACCATGGACCCAGAACCAGGTCAAAAATAGCCACGGCAAACCCAATAGAAAAATCCAGTAGAACAGCCTGCTCACTAAACCGCTATCGAGATCATGATTAGGTGGATTGATGAGCAGAGCCAGCAAGAAAGTGCCAAGCAGCCAGAAGGCCAGAATCATTAATCCATCGTAGAGGAGAGACGCCATGACTCGTCCCCAGGCCGGTTTCTTCTGATTTAAGCGGTTCACGGGAGGTGTCTCAACCAAACCACTGAATCCAATCCAACCTCTGTCCGTCGGATGAGTGGCACTTTCTGTCCGGACTGAAGATGGTAGATTGAAAGTGTCCAGCGGTGAATAGAAGGTACAAACAAACTGGACGTCGCACGACCTACCATGAGACTGTGGATCACCTTAAGATATCGTACCGGGGTATACCAGGATGCAAGGCGTAAGGGTTTGAGCGAAGATACTTTTCGACCCATCCTGAACATAAAATAGGGGTGGGCGCTGACACCGATTTGAGTACAAAGCAAAGTGCGGTTTCCAAGGTCAAGTTCGGGATAGGCACCGGTGACTGGAAGTGCATGGAATCGCGCTTGGGTAAGGTTATAGGACCAAAGGCGCTGTACCTGCTTTTTGCGCCAACTTGTATATACAAATCGGTTTGGGCCCGTTGGGACAACGGGTATCTGAATCGGGAACGGTCCCGGATCAATCCGGTGCCTTTTTGCTGGGCTATTCACAGATGCCCAGTAGAGCTCCTGTGCGTAATACCCTGGTTTGGGAGCATCATAAAAAACAAAAACGCCAAGCTTGGGAAAATCAGTTGCTTTCCATCCGGAGCGAAGCCGGGTCCACCCCCGAGTTTTGAGATTCAAAATCCCAATCGTGTGGATCGGATAGGTGCTAATCAACAGGTCCTGATTTGACATCTTCGATAAAATATCTACCTTGAGCGATGCGGGAAGTGTGAATATATTTTTTTGTTTGTGAGTTTCAAGATTGAGACGGATGATACGTGATCCCACTCCCATGTAGAGATACCCAGGAAGCTTCGGGTTTGTCTGTCGACTACATCCGGCTAAACTGGCAAGTAGTGCGCTCCCAAGCAAACAGAATGCGCGAAATCGGTAAGAATGCATGGCTGTCACATCCTTCGGGCTTGTAAAGATATGGTGAAGCTATTGTAATGGAATCAGTTGAAGCTGTTCCGGTTCATGTATAGTCATCTACCCTTCAAACCACGCACGCACTCGCATCAACAATCTGAATGAGGTCTGTAAGATGCGACCTCAGATTAAAGCACGCGGAAAGTGGTGCAGACGATGGTCATGCTTGTCTACGTTGCTGGCGGAGTACGTTCATGGCTGACATCAGGGCGCAACACAAGCCACATGATACAAGGTTGAATTGGTCTCAGCTAATGAAAGGTCTGATTGATAGGTTACGGTATTTCCCTGCAGTGGCATGAATAATACCGGTAGGTGACGCAGTGCGAATTGTTCATAGGCATAAAGTGCTTTCCGCTTAGAGCTCAAGTTGGTTGCGAGGATCAAGCGGTTCATAACGGGATTGCTGTAGTGACCATAGTTAGTCCCACCACCCGTATTGAACAATCCTTCGCCTGAGGGGTAATAATCTGGTTCATAATCCCACGCAAGATATGCGCTCTCCCAGCTTCCACCTGGCTGCTCAAGTTTAGCCAGCATGAGGTTAAACGGCAGCTTGCGGATATGCATGTCAACTCCCACTAGACGCCATTCCTGCTTCAAGATATCCGCCACAATCACTTCCGTTCTGCTGATTGATGGCAGAAGCATTGTGAATGCGAGAGATTGGCCTTGAGCATTGTGGCGAATCCAACCATGGCCAGGAACTGTACGCCAGCCGGCATCACGAAGAAGTTTTCGTGCATACGCTGGTCGATACATGAGATTCGGGTGACTCTCAAGACGTCTCAAAAAAGGAGATAAATAAGTTGGAGGGCTGGCCGGAACCGGGTTGAACCCAGGAGTGCCTGTGCCGTTGAATGCAACATTGATGATCAGTTGTTCGTTGATCGCATACTGAAGTGCACGGCGGACCGATAGATCCTGAAAAAACACTGCCTGCGGATTGGCATAGTTCAGAACCACATAGTTGATGTCAAATCCACCATTGGTAAGGCAACTGTGAAGGCGATGAAGAAGATGACGGGCACGAAAAAGAGCATGCGGAATATTGCCAATATCCAGTGTCCCCGAACGCAGCGCCCAGAAAGCACCCTCAGATGAGGTGTACATCGCATAGACAAGCCTGTGAAAAAGCGCAGGCGGACCAGAAAAAACAGGATTCCGTATCAGGACGACTTTACGACCAATCACGAAACGCTGGACGCGATACGGACCATCTACGATGTGAACCAAAGACGGGTCTGTCTGGTGTGCGAAAAGATAGTTGATACTGTAATGCTGCCATGCAAACCGAGGAAGCGCCATTAGCTGCGAAAGACCGTTGAGCTCGAACCATATTGGATTGACAGAGTGTGATGTCACGACGTCCAGTCGATATGAACCGTGCAGTGTGATCCGGCTGATGATCCCTGGCAGGCCGCCGATATCATAGTTTAGGTAACGTGTTCCAAACTCTTTGATCAGGCGATAGGAATACGCTATATCTGCCGCGGTAATTCTTCGGCCATTGGACCATCTCCATTTATGAATCAATATGGTGTAATGCGTATTGTGGTCAGCGACCTTAATGGAGCGTGCTAGAGATTTATCCCAACGGATCGTGATCTTATTTCCAATCCAGATGAGTGGCCAGTAGAGCAGCTCATTGATCGTGGCATTCCCGACTGATTGATTGTTGACAATCGGAAGCAAGGAGTCGACATTCAACGGAGCTGCTAGTCCTACATCAAGAGTGGTGCGCACATCTGGAAGCGCTGAGGAAGCAGCATGAATGGAAAGAGACCAAATAAGAACCATGGACCCAAAGAGAGTGATAAGTATGGTTCGAGTCATGCCGGTGAATCCACGGGATAGTGACAGGCTACACCGGCATGCTCATTCAGCATGCGAAAATCAGGGCGTTCATTCAAGCAGCGTTCCTGACAGCGTGAGCAATGCGGAACATACGGGCAACCGGCTGAGTTCTGCGGCATCAGGTGCTGCTTTCCTTCAAGTGTCATTCCTTCTGAGTGTTTAGTGAATGG
Source organism: Pseudomonadota bacterium (assembly GCA_027365475.1). Classification (GTDB taxonomy): domain Bacteria; phylum Pseudomonadota; class Gammaproteobacteria; order JAKAQQ01; family JAKAQQ01; genus JAJZNM01. The sequence continues at coordinate 5,784 of DAHXNI010000086.1, read as the reverse complement.
CGCACCGGACATGCTTTTTCGGGATCCACGCACAAAACGTGGGAGCGCATCTAGAAGGGCTACTGTGTAAGGATGATGAGGATTATTGATCAAATACTGCGTGGATGCCAACTCAACCAGGGAGCCGTGATAGAGTACGGCAACCCGGTTTGCGAGATAAGACACTGCGCCCACATCGTGGGTGATGAAAAGGTATGTGAGGCCGAGCTTTGCTTGGAGATCATGCAAAAGATTCAGAATCCGCGCCTGCATTGAAACATCAAGGCCTGATGTTGGCTCATCAAGAACCATAAGCTCGGGCTCAGTAACCAGGGCTCGCGCAATTGCAATCCGTTGTCGTTGCCCGCCAGAATATTGGCCGGGACGATCTTTGAGCATACCTACAGTGAGTCCCACTTGTTTGAGCATGCTGGTAATACGCACTCGACGCTCTTCCAGAGTCCCGATACGGAGCAAGCGAAGCGGCTCACCGATAATATCTTCGATCGTAAAACGAGGGTTCAACGACTCAGCAGGGTCTTGAAACACCATCTGTAGTCGTGGCCGATATCGTTGCAATTGCCGCGAACTGAGTGCAGAAAGGTCAACGTTATCAAAAAATATTCTACCGGTGTACGTCGTAATCAGTTGAACCACTACCCGGCCCAGTGTGCTCTTGCCGGAGCCGGATTCACCGATCAAGCCCAGGCATTCACCTTTGTGAATATTGAGCGTTACATCGTTCACTGCAGTGAACGCTCCTGCACCCCGCCGGAGCAGTCCGCCTGTTCCCAGTTCAAAACGAACATTCAGATGCTCGATCTGAAGACAGCTAGAAATCATGGTGCCAATACCCTGTGCGGGTGATGACAAAAGGCCTCATGACTGTCATTGCCAAGACGGGGAGGGGGTGTGGCCGAACAGGCAGCAATCACACGTGGGCAACGGCTTGCGAAACGGCACCCGCGAGTGTAAGAATGAGGGCTGGGCGGAACGCCTTCAATATCGATCAGACGATACCGGGATCCCGTCAGCCTTGGGATGCTTCTGAGAAGTGCGTGTGTATAAGGATGAGCGACAGAAGCGAAGAGATCAGAAACAGATCCTCGTTCAACCTCTTGTCCAGCATACATGACGAAAACTTCATCAGCGTATTCCGCAACAAGCGAAAGATCATGTGTGATAAACAGTATTGCGAGATTTTGTTCTTCTTGAAGCCGTTTGAGCATATTCAGAATCTGTGCCTGAGTAATCAGGTCAAGCGCGGTTGTCGGCTCATCAGCTATCAGGAGTGCGGGGTTCCGCGCGAGAGCCAAAGCGATTGCGACACGCTGACGCATGCCACCTGAAAACTGATGCGGATAGTCATCCAAACGGCTTGCGACATGAGGGACTTCTACTCGTTCAAGAAGCTGGAGCGCGCGCGACCGCGCAGTCTTGCGTGTGAGTGCCTCTTCAAGCTGGGCGGATTCTATGACTTGCTTCCAAATGGGGAGGCTTGGATTGAGTGCTGCAAGCGGGTTTTGAAACACCGCACCGATGCGTTTGCCACGAAGTTGCCGCCATTCTCTAGGCGGGAGGCTAAGCGCATTTTGACCATCGAGTACAATCCTGCCATCACTAACGGTGAATCCCCAAGGCAAAAGGCCCAGAATCGCAGCAGCAGTGATCGATTTCCCACATCCCGATTCTCCAACTACAGCGAGTGTACGTCCGGGTTCCAGGTTAAAGGTAATGCCTTCAATAATTGGGCATGAACGCCCGCCCTTATAGCCGACAACTTTAAGATTTTCAATACTCAGCACGGTCCGCACCAGAAATGTGGTTGTGGGTGTTGGAGTAAAGGTTGAACTGCGAAGGGTTGTTTTACGGGCATTTCTAGCGCCCCTCAAGACGGTTGAGTAATCCTTGCCCGATCATATTCATCGACATAATCGCGAGAAAAATGGCGATACCAGGAAAAAGAATCAGCCACCAGCTTCCGGTGATGGCCAAATTGGAACCATTCCCCAGAAGACCTCCCCATGACGGTTGTGGTGGCTGGATGCCAAGCCCAAGGAATGATAATCCAGCAAGGGTGAGAATCAGATCTGCAACCGTGAATGTAGCATTGACGATTACGATCGGAAACATGGAGCGGAGAAGATGCGTACGGGCCAGATACCATGTACTCGCACCGTACTGTTTGGCGGCCAGAATATAATCCCTACCCTTGTAGGCCAGTACTTCATTGCGAACAATTCGCGCAAGACCGGGCCATGACACTAACCCTAGAAGCAGAATCAGACTAATCGGGTCAAGCGGTATGATGGCTGCAAAAAAAATCATTAGGACAAGCGTTGGAAGAGCAAGGATAGCATCAAGAATCCGCATGAGTGATTTATCAACCAACGACGGGCTGAGCCCTGCTACCATGCCATAACAGAGCCCAAGAAGTGTTGCGATCACGGATCCAATCATCGCGACACCCAAGCTCGGTCGTCCTCCATACATCATCCGCGCAAGCATGCCGCGCCCGAGGTCGTCAGTGCCAAGCAGATGCTGCCATGAAGGCTCTTGAAAAAGAAGGTGTGGGTGAATTGCATATGGGCTGGCCGTATGAAGGAAGGGTCCTGCCCATGAAAACAGCAGGAGAATAACGAAAATCGCTGCGCCGCTGGCCATCAGAGGCTGGGACCTCAGGTGTTGTCCGATCGCCCCCCTTCCCAGCGCTGAAAAAAGGCCCCAACGCTTTGCTGAATCATTCATAACGCACCCGTACGTCCAGAATGCTATTCAAGACATCAGCAGCTAAATTTCCAGCAATCGTGAGAATACCGATCAAAAGAGTAATTGCACTCAGGGTTGGGTAATCTTGATCGAGTGCAGAGCGCCAGAGCAACCAACCGAGACCAGGGTAATTGAATACGCTCTCCGTCAAAACTCCACCTACAAACAAGGCTGGTATCATCATTCCGACCATCGTGATAAAGGGACGAACAGCATTGCGTAATACATGCCTGTAGGCAACATATAAATCTGAAAACCCACGCGCACGAGCCGTCCGGACATAATCAAGTCGATATTCCTGGCGTGCCTGATGCCCAAAGTAACGCGAAAGGCCTGCTCCAATTGGCAAAGCCAGTGTTACTGCTGGCAAAATAAGGTGGCGCATCTGGCTCATCCCACCATGATGACCAATGCCACCCGGGGGCAACCAGTTAAGACGGATGGAGAAAATATAAATGAGAAGAATGCCAATAAAGAAAACGGGAAGGGCATAGAACAGGATCTGCGCGAAACCAATGATTTTTCCCAAAGCACGATCTGCGTAATACCCCTGAACCATTCCCACTAGAAGAGCTGATAAAACAGCAAGTGCAAGTGCACATAGATCGAGCAGAAGCGTACGTCTGGTGTAGGTTCCCAAAAGTCGGGATACTGCAATATGCTGAATATACGAGTAGCCCAGGCGGCCCTCAAAAAGATGAGCCCACCAAATCGCATATTGAACAGACAGCGGCTGGTTGAGCCCCATCTGCCTGTTCAGTGCAGCGACTGCCTGTGGGCTTGCGTGCATGCCGAGAATGCTGTAAGCAGGTCCGCCGGGAGTTGCATGAATCATGAAAAAAACGATGGTCACCAAAAAAACCAGTGACAAAAGCGATACCGCAAGCCTTCGTGAGATCATTGCAAACATTTGTTACTGCCATTTGAATGTTTCTGTAGTGTGCGATTGAAACTCAGCAAACAGATCGCCTCAGCCAGAAACTATCCAGAGGGAAAGGAACATCTGGTTTAGCCGACAATCGCACCTGCTAAAAATCGTATTGAAAAATGGTTTTAACTTAGTGCCTGGGCTTTTCCAGCTTGACGATGGCGTTATGAAGGTAGCGCAGCAGCCCCTCTGGACCACTTTTTCGAACAATGAAGAGGTACTGAGATCGCAGTAATGCAATATTGCTCACGCCATCAACGAAAATATTGACAATTTTCCATTGCCGTTCAATCGGTTCCATTAGGTAGGTGAATGTGTGAGAACTCCCGTTTGGTTCAAGCAATTTGACAACCACGACCTGATATTCAGGGTAGCGCTTTGCACTGATCACTTTGAATGCTTCTCCATGGTAACGCCTGAATTCACTGGCATAGTTTGCGATAGTATAGTGTTCAAATAGTGTGCCCAGTTTTCTCTGCTCCTGCAGACTGAAGCGTGCCCATACGGGGCCCACCAGAAGTTGAGCGATTTTACGTGTGGCGAAGCTGTTTTGAATGACCGGAGACAAGATTTGATAGCGGGCACGGAACCCACCTGATTTCCCGCTACGCATTGCGTGCAACAACGCCTGGTCAAAGTTTCGTATGACTGCAGTAGGGGAAGGAGTGTGGGGCGCCATGTACTTTAAGCGCGCGTATGCTTTTCCGGTTGAGAACCCGACCAGAACGCACATTAAAAAAACGCTACCCACTCCCAACATTCCACGATTTGGTCTAAAACTCATACATGGCTCCTGATCCTCGTTAGGCAATAGTCTAGCGTGACTTCATGGTCTAGAGGTGCAGCAAAAGGTGATGCCTCTAACTTGAGCATTAGGGGCTAACTTTGGAGTAAAACTTTACCACCCTTACGCATCATCCATCAGGCCTCATACGGGAAGGGCCTTACGGCAATGGCCGTCGCCTGACCCTCCACTTCTGAGATAACGGTAAGTTTCGCACTCTCCAGATCGAGCGAGGCAAAGACGTATTGGTTGAGGTAGACCGCCGGCAAATCAATGAACCGTTCCAGGACCACGATTCCGATTTCCTCACGGCGTTCTTTCCAACTCTCGACGAAACGGATAAAACAAATCCGTTTGCCACGCGTGGTGGTGAGCGCCTGCAGGTTGATTGTCGCGCCGGCGTCGTGATAGCGAAGTGCTTTGGCACGCAGCCGCTCCTCGAATTTGAAGCGAAAGAATTCCTCACTCTCGGCATTGAAGCGCGCGCATTCGGCATCGATGGCATCGAGCGAGGTAAACGTGTGTTTGCTCCAGAGCTTCTCGGTAAAGGTGCGGTTGTGCCCCTCGATGTGCGGATTCGTATAGGAGCGATAGGGGGCGGCAAAGAGCGGCGTGACATGACAGTTCAAGAGGAACTTCAGAAAGCGCCCGACCACCGCGGGATGGTGCGGGCTGCCCCGGAAGGTCGTGGCATTGTCGATGCGCATCACCTGCGGAATCGGGTGATTACTCCAGAAGCGATCGAGCCGATCGACCGATTCCTCCACGGTTTCGGCTAAAACACGGTATATTGGGTACAGCTCGAACCATTGGTAGTAGCTGGTGGAGAACACCGAGATCGACTCGCGCGAGCCCAGGATGTATTTCTTGCCGATGAAATCGCACGCCTGCTGAATGCGTCCTAGCCCCACGATCGTCTTGATCGGGAAGCGATGGCGTTGAATGATGTTTTGACCCTTCGTGCGCTGCTTCGGCGCGTGGGTTTGAAGTCCGGCCTGGCGCACCGATTCATCAATGAACCAGAGCGAGGGGCGCTCCTCCCCAGGGTAGCGCTTCACGTAGTCCATCTGGATATGGGGTGAGCCGAGAAAGTATTTCTTCTGATCGATGCGGGCTTGCTTTAAGGCGATCACTCGCTCGCGCAGGAGCGGGGTATATTTGCGGAACGTTCCCTTCGTCCATCCGCGCGCGTCCGCATAGGCCTCCTGCTTCAACCAGCCAATGAGCGTGGGACGAGAGACACCCAGACGTCGGGCGATCTGACGGAGACCCACGCCTTGCCGCTTGAGTTCAACGGCTTCGATGAATTTTTTTTGCCTCTTCT
>DAHXNI010000064.1 GCA_027365475.1 Pseudomonadota bacterium | reverse complement strand
GTTAAGTCTTCTCTCAACCGCTTCAGGAAACGCCATTTCTTTCGACCCGTTATTACTATCTCCACAATAAATGTAGCGAACGTCAATTGTGAAACTGTATAAGGATTTTTTTATTGGTTCCAGGAGAGCTTTAACTCTTATGCAAGAAGGAAAGCAATGGGCTTCAGTTTAGCATGTAGCGTATTCAAGCCTAACATTGATAACCCACTTGATTATTGAAATGTCCATTGTCCTTTAAATTCAAGTTGAATGATTGGGGATATAGCTGTTGAATACCATAATTTTAACAGATAATGTCATGAGAAATTTGTGATGCAGTGTTTGGCAAACACATTTGTATTAGCTTATGGCTGTAGACCGATCTGTCAAATACGGCGATATGACTTTATCAAGCATGTTTTGATAATAATTTTATTTAAGCCGCATTTGAGATACAGCGCCATGTAAATGAATGCGTCACACTCTCATTAGTTGTATAATACTAAATATAATCTACGCTGACATTCCCTTGGAGCGTAGTGTTTTAACGCGTGAAATGCAGATTCAGAAGAAGCGGGTTACTTGACTTTAGCCTTTTCTGAGACCTTGACGATCAGGAAAACAACAAGAACCACCAGGAGGAAAGTAACAAGCGCCCCCATGAACGGACCAACAAGGAAAGGACCAAATGAGATATCCTGCCATACAACCCCGGGAGGAGTCGCAAACTGGATAATCGGCATTAGTAAATCCGTTACCAGGGCCTGTACCAGCGTTCCAAGATAGAGACCAAGAATAAAAGCCACTGCCATGCCCATTACCTTGTACTGCGAGAAGAAGTCCTTGAACTGCCCTAAGAAATTCTTGTGCTCTGCGGGCGGAGGCGGTTTTGGTGTCAGAAGGGCAGTTATTTTTTTAAGTTCCTCAAGTACGGCAGTATCATCAGTCATGACTAATATATCTCAAACCGAGATTTAAATTAGGATGCTTAAAAAAACTATTTCATTCTTATTACTCAAGCAATAATCCATGACTGTGACTATTTCGCCTAGCTGGCACGTTCAGCTTTCCCTTCATGTTTTAAGGCTTTGTCGATCTCACGGTTAGCTCCATAACCCACTTTCATACTGCAAATTTGCCTTAAAAGGGTGCCTGATCATGACACAGCTGAATACGACTGGGTTCCAAAACCATATTTATCACGATTATGGTAGTTCTGCGATCTAACATAGGATGAGAAAATCATGATGCTCGAGGAGAAAATGCCAGCAACTAGCTAACAAACAATTTTTTGGAAAACCATAAAAAATTGGTTAGAGAGTTACCTGATGTATGGCAGGATGATCTCGTAGATCAGGATCATGACGATAAGGAACCCTAAAGTATTGATTATCATCCTGACATTCCGCTCATTCCTGAGAAAACTTAGCCTCTTCCTTCTTCCCCATATTGTAAGTGTATCCCTGCACTCCCCTATCGATATTTCGATTCACCAGCTGAGATCGCCGTGGAGATCTTCGAGCTTGTGATTGGTTCGGTAGACGATACGATCGAGCAGGTCATCGGATCTGCGCTTGGTTTTGACGACAAGGTACGGATAACCCTTCATCTGTGGAGCGACGCCGTCGAGTCAGGAGGCCAACTCGTGCACCGAATCCTCGACAGCAAGGCCGTCGCAGCGCTTCAACCACTGATCGAGAAACGCGACCGGCACTCAGTCGAGATATGGGCCGATGCAGTGGCGTCCGAGTTCGCCCTGACCCCATCTAAAGCTACCTTCGTAGCTGTAATGCTGACCTCGGCGGCAACTGCGATCTTGCGTTACTGGACCGACAACAACCTCGACAGGAATCAGATAGTCGAGGACTTCCTAAGAGCAATCCGGGCGACTGCGCTCGCGCTCAGCGAAACATAGGCTCGTTTCTGGGCCCGAGAGCCAGCGTCGAAGACGTTGCTCGGTGCAAAAGCATCTCAGAAACTTGCACAACACCACATTTAATGTTATAACTAAAGAAATATCAACAGCATCCGCATTCGTGTACATCGTCTTAGATGCTCTCATGCGCGAGGTGTTCGGGGAGCGGCGCCAAATGGGGAGCATTCATTAAATGGCACCAACAAAGCTCGACAGACAGCGTCGCACATTCATCGCAGCCGCTTCGGCAGCCTCGCTCGTCGCAGCGGCTTGCGGCTCAAGCTCTGCGGCGTCGTCGACGGCCACGACCACCGGGTCGTCCGGGTCGACGGTTGCGTCGGCGTCTCCGGGGTCCACGTCGGTAGCAGATCTTACGTTCTGGTCCTGGGTGCCGAACATCTAGAGCGCCGTAACCTTATGGAATCAGACCCACCCAGCGATCCAGGTGCACTTGGACGAAACCGCAGGTGGCGTTGCTGGAACGTATGCCAAAACGTTTAGCGCGCTTCAAGCAGGCAACGCTCCCGATCTAGGCCAGATCGAATACGACGTTTTGCCGAACTTCGAGCATGTCGGAGGCGCTACTGATATCTCGGCCTACGTAAAGACCTACAAGGCGGACTTCCTGCCGTGGACATGGGTGCAGGTCTCGGATGGTTCGGCGGTATACGCAATACCGCAAGACACTGGTCCCATGGCGCTCTACTACCGGGCCAATCTCTTTACCAAGTATGGCCTAAAGGTACCTACTACTTGGCAGGACTT
>DAHXNI010000045.1 GCA_027365475.1 Pseudomonadota bacterium | reverse complement strand
CCGCTACCCGGGCAGGAAACTCATCAAAGGAGGTGCCATGAGGGCGCCCCAACCCCAAACACGGCCTACTACTCCCTCACTCCTGACATTCGGCAGTTCAGACATCGCTCGCAATGGGGCGACTTTGACGGAACCGTGGGGGGTGGCCTTGCCCGGGATGTTTTTTTGCTATCCTTGCCCATTGGATATTGTAGGCGGTGCATAGCATGGGAATCAGGCTTCGGGTCCGCTGGCGAGTGGCCATCCGCGCTCTGGGTCGCCCCATCCATCGGGTTATTTCTGTTTTGCAGCGCATCTGGCATTGGGGCCGTGCACTCGCACGCGAATACGTGAACTCCCAGATCAATCTAAGGGCCATGAGTCTGGTTTATACGACGTTTTTGTCCCTCGTTCCGCTCATTGCGATCACGCTTTCCGTTCTGAAGGGCTTTGGCTGGCACAATGTGGTCCTGCCCTTCCTGCTTCGTTTCCTTGCTCCCATGGGGAGCCGCGGCATTATCGTTGCCCAGCACATCCTGTCGTTCATTCATCGCGTCCATGCGAGCGTGCTCGGATCCCTCGGACTCGTGCTCCTTCTTTATACCGCCGTATCCCTGATGCAGAAAGTCGAGTCAGCCTGCAACCACATCTGGCGCATCCGGAAACCCCGCACCCTGCTCAGCCGTTTCAGCGATTACCTCTCTGTTCTTCTGGTCGGTCCGATCCTGGTTCTGGCCGCACTCGGCATGACGGCCGGGATTATGGACAGTCACTGGACTCATGAACTGCTCGCCATACAACCCTTCGGCGCGCTCTATCTCACAGGTCTCCGCGTGGCACCGTATCTCCTGATTGTGAGTGCATTCACCTTTCTCTACGTGTTTATGCCCAATACCCGGGTTCGTCTGCGCAGCGCGTTACTGGGTGCGATTCTGGCTGGTCTCCTGTGGGAAGGGGTGGGCTGGGGTTTTGCCCAGTTCGCCTCCACGATGACGGGCTATACAGCCATCTATTCCGGGTTCGCCCTGCTTTTGCTCTTCATGATCTGGCTCTATCTGAGTTGGCTGATTTTCCTGATTGGTGTCGAGATCAGCTTTCTCGCGCAGAATCCCGCGGCCTTGCGCCTGCACGATCTGCGTTATCCGCTGACTCACCGGGAACTTGAACGCAATGGACTTCTCTTTATGTATCTCGTGGCCCAGGCCTATCAGAACCGGGAACGGCTCTGGACGCTCCAAAAGCTTTGCGGGCGGCTGTTCCTGCCGCCTGATGTCGTGCAGTGGTTCCTCGACTGTTTTCAGGACAGCGGTCTTCTCCTCACGACCGGTGGTGATCCCCCGTCGCTGGTTCCAGCGCGTGCGCTCTCGGATATTCCCGTGGCCGAGGTGCTCGCTGCAGTGCGAGGGCGCAACCCGGATCCCGAGTTCCGTCGTTCCGAGGAGGCGGGTCCCGAGCGGGCTGTCGACGAACGGCTCGCCGACATCGATCGGGCGATTGTAGAAGAGCTGGCGTCCGTTTCCCTCGGATCCTGGGTGAGCGAGTTGCCACGGCGCCCCGTGGAGGGCGCGGTTCCGGCTCGGGAGGGCATGACTCACGCGAGCGGCAGTCGCCCGCGCAAAACTGGCGTCAAGGCGGCGCTTGTCCAGGCGCCCGAGTAGCGGGTCAGGGGCTCTGGTTGTTTTTGATCCTGCATGATAGTGGGTTATAGTGAAGGCACCGATCGGTTCACCAACGAAGGGGGCACGAAGATGAAGAAAACACTCTGGATCGCCATGGGGATTGGGCTTGCCATTTTCGGTTTTTCTGCCCGGGAATCAGCCCAGGCGAGACCCAACGCCCGTGCGGTTTCGTATGCGACGCGCAAGAATCCGGAACGGCTCTCGGTGGATGCACGCGGGGTCATCCGGGGGCTCACGCGCAATACGATGGTGATTCCTGTCCGTCCGGGACCTTTCACTTTCGTGTTCCCGAAATGGATCCCCGGATACCACTCTCCAGCCGGTCCCTTGTCAGATTTGTCGGAGATCCGTGTCACCGCTCACGGCCATCCGCTCACTTGGCGGCGCGGCAAGGTGGATCTCTACGCATTTCATGTCAAGGTTCCGGAAGGAGTGCACCATCTCATCGTGCGATTCACCGCGATCCTGAACGGTCCAGGCCGCGTTGTCGCGACGCCGCACCTCGCCGTCCTCAACTGGAACCGGCTGCTGTTCTACCAGAACGACACCAACTCCCACGCCGACTTTTTCCGGGTGCGGATCCGTCTCCCCAAGGGGTGGCATTTCGGGACCGCGCTGCCCCATCCTGTCACGCGCCAAGGCTGGATCCGGTTCGGTGAAGTGAATCTTGCCACGCTGATCGATTCCCCGCTCGATACGGGGCTTTATTTTCGCCGAATCGTGCTCTGGCATCACGGATCCGCACATCAGGTGATGGATCTCTTTGCCGATCAGCCACAGGATCTCGAGATTCCTCAGCGCCTGATCGCCCACTACAAGCAGATGACGCCCGAGGCACTGGCGCTCTATGGCGCACGGCACTGGTATGAGTACCACTCGCTCCTCGCCCTTTCGAATACAATCGGATTTCAGGGCATTGAACACCATCAATCGAGCGATGACCGCGCGCCGGCTGATTTCATGACCAATCCTTTGGAACAGATGGCTGCCGGTGATCTTCTGACGCACGAGTTTTCCCACTCCTGGAACGGGAAATACCGGCGCCCGGCGGATCTCACGACGCCTAACTTCCAAATCCCGCAGAAAACGGATCTCCTCTGGGTTTACGAAGGCATGAACCAGTACCTCGGCGACCTGCTCTCGTTCCGGACCGGAATCCGAAAACCATCCGAATACCCGTCCTATCTCGCCATGCTCTACAGCGAAATGGCGACCGAGCCGGGACGCTTCACCGACCCCCTGATCGATACCACGACAGCTGCACCCTTTCTCTACGGTGCTCGGGGCGACTACCCTTCGCTGCGCCGAACCGCGGGCGATTTCTATACGGAGGGGGAATTGTTATGGCTGGATGTGGACACGATCATCCGGACGCACACGCATGACCGCAAATCGCTGGATACATTCCTGCACCTCTATGCCGGCCCTCCGAGTACCGGTCCGATCACCGTGACCTATACACGGGCCATGATCGAGGGGTTGCTCAACCGGGTGGTGCATTATCCCTGGCATGCTTTTTTTGAGCGCCATGTTTACGATATCGCGCCACTTCCGCCTACGGGCGAGCTGCGGCGTTCGGGCTGGCGTCTGGTTTATACCGCAAAGCCCAACCGCTTCATGGTGGCGCAGGAAAAAATCCGGCATGACAACAACCAGTGGCTGACCTATGGCATCCGGATCGGACGGACGGGAGTGATCTTCGATGTCCGCAAGGGATCGCCCGCATGGCGTGCGGGGCTCGCACCGGGCATGAAGATTCGCGCGGTCAACGGACAGAAATATTCGGTTCCGTTGCTCAACTGGATCCTCAAGCAGAGCGAACACACGCATCGACCGACCGTTTTTCTCGTAGAGACGGATGGATGGTATGGACACAAGACGGTGTCTTACTTCGGCGGTCCCCGCTTCCCGCACCTCGTGCGCATCCCCGGGACTGTCAACCTGCTTGCGCGCATTATGGCACCGCATGCGCATACCTAGACGGTAGCGTTTCCCGGCCCGGTGTGGATTCTCCCGGGCCGGGAAAGCAAGCTCAGTATCCCACGTGGATCCCCGATGCATCCCCCCTCCCATGCAACATAGTGGTTCCGGGCGATGACGCAAATCCCATGCGTCCACCCTGATCCACCATGATGAGTCCGGCAATGCCAGGGACCTCAAGCCCGAAAAAATCGATGCTTGCGCGTGCGGCCAGGGCGGGATCCAGGCTCATTCCGTATGAGATCGCCACCCGATGCGCCAATAGGGCCCGCAGGATCGATTCCCCATCGCCCGTGCAGGAGACCGCAACCGTCCGGTCGGCATAGGTTCCCGCACCGATCACCGGGCTGTCCCCGATCCGCCCTGGGTGTTTGCCCCGGAGCCCACCAGTCGAGGTCGCTGCGGCCAGGTGCCCGGATGCATCGCATGCGACCGCGCCCACCGTTCCGCGGTGGTCGAGCCAGTCTTTTTTCTGCGGCTCGGTGATGAGCGTGGCCGGATCGACCCGTACGATTCCGTGGTTCTCCGCAAAACGCTCCGCACCGGAGCCGACGAGAAAGACACACCGGCCGTCTTCAAGCACCGCCCGTGCGAGATGGATCGGATTCTGGATTCCTGAGACCGAGCCCACGGCGCCCGCGCGGAGCGTGTGCCCTTCCATGAGGGCTGCATCCGTTTCAACAGTCCCAGCCGCCGTGAGCACGGAGCCCCGACCGGCATTGAAAGTGGGGTCGTCCTCCAGTATCGCAACGGCCGCCTCGACCGCGTCCAGGGCGGGCTTGCCCTGTGCGAGGAGGTCGTAGCCGGTCTGAACGGCTTGGGCCATCCCCCGTTCACGCTGGGTTTCCGATGCGTGGGGCCCAACCCCACCGTGTACCAGGATCGCGATGGTCATGTCTGCTCCGCTGAGAGATGAAACGCAGGGCATTATGTTGCCTCAGCCGGTTTCTGGCAAATCTCGGTGACATGAATGCATGAAGAAGAGCAGACGGGGTACCGGGGCATGGTAGTATGGATACCTGATGTCCTGCGCGGGAACTACTGATCTCGGTGAGGGTCGGCAATCATGAACAAAAAAACTGATCCGCTCGTCGGCGTCGTCATGGGTTCGCGTTCAGACTGGGAAACCCTTCAGTCCGGGACGGCTGTTCTGGATGAACTCGGGGTGGCTTATGAGACGCGGATCGTCTCTGCCCACCGGACTCCCGACTGGTTGTTCGAATATGCTGAAGGGGCTTCTGCGCGTGGACTCCAGGTCCTGATTGCGGGAGCGGGTGGCGCTGCCCATCTACCGGGCATGCTGGCCGCGAAGACGATCCTGCCGGTGCTCGGCGTACCGGTTGGAACCCATGCGCTGAACGGCCTGGATTCTCTTTTGTCGATCGTGCAGATGCCGGGAGGAGTTCCGGTCGGGACACTGGCCATTGGGCGTGCGGGTGCCATCAACGCAGCACTTTTGGCAACGGCGATCATTGCACTCGGCGCACCCGATGTACGGAGCCGTCTTCTGGACTGGAGACGTCGCCAGACAGATGAGATCCTGACTCAACGGGATCCTCAGGACGATTGAGATGCGGGTCGGTATCATCGGCGGCGGACAGTTGGGCCGAATGCTGGCCTGGGCCGGGTTGCCGCTGGGCATGGACTTCAGTTTCATCGATCCGTCACCCGGCGCGCCCGCTGGGGAACTCGGCCGCCTGACCGTGGCGCCCTTCGAGGATCGGACTGCCATGTTCGATTTTGCGCAAAACGTCGATGTCGTCACTTACGAGTTTGAAAATGTATCCGCTCCCCTCTTGCGCGAAGTGGGTGCTGCGCGTCCGGTCATGCCGTCTCCGGAGGCACTTGAGGCGAGTCAGGATCGTCTTTCCGAAAAAACGCTGTTCCATGCCCTCGGCATCCCGACGACCCGGTATGTCGCGCTGGATCGCGAAGAGGAATTGCCCGGCGCCCTCGAGAAAACCGGTTTGCCGGCCATTCTCAAGACCCGGAGACTCGGCTACGACGGCCGGGGACAGGTGCCGATCTACGAATACAGCGATGCAGTCACTGCTTTCCGTACCCTGGCCAGCGCACCGGGAGGGTTGATTATCGAAGGACGGGTCGTCTTTGAACGGGAAATATCCATCGTTGCATGCCGGGATCGCGCCGGTTCTGTGGTGTTCTACCCACCCGGAGAAAACGTCCATCAGGATGGGATCCTGCGTTCGTCGTACACGCCATTCCGGGACGCTTCGCTGGTCCATCATGCCGAAGATTATGCGCGGCGCATTCTTGAACATTTTGATTATATCGGTGTCCTGGCCGTCGAGTTCTTTGTCGAAAATGGGGCCTTGATCGCGAACGAGATGGCACCCCGGGTTCACAACTCGGGCCACTGGAGCATCGAAGCGTGCATCACGAGCCAGTTCGAGAATCATCTCCGTGCCCTCATCGGTCTGCCGCTCGGGTCGACCGAATTGCGCCGGGAGGCGCTCATGGTGAATGCTGTTGGCCACCTGCCAGAGGCCCCGGCCATTCTTGCGTTACCGGATGTCCATCTCCATGATTACCACAAGGCTCCCCGCCCCGGCCGGAAAGTGGGACACGTCACGGCACTTGCTGAAACCCGCGAAGCGCTTGAGAAACTTGCTCCAAGGCTCTTCGAAATCGTCCCGTTCGAGCGACACGGATGAGCTGGGGATCCCAGGCATCTGGTATTCAATCTTTTTTGTGTCTAAAGCTGTTGTGGAATAAAAATAAAGTCGTATCCCAATCTCGCGGGCAAGCGGCTTGGGAACGACGGGATCAGGATTTGTCGGATGTCTGCCAGTAGGCCAGCCAGCTTTCCAGCCGGTGTTTTAAATTCTCAAGCAAAACGGGGTTTTCCAAATCCACAAACCGGCCAGTCCGAGGATCTCGCGGCCTGAATGTGCGGCGGGTTTCGAATTCCGGCGCCTCCAGCAGATCATCTGCAACTCCCGCTTCTTGATCTTGTCCCACGTGCGGGTTCCCAGCCTCGCAAGCCATGTGCTCGCGCTACGCACGATCACCGCCGATTGGACGGCTGCCTGCGGCGTCCCGCCCGTTTTGCCGGCCATTGCTATCTGGCTGCCAACGGGGTTGATGTCGGCCTCACCACGGGCTGCGGCCGCGAGGATCGCCAACACCTCCGCCAATGGGGTAAGCCCCAAGCGGATATGGCTCTACCCGCTCGTGCCCAACGCCCGACACAGGCTCACGCAAGCCCCGTAGATCTCCCACCGCCATCACGTTCCGAAGCGGCGTCACTTCGTATTTAGAATTGCTATTTACCCAGGCCTGACACTTGACAAAAGCTCGGGGGTAGCCTTTCAACCAGAGGGGAAACCACCCTCTGTATCTGGCTAACTCTAACCAAACTCAGTATAGGAGTACTTCCATGACATTCACTCGATCATTTCGTATACTCGGCATGGGTTTTGTGGTCACCGTGGCTATGATCTTTGCCGGGTTGTTCCTGCTATCCCAGAAGGCACACGCAACCGCTTGTCAGCCCCAAGTTGTAGTCAGGCCGGGGACGCTACAAACTGCCGGAGTAACAGGCGATGGCTGCGTTGGCGGTGGTGGCTCTACGGTACTCATCTCAGAAACATTCCCATGGGGTGAATCTACGTACGGTCTCGCACACTCAAATACTGGTGACTTGTCGGCAAGCGAAGCGTTCACAGGTGTTGCACATACAATTCTTGTAGACCGAAATGTTTATACTTCGCCTCAATCTGAGACCATCCTGTTACCACATGCGTCTATCAGCATATCAACCATCAATATGGCCAGTGGTTCAGTCAGCAGTTATGAATATAACGTTCATCTTTATGACGCGATAAATGGTGACCAAGGTAATTTCACACTTTCAAGTAGTGGTACCGTACTTTCAGGGTCGGTGGCGGCGTATGACACTCTGCGTAATGAAATTCAGGGGGCTGATCCGAATACCATATCTGCTGCATTAGAAGTAGTACCCAATGCCTTTAAAATCGGCCAGTTCGCGGGCATCTCGAGCTGTGCGGGGCTTGCGGGCGTTGCCGGGGCTATAGGGCTTGCTGCTATTTTTGCTCCTGAAATGCTAACTGGCATAGCAGACTGGTTAAATAATGGAGGAGGATATGCATTATCTGCCGCTGCTGGCGCGTGTGGTTCCTATCTCGCTCAGTGATAACGAGGCATCTGCAGCGTTCTATAATCGGGGCGCTGCAGATGCTGAAACTTCTGGTTTGACGAATTGACAGAGAGGTTCATAGAGATGAGTCGTGTGTTCTTGGCTTCCACCGGGAGTGTTATCTGGGTAGTTGCTATTATCGGCATATACCATGTATCGAGAGTGAATGCGCCACAATCGAGATGGAATGTTTTGCACTGGCCAGGAGGGATGGTAGCCTTTCTGCTTGCGTATCTTTCCGGGCGGACACCATCTTCTGACATATATCGCTATGGCCTCGACCTGATCCTATTCATTACAGGATTTACTCTGCTATATGTTCCGGGACTTATGGCGAATACGATTGCTACCGCGCAACCAGTCCCAGTTAATCGGCTAAATACCGTGTTGGTTCTGCTGAGTCTGGAGGGCGGCGCGATCATAGGATTGCCCTTCGGTTTTGTAATAGGTGGAGGTTCTATTCCAGGCTTAACTGGCGGGGTGGCTATACTTTTGCTTCCATTATTCGGCATGGCCATCCTGAGGTTGGCGCAGTTGGTTAATGTAATTGCAGCACGACCCTTGAAAACGTAGCCAATTCGGCTGCATGTAGGCATGGTCCCTTCGGAGAATATGCACAATAATGGTTCCTCACTCCTTGGAGTGGATACAGGGGTGCGGCAGTTTAGAGCATAGCCATTTCATCATTGAGCGGGCTGCCAATGGCAAGCAGGGCATTGTATCCCTCTTGAATCTCAGTTTTTGGATGGGAGCAGGCTTCTCTAAGTCATGGGACGATCAGTATCTGATTGAAAAAAAGATCTATTCACCACTACGGCAAGTGAACGCTAGGATTGGAGTTTCCTCCGTGGTTTCCTGGTAACGATCAACTATGAGCACTTCGATCAGTTGACCGTTGATCGCCTCAAGGAAATTGTTTGCCAGCTTGGAATGTTCAAGAAATGCCCCTCAATCCGTGTCCGGTACGTCGACGAATCGAATATTGCCTTTAGTTACTGATCGGTTCACTAAATAGTGCGTAGTATGTTATACTATGGAGCATGCACAAACAAAACGATGCCCGGCAATTGGAAGCCTCGGCCCTGCACCTGCTGCGCCGACAGGTGGTGCAGGCAGTGCGCACTGGGATGACGCAAACACAAGCCGCGCATACGTTCGGCGCAAGCCTGCGGGCCGTGAGCCAATGGATGCGGATCGACCGGGAAGGCGGCCTGCGCGCGCTCAAGTTGAAGCGCCGGGGACGACGCCCAGGCGCGGGGCGGCTGAACGGCAGGCAGGCTGCACGCCTGAGTGCCATGATGGTCGGCCAGATGCCTGATCAGCTGAAACTCCCGTTCTATCTGTGGACGCGCGCGGCCGTGGCCCAGCTGATGCAACGCGAATATGGGATCGAGGTGTCGCTCGTTACCGTGGGGCGTTACCTGAAGCGCTGGGGCCTCAGTCCACAGAAACCGGTACGGCGTGCCTACGAGAGAAACGATGCCGCCATCGCCCACTGGTTGAAGCGGGAATACCCAGCGATTGCCCGTCAGGCGAAACGCGAAAGGGCTGTGATTTACTGGGGGGATGAGATGGGATTGCGCAGCGACCACGTGAGCGGCACGTGCTATGCGCCCGTCGGACAAACCCCGGTCGTGCGGGCTACGGGACAGCGCTTCGGCTGCAACATGATCTCGGCGATCACCAATAAGGGTGCCTTGGCCTTCATGGTGTTTCAGGGAAAGTTCAAGACCCCCGTCTTTGTGGCGTTCTTGCAGCGGCTTTTGAAGCAGATCCCGGGTCGCATCTATCTGATCGTGGACGGGCATCCGGTCCACCGCTCCGGCGACGTTCGGCATTTTGTGGAACAACACTCGAAGCGGCTGCGGCTCATCCGGATGCCGGGCTACTGTCCGGAACGGAACCCCGATGAGCTGCTCAACCCGGACGTCAAGACCCATGGCCTCGGCAAGAGCCGACCGACCCACCGGACTGAACTCGTGGCCACCGTGCGCAGCCATCTACACCGACGTCAGAAGCAGCCGCAGGTGATCCAGAATCTGTTTCAAGAGAAGCATGTTCGCTATGCGGCATGAGAAAGTACGCACTATTTTGTGGTCGGCTCAGTAAGAACGAGCCTCGCATGTGGGTCAAGGAAGAGCTCCATAAAAAGTACGACGGCGGTTTCAAAGATCCCGTGCAAAGAGCGCAGCGTGATGTTGCCTGAAATCGAAAGCGTCCGGGGTGAACCACTCAGCGGGGCACTTGAAGCCGAGCGACTTACGCGGCCGGGTGTTCAGTTTCCAGGCGATCGCATCCAACGCTTCCTGGGTGAAGCCGCTCAGGTCACTCCCCTTGGGCAGGTACTGCCGCAACAGGCCGTGGGTGTTTTCGTTGATCCCACGCTACCAGGGACTTTTGGGATCGGCCAAGGTGACCTTCGCACCGGTGGCTTGGGTCAGCCCTTGATGTTCGGCCATTTCCCGGCCCAGCTCGTCGGTCCAAGACAGGCGCTTTTGGGACTCGATACGGTTGAGCAACTGGCTCAGGCCCTTCCGTGCCGCTTCGGCACGATCACCTCCCGCAATCGGGGGTGCCCCCGGTTGTGATGTCCCGGTGGGAGAACCCAGCCGTTGCGACGGAGTTCACGCGAAAGGGTCGCGGCCGAATGACCCAGACTTCGGACCATGACTGCCGGCTTGAGGCCCATCCCGAGCTCGGTCTGGATCATCGTTCGCTCTTCAATATTCAACTGCGTATGGCGTTTTCCCATGCAACAGAATCTCTCCCATAAAACGTAGTACTTGGTTTTTGAGCGCGCCCCATTAAAAATCTAATCCTCTGTGGAGATCGGGCAGTTGAGCTCAGATTCACTGCAGCAGTGTCATGCGAATTCAGTCTTCAGCCAAGATTGGTTGCCCAATCGTCCTGCCAATGCGGTCAGGGATGGGACGTTATACTGATGGTTCATCAAAATCCAGCCCGGTCCCTCTGAGGCCCCCTGATTTGAATGCGCTGAGCCCCGATCTCAGTCTTGAAGTCGTGCCCCGGCCACTCCGCGGTTTCCGCCTGGGAGTGCTCACGCTCGCGCATTTCCTGAATGATGGGGCCGTCAACTTCTTGCCGGGCATCCTTCCTGCA
The DNA here is from genome assembly GCA_027365475.1 of Pseudomonadota bacterium. Classification (GTDB taxonomy): domain Bacteria; phylum Pseudomonadota; class Gammaproteobacteria; order JAKAQQ01; family JAKAQQ01; genus JAJZNM01. Next base: position 20,396 of record DAHXNI010000045.1, on the reverse strand, counting down.
ATCCTCGTGCGTCTCGCGCTTCCTGACGCCGATGCGGGCGTCATCATGATGGCACTGCTCATCGGGCAGGCGCTTCAGCCGGTCATGGGCTGGCTGACCGACCGCTATGGCAGGCGATGGTTCTTCCTGCCCGGGCTCTGTCTCAGCACCGCTGGAGCGGCGCTGGTCGGGATTGCCGGGAGTTTCGCCGTACTCATCGTCGTGCTCCTCGCCGTCGGGATCGGAAACTCTGCTTTCCACCCGCCGGGACTCGCGGCCGCACGGGATCTCGCGCACGAGCGCCATACCTCACAGGTCATGTCGATCTTTCTCGTGGGTGGAGAGATCGGTCGTGGGCTCTGGCCTTTTCTGGCGAGCCTGATTGTCGTGGGTTTGGGGTTTCGCGGTCTCCTGATTTTTCTGATACCCACGGCGCTGATTGCCCCCTGGCTTCTCCATGCGGTTCCGGAATCCCAGGTTCGGAAAACCGAACGGGCGAGACGTCCCTGGCTGAGGCGTGTGAAGCCACTGCTGCCGCTTTTGGGTTATGCGGGACTCCGTTCGACGCTGGTTTATGCGAGTGTGACCTTGATTCCGCTTCTCTGGTACCGTGCGGGTGGATCGCTCGTCGTTGGCGCGACACTCATCAGTGTGCAACTCCTGGTCGGCGTCATCGGCAATCTCGGCGGCGGATGGCTCGCGGATCATCTGGGTCGCAGGCCGGTTCTGGCGGTGATGAGCCTGCTCTCGCCACTTTTTTTGCTAGCGTATCTTGCGGTGCCGCTTCCCTGGGGCTATTTCCTGCTCGGTGGGCTCGGGATCACGCTTTTCGCGACGCTGCCGGTCATAATCCCCATCGGCCAGGATCTTTGCCCGGATGAACCGGCTTTTGCCTCGGGAGTGGCACTGGGCCTCGGAAATGCGCTCGGTGCGCTGGGACTCCTCCTGCTGGGTGGCTTGATCCCGGTGATCGGACTCGAACAGACGATTTGGTGTGCCTCGGGGATTGGGTTTTTGGCATTGCCGGTCGCACTCTGGGGATTGCCGGCCATGCGCCCGACGCATCTCGCCGGGGTTCCCCGCTAGGCGGAGACGATCCCGCGGTGAAGGGGGGTATTGTACCGGCACCAGAATCCTGTGCAGAGGACGAGGGGGGGCCGTCCATGCGCGCCTCAGGCTTTTATCCACTCACGGTCGAATGGTTCCGAAACACGATCGGGGCTCCCTACGCCGTGCAGGAGGAGGCCTGGAGATCCATTGCGGGTCGACAGAACAGCCTCGTCATGGCCCCGACTGGATCCGGCAAGACGCTGGCTGCTTTTCTCGTGGCTCTCGATCGCCTCTTGCAACAGACGATCGCCGGGAATCTTGAGGATCAATGCCAGGTCCTCTACGTCTCGCCCTTGCGCGCGCTCGCAGCCGACATCCGCCAGAATCTCGAAATGCCCTGCACCGGTCTGGCCGAAGCGGCCCATCGTCGGGGATACCCGGATTTCCGGGTTCGTCTGGCGCTCCGCACCGGCGACACGCCATCTGCCGAACGCCGGCGGATGATGCGCAAGCCGCCGCATTTTCTGCTGACGACACCTGAATCGCTCTTTCTCCTGTTATCGAACCCATCTGGTCGCACACTCCTCAAAACGGTTCGCACGGTGATTCTCGACGAAGTACATGCCTGGATTGAAACCAAGCGGGGCGCACATCTTTTGCTTTCCATTGAACGGCTCGCGCATTTGACGGAGCGTCCCCTCCAGAGGATTGGCCTTTCCGCCACGGTTCGTCCACCGAGTCTGGTGGCCCAGGCGCTGGCCGGTTCGGGCGCACCTCTTGAGATTGTGGATGGCGGGGGGAGCCGTCATCTGGATTTCGCACTTGAGGTCCCGACGCCACTCACCCAGGCTGTGCTCTCCCAGGAGCAATGGGGGGTGCTTTATGACCGGATCGTGGAACTGGTTCAGGGCTGCCGAACGGTTCTCGTCTTCACCAATACCCGGCGGCTGGCCGAGCGGACAGCCCGCCAGCTCGCAGATCGCCTGGGGGAGGACCGGGTCGGCTGCCACCATGGCAGTCTCGCACGAGAGATGCGCCTCGAAGTCGAAAGCCGGCTTCGGTCCGGTCAGCTGCAGGTGCTGGTCGCCACCGCTTCGCTTGAGCTCGGCATTGATCTTGGCACCATTGATCTTGTATGCCAGATTGGATCGCCGAAACGGATCCATACCCTGATCCAGCGTGTGGGACGCTCTGGCCATCACTTGGGAGCCACTCCACGGGGGCGACTATTTCCCCTTTCGCGACAGGATCTTGCCGAAGGGGTGGCTCTGGCTCGTGCGCTCGAACGGGGGGTTCTTGAACAGTTGCAGGTCGCATCGGGGTCGCGGGATGTCCTGGCACAGCAGATCGTGGCTGAGGTGTCGGTCGCCGACTCGGGTGATCGGATGCTCTTCGAGATGATCAGGCGGGCATGGCCCTACCGGGACTGGACTTGGCAGGATTTCGAATCGGTTCTGGATCTTCTCTGCCAGGGCTTTACAAACCGGTGGGGGCACCGCCATAACGCCCTGCTGTACTGGGACCGCGCAGGGGGGCGGCTGAATGCGCGTCCGGGTGCCCGAATCAGCGCTTGGCTCAATGCCGGAACCTTGCCGGACCAGTTTGATCTCGAAGTCAGGCTCATGCCTGCGGATTTCCGGATCGGTACCCTGCATGAGGATTTTGCATTCGAGAGCAGCTCGGGCGATGTGTTCCAGCTTGGCAACGCGAGTTACCGGATCCTCAGAGTCAAAAACAGCAGGGTTGAAGTCGAGGAGGCGCCGGGTGCCACACCCACGGTGCCGTTCTGGATCGGTGAAGCGCCGGGCCGCAGTCGTGAACTATCAGAGATGCTGGCCGATCTTCAGGGTGAGGCTGCGCAACGTCTTGCGGCCGGAGAGGATCTTGTAGGCTGGCTGTGCGGGATCCCGGGTGTGGGTGAGTCCTCCACCCGTCTGCTCGCACGGTACTGGTCTGATGCCATGGCCTGTTTCGGCGCGTTACCCGGACCCGATACGCTTTTGATCGAACGTTTTTTCGACGCGGTCGGAGACACCCATCTCGTGATTCATTCCCCGTGGGGCTCGCGGATCAACCGCGCCTGGGGCTGGGCGCTCCGCAAACGTTTCTGCCGGCAGTTCAACTTCGAACTCCAGGCAGCGGCGCTCGAGGACAGTCTCGTGCTCTCTTTGGGTCCCCGGCACAGTTTTCCGCTCGAAGCCATCCGCGAATCTCTGAAGCCCGAAAGTGCGCGGGATCTCCTGGTGCAGGCGCTCCTCGCCACTCCTCTTTTCGCGACCCGGTGGCGCTGGGTGGCCCAGACCGCGCTCGCGGTACCGAGACGCACTGCGCGGGGGCCGCGGCCGCCTCCTCATCAGCGTGCGGAGGCAGAAGACCTCCTCACGATGCTTTTTCCGGATGCGCTGGCCTGCCCTGAAAATCTCGCCGGATCGATCCCCATTCCCGATCACCCGTTGATCGACCAGACGCTCGAGGATTGTCTCAACGAATCCCTGGATGCGCCGGGATGGGTCAGTCTGCTTGAGCGGATCGGGCGCGGGGAGATCCGGTGGATTGTCCGGGATCGCCACGATCCCTCACCGCTGGCCCAGGAGATTCTGGCAGCCCGTCCCTATGCCTTTCTCGACCCGGCACCGGCGGAAGAGCGCCGGACCCGAAACGTCTCGCCAGGACCCAGACTGGAGGTGGATGATCCCATTCTGGATGAGGGGAGCCTGGCGCGCTTTGCCCAAGCACTCGCGCCATCCATCCGTACACCCGATGATCTCGTCATCGCACTCTCTGAACGCGGATTGGTGACCGAGGGCGAGGTCCGGGAATGGTCTGGGCCACCTGGATCGGATCTGACCCCATTCATGGACACCCTGGTTGCCGAAGGGCGAGCTATCCGCACGCAGGTATCGAGCAGCATATTCTGGGTTGCAGCCGATCGATTCCGGGAGTTTCAGATGTTGTTTCCTGATCTCCAGCTCGGCTCCGATGGGCTTGAGGCGTACTCCGGCCGCGCGCTGCCGATCTGTGCGGATGAGGCCCGGCGCGAGCTCTTGCGCAGCTACTTTGAGCATGCGCCGCCTGTTTCCGTCGATCAGCTGGTCGAACGCTGGGGTCTTCCGGAGAGCGAGATCGCGTTCACGATTGGGGTGCTTGAAGGAGAAGGCATGCTGCTTGCGGGAGCGTTACGGTCTTCGCCCAACACGGTACCGTTATGGGCCGACCGGCGGCTCCTCGCGCGATTCATGCGCGAACGGCGGGGGATGCGACAAAGCCGCTCCACTGCCGTTCCATTCGCGGTTTGGTTCCGTTTCCTTTTTGCGTGGCAGGGCGTTTCACAACACCCACCGAAAGGGGATGACACGTTGATCACGGTGTTGGATCGGCTGGAGGGATGGCCGATGCCTGCACCGGCTCTGGAACGGGAGATCCTCCCACTTCGCCTGCCATCCTTTGCACCGTCCGAGCTTGATGATCTCATGACCCAGGGTGGTCTCAACTGGATGCGCCACCTCGGGCACGCCCGCATGGGCGGTCTCAAGCCGCTTAAAACCGCACCCCTTATTTGGGTCCCGCACGAGCATCTGGCCAACTGGTTGCGTCTCGAGCGGCCGGTGCAGGATGGGGATCTGTCCGGTCTTTCAGATCCTGCGCGACGGATCCATGACCAGTTGCGACGCGAAGGAGCCTCGTTCCAGTCCGATCTCGAATCCCAGAACGAAATCCTGCCTGCCATCGCGGATCGTGCACTCATCGAACTCATCAACCATGGGCTCGTGAGTACGGATCGCTACAGCAGCCTCCGCCGGCTGTGGTCTCCGCGCGTCATGGGTTCTCGGTTGCGGGTGGAAAGGACTCGCCGTTTCAGTACACAGGGTGGGAGGTGGTTCGTCTGGCCGTCGACTCCAGATCCGGTTGAAGAGGGGGTGGTGAGGTCTGATCTCGAAGTGTTCGCGCGTGTCTTGCTCCGGCGTTACGGGATCGTATTTCCGGCGCTGATTGGGCGGGAAGCAGGACGGGTGCCCTGGCGAGAGTTGGCCCATTTCTATCGCCGGCTTGAGGCACGCGAAGAAATCCGGGGGGGACGCTTCATCGAGGGGGTTTCGGGTGAACAGTTCGCGCTTGCGGAAGCAGTGGGTGCGTTGGAGCGGGTTGCTGGGGAGATGCCTGATGGAGCCTGGATCACCGTCTCCGCAACCGATGTCTTCAACCTCTCTGGGATTGTTCTCGAAGGTCCCCGCATTGCATCCGTTTCCGGAAACCGGCTCCTCTGGCGCAGCGGGGAACTTGTGGCGGCCCGGATTGCAGGTCGGATCGAGTTTCTGCGGGAGCCGTCCAGCGGGGAACGTTGGGCCTGGCATCAGGCGCTTTTGCGAGTGGGCCTCCGACCGGCCCTCGCCCCGGTTGCAGAAACCCGGAGCGGAAGCTAGGGCCTCACGGACCCAAGCAGTCGTTGCCGCGCTTCTTCGTAACGGGCGTGCGTTCCGGAGAGAATGGAGTCCGGAAGGGGTGGAGGCGGAGGCTTTTTGTTCCAGCCGATCGATTCGAGATAGTCGCGGACGAACTGCTTGTCGAAGGAGGGCGGGGTTCGCCCGGGTTCGTAGGTGTCACGGGGCCAGAACCGGGTCGAGTCCGGTGTGAGCAGTTCGTCGATCAGAAAGAGCGCGCCTGTCTCATCGATGCCGAACTCCATTTTCGTGTCCGCGATGATGAGTCCGCCGGCTTCGGCCCGCAGTGCTGCCATACGGTAGATTTCGAGTGCATGCTCGCGGATCGCCTCGGCGAGTGCTCCGCTGCCGACTCGTTTCACCGTTTCGTCGAATGAGAGGGGTCGGTCGTGTTCGCCGATGGGTGCCTTGCTGGTCGGTGTGAAAAGGGATGTTTCGAGGCGCTCAGCTTCGCGAAGCCCTGGAGGAAGGCGAATTCCTGAGACGGGCTCACCCTGTTGATAGGCTTTCCAGGCTGATCCGGCAAGATATCCGCGCACTACCGCCTCGATCGGCAGGGGTTTGAGCCTCCGGACGAGGAGAGTGCGTCCCTCAAGATAGTCCCGTGCCTCGGGTCGGACTTGAGTTTCCCAGTCTCCAGCAAGGCAATGGTTCGGGATGAGGTTCGCCGTCTCCTTGAACCAGAACCGGGACAGCTCGGTCAGGATTCGTCCCTTGCCGGGGATGGGCTCTCTGAAAACGACATCAAAAGCGGAAAGCCGGTCAGACGCGACGAGGAGAAGACGATCCGAGCCGAGAAGATAGAGGTCACGAACCTTGCCCCGACCGATCCGCTCAAGACCGGGATCCGTCTCGGACTGCAGCGGGTTTTCCGGGCGGAGTTTGTATATGGGGTCGAGTGGCTTCACATGCTCCGCTTGACCCCGCGTCGCCGCCATCCTCCGATGAAAAGGAGTGCGAACAAGAAAAGAAGGGTGGTCGGGTCGACCGCGCTGCTATTCGAAGTGGGTATGACATCAACATCGGTGCTGGTTGAGCTTTGCAGTCCATTCGCATCGGTTGCCGTGATCGTGATGAGCGCAAGACCCAGCCGGTTCGGAGTGGGTGTAAGCGTGAGGATTCGGGTTGTGCCCGTGCCGCTGAGCTTGATTCCGCTCACCGGCATGATCGCCGGTTCGTCTGATGTCGCAGACAAAGTGATCGGATTGGTTCCCGTGACAGTGAGATTGAGCGGCTGAGAGGAAGTGTTCACGGTGATATCGAGGGCGCTTGGCAGATTCGTGATCACGGGCGGCTCACCAACAAAAACAGAGAAGCTCTGCGAGCTTGAAACGTTGTTGGGTGCCTGTGCAGTGACCGTGATATCGGTGGTTCCGCTGGCTCCACTCACAGGGCTCAAGGACAGTGTTCGATTGAGACCCAAGCCACCGAACTGAAGGTTGGCATCCGGTATGAGGCTCGTGTTGCTGGATACAGCAGAATAGCTCAAACTGCAGCTCACATTGGGTGTGAAGGAAACCAAGCCTGCTGTCTGATTTCCGGTCGAAGCCTCCGGAATGGCTGTGTTGGGGATGGTGCTCAGGCTCACCTGGCTGGGCAGGACGCAGATGCGGATCTGAGCGGGGCCAGATACAGGAATGGTCGGGGCGCCGGGACCACTGGTGGCCTGGGCCGTGAAAGAAAGGTGATCGGCTCCTGCGAACCCCGCTGTGGGAGTATAGGTAAAGGCACCGTCTGATGCGGTGAGGCTGATCTGACCATGACTCGGGGGTGTTGCGACTGCATAGCTCAGGGTGCGATTGAGATCGTCAGTGGCCGTCAGGGTGCCATCCAGCACTGTTCCTTGGCCAGTATCGAATGCGGCGCTTTGGGCAATGATGTCTCCGGCTCCTCCGAAAGTACCTGCGAATGTTTCTGGGCTGGAAAGGTTGAGCGTGGCTACGACGCTGGCGTTTGCGGTATCGATCACGCTGAGATCTGGGATTTCACTGTCGAGGACATAAAGTCGGGTTCCGTCGGGAGAATAGGTGAGCGTTGCAGGTGACCTCCCGACGGTGATGAGGGTGGCGGGAGTCGACTGATTGAGGGGGATGAGATCCACGACCCCAGCAGCCGACAGGGCGGCGGCAAGGGTTGCCCCATTGGGTGAAACCGAAAGGCTTTCCGGAAAGCCGGTCACCGTAATCGAGTTCAGGAAGGATCCCGTCTCGATGTCGAGTACCGCGATCGTATTGTCGCCAGAGTTGGCGATATAAAGGCGGCTGCCGTCCGGAGAGAGAGCCAAAGCAAGGGGGTCGAACCCGTTGGGGATAGAGAGCGTGGAAACGTTATTCGTGGCAAGGGTGATGATCGAGAGGTTGCTCGTCTCACTCAGAGTCACATAGAGGTGTCGCCCGGTGGATCCGGCGAGAACAGCAGTGGGTTTGGCTGCCGCGCCATAGTTGGTCACGGTCTTAACAGCACCTGTTGCGAGATTCAGGCTCAGCAAGGCCCCGGAATCCGGGTTGATGACATAGAGTGTGGAACCATCCGGCGAGATCGCCATGGCTCCGATTGCGATCCCGGATCCACCGCTTTGCAGGGGGGTCTCGGCGGTGATGGAGTTAGTCGCGAGATCAAGGGTATCAAGGGCCGAGCTCACGGTCGTTGTGGAACCTGAAGTGGATGTGCTCACCACGCCGATATAGGCCTCGTCTCCATCCGGAGCCATCACGACATTTTGCGGGGAGGTGCCGAGCGGCACTGTCGCGGCGAGTGCGTTGTTGGCCGCATCGATGATGTCCACGGCGTTTTCAGAAGACTGGGGGACCACGAGGTACGGTTTGGCGCACGCCAGCGGTCCCAGCCACAGTCCGAGCAGCAGCAAAGCCGGCCAAAGGCCCCGCGGGGCAGGGAGAAACGACACAGATCGGTCTTCGCGCATGGGCATACAACAGGAGGGTGGATTGGTGATTATAGCCTCTCAAGCCGAAACTCGGGCTGGAGTGGCGCATCCCGCCGTCCTCTATCGCGGCGCGCTAGAATACCACACAAGGCGGCTGTGACCGGGGCTCGGGAGAGAGATTTTGTCGGGCTTCGGGTTTTGAGGAAATACAGATGCTCCCAACTTCCCGACGTCTGCCGGCTGAAATCGTGCCTTCCCTCCTTTCGGCGGATTTTGCCTGTCTCGGTGCGGAAGCCGAGGCCGTCATCGGTCTCGGCGCCACGCGACTCCATTTCGATGTCATGGATAACCATTATGTCCCGAACCTCACGATTGGTCCCCTCGTGCTGCAGGCGTTGCGGCGCCATGGGATCCGGGTGCCCATAGAGGTTCACCTGATGACCCGACCCGTCGACCGGCTGATCCCGGATTTTGCCCAAGCAGGCGCCTCGGTGATCTTCATCCATCCGGAAGGAACGGATCATCTCGATCGGAGTCTTGCACTGATTGCGGAACACGGATGCGAAGCTGGCATTGCGCTCAACCCTGCCACGCCTCCGACCCTCCTGCCCTACATTCTCGAGCGGATCGCGCATGTGCTCGTGATGACCGTCAATCCCGGATTCGCGGGACAGGAGTTTATCCCGGAAGTGCTTCCCAAGGTCCGCGAGGTCCGGCAATGGATCGACCGCGCGACCCGTCCACTGGTCCTTGAAGTGGACGGAGGGATGCACCCCGGCACGATCCGGGCTGCCTGGGACGCGGGCGCCGACCGTTTTGTCGCAGGCTCAGCAGTCTTCGGCAGCAAAGATCGTGCGCACGCCTGGGGCGCACTCCACGCGAGCCTTGAGCGGAGCGCCGGCTCAAAACCGCCAAAATCCCAGGTCACCGGAAACCTGCGATAATGAACCCCATGAGGGTCCTGCGCGGCCGGGGTACCGATCTCCCCGCTGCTCGCTGTCGCGTCTGATTCGGAGGAACTCCAGCATTGGCCTATCTCAATCGAAAAATCCGGCTCAATGGGTTCAACAATCTGACCAAGACGCTGAGCTTCAACATCTATGACATCTGTTATACCAAGACAGAACAGAACCAGCGGGAGTACATCAGCTATATCGATGAAGCGTACAACGCCGAACGCCTGACACAGATCCTCACGCATGTTTCGGAAATCATCGGCGCCAACATTCTCAACTGTTCGCGGCAGGATTATGATCCACAGGGAGCTTCAGTCACCATGCTGATTTCGGAAACGGCAGTCGGTGACGAACAGCTCGAGCAGAGCCATCTTGAAAGTCCGGGGCCCTTGCCCGAAGGCGTTGCGTTTCACCTCGATAAAAGCCACATTACGGTCCATACCTATCCCGAGAGCCATCCGGACAACGGGATCAGCACTTTTCGAGCCGACATCGATGTATCGACCTGTGGGCGCATCTCCCCGCTCCGGGCGCTCAACTACCTCATTCACAGTTTTGAGTCCGATATCGTGACCGTGGATTACCGGATCCGGGGCTTTACTCGGGATATCCGGGGTGAAAAACTATTCATCGATCACCATATCAATTCAATTCAGAACTTCATGTCCAAGGATACGCGCGAGCGCTATCAGATGGTGGATGTGAACGTCTATCAGGAAAACATTTTTCACACCAAGATGATTCTCAAGGAGTTCGAACTTTTAAACTACCTGTTCGGAACCGAGCAGGACGCAGTGAGCGCCGATGAGGCGGACCGGATCCGTGAGCGCGTGAAGACTGAGATGCTCGAGATTTTCAACGGGCGCAATATGCGCCGAGGCTCACTGGCCCAGATCCAGAAGCTCGACCTCGGAACCCCGGCTGCGATCGCCCGTCAGAGCCAGTAGGAACCGTATACGAGCGCGCGTGAGGCACCGTGCATGAGTGCCCGAACTGTTCGGGGCAGGGGCTTGCCACCTCCCTCAAGTGCCTTTTTCCGGTGCCCGGCTTCTTCGGCTTTCATTTTTTCGAGGATGGCGCGGGATGCATGATCCTCCCGAGGCAATCGTGCAAGGTGGTCCTCCAGGTGGGCCTCCACCTGCTGCTCCGTTTCGGCGAGGTAGCCCAGGCTGGCGGCACGACCGAGGCGGCCGGCAAGGAGGCCGCTCAGAAAGGCTCCGGCATACCAGATGGGATTGAATCGGCTGACCCGGCCGCCGAGTTCGCCAAGTCGCCTCTCGCACCAGAGCAGATGCTGCTTCTCCTCCCAGGCTGCGTGGAGAAGTGCGTCGGCGAGTTCAGGATCGTCTGATGCAGCCAGCGCCTGTCCGCGGTAGAGTGCCTGCGCCGCCACTTCACCCGCATGGTCGACCCGGAGCAATCTAGAGCTGCGACGCATCAGAGCATGCTCCAAGCCACCTGTATCGGGGCTACCGGTTTGAGCGCGCGCGCCCGGCCGAAGCGTCCGGAGTGCGTGATCGCACTCGATCAGGAGACACTCCTTCAGTGTGTGGAAACTGGATTCAGAACGGAACCAGCGCATAACCCCGGTTTTCATAGAGGATGAGGGTGCTGGGACCGGTGGGTGCGATACCCACTCCTCGCAACACTTCTTTGGGATTGAATCCCCACCCAGCGAGAGCGACGCCGCAGACCCGGAGGGTTACACCATCTTTTGCCAATAAGGCGACGAGTTTCGCATTGGGATTCGGGCGGTGGAAATGGTCTTGGTAGGCTCTGTTGTCCAGAATGGTGGGGATGGATCCGCCGTCCACGACGACCACGAAATGGAGGTGCTGCAGAGGTACCCCGTAGGCGGTGAAAATGTTCAGCATGCGGGCCACGCGCCCGAGTTCCGGGTTGATCTTCGACTTTTTGGCAATCGGCTGGGGAATGTAGAAAACCGCCTTGTAGGTTGCATGGGGTGAGGGCTGCGAGACCTCATGGGTCCAGACATGGATGGCACCGTAGCCGGGCACGGCGGGTGTGACCCAATATCCATGTGCGGGCTTTGCCCATGTCGCCGTTGCGAGGGTGGCCAGCGCGAGGGCTGCGATGAACGCTGGAACAAAGCGGATCGTGAGGTGGTGCATGATCATTCTCCTTGGGAAACCAGATTCTATTCTAAACCTCCCCATCCTTGAGCGTTCCGAAGGCGGCGGGATCCGGGGGCCGTCCGGCACGCTCTGGGAGGGATTGCGCGAAGGAGAAGAATCCATAGTGTTCCGAATCGGTTATGAGCGTGCGCAGGCCCGGAGGAGGGTTTCCACCGGATGTTCAACCGGGATGTGGTGCCCCGAGCGGCGTAATTCGGACTGCCACCTGAGACGGCAACCGATATTGGTCGTGACGATCCGATCCGGTGGTTCGGGTCCAAGACTTGCAATCAGCGTGGCGCCGAGAGTATCGCTCATGGAGGGTTCCCTTAGGAGGTAGCCTCCCGCAGCGCCGCAGCAGCCATATCCGGCTGGGATCGGCTGAACGGTCAGGTTGCCGATCCGTCCCAGCAACCGCATGGCCGCATCCGCATCACGCACTTCGGAGCGCTGGGTGCAGGGAATGTGAAGCGCAACTCGTTCCGGCCGTTCAAATGTCGGCTTGAGGGATGGGGGCCAGTTTGCGTCCAAAAAAGAGGTGAGTTCATAAACTATTCTGGCATCTGAATCCTCGGCTCCACAGGCCGCTCGGGTTTCTGCAAAGCAACCGCTATCGAGAACCAGAACTGGTTGAGCGGATGGCAGTAGCCCGAGTTCGGTTCGCACTGTTTGCGCAGTCCGGAAGTTGCCCGCGTGCCGAGCCAGTGCCCCGCAACAAAGCGCGTGATCCGGCAGATCCACTGTAAAACCCCAGGCGAGAAGCAACGCAAGGGCGGCCTGATAAGCATCTGGCATCCAGAGACTCGAAACACAACCCGCCAGAAGTGACACCCGTTGGGTACGATTTCCCGTATCGCCCTTCGGTGTAAAGCGTCCACGGGGCGCAACCGCCATGGGATAGGGATCCGGCAGGAGTGTAGCCGCACGCCGGAGTCTGCCGGGTGCCACCTGGCGGAGGAGGGCAAGGATCCGCATCCTTTCCAGGCCAGCAAGCAGTCTGTGCAGGCGTTTGGCCACTCCATGTTGGCGCGTGAGCCAGACGAGAAGCCAGAGAAGGGGTTCGCGAAGAGGCGTTGCCGTTGCTTCGTGATAGCGGTCAATCAGTTTCCCGTAGGGGACTTCGGCCGGACAGACCGCTTCGCAGGCGAGACAGCCGAGGCAGTGATCCAGTGCTTTGCGTGTTGAAAGATCAAGCGGGATCTCATTCCGGCCCCATGCGCCCAGCATCGCGAGCCGACCGCGAGGAGATTCGGATTCGTCGTGTGTCAGCCGATAAGTCGGGCAGTGCGGGAGACAGAGCGCGCACTGGACGCAGCGATCAGCATCTTCGAATCCAGAACAGCGGGGTGAGGCTGTCATTTCCGGTATCCGGGCGAGATTGGATACAATATAGAACCACACACGGGTAAGTCCAAGTTCAAGTCAACCGGGCCAGATGTTGCTGCTTTCAGGCCGTAACGGTATGGTGCCGCCGCCGTAGGCGTAAATTCCGCTTTCACCCGAAAGGGCTGCTATGACGCATGAGCATTTCGAGCTGACTCTGGTTGACCGCCGCTGGGTGACGCCGCGCGTTTTGGAACTCACGTTTGTGCGTGCAGACGGGCAGGTTTTCCCCTATGTCCCGGGCCAGTTCCTGACACTGCATCTCGATACACCGGATGGAGAGATCCGTCGCAGTTACAGCATCGCCTCGCTCGAAGGTGAGCGGGATCGGATTGTGATTGCGGTGACCCGGGTGGACGGTGGGCGTGCCACCGAGATTCTCAACCGGCTTGAGCGTTCGAGCCGGGTGCGGACCAGTGGACCCTTCGGGCGTTTCGTCCTGCGTGAGGATGACGGCATGGATTACATTCTGGCTGCCACTGGAACTGGAGTCTCGCCCTACCGGGCGATGCTCGGGCTTCTCGAAAAGCGTCTGGCGACTTCGCGTTGTGAGATTCGGCTCCTGCTCGGTGTCCGCAATCCGGAAGAACTGCTTTACGGAGAGGATTTCCTCGCACTGGCAAGGCGTGAACCCCGATTCCGCTTTGAAGCGTGTCTCAGCCGCAGCCTGTCTGATCCCCCTGCCTCCCATGAACGGCGCGGCTACGTTCAAGAGGTTCTCAAGCAGCTTCCGCTGGATCCGGCTCGTCATATCGTTTATCTCTGTGGCAATCCAGACATGATCGATGCCTCGTTGAATCATCTCAAAGGGTTGGGATTCGCACTGCCCTCGATCCGGAGGGAAAAATACCTGTCGTCGAACTGACGCGAAAGGGAGGAAACCTGGGGGGGGCTGCAAGTCTCAGTGGTGGCGCGTCCGTTTGGATGTGCCCCCGGAGCTGCCCAAACGGGTCTCCCGCCGCGCTTCATACTCACTGTAGTCGCCTTCTTCGAAGATGACCTGCCCGGGGCCCTCGAAAGCCAGAATATGGGTGGCGATGCGGTTCAAAAACCACCGGTCGTGGGAGGTGACCAGAACGGAGCCGGGAAAGGCTAGAAGGGCTTCCTCGAGTGCGCGGAGCGTTTCGACGTCGAGATCGTTGGTCGGCTCATCGAGTAGCAGGACATTGCCCCCTTCTCGGAGAAGGCGCGCGAGATGGACACGGTTACGCTCGCCGCCCGCGAGCCGACCGAGGGGTTTCTGCTGGTCGGGGCCGCGGAAGTTGAAACGGCCAACATAGGCGCGCGAGGCCATTTCAAACCCCCCGACAATCAGACGATCCTGTCCATCTGCGATGTACTGCCAGACGGTCTGGTTCTCATCAAGACCTTCCCGAAGCTGGTCGACGTAGGCGATCCGGGTTGTCTCGCCGCGGACAATCTGGCCGCGATCCGGTTTTTCCTGTCCCGTGATGAGTCTCAGGAGTGTGCTCTTACCGGCTCCATTGGGGCCGAGAATCCCGACGATCGCGCCGCGCTCAACGCGGAAACTGAGGTTCTCGAGGACTGTCCGTGTTCCGTATGATTTGGTGACCGATTGCACATCGATCACGAGTTCTCCAAGGCGGGGTCCTGGAGGAATGTACAGTTCGCGGGTTTCCTGCTGTTTCTGGAACTCGCGTGAACTGAGTTCCTCGTAACGCTTGATGCGTGCTTTGCTCTTGGCCTGTCGGCCGCGACTGCCCTGGCGGATCCAGGCGAGCTCGTCCTGAAGGGATCGCCGGTAGGCAGCCTGTTCTCGTGTTTCTTGGGCAAGACGGGCTTCTTTCTGTTCGAGCCAGGCCGAATAGTTGCCTTCAAAAGGGATGCCCTGGCCACGATCGATCTCGAGAATCCAGCCCGCCACGTTGTCCAGAAAATATCGGTCGTGGGTGACCAGAATCACGGTACCGGGGTAATCGCGCAGGGTTTTTTCAAGCCACGCGACAGATTCCACATCAAGATGGTTGGTCGGCTCATCCAGTAAAAGCAGGTCGGGCTGGGAAAGCAGCGTCCGGCAGAGCGCCACGCGCCGCCGCTCGCCACCCGAGAGGGTGCCGACCCGAGCTTCCGGGTCCGGCAGACGAAGGGCTTCCGAGGCAATATCCAGATGATGCTGCCAGTTCCAGCCATCCTGGTGTTCGATCGCATCCTGGAGTTGTGCCTGTTCTGAGAGCAGTGCATCCATGGCTTCGGGAGTGAGCGGCTCGCTGAACGATTGACTCACGGATTCAAATTTTTGGATGAGCTCACGAATTCCGGCCAGGCCGACCTCAACAGACTCACGGACCGTCTCGTCGGGATCAAGTTCCGGCTCCTGTGGCAGGTAACCGATCCGAGTTCCCGGCTGGAACCTCAGTTCTCCCTCATAGTCGTGATCGACACCGGCAAGAATACGGAGCAGGGTAGATTTTCCGGATCCGTTGATGCCGAGAACCCCAATTTTGGCGCCCTGCAGAAAGGATAGCGAAAGCCCTTCGAGCAGGACGCGTTGGGGCGGGACGACACGCCGCAGACGCTGCGTGGTCAGGATGGGTGCGCTCATAGGGGATCTGTCGGGCGCGAGCCAGCCGATCGGTGGCTGAGCAGGCGTGTGGGTTCGGCCAGATGTAATTGTGCCACAAGCACCTTGAGAACGCCTGTCGTCAGGGTCAAAGCGGTCTCTCGGGGGTGGACGCAACGGGGTTCGGGTTTCTGATCCGCTCCACCAGCGCGTCGACCATGCGGGTTGCGATATCCACCCCCGTTGCCTGTTCGATGCCCTCAAGGCCGGGTGCCGCATTGACTTCGAGAACAATGGGCCCCGTCTCGGTCTTAAGGAGATCGACTCCTGCCACGTCGAGTCCGAGAATCTGGGCAGCGCGGATGGCTAGGTCGACTTCCACATGGGACGGCTTGATTTTCCGGGCGTGACCGCCACGGTGCAGGTTGGCCCGGAATCCGCCATTGCGATTGGTCCGCTCCATACCGGCCACGACCTCTGTCCCGATCACGAACAGGCGCCGATCCCGTCCCCGGGATTCGGTTACGAAATGCTGAACGAGGAAATGCGCCATGAGCGTACGGAGTGTTTCGGTCACGCTTTCTGCAGCTTCCGGGTTTTCGGCGAGCACGACGCCGAGCCCCTGGGAACCCTCAATGAGTTTGATAATGAGTGGAGGAGAGGGAAACAGCCCGAGGAGATCCGGGTCATCCTCCGGTGCAAAAGCCATTCCGGTTTGAGGCACCGGGATGCCGCAGGCTGCCAGTCTTTGCAGCATATGCAACTTATTACGGGTCCTCAGGATGGCATCGCTGGTATTCTGGACCGCGACCTGCTGGATCTCAAACTGCCTGAGGACGGATGTGCCATAAGCCGTAATCGAAGTTCCGATACGCGGAATAATTCCATCGGCTTTCCGGATCTTGCGACCCCGAAAATAGATGGCAGGGCTGCCGGTTGCGACTGACAGGTAACAGCGGGTCGGATCGAGTATCCGGATACGGTGCCCATTCCGGCGGGCGGCTTCAGCAAGGCGCCGGGTCGAATAAAGTTGGGTATCGCGCGAGAGGATGATCAATCGCATGTTGTCGTCTGCCACCCCAAAGCCCGCCTAGTGTAGACGAGACCGTGATTCCCGGTGTGGCATCAGGACGCAAGTGGGTCCGTCCCGAGGGTCGATTCGTGATTCCTATACAATTGGCGTGAGATCCCAGGCGAGGCGCTGGTTCATGACAACGAAAGCCCGGTATGCTGGCACGACACCCATTGCCGATTACGATCCTGAACTCGCCCAGGCTATCGCCGGTGAAAAAAAGCGCCAGGAATGCTACCTCGAACTCATCGCATCGGAAAATTACGCGAGTCCAAGGGTTCTCGAAGCCCAAGGGTCCGTATTGACCAACAAGTACGCCGAGGGTTATCCAGGCCACCGCTACTATGGGGGCTGCGAGTTCGTGGATCAGGCGGAAACTCTGGCCATCGAACGGGCGAAGCGTCTTTTCGGAGCCGCCTATGTGAACGTCCAGCCGCACTCGGGTTCACAGGCCAATGCGGCCACGTACCTTGCTCTGGCGCGACCGGGCGATCGGATCGTTGGCATGAGTCTCGCCCACGGCGGCCATCTCACCCATGGGGCCAAGGTCAACTTTTCCGGAAAGTTCTTTGAAGCAACCCAGTACGGTATCGACCCGGATACCGCACTCATTGATTATGATGCGGTCGAGAAACTGGTCGAGCATGAAAAGCCAAAGCTTTTGATCGCCGGTTTTTCAGCATATTCGCGTATCATCGACTGGGCAGCTTTCCGGACGATTGCTGACCGGGTGGGTGCCTATCTCATCGTCGACATGGCGCACGTCGCGGGACTTGTGGCAGCAGGGCTTTATCCCAATCCCATCCCCCATGCCGATGTTGTGACCTCAACGACTCACAAAACGCTGCGCGGACCTCGTGGCGGCTTGATCCTGGCGCGGGACAATCCGGAGATCACCAAAAAACTGTCGGCCATGGTTTTCCCAGGAACCCAGGGTGGACCGCTCATGCATGTGATTGCCGCCAAAGCGGTTGCTTTCAGGGAAGCTCTCGAACCCGAGTTTCGGATGTATCAGGCCCAGGTCGTGGCCAATGCCCGCACCATGGCTGATGCATTCATGAAGCGGGGTCTCAGGGTGGTCTCGGGCGGTACCGACAATCATCTTCTGCTCTTGGATCTGATTGGTCACCCGCTGACGGGCCAAGAAGCGGAACACCGGCTTGAATCGATCCATATCACGGTCAAC
This sequence comes from Pseudomonadota bacterium, assembly GCA_027365475.1. Classification (GTDB taxonomy): domain Bacteria; phylum Pseudomonadota; class Gammaproteobacteria; order JAKAQQ01; family JAKAQQ01; genus JAJZNM01. The sequence continues at coordinate 2,791 of DAHXNI010000045.1, read as the reverse complement.
AAGAACGCAGTCCCGAACGATCCGCGTCCACCCAGGATCACCAGCGGATTACGCATCGGCTCCCCCGCCATGACCACACGAGGCTTGGGAACAGAGGAGTCGCGCTGGGTGGCGGAAACCATCGCGGAATGTCTCAGCGGAGCAGCTGACAATCCGCACCTTGAGAGTCTTCGTGCAGCCGTCCTTCAACTGTGCCAGAGATTTCCGGTCTACGGATAGTCACCCATGCATTGTCCCGTCTGCGGGCATGAGGACACCCGGGTGATCGACTCCCGGCTGGTGCCTGGTGGCCAGGGCATCCGGCGGCGCCGTGAGTGTCCGACCTGCAATGAACGATTCACGACGCTTGAGACGGCGCAATGGGCCTATCCGAGAGTGGTCAAGCGGGACGGGAGGCGAGAGCCGTTTGACGAGCACAAGGTTCGTACCGGGCTTGTCCGGGCGCTTGAGAAGCGGCCGGTCCCGACGGAGGCGCTCGAGCCGATCGTAACGGAGCTTTTGCACTGGATCCGGTCTTTGGGTGACGTCGAGGTTTCGTCGCGGCGGATCGGCGAATGGCTGATGGACCAACTGAAGATACTTGACCAGGTGGCGTATGTACGTTTCGCCTCCGTCTATCGGGATTTTCAGGATGTACAGGATTTCAGGCGCGCGATTGAGCATCTATCGGGTACCGGTCCGGATGTGGAAACAAAGATTCCTGAAAACGACCCGTCACAGTCTGCGTGAGGTATACGGATGTCGAGCGATCCATCGCGTGACGATTACTTCATGGCGGAGGCGCTCAGGCTGGCCCGGATCGGGCTTGAGACGACCCATCCCAATCCCCGGGTCGGCTGCGTGATCGTTCGGGAGGGTGCGATCGTTGGCCGGGGCGCCCATCGACGGATCGGGGGACCGCATGCGGAGATTGAAGCGCTGGCCGAAGCCGGCAGCCAGGCACGGGGGGCAACCGTCTACATCACGCTCGAGCCCTGTGCCCATGTGGGGCGTACTCCACCTTGTGCACCTGCCTTGGTCAATGCCGGTGTGGCCCGGGTGGTCTTTGCGGTACCCGATCCGAATCCAGCCGCCGCCGGAGGCAGCCGGATGCTCAGAGAGGCCGGGATTGAGGTCGGGCAGGGTCCGCTTTCGCGTACAGCACGGGAACTGAATCGCGGGTTTTTCAAACGTCATGAAACCGGTTGGCCCTGGGTCACGGTCAAACTGGCGGCGAGCCTGGATGGACGGACTGCCCTCGCCAATGGTGCGAGCCGCTGGATCACTGGTCAGGCTGCCCGGGACGATGTCCGCAGGCTGAGGGCCCGTTCATCGGCAGTGGTAACCGGTTCCGGTACCATTTTGAAGGATAATCCGCTTTTGTCCGTGCGCCGTGAACCGGGAAGTGACGTCGGGGAGATACGGGAGCCCCTTCGGGTCGTGCTTGATTCGCATGCCTCTTGTCCACCGGAAGCACGCGTGTTTCATCCTACTGAAGAGAGTCTCCTCGTGACACTCGCCGGATCCGATACGACCGGTCATGAACAGCTCGGGATCCAAGTTGCCCGGGTTGCCGCTGGTGCGGGTGGGCTCGCACTGGGTGAGGTCCTGTCGCTCCTTGGGCGGCGCATTCTGAACGAGGTGCTGATCGAGGCGGGGCCCACCTTGTCCGGAGCCTGGATGCGTGAGCAGCTCATCGATGAATGCTGGCTTTACCTCGCTCCTCGTCTACTGGGATCCAATGCTCAGCCCATGGTTGCGCTTACCTCTCCGGAAGCCCTCGGTCTAAGCCCGGACTGGAAGATCCGGGATATTCGGCAAGTGGGGGAGGATCTGAGACTCATTCTGAGACCGGCTGACCGGAAGCATTGATGTTTACCGGTATTGTTCGAGGGATCGGTGAAGTGGTAGCCATCGGGCCGGTGGCACACGGTTCCCGGCTCGTGGTGGGGGTGTCTGCGTCCGCACTCCGGTTTGCCCGAGGTTCGAGCGTCTCGATCAATGGTTCCTGTCTCACCGTGGCGCAAAAACGATCCGATCGCTATGCATTCGATCTTTCTGAGGAGACCCTCCGCTGCACGACACTCGGGAACTTGGCAGTCGGAGATGGCGTTAACCTGGAACCCGCGCTCAGGCTGCGGGACGAACTGGGTGGGCATTTCGTGAGTGGGCACATCGACGGGGTTGGGGTCATCATTCGGATGGAGACCCGGGGCGACTGCATGGAACTCGAAATCGAATCCCCAGAGTCCCTGATGCGCTTGATGGCCGTCAAGGGTTCGATCGCGGTCGATGGCGTGAGTTTGACCGTCAATACCGTGGACGCTGGATCCCTGTCCGTGATGCTGATCCCGTTTACGCGAGCTCAGACCATCGCCGGGCACTATGTGTTGGGTCAACGGGTTAACCTCGAGGTCGACCTTCTGGCCCGTTATCTGGATCGGCTGCGCGGGAGTGACGCCACACCGGTTGATGTGGACGCCTGAGACCACCTTTTTTGTGTTTCGGGTCCGTCTGGTTCAGATCGCGCAAGCCAGGCGTGCGGGTCGCCGGGTTGATCAAACATCAGCTCTGAGGGTTGGCAACGATCGCCACCAAGCCCTTTGATTTTTGGGGATGCGTTTGAGTTCAGGCAGAGTGCGATCAGTGCGTGTGCCGTGAGGCAGGAACTGGGGTTGACAACTGTTGCCGTAAACATGGAACTTTGTAGGTGTTGATGCTGTCCTATTACGCATGAGACTAAGTGCATGGGCAAAGACGCAGGGCGTGACTTATCGCACCGCATGGGAATGGTTCAAGAACGGGACCCTGC
>DAHXNI010000035.1 GCA_027365475.1 Pseudomonadota bacterium | reverse complement strand
CCAGTCCTCCATGGACGGAGGCAGGAGATAACTGGTCTTGCGGTCGGGGTCGATAAAGTGGGCCATAGTTCACTCATCATATTGATTTATAAATAATTATACATCAATAGACTGACCCGCGAAAGTCCGACAGGCTGCTAGCGCCTGATTGGACAACGGCACCACATGCAACGCACGCGCCTTCATCTTCTCTGCCGGGGTGCGCCACTCGGCTTGGTCGAAGTCAATCTCCGTCCACTCGGCGCGCCTCAGTTCCCCGGGACGCACGAACACCAACGGTGCCAGTTTGAGCGCGGAGCGTGTAATGAGATCGCCCTGATAACCGTCCAGGGCGCGCAAGAGTTCGCCCACGGCCTTGGGATCCGTAATCGAGGAGTAATGGGTTTCCTGGGTCGGCGCGAGCGCTCCGCGCAAGTCCCCGACGGGGTTGCGTTCGGCTCGACCTGTCGCGACGGCGTAGCGGAATATCTGGCCACAGTGCTGCAAGGCCCGGTGTGCGGTTTCAGACGTGCCGCGCGCTTCGATGCGGTGCAGTCCCGTCAGGCGTTCGGGTGCCGCGATGCTCTTAATGGGCCGGGTGCCCAGATAGGGGAACAGGTCTCGTTCCAGGCGACGGATGATCTTGTCGCTATGGGAAACCGCCCAGTGGAGTGAAAACTTCGCAAACCACTCACGCGCAACTGCCTCGAAGCTCTCGGGATCGGTTTCTTGCTTCGCGGCCTTGCGCTCGGCAGCGGGGCCGCGTCCTGAAGCGATCTGTTTGCGGGCATCTTCGCAACCCTGGCGCGCCTGCTTCAGGCTCACGTCGGGATAGACGCCCAGGGCGAAGGTTTTTTTCCTTGCCGGTGTGACGGTATTTGAGACGCCAATACTTTGAGCCATTCGGATGCAGCAGCAGATACAAACCGCCCCCGTCAAACAGCTTCATGGCTTTCTTGCCGGGTTTGGCGGCACGGATGCAGGTCTCGGTCAACATGGTGCTACCCTCCAATTTGTACCCCTTGTACCCCCAGGGGGTCTATACCCCCAAATACCCCCGGCTGTCTAGGTTTCCTTGGGACGGCAGCGGATGATAAAAAGCCTGTAACTGCTTGATAAACGTGGGCTTGATGGACGTTGTGGGATTTATCTGGACGCCGAAATGGTGGAGCGGATGGGGATCGAACCCACGACCTTCGCATTGCGAACGCGACGCTCTCCCAACTGAGCTACCGCCCCAAGCATGAGGAATGATTATAAATCAACATGCCACTGATGCTTGACCTGTCCTTTCAAACACTTCCAGACTGGTCAAAGGCGCTCGGTGTCGGTGCGATTTTCGCCATCATCCAGAGATAAAGCCTGTTTGGCAGCATCCTCATGATCTTCATTATGAATATCATCTGCCAGGGGAAAGCGATCTCGAAGCGTTTCGAGGGCAGTGCGCGAAGGATTCTTTGTGCGGCATCTTCCGCCCCGATCAGAAAAGGCATGTAAAACCGGTTCTTGGCCGTCATGGGCGTACGAATGAAGCCCGGATTGATGACCCGTACCGTGACACCCCGAGGCTTCAGCTCGACGGCGAGCGTTTCACAGAGGCTGATCAGAGCCGCCTTGGTCGGGCCATACGCGCCAGCCTGTGGCAATCCACGGTAGCCGGCAACGGAGGCGGTCACGAGGACCTGACCTGACCCTTGCTGGATCAGACGGGGAATCACGACCGCGAGGCACTCGACCACGCCCAAGTAGTTCACGCGCGTGACTTCCGCATAAACCGTGGGGTCCATGCCAGCGCGCGAAAGCTCATATTTTCCGGCGTTGAGAAAGCAGTAGTCGAGCCGTCCGAAGCGGGTGAAGACCTGGGTTGCGGCCGATTCGAGAGTGGAGCGGTCCCGGACATCGAGCGGCAAAGGGACAATCGCCCCAGGCCGCGGTGACTGCCCGGACACCTCACTTAGAAGATCGGTGCGCCGGGCACTGATCACGACACTATGACCCTCCGCAGCCAGTGCCACAGCCAACGCCGCGCCGATTCCGCTACTGGCACCGATGATCCAGATATTTGCCACGTCTTGACTCCTACACCGAGTCTCCCATTCTACGGAATTCCAGATTTGCTTCCCGAAACCCGGTTGGACAGGTGGCTGCATCCAAAAGCTCCCCTCGCGGGTTGAGTGCGCCCAGGTTGTGCAAATTCCTTTTGGGCATGGGGGTGGATTTCATCGGACTGCCGCTCTCAGGCATCCTTTCTTTTGCTCCTTCAATACAGTCTATATTCAGGTCACGGTTGTCCTCGAGCCAGCTCTCATGGGTCCCCACGCAGAGGGACCAGATGAGCCGCAGGCAGCTTTCGATGTTCGGAAATATGCGCACCACGCGGGTGCGGCGTTTGATTTCCCCATTCAGGCGCTCCCACAGGTTGATGGATTTCGGATGCTGGTGGTGGGCCCGTGGCAGACGACAAAAGGTCAGCGTCTCACCCCATGCCCACTTTAACTCGCCAGGGATTTGCACATAAATCCGTACACCCCTGTATAATCGCGCAGACGTAAAACAACGACCCATATGGACAAAGAAGAAGCGTTGGCCTCCCTCAAGTCCCCCGACAGGCCAGCTGAACACCCGCAGGCAAGGCGCTCAGGCCAAGCGCACGGGAGCCGAGGCCGCCTGCTCCGCTTTGGAGGAGGAGTCATACTTCTCGCCCTCATCGCGGCCCTCCTCTGGATATTCATTCCGGATGGTTCCAGCCCTTCAGGAGCACCCCCCAAGGTCCGGCTTCTGCGTCTTTCGGGCACGAGTGCAACAACCACAAATCGGGCAGTACTGAGCGCGGCGGGATATGTCGTCGCTCGCCGCGAAACCACTGTTTCTTCGCGTATCACGGGAATGATACGGGCAGTTTACGTGCAGGAGGGGATGGCGGTTCGACATGGGCAAATTCTGGCCCGCTTGGCCGCCCGCACCACCCGCGCGAATGTGCTGCTGGCCAGGCGGCAACTCCGGGCCGATCAAGCGCTCGTCGAATCCGCTCAGACCCAACTCGCCCTCGACCGTAAAACCTGGGTCCGGATCCGGACCATCTTCAGGCAGGGACTCGAGAGTCGCTCGGCACTGGATGCGGCGCAGGCTGCCGTGGCGCTCGATCAGGCGGGTCTCCTGCATGACCAGGCCGAAGTCGCAGCCGCCCGCTCGGAGCTTGCTCTCGCCGAGATCATACTTGGCCATACGGTGATTCGGGCGCCCTTTACCGGGATTGTGACGGCCAAATATGCCCACCGTGGCGAAATGATCTCACCGGCTGCAGTCGGCGGGTTCACAAAAACCGGCATCTGCGAGCTTGTGGACATGCAATCGCTTGAGATGGACGTCGACGTCAATGAATCCTTCATCGACCGGGTGCATGAGGGCGAGCCTGCCCGCGTAGTCCTGAACGCCTATCCTGACTGGAATATACCCGCGCACGTGATCAGTGTCGTTCCGACCGCAAACAAGAACAAAGGGACGGTCAAGGTTCGCGTTGCCTTCCAGCACCTCGACCCACGGATTTTGCCCGAGATGGCTGGCGAAGTGTATTTTTATTCGAAAACCGTGCCTCCCCTTGCTCCATCGGGGCCTGTCGCGTTACCCCGACATGCCGTTTTCAATGCGGCATCTCAACCGTTCGTCTTTCTCGATGAGGGTGGACATGCGGTTCGGGCTCGTATCCAGGTACTACCCCACAAGGGCTCACAGCAGATTTTCGTCACGGGGCTCCCGGGAGGTGCACGAGTCATCATCAGCTGGTCATCCCGCATCCATGATGGAGAGCGGGTTAATGTTCGGCATCGCCCCGCCTGAGCGCCTCATGGTGCCTCATCAGAAACTCCTGACTGCCCCGAATGGAGACTATTGACCTTGATCAGGAACTTTGACACGCTTGCATCCAGAGCACTCTTATTGAGATCACACCCATGACCGCCATCCTGCCTGAATCCACGACTCCCACACCAGCAGTCGATCTTGAAGCCGTGAGCAAGAGCTACCGTCGCGGAGACGAGATCGTCCATGTACTCGACCACTTCTCATTCACAGTCGCATCCGGAGATTTCATCGCACTCATGGCACCCTCAGGCTCCGGCAAATCAACCCTTCTCAACCTGATCGGTGGACTCGACCACCCGGACCAGGGCCGCATCCGGGTGGCCGGAACCGAACTCGCTGGGCTCAGGGAATCCGCGCTCACCCGCTGGCGTTCCCGGAATATCGGTTTCATCTTCCAGCTCTATTACCTGATCCCGGTTCTGAGCGCCGCGCGCAACGTCGAGTTACCGCTCCTTTTGCAGCCACTCAGTCGTGCGGAACGCGCAAAACGCGTGGAAGCGGCACTGACACTCACCGGGTTGCCAAACGAACGGCACCACTTCCGTCCACCTGAACTATCCGGCGGGCAACAACAACGGGTCGCTATCGCCCGTGCGATCGTGACCGATCCGCCCCTTCTCCTTTGCGACGAGCCGACAGGGGATCTCGACCGCGCAGCGGGCAATGAGATTCTGGAACTGCTCAAAACACTCAACGAACGGCTGCATAAAACCATCCTCATGGTGACCCATGATCCTCACGCCGCCGAACTGGCCCACCGGGTCGTGCATCTGGAGAAGGGACTGGTTGGCGAGCTCCGCGCTGCCTGAAGACCAACCATGCCAACCCTGTTTCGCTTCTATCCGCTAGTCTTCGCCGCTCTCCGTCGCCATCGGGTGCGGACGCTCCTCACGATCGCCTCTGTCATGATGGCGTTTCTCCTTTTCGGGCTGCTTATGGCGCTCAGTCACGCGTTCTACGGGGGGGTCAAAACCGCGAACCGGCGGACACTCATCACCATGAGCTCCATGTCCTTCATCGAATCGCTTCCGCGCGCGGATGCCGCTGAAATCGCATCCATACCAGGCGTGGCGAAGGTGGCCTATGAGGTCTGGATCGGCGCCTACTACCAGCATCAAAGCCAGATTCTTTTTGCGCTCGCCGTATCCCCCAAACGGTGGCTCGCACAACGCACCCGGCAGCTCTCGTTGCCCACAACCGAGCGTACGGCTTGGCTCGGCGACCGCCGCGGGGCACTCGTCGGAAGCTCCGTGGCCCGGAGGTATCACTGGAAGATCGGAGAGATTATCCCGATCCGGTCGAATATCTGGGTTCACCCGAACGGCACGAATACCTGGCCGGTCAAGCTCGATGGCATCTTTCACTCAAAGAGCCGGACCCTCGAGCAGGTCGTGATCCTGCATTACCGCTACTGGAATGGAGGGGTCAACAAACCCAACGTGATCGGGATGTTGCGCATTGAGGTTCACCACCTGTCGGAACTGACCGCGGTGGCTCATCGCATTGATACGCGTTTTGCGAACTCACCCTATCCGACGCGCACCTCCAGCGCCAGAACGTTCATGAAGAATTTCATCGACCAGACCGTCGACATCGGTCTCATTGTGCAGGACATCCTGATCGCTGTTTTCTTCACGATGCTGCTCGTGACCGCGAACACCCTGGCCCGCTCGGTGCGCGAACGGAGTTCAGAAATCGCCATTCTTCGGACTCAGGGTTATTCGCGTCGGCTGATTTTCGCGCTCATCCTGGCCGAAGCGCTCGTGGTGGTACTGACCGGCGGTATCCTCGGAACCCTCCTCGCAGCGCTTCTGGTTGAGGGACTGCACACCTTTCTGGCCGAGTTTTTACCCACCCTGAGACTCACCACGGGTGCAGAACTCAAGGGGTTGGGACTCATGATCCTCTTCGCCTGTGCCTCGGCGCTCCTTCCCGTCTACCAGATCCAGCGCCTCAAGACTGCCGATGCGCTGAGGGGAGGCTGAATCATGCGCTTCATACGTGAAACCGGCTCTCTCATCGGCATCGGGCTCCGGAGTCTGCCGCGACGGCTCGATGTGGCCCTGGTTGCAATCGCGGGATTCCTCGGCGTGGTGCTCGTTTTCGTCTCCGTCCTTTCCATTGCCCAGGGGTTCAGCCGGACCGTCCGGGCCACGGGAGTGCCGGGTGTCGCATTGGTACTCCGCAAGGGTGCAGGAGCTGAACTCTCGAGCAACTTGACCCAGAGCGACGCACAGATCATTGGCGGCGAGCCGGGCGTGCGAGTCGGATCCAAGGGACCCTGGATCTCGCCGGAGCTTTTGGTCGTGATCAGCCGCATGGAGCGTCATACCCGGACCGAATCCAATGTCCCGCTGCGCGGTGTCACCCCAATGGTTTTCCGCCTACACCCGCACATCCACCTGATTGCAGGACGACTGTTCCGTCCGGGACTCAACGAAGTGATCGTGGGCCGGAGCGCTGCCGAGCGTTTCACGGGACTGGGTCTCGGCGACCACTTCGAAAGCGGACATGTCGTCTGGCATGTGGTCGGGATATTCACGGACCAAGGCGGCATCCACAGTTCGGAGATTTGGGCTGACCTCCCCACGCTCGAGGGCGCGTTTCAACGCGGCGACAACTTCAGCTCGCTTTATGTGGCGCTTCGAAAACCGGACGACTACACCCGGTTCAGGACCGCCGTCGAACACGATCCGCGCCTCACGGTTCAGGTTGAACCCGAGATGCGCTACTTTGCCAAACAGGCCGAGACGCTGGCCCGTTTTATCGATGTTGCAGGAACACTCATCCTCGTGCTCATGGGATTGGGCGCCATCTTTGCCGCGCTCAACACCATGTACGCTGTTGTAGCTGACCGCACCCGGGAGATCGCGACCCTCCGGATCCTGGGCTATGGGCGCACTCCAATCCTGGCCGCCGTCCTCATCGAGAGCCTCTTCTTCGCCCTCGTGGGGGGCGCACTCGGCTCGGCCGTCGCCTATCTCGGCTTCAACGGATACGAAGCATCGACGCTCTCGAACTTCTCGCAAATCGTCTTCCGTTTCCAGGTCACAGTGCCGCTCATGGCAACCGGAATGCTGGATGCGCTCATTCTCGGCCTGATCGGAGGCCTGCTCCCGGCGCTCCGCGCCGCCCGACTCGCCCCCGCTGAAGCGATCCGGACACTCTAGTGAACGGCAAAAGGGGAAGACCGGGTTCTTGCTGAAAGACCCTCGCACGCCGGGACTGAGGGGATTCGTCGTTGCGTAAGGACTCACGATCGTCGATCCTGCCGGGAAAGTGGGCTTTGGCTTGAACGGACACCGCAAGGCCGGGTGTGCAGGTCATCGTGATGGAGCAATAGTGATGGACGATAGCGTGCGGGCCTCCGAGAATGGATCATCTCACTATGCGCACAATTGCATGGCAAACGCTCCGCTGAGAACCGCGCGCCCATAGCACGGAACGCCGTTCATGCCTGATCGTCCTCTTTGTCTACCGATCCGATCCGACCCGACTGGATCTGGATGCCGGGCTGTGCGCAGGCGGCAGGGTCTGCGGCCTCAAGCGCGACTGCTGCAGCGCCCCACCCAACACCGACCGGAATGCCTCCCAATCCACCACCCGGTGGAGGCGTATCGGAAACCCTGCCGTCAAATCGTGCCCGAAGTGGGCCGTGAATGACGCCAGCTTCATGACTCGGACAGGCGCCCAGGAGGTCACTCCACTCACCCGGTTCGGGTACCGGCCCTCAAGATCGAAGAGGCGATACCCTCAGATCGGTTGCGCGTGAGTACATACTGTTTTTGTGCGATTATTGAGGGTAAGCGCAGCAATCGGAGTCGCACAGGACTCATGTCATGAACCCTCCCGGCATGGATACCACTCAGGCACACTGCACAGAGGATTACGATCGGAAACTGATCGATCATTTTCTGGCCAGAATGATCATGCCCCAGATCACGGTTATCCTGATCGGCCTGATCGAATCCTTTCTGATCTGGAATCATGCTCCCCATGCCGTGCACAGCTGGATTCTCGGATGGTACCTAGTCCTCCTGCTCGCCACGGCCTATCGGCTGGAACTCATTCACCGCTATCGACGGAAGGGGGTCGCCCATCCCCTCGCCTATTGGACCCGGCGCCTCACGGTGGCCATGTTCGGCTCAGGTCTCTCCTGGGGACTCGCCTGGTGGCTCCCGGGTCTCCATCCACCCACCGCCATCGTCTTCATCAACCTGCTTCTGCTCACCGGTCTCGTTGCGGGATCGACCGTGACCAACTTCTGGATCCCATGGGGCAGCCGGCTTTTTGCCCTGCCCATCCTGACCGCTCTCGGCGTCTATCTCTTCTCGCTTCCAACCGATAGTCAGCTGATCGGCGGACTCATGATTCTTCTCTTCTGGGTCACGGTCGATCTCTCCGCTCAGGCTGCCCATCAGGGTTATCGTGACAATACCGCTCTGACCGTTGAGGCCGAGCGCATCACGGTCCAACTCAACAACAAAAACCAAACCCTGGCCGAAGAAATCGAGCGACGCAAACAGGCGGAACAGATGATCCAAACGGATCGGGAGGAACTCCTCCTCGTCATCGACTCGATTCCGGTGTTCACCGCCATCGTGACATCCGATCTCGTGTTACGCCGGATCAACCGGGCGCTGGGCGAGCAGCTCGGCGTTGAGTCCGAAGGGACGGTCTCCATCTCCCTGCTCTCTCTGGTTGGACCCGAGCAATATGCCACACTCAAAACGCGTTTTGAACAGACCCTCACGGGTAGCCGTCACAGCTTTCCCCTTCAGCTATCCTGGAATCCGGATCGCCAACAGCACTTCTATTCGGCCCATTGCATACCGATCCGGTCGCTCGGCGAAGTGACGCAACGGGAGTTTATTCTCCTCCTCGAAGATGTGACCACATTGAAGCGGAGCGAACTCCGGATGCACCATGCGGCATTCCACGACCCCCTCACGGGGCTCGGCAATCGTCGCCTGCTCGATGAGAGTCTTCTCGAAGCACTGGACCGGACCCACATGGGCGAGCCCGGGATCCTGATCCTCCTTGATCTGGATGGATTCAAGGCCATCAACGACCGGGAAGGGCACCCCGTTGGGGACACGGTTCTGGTCGCGGCCGCTCGTGCGCTCACTCACTCCGTGCGGAAAGCTGATACCATCTGCCGCCTCGGTGGGGATGAGTTCGCCATCGTGTTGCCTTCTGCCCCGCGGGAGACAGCCGAACAGATCGCGCAGAAGATCCAGACCCGTATCCACGAGGAAACCACACCGCTCGTCCGAATGAGCGCCCCGCCAACGGCCAGTATCGGGCTCGTGGCACTTGAGATTGGAGACATCAAACCGGAGGATTGGATCACTGCGGCCGACCGGGGGCTTTACGAAGCCAAAAGACGGGGCGGCAACACACAGGTCTGGGGGCATCTCTCCACCCCGTAGGGGTGGCATTCGACTGCCCGCCATGATGGCGTTATCATGAATCTGCACAGGCAGACTTGCACAAGCCTTTCCGCGCATCGTTCCAAGCTGCCACCCGTTTGGAGAACCAAAAATGACACCCACACGCCCGTTTGCGAACCACCCGTCTCACCGATGGATTCCACTCTTCATCGCGATCCTTGTTGGGGTGCTCACACCCGCCTTAACCCAGGCCATGCCCCGCGCGCTCATCGACCGGCTCCGCATGCACTTCGTCGGCCCCTTCCGGGGTGGCTGGGTGACCTCGGTCGCCGGGATCCCGGGCAGGCGCAATACCTATTACATCGGCACTGCGGATGGAGGCATCTTCGTCACCCATGACAGCGGACGCACTTGGCAGCCCCGTTTTCAACATGAACCCGTCTCGTCCATCGGCGCCATCGCCGTCGCACCCTCGAACCCCCGGATTCTCTATGCGGGTACCGGGCAGGCGGGGCTGCGCTCGGACATGTCCTTCGGTGACGGGATGTACCGCTCGGACAACGGTGGTCACACCTGGAAATGGATCGGACTCCGGAAAAGTCAGCACATCGCGGCCATTTCGGTCGACCCGCGGCGGGCCGATACCCTCCTCGTCGCAGTTTTGGGGCATGCGTTCGGCCCCAATCCAGAGCGGGGCGTGTTTCTCACCACGAATGGCGGACGCACCTGGGAAAAAACCCTCTACGTAAACCCGGATCTCGGTGCCATCGACCTCACGCGCGATCCGTCCCATCCGGCGTTGGTTTACGCCGCACTTTGGAATTTCCGCTTTCCGTTTTACGGTCACTACGGCGTCGTGAACGGGCCCGGCGGTGGCATCTGGCGTTCAGAGAACGGCGGGCGTACCTGGCAACGACTTGCGGATCGTGGTCTGCCACGACGCGATCTCGGCCGGATCGGCTTGGCGATCGTATCGGGATCGAAAGGGCGGAAACTTTATGCCCTGGTGGGCGCGGCCAAAGGTGGACTCTACCGCTCCAATAACGGCGGCCAGAGCTGGACGAAGGTGAATCACGACCCGAGGCTTTGGGGGGGCGACTGGTATTTCGGGGAAGTGGATACTGACCCGAAACATCCAGAGACGCTTTTCGTGATGGATACGGCCTTCTACGAATCAACCGATGGCGGGAGGCATTTCACCTCCATCAAGGGCTCTCCAAGCGGCGATGATTTTCATACCATGTGGATCGACCCCCAAAACCCCCGCCGCATGATCATTGGCGCCGATCAGGGTGCCTCAATCAGTGTGGATGGCGGGCTCACCTGGACCTCCTGGTACAACCAGCCCACAGCGCAGATCTACCATGTCGCGACCGATAACCGCTTCCCATTCCGGATTTACGGCACCCAGCAGGATTCGGGCAGCATCGGCATCCGGAGCCGGGACTTCAGGGGATTCGTCAGCAACCACTCCTGGTATTCCACGGCTGGCGGGGAAGCCGGGTATGTGCTCCCGGACCCGGCTAACCCCAACATCGTTTACGGATCGAGCATCGTAGGCAACATCACCCGTGAGAACCTCTACACTCACGAAACCCGGAACATCTCTCCGTGGCCGGTAACGACCTACGGCGTTCCACCCTGGAAACTGCGCTACCGCTATCCGTTCAACACTCCGCTCGCACTCTCGCCACGCGATCCCAAGACTCTTTACGCGGGCGCTCAGGTCGTCTTCCGGTCCAACAACCAGGGGGACAGCTGGTCGGTGATCAGCCCCGACCTTGCACGGCCTCGACCCCCGCACAGCCCAATCAGCCACCGGGCACCCGTGACCCTCAAAAATGCAACCCAGCTGGGATATGGCGTCATCTACACGATCGATCCCTCTCCCATCCGCAAGGGGGAGATCTGGGCCGGCACCACAAACGGCCGGGTCTGGGTCACCCTCAATGGCGGCAGACACTGGCGCGAGGTCACTCCGGCCGGTTTGCCGCCGTGGACCCGGATCGAAAACATCGCGCCTTCCCCCTTCAATCCTGCGGTTGCCTATCTTTCGGCCAACCGCCACCGACTCGATGATTTCAAACCATTCCTCTATGTCACCCGCGATTTCGGGCGTCACTGGCAGTCGATCACGAATGGGATCCACTCTCCGGCCTATCTTCACGTCATCCGCCCGGATCCGGTACGCAAGGGGCTGCTCTACGCCGGGACCGAAACCGGCTTCTACGTCTCCTTTAATAACGGAGGGCACTGGCAGAAACTGCAGATGAACCTGCCGACCGTATCCGTGCGCGACATCGCGATTCACGGCCACGCACTTGTCATCGCTACCCACGGCCGCGGGTTCTGGATGCTGGATGACTTGGCCCCCCTCCGTGAGGCCCAGGCCAACTGGATCCATCAAGCACTCGTGCTTGAGCGCCCCACCCCTGCCTACCGGCTGCGGCGCACACTCTACCGGGACGAACCCCTGCCACCCGAAACCCCGCACGCCGCAAACCCGACCACGGGGGCTGCGATCTATTACTATCTCGGAACCCGACCCAAAGGCCCCCTCACGCTCACGATACGAACGCCCGCAGGCAAACTGGTCCGGCGCTACACAAGCACCATGACGTTCCCGCCCCCACCACGGGCCCCCTTCCCGACACTCTGGATCGCCCGGCAAAAGGCGCCCACCGCACGAGAGGGTCTCAACCGCTTCGTCTGGCATCTCCGGGCCACGCCGCCCGAATCTCTCAGGCGGGGCTATCAGGGTCCAGGCCTCTACCATGCAACCCCGATCACGCCACGGGGTCCCATCGTGGTTCCAGGGAGATACCTTGTGTCGGTTGCAGTCGATGGTCATCATGCAACCACCTCCCTTCTGGTGCGCGCCGATCCCCGGGTGCGAACAACCCGTAAGGCCTATCTCGCCCAGTATCGGCTGGCTCAAGCGCTCACCGACTATCTCACTCGTGACACACTGGCCTATTACAGAGCCCAATCCCTGCTCAAACGCTTGCAGCACAAGGGGGGGAGCCACCGGCAGGCCATCGCCCGGGTCACTCAGGCTCTGCACACGCTCGGTCAGCTGAATGGCGAGTTCGGATACCTCTTCAGTATCGTCGAGGGGGCTGATGCCGCACCCACCCAGCCTGAAATCATCCTGGCGCGCAAATCCGAGTACCGCTTGAGCCAGGCGGAAGCCATCCTCCGGAAATATTAACCGGACGTGCCGTTCACTCCATGGATTCATCCGTGGAGTGAACGGCGGTGGATCTTTGGAGACGAACCATTTCATGCGCAGCCGCTCTTTGGGGTAGCAGTGACTGGCCCTGTATCAGCAGGAATTCCCTCTAGGGCGACAACCGTTCCGGATCGTGTCGTTGTGACCGATAGAGAATGGGATCCCGGAACTTGGCACTCAGGCTGGATTGGACCCAGAAACTGACGATTACGGCAATCGTCACCGGCACGATGAGCGCATGACCCTGGGTCATCCCAATCACCATAAAAAGAGCAGCCAGCGGGACCCGCGCGACACCGGCAAAAACCGCAGCCATGCCGGCCAGGGCGAGTGCAGTCGGGCTGATGCCCGGAATGCCAAGTGCCTGGAGCAGCGCGGCGAACGCCGCACCCAGAAAAACGCCCACAAACAGCATGGGTGCAAATACACCACCCGACCCGCCCGAGCCGATGGTCAATGACGTCACGATGAGTTTACCGAACGACAGGAGCAGGAGGATCCCGGCCACCATCCCCAACCCTCCACGCAAGGCGAGCTCCATGTACCCATAACCACCTGACAGAAGAGGAGGCGCGACCAGTCCGATCAGCCCCACCAGTAATCCTCCGAGCGCCGGTTTCACCATCACGGGGAGTCTCAGTGCATCGAAAGCGTCCTTGATACGGTAGTAGATCGTGGGCAGGATCCCGCCGAAAAAACCCGCCAGGATCCCCAGGAGAACGAACCAGCCGAGTTCCGAGATGCCACCGAATCCCGTTCCATGCGGCAAAGGCAAAAGCGGACCAAATCCTACAAACCAGCCGGTTAACGCGTAGGCCACCGAGGCGGAAAGGAGTGTATAAGGCAGGGCATCGGCCTGGAAAGCCATGGTTGAAAAAAGAATCTCGACGGCAAAAAATGCCCCGCCCAAGGGACTTTTGAAAATCGCAGCAAGCCCACCTGCCATGCCGATCAGGACGAGATAGCGTCGTTCCGATTCCGGAAGCTTGAAGATGCCGCCGACCAACGCACCCAGACCAGACGCGATCTGGGAGGTAGGGCCCTCCCGTCCTGCCGATCCACCGGAGCCAATAGTGATGACACTGACCAGCGTTTTGATGAAAGGGACCCGGTAACGCATGTGCCCGCCGCGATGATGAAAAGTCTCGATCGCGTCATCGGATCCATCCCCTTGAGTCTCCGGTGCGAGCGCGTGCGTCAAGTAGCCGACGGCAAGCCCTCCCAGCGTGGTGGCAAGTGGAATCCAGAAATCACCCAGTCGCCAGGCAGGCCAGTGGACGAGATGCTCCGCCACATCGACCGTCAACGGGCGGTAATCACCGATCCAGCCGAGAAAAATGACCGTTCCCCAATGCAACAGCCAAAGGAATACCTGGGCACTGAGCGCGCCCACGACACCAAGAAGCACGCTCAAACAGACGAGACGGAGAAATGAGATACGTGCGTTCATGGCATACCCTGAATGGAGCCTCCGTGCTTTCGGAGATTATCGCATGCTGTGGCCCAAGCGACCGGGCAAAGCCCCTCCCGGGGGCCGTGACCTGCTCCCGATGCCATGCAGAGGATCAACGCCGTTTGATCAAAAAATCCAGGAGACGTCGGGCACGCTCACCATACGGCGGGTAAAGCAGCGTGAATCCGCTCCAGCGACCTTGCTGGAAAACACCTCTGGCCTTTGAAAAGGTCAGGAAGCCGTGTAGGCCATGGTACTGTCCCATCCCGCTCTCGCCCACTCCGCCAAACGGCAATCCGTTCTGGACGAAATGGAGCAGCGTATCATTCACGACCACCCCGCCTGAACAGGTCATCCGGAGTACCTCCTCAAGACGCTTCCGGTCACCTCCAAAGTAGTAAAGGGCAAGGGGTGCGGGACCTGCCCGGATGTGCGCCACCGCCTCACCGAGCGCTTCATACGTCACGATCGGCAGAATCGGCCCGAAAATCTCCTCCCTGAGAATGGCCATGTCTGAATGGCAGTTGTAAACCAAAGTGGGCGGAAACGCCCGCCCGATGGCGGGCCGTTCCCGCTCACCCGTCACAAGCGGTACCAGGCGTCCGCCCCGTTTGGCCGCGTCCTCGAGCAGCCGTCCGAGCCGCGCCCAATGATCCGGATCGATGATCCAGGTGTAGTCGGGACTGTCGAGACCGCCCGGATAAAGGCGCGCAAAAGCAGCCTTGAGATACCTCTCGAAAGCTTCCGCCGAAGTCTGGGGCAGAAGGACATAGTCCGGGGCGATGCAGGTCTGACCGGCGTTCAGGAATTTACCGGCCGCAATCCGGCCTGCAGCGACTCTCAGCGGAAAGCCGCGATCCACGATCGCTGGGGATTTGCCGCCAAGCTCGAGAGTGACGGGTGTGAGATGGGCAGACGCGTTCGTGAGCACCTGCCGACCCACCTCGGTCGACCCGGTAAACAGGAGATGGTCGAACGGCAAGCGGGCAAACGCCTCCCCCACAGAAACACCTCCCGTGACCACCGCGACGTGGGTTTTCGGAAAAAGGCGGTTCAAGAGTGATTCGAGAACCGTGTTGGCGGCCGGGGTGCGCTCCGGCAGCTTGAGCATCACCCGGTTACCCGCCGAAAGCGCATTGGCCAGTGGCGAAAGCGACAGCACGATGGGATAGTTCCAGGCTCCGATCACGCCCACGACACCGAGCGGCTCGTACCGGATCCAGGCACGCGCTGGCCAGAACGTCCAGTCAACGGGTACACGGCGGGGTTTCATCCAGAACCGGAGATGGCGCCGGATGTGGGTGAGCTCGTTCGTGACCGTGAGAATCTCGGCAATCCGGGTCTCCGTGCGGGCCCGTCTGCCAAAATCAGCCTGCACGGCATCGGCCAGAGCATCCGCTTCAGCGACCACTCCGGCACGAAGCAGGGCAAGCGCATCCAGTCGCTCCTCGAGATCTGGAGCACCCGAGCGCGCAAATGATTCGTGCTGGGTGCGGAAAATCAGCTCAAGATCCGACATGCCACTGCCTGCTTCGAATCAGACGCCCATCGGCGAGGCGTGAAGGCGCTCGCGCACCCTGAGGAGACGTGTACGCACTTCTCCTGCGAGCTCTACCATATCTGCCTCTCCCGTCAAACCCAAGACCGCCTCCGGATCCATGAAGACCACCTCGACGGACGCATCGCTTGCGCTCCGCACCACCACATTGCACGGGAGCAGCACGCCGATGTCGGGATCGCGGGCGATCGCTTCACGGGCGAGCGCGGGATTGCAGGCACCGAGAATCAGATAGGGTTGATCGGTGACACCGAGCTTTTCTCTGAACAGGGACTGGACATCGATCTCCATAACGACCCCGAAACCCTCATCGCGGAGTGCTTCACGCACCCGCGCGACTGACTGGGCAAACGGAGTCTCCAACCGCACTTGAAAGGTATACATCAGCACCTCATGCCCGTTTCCGGGCCACAGTGAGACCATCGCCGATCGGAATGAGCGTGAGGTCAATGCGCTCATCCTGGTGGAGATGCTCGTTGAACTTCCGGATCGCAATTGTGTCCACCTCATGGTTTGACGGATCGGCCACAGCCCCTCCCCAAAGCACATTATCGATGGCCACAATCCCCCCGGGACGAAGGAGGTCGAGCACGGATTCATAGTAATGCAGATAGTTGACCTTGTCGGCATCGATGAAGGCAAAATCATACGATCCTCTCTCTCCATTCTGGGTCATCCTGAGCAGGGTTTTCCGTGCCGGACCCAGTCTGAGGTCGATCCGGTCTTCGATTCCGGCTTCACGCCAATAGCGCCTGGCCACGGATGTGTAGGGTTCGCTCACATCCAGTGCCCGGAGTGTGCCTTCTTCAGGGAGTGCAGAAACGACCCAGAGACTGCTGTATCCCGTGAATACTCCGACTTCAAGACAGTGCTTGGCACCGATGAGGCGCACGAGGAATGCGAGAAACTGTCCCTCCTCCGGTGCGATCTGCATCGAATGCTCGGGCAGCGCAGCCGTTTCGTCGCGGAGCCTCTTGAGGATCTCGGGTTCACGCAAGGATGCGTGGATCAGGTAGCCATACAAGCGGTCATCGACGGCAAGCGTCTGATTGGACATGGGTTCGCCCCGTATCTTGGGTGATCGCTCTCTGATTCTATACCTCCGGAGGAGACGACCGCGTCTTTCCCCTTACACATAGGTCCGTAAGACAGATGGCAAGTTCAAGGGGATCTGCACTTGATGCGAGGCTTCTGAATCTGTCGTGGGTGGCCTGAAAATCAACCCCTTACCGGAGGGGACGCCTATTGTTCGGAGCCGCAGGCCGGAGATTCACCGTACACGGCCCTGTCCCTCATGCGGTCGCAAAGTGTCGCAGCTGACAGCGGACCGGGTGTTGATTTGTTCTTTACTATCGGGGTGCTCACCCGACACAATTCCACTCGCCCCTTTACTGTCGAAAAGGGCGTCGTGCTGGGAAACTGATTGTTGTGACATACGAAGGTCTTGTGTTCCCCACTTTCGCCCGCACCTTCGACGCAGGACCTCGGCTGTTCAGAAATGAACGCGATAGACGATGACGCTCAAGTCGCTAGATCCTGGACTCGCATAACGCTCGAACCCGTTTTATATAAGTTATTTTGTTGCTTTAATAATATGGCGTCCCCAAATGGAATTGGGTCTTATGCGAGTGGGTTCTTTGTACCGTGGATGGCCTAAGTCGAGGGAACCTGCAAGGACATCCGGCCCTCAAGAACTTGCAACTCGTCCCGGACAGTGTTCATTGCCTTTGTACGGTCGTCTTCGCTCATACATTCGCACGCAAATGCCACTGCGGCATAATCCAGGTCAGACCAATTTATTGCAAAGAGATGATGGCAGTATTGGCAGAAGACGTTCGCCTGAGAGAGGATGGGCTTATTGAATGGACTGTCGCGCGAGGACGACAGGGTGATCTTCTGAGCGTCATGTACGATCGGGATAGTCTTCACGACGGGTGCCGGAAGTCTCTCTCTCCCAGCCTTCAACCCGTCACGAAAACCCCGTCTGCATTTCACTCTCGGGGCGTTGCGGGGTGTCCGTGCAAAGGGGTCGGCTGCAAAAGACGGCTTCCCCAGCCAATTTGAAATAATACGAATTATCGTAGCGGAGCTACGATGGAAGCACTAAATAAAAACTTGGCCGATATTTAGAATTATTGATATAATCGTAGTATGACTACGACTCATCTGAACAAGCTAAATCGGCTTTATACCCGACTGACACCGGGCACACCGCTGACCTCCGAGGACCTCACCGCCCTGGAGATATCGGCCGATCTCGCCGTCCACTATGTCCGGGCTGGCTGGCTGCAACGGCTCGCGCGTGGTGTCTATTGCCGGCCGAACGATCCGCCCGCCTTGCACCCGAGCCTCGCTCTGCTGCAGCGGAGCTTTGACGGATTGCATGTCGGCGGCAAGTCCGCGCTCGACTGGCAGGGCATACGCCAATACCTGTCGCAACGGCCTGTACTAGACCTTTATGGCTGGAAAGCGGGGCACCTTCCGGAGTGGTTCGCCCAGCGCTTCCCGGCCGAATACCACCGCAAGCGGCTCTTCAAGGAGGAGCCCGACGCGTTGCTTCGTGTTCAGCCCTTCGAGAACCGCAAAGGCGGCCCGCTCGTCTCGGCGCCGGAACGCGCGCTGCTGGAAGTGTTGAGCGAAGTCGGCGTGCGGCAGCCGCTACAGGAAGCGCGCGAGCTGGTCGAGAGCACCTACAGCCTGCGCGCCGACGTGCTGCATGATCTGCTCAAGCGCTGCACCAGCATCAAGACCGTGCGCCTGTGCTTGCAGCTCGGCCGCGAACTCTCCCAGCCTTGGGCCGGAAAACTCGATCCGTCTCAATTGCCCAAGGGCAGTAACCGGCCGTGGGTATCCCGCTCCGGTGACGGGCTTCTGGTGCTGAAACCATGAACCAGGTCTATCTCGACAGCGCTCGGATGCTGACGCGCGTGGCGCCGCTCGTGCTCGTCAACAACACGTTCGCGCTCAAGGGCGGCACGGCGATCAATCTGTTCGTGCGCGACATGCCGCGGCTCTCGGTGGACCTCGACCTGGTGTTTCCGGACCATACCCTGCCGCGCGAGCAGGCGCTACGACGTATCAACGAAGCTGTCCGCCAATCCGCCGCACGCCTGGAGAAACAAGGCTTCCGGACTCATGCACCGGCTGCGGCAGATTCCGGCGAGACCAAGCTGCTGGTGCGGCGTGGCAGCGTCGAGATCAAAATCGAGGTCAACTTCGTTATGCGCGGCACTATCCATCCGGTACGCATGGTGTCGCTGAGACAGAATGCGCGCGACACGCTGCAGGTGGATCTCGAGATCCCGGTCGCTTCCCTTGAGGACGTGTATGGCGGCAAGCTGGTCGCGGCGATGGACCGCCAGCATCCCCGCGATCTATTCGACGTCCTGCAGCTTTTCGCGCATGAAGGAATTACCGCGGGCATCCGCCGCGCCTTTGTCGTCTACCTTGCGAGCCATAGCCGGCCGGTCCACGAGGTTCTGTTTCCGCCGCTGCGCGACATCCGCCAGGAGTTCCAGCACAATTTCACGGGCATGACCGCCGAGGCCGTCGAGCTCGATGCGCTGTTGGCGGCGCGCGAGCGCATGGTGCGCGAACTGCAGCAAGATCTGAGCGCTGATGAGCGCCGGTTTCTGTTATCGCTAGTCACCGCAGAGCCCGAATGGCCGCTGCTGGGCGTGCCACATCTGGAACAGCTCCCCGGCCTACGCTGGAAGCTACAAAATCTGGAACAGCTTCGGAAGACCAACACCCAAAAGTTCGCCGAGCAATCGGAAGTGCTCTCACGGTTGCTCGGGTAATTACGGGTTGGAGAACAGCATTGGTTAGTATCGTTCTATCGGCGATGGGTCTAGTGCTACAGGTCAAGTCCAATCTCTGCTGTAAATTCGATCCGGTAGTGACGCCTCTTTCTCAACTCAAAGACACCCCGTTATCCGAAGGATCCGAAGGTGCCGCGCGGTGTCGGTTCGCGAGCCACTCGTGGAATTCAGCCCTATCCAGATCGTGCCGTTCGGCCCATATCTCATGGTGTTCGGCCAACAGAGCACCTACGAGGCGATAGGCAGATTCGACATTGGGGAAGATCCGGATCACCCGCTCCCGCCTTCGAATCTCCTCGTTCAGCCGTTCCTGCATGTGGGGGGTCCGCAGGCGCTGGCGATACTTCTCCGGCAGTACGATCACGCTCCAGGCGTCCTCGAAGCCGTCCTCCAGACAGGCGACGGTCTTGGGCGCGCTTTTTTCGAAGCGCGTCACGCAGGCGGCGAGATGCATACGGACCGCGGCGATATCATGGGCCTGGAAGATGCGTTTGGCGTGTGTGGCCACCTCAGCCCGATAACGGCTCGGCGTATGCGACAGGAGATTGCGCATGAGATGCACCTGGCAGCGCTGCCCGGACACTCCCTGGAACTGCTTGCGGGCAGCTTCGACCAGACCCGCAGGGCGGTCTGAGATCACCCACAGGACCCCTTTGAGGCCCCGGGCCTTGAGGCCCTTGAAGCAGTCATTCCAGGTGGCGAAGGACTCGGAATCACCGATCTCAATGCCCAGACTCACGCGCACCCCGTCGGCCCGGATACCCGGCCGTGAACCGGCGCTCGTTGAAAGCATGGACCCGGGGATCGAGGCCGGCACAAAGCGCACGCACCGTCGACTTCGAGAACGAGGCACCACGCCAGGCCTCGGTAACCGCTGTCACCTGGCGGGTCGACACCCCCTGGACCACCCTCTCCATCAACGCCAGCACGAATGCCTGTTCACTCCGCTGATAGCGCTTGAATATCTCGGGCGCAAAGCTGCCGTCCCGGGTCTGGGGGACCTTGAGGGTCACAGGCCCTACCCGGGTGTAGAGCGTGCGGGGACGGATGCCATTGCGATAGCCCTGACGCTCGGTGGTTCGCTCGTGTGAACTCGCCCCCAGAGGTTCAGTCATCTGGGCTTCCAGTACCTGATTCAAGACCGTCTCCACCCGCTTCACCAGACCTTCCGGCCCGTTCAACAACCCGGGCAACAAATCCCGACTGACGTTAATCTCATAATCTGCCATCGCTTTGATCTCCTGGTTGAATTAACGTTATGAAACACCGTCAATTGACCGGATCGAGGCGGTGGCACCCACCCGCCTGAGCTCGCCAGCTATTTACAGCAGTTTAGGGACTTAATCTGCGATAGGTCACGCCCTGCGTCTTTGCCCATGCACTTAGTCTCATGCGTAATAGGACAGCATCAACACCTACAAAGGTTCATGTTTACGGCAACAGTTGTCAACCCATGCGGCCCTCGACTACCTGGTCGACCGGGTAGCTGATTCGGTCCGGGTGCGACAGAGTTCCGGTCCCGATCGCGCCAAACCGCTGGAAGCGGAGCTCCAGCGTCTGCGAGGCGAACTTGATCGGTTCGTCGCGCTTATCATCGGCGGCAAAGCCCCCGAACGGGTGCTGGAAGAAATGGCAACCCGGGAATCCCCCCGGCTCAAGGACCTTGAAAGCGAGCTGACACAGCTGAAAACGGATCCCACCCAGATCAATACCGTCAGCATCCGTGAACTGGCGACCGCACGCGCAAAGGACTTACGGGCCATGCTGCATGCTGACGTAGCCCAGGCGCGGGAAGCCCTTGGGCTCCTCCTCGCGGGGCCGATTAGCCTTAAATTGGACAGGTTCGGATACCGGCTGGAGGGTCAGACACGGATCGGGCCGCTGTTTGCGCCCGAGTCATCAATAACTCGCATAAGGTTGGCGTCCCCAACGGGATTCGAACCCGTGTTACGGCCGTGAAAGGGCCGTGTCCTAGGCCTCTAGACGATAGGGACGGAAGGAACATGACTGCCCCGCGCGGGGCGTAATTGTGGAGCCAGCCGGGATCGAACCGGCGACCTCTTGCATGCCATGCAAGCGCTCTCCCAGCTGAGCTATGGCCCCCTGAAGTTCTGCATTTTCGGTGTATCGGGCCCGACTGTCAAGCTAGTGTCGTGGAATCATGCGATTGACCGCCCATGCGGTCAAGCACCCGGTCCATGCGTCTTATGGATTCTGAGCGGCCCAGTACGGCCAGCGTCTCGTCGATCGGTGGCGAGACGGCCCCGCCCATCAGGGCCACCCGGATCGGTTGGGCCACCTGGCCAAGCTTGAGCCCGCGCGTTTTTGCAATCTCGTGGAGCACACCATGCAAGGCTTCCTGTGCCCATGGTTCGACCTCCATCAGGCGATCGCGGATCAGGCGCAAGAGCGGTTCCTGATCGGCACTCAGATATCGCCTCCAGGCCTCCTCGTCGAAAGTCTCCGGTGCAACGTAGAACGGTCGCGCCAAGTCAGCCATTTCCCTGAGCGTACGGCTCCGTCCACTGAGCAGCGGAATCAGGTGCTCGAGCGGAGGGTCAATCCACGCTTGCACTTGAGCGGCCTCAAGATGTGGCTCCAGCGCCGTCTGCAGTCTTTCCGGAGCGAGTGTTTTGAGATAGTGTTGATTGATCCAGGTGAGCTTTTCACGATTGAAAGTCGCAGGTGCCCGTTGCACCGTTTCCAGATCAAAGAACCGGACCATTTCTTCGCGCGTGAAGATCTCCTGATCACCGTGGGACCAGCCCAGACGCACGAGATAATTGACCAGCGCTTCCGGAAGAAAACCCTCCTCGCGATACTGCTCGACGCTGACAGCTCCGTGCCGCTTGGAAAGACGTGCCCCATCTGAACCCAGAATCATTGGCACATGGGCAAACTTCGGCAACGGAGCACCCAGTGCAGCGAAAATGTGTATCTGGCGTGGCGTGTTATTGATGTGATCATCCCCTCGGATCACATGGGTAATCGTCATATCCACATCATCAACCACCACACCAAAATTGTAGGTGGGCGTACCATCCGAACGCAGAATCACAAGATCGTCGAGTTCCCGGTTGTCGAATGTGATCGGCCCGCGGATGAGGTCGGCAAAGTCCACACGCCCCATCTCAGGCGTTCGAAACCGGATGACAGGAGTGATTCCCGGGCGGGGGCTCGCACCCGCACGGCAATGCCCATCGTAACGGGTTTTTTCCTTGCGCTGGACCTGAAGCGCACGGCGTTCGGCCAACTCTTCGGGCGTGCAATAGCATCGGTAGGCATGCCCTTCGTCCACCAGATGCTCCGCAAGAGCGCGGTAACGCTCGAAGCGGCTGCTTTGAAGTGTCGGCCCCTCATCCGGATTGAGTCCGAGCCATGCGAGACTCGATACGATCGCCTGGTTGAATTCAACCGCAGAGCGGGCGAGATCCGTGTCTTCAATGCGCAGGACAAAAACGCCACCGTGGTGGCGAGCAAACAGCCAGTTGAAAAGAGCGGTTCGGGCCCCTCCCACATGGAGATACCCTGTGGGGCTCGGTGCGAAACGGGTACGCACCTGGGATCCGGAGCCCTCACGCGGTAGCGGGGGCGTCGAGCCTGAGTTGGCGATCGGCACGTCTGGATTCCCAAAAGTCTCCGTGGGTGTTGATTTTAACTGACTTGGGATTTTGGGGGGTTCACCCGCACTTCTGTGAGCGATGCTCACCCCGTAATTTTCGGTTCACCGCAAGCCCAGTTGGCCGGTATCGCGATGTCCATGAGTTTCGGGGTCGGGAGCTTGATGGATGCCATGAGCGTTGCATATTCCTTGGGAGAGCGAACCTGCAATCGCGGGTTATGCTGCCTTTCTTCACCAATGGTGCTCATGGTCCAGCCGCGATAATCGTGCGCGGGATAAACCATGGTCGGATCTGGCAAACGCAAAAGCTTGTTGAAAAGGCTGTCATAAGCCTGGTACGCATCTCCATTCTGGAAATCCGTCCGCCCACTCCCGCGAATCAAAAGGGTATCGCCGGTAAATACCCGGTCGGGCAGGAGAAAACTGTAACTATCGTCCGTATGACCCGGTGTATGGATTGCACGAAGATGCAAGGAACCGATTCGAATCGTCTCCCCATCACAGATTTTGACCGTGGCACACTCCGCCGGGCTCTCCGCGCCAATCGCCGTGGCACAATCTGTGAGGCTTCGAAGCCGACCGGCACCTGTGACATGATCAGCATGCGTATGGGTGTCGATTGCATAAACCAGACGCAAGCCACATTCATCGATCCACTGAACGTACGCGGGCACATGATCGATGACCGGATCAATGAGGCAGGCCTCGTGACCTTTGGGATCGGCCACGATATATGTATAGGTCGATGAAACACTGTCGAACAATTGACGGAAAATCAACTTTTCCACCCCAAACGATACGCAAGCCATGTTAAGATTAAACGAAAAGGGAGACAATCATTGGGCGATTAGCTCAGCGGTAGAGCACTGCTTTCACACGGCAGGGGTCGCTGGTTCAAGTCCAGCATCGCCCACCAATAATTTCAATAGGTTAGCGCCCAATACGAGTCGGTGTTTCTCGGGCTGTGCCCAAACTGTGCCTTAACCCGGCAACCACCATGCGTCTCTTCGCCACGTGGAAGGCCCCTGCCCTGCACAGATTGGATACTGAGATGGTACGCAAAGTGAACTGCTGAGCTTGACAGGTAGCAACTTTATATCACGGGACCACCCGACGCAGAGGTTGTACTGAAGGGTCTATCCCAAGAACTCCAATAATCCTGAGGCGTGACCGCTCTGGTTTATCAAATGTGTACCCGCGAGATCAAACCAGCCCCAAGAACCTGCACCCTGGAAATGGTAAGCAACGCATATCGCCGCTGGCCCGTGAGATTGGGATACAGCTTTACTTGTCAGTGAACAGTTGCAACTGAACGTTCTGTTTTGATGATTGCGCTTTCCGCTGCTCATCCCACCTCCGCTGCCTCCGCTCCTCCCGCTCCCACTCCGGTGCTCCCACTCCAACCGCTCCGCCTCCGCGCGTGCAAGTTCAATTTCCCGGTACGCATCATACCTCCAACCAGAGTGCCGAACGACATAGAGCAGATAACACTGCCATCCGGCCATTTCCAGCAAAAACCACTTACGCGATATCCGGCAGTCTGGCCTCCGAAGCTGCAGGTTCGGCCTGCAGAAACGCCGCAACGCCTGTTAAAAAAGGCCTCTCCACTCCGCTATCCAACAATTTCACCCACACTCAAGCCAGAAGAGCCAAAATTAGACAAGCGGTTCCTAGACGAAGGGCACTGACTCAGACCGTCGGCAGTGGCGACGCGCTTGAGAGGGCTTCGGACCGGAACAATGATTGACCAGCAGTCGGCACAGACGGGCCGATCGTGACGATGGTTGTAGCGCGATGGCGGATCGAGTGCCGCAGAGCGGGCAATAATGGGAGGCCAGAATCGACACTTTCGCTGCAGCGCGTGCCGTCGAAACGCCAAGTGCCACATCCCAGATGGATTCAGCGGCATTCCACCGCAATGCCTTCGGATAGCGCTGTGGCGCACCGACGTAACGTATCTGCCCACGAACAGTGAGGGCTGCACCTGGGGAAGCGGCGGTCCTGGATGTGATCTTCCGGCAAGTGGCTGGGTAGAATTTAGCATCTCATTTCGCAAGTGCTGGGAGTTCACTTCCACCTTTGGTCTCTCTGCCAGAAATGTGGGATTTATCGGCTGAGCTTGACCGATCGCACGAGCGCAAGTGGCGATCTGGCGCGTCGTGCTAGGGACGCCAATAAAATCAGAAAGACTAGGCGGTTTCAAGGACCAAGTGCAAAAAGCGCAGCGTGATGCTGCCTGAAATCGAAAGCGTCTGGGGTGAACAACTCAGCGGGGCACTTGAAGCCGAGCGACTTGCGCGGCCGGGTGTTCAGTTTCCAGGCGATCGCATCCAGCGCTTCCTGGGTGAAGCCGCTCAGGTCACTCCCCTTGGGCAGGTACTGCCGCAACAGACCGTTGGTGTTCTCGTTGATCCCGCGCTGCCAGGGGCTGTGCGGGTCTGCAAAGTAGACCTTCACCCCGGTCGCTTGGGTCAGCCGCTGATGTTCAGCCATTTCCCGGCCCTGATCGTAGGTCAAAGACAGGCGCTTTTGGGCCTCGATACGGTTGAGGACGTGGCTGAAGCCCTGGAGTGCCGCTTCGGCGCGGGCGTTCTCCATCCGGGACAGCACGGTGAACAGGGTGGTACGT
>DAHXNI010000021.1 GCA_027365475.1 Pseudomonadota bacterium | reverse complement strand
GTGTACGGCACGCTGCAGGAAAATCCATGGCCTGACCGGCGGTTCGCCGTCAAACACCCAAGGTGGGAGCCCAGTGCGTGAATCGCGCACGCTGGGATCTGTGCGGGGGGCGCTCAGCAATGGGCGTCCCTACCGCGATCAAACCCGTCCACCTTACCGGGTGCCGGCCGGGTGCATTCGAGTTTGGATATTGGCAGAAAGTTGCTCATGAAGATCCGGTTCTGGAGCAGATGGCCATTGTCGTTCACAGTATGATAAGCATCTTCCTAAAGAGAGTGGAAGGAAAATGCGAGATAGCGAAGCTTGGTGACCCGTGAACCCATCGTGGTAAACTTGCTTTCTCTGTTTGAAGGCCTGATTTCCAGCTAAAATAAGCTGGTTCGTTTAGAACAAAAAACACACTCTACCGATTGCCCGAGAATATGTCGCCAGCAACTCACCCTATTTTCGCATCTTATGTGATGGACCTTTTGCCGGACATGGTCTGTGTCGTCGATGCCGACGGTCGTTTTGTTTTCTTGAACAAAGCCGCAGAAAAAGTGCTCGGTTACAAGCCCGAGGAACTGATCGGGCGATTGATGAAAGAGTTGGTGTATGCGGAAGATCTAGAACGAACCAACGAGATTGTGAAAAGGCTTCATGAGGGCTACCAGGAGCGGCATTTTGAAAACTCCTGGGTCCGAAAAGATGGACGACTTGTGCGCTTTATGTGGTCGGCGCAGTGGTATCAAGACGAAGGATTGCGAGTTGCGGTGGCCCGCGACATCACATTGGTGCATCGCGCCAGCCGTATTTCTGACACACTCTACCGGATCGCACAGGCGGGGCGGGAGCACGACAGTTTCGAGGGTTTTTATCGAGAGGCCGCAAAGATCGTCCATGAACAACTGCCTTTTCAATACTCTCATCTAGCCCTTTGGAACAAAGAGAGCGAAACTGCAACCATATACTCCATCTCTCATGGCGTTGAGGCTCATGTCGCCGATGGTCCCGAAGTTTTAGACCCGGACTCCGCTCTCGCACGGGTGATTCGTCAAGAGCGTCCGCTACTCTGTTCGTCGGATGCGATGGAGATTGACCCAAGACAGGGTGAAGCATGTGGCAACTGGATAGGTGCACCACTGATCGCCGGGCACTCCCTTTTGGGCGCGTTGTCATTTGAGGCAGGCCATGAGCAGACGCCCTTTGCCAATGGGGATGTAGAACTCTTGAAAGAGGTTGCTGCCGAGGTGGCTTCGGTGATGGAGCAACACAGAACCCGCTCCGTTCTTGCGTTTCGCGCCAATTACGATCCGCTTACGGGATTGCCTGGGCGGCTTCTTTTTTGCGAGCGAGCCGACACGGCTCTCAAACAAGCCAGGCAGTCCGGCGAGAGTCTGGGAATGCTTTATCTCGATATAGATGGTTTCAAGCTTATCAACGATAACCAAGGCCACGAGAAAGGCGATGCCATTTTACGCCAGTTCGCCTCGCGACTTGCGCAAATGGTCCGCACGTCCGATCTTGTGGCGCGAATGAGCGGAGATGAGTTCGTTGTGCTTTTGCCACATCTCGCCAACCCTGATTACCTTGGTATCTTGATCCAAAAAATTGAGCAAGTTATTGCGGAGCCGTTCAATCTCGGCGACGGAACGATTCGGATCTCGGCAAGCATAGGATCGGCCATCTTCCCCAAGGATTCGACAGATCGTGATGCCCTGCTCAGGATCGCCGATCTTGACATGTATCGAAAAAAGAAGGCCAAGCAGGGGGATTTTGGATGACGGGCTGAGGCTTTCTTCCCCTCTATGTCAATCATGTCGCTCAGCGAATGAGACATGTGTTTGAAAAAGATCTCAACGGGCAACGGCTGATTCTTCTTGCCGAAGGCCACGGCTTACAGGAGTAGGCGCTTTTACTGTGTGGCGTGGCGGTTATCCGGGTTTGCGTGTTTTGCAGACGCTTGGGTGCTTCATCAAGAACATCTGCCAGATTGCGTTTCAGTTATCGACGCAAGAAAGCCACAGACAAGTTGGGTGATACGCCTTCTCAGACCCAAATTATGCTGTTTAGTTGAGCCGACCGTTCTGCGTGGTTAGGTTGAACAAGCGATCAAGTACGGCATAGCGGAAAGGGAGTCTGGATTTCAACCCGTGTTTGACCCTCTCTGTTTGGTACAGGATAATAGCAGCTACGCGCCCGTAGCTCAGTTGGATAGAGTACCTGGCTACGAACCAGGGGGTCGGGAGTTCGAATCTCTCCGGGCGCGCCAGAAAAATCAATAAGTTACACAGATTTGGCCGTCCCTCAAAAAGCGATTGTGTCCAAATTGTGTCCAGAATGTGTCCAAGACTCCCACAGCCGAGGTCGGGCGAACGCTACTTCATACACCACTGGGTCGCTATCCCAAGCGCGTATCTGTGGTTGCGGCATCCATTCATGTAGCTCCACGCGCGCCATCAGTTCGTTTTCCTTCCAGAGGCTTTGATATGACATTTTTGCATGCAGAGAGAGTCAGCCTGTGACTTCGGGCTGAGAGATCTCGTTGCTCATCTTTCGGGTAGTGTCGGTCGGCGACAGTGATTGTTTCGATATTCTTGATACATCACGAACGGGAACTCCTAGTGCCACGCCTCCTCTGGTTCACCTGCTTCGTTACGCTGCTCGGCAGGCGCTCAAATAGATCGGCGACTCCGCAATCAAAGAGTTCGCAAAGCTTTTCAATGGACTCCAAATCGACTCGCGTGGCCGTTTCCTTGTATAGCAAGGTGATCGTATTGCGGTTCAAGCCGGTTTCTCGGGCCACATCCGCAATTTTAAGCTTGTGCTCGCCCATCAGGCGTGACAGATAGCATCGAATCATAAAAAACCATCCAAAACAGCTATTTTACATTCAGAAAACTTATTTTATTTGTATATGCCATTCCATCGTGTATAATGCTATTCAGTATGGCATTATTTATTAGAGGAGCACATCCATGCAAGCTCAGTCCCAGCTTAACGCTACATCTCCTGTAAAGCCAGCAACCTACCTGACGACGGATGAGCTGGCTGCACGCATCAAATATGATGCCCGCACCATCCGGAACCAGCTCAAGGATTCGGTCCTTCTGGAGGGTCGGCATTATTTCCGTCCTTTTGGTGGCCGGAAGATCCTCTATATCTGGGAGGCGATCGAGAAGGACATGGTCCAGACGCCACCCTGCCTGGCCACAACGGTCATCCCCATGGCTCGCGGGGGGGTCTGCCGTGGGTAGCATAGCCCCTCGGCCGGAGACCGGGCACCTGTTCTTGGATTTCCGATACCGCGGCATCCGCTGCCGGGAACAGACCGCGCTCAGTGACACGGCTGCGAACCGCAAGCGGCTCCAGACCGTTCTGGACCGTATCGAGGCCGAGATCACGCTCGGGACCTTCGAGTACGGGCGTTACTTCCCGGACAGCACAATGCGCACACGTCTGGCCGGAGTCCGGCCAGACGAGCCCGGGTGTGATCTGCTGTTCCAGGATTTCGTGGCCGCCTGGCTCGCCCGGAAGGCTCCGGAATGGCGGCGCTCGCACATCACGGCCGTGAACTACATGGTCGAGCATTATCTGCTGCCCGTCTTCGGGCGCCGACCGGTCCGTGCCATCACCAAGACGGATATCCTCGATTTCCGGGCGGAGATCCTGAAGCGTCCCGGTGTGGGAGGGCGGGACAAGCTGTCGCCGCGCACGGTGAACCATATTCTGGCGCCGCTCCGGATGGCGCTACGGGCAGCCGCCGAACAGTACGGCTGGGCCACGCCCTATGTCGGGATCAAATCCCTCCGGGTGCCCCGGAGCCACGTCGAGCCGTTCACTCTGGAGGAGGTTCAGCTCATCCTGGATCACGTCCGTTCCGATTTCCGGAACTACTATACGGTGCGGTTTTTCACCGGCATGCGGCCGGGTGAGATCGATGGTCTCAAGTGGAAGTTTGTGGATTTCAAGCGCCGGCAGAACCTCGTGCGCGAGACCTGGGTGAAGGGACGGGTGGAGTACACCAAGACCGAAGGTTCCCAGCGCGAGATCGACCTGTCGACGCCGGTTTGCGAAGCGCTCCGGAACCAGTGGCAAGCGACCGGCCGGCAGGAATACGTCTTCACGAACAGTGAAGGGCAGCCGCTCGACAGCAAGAACGTCGCCAACCGGGTGTGGTATCCGCTCCTCCGGCATCTGGACCTGTGCCGGCGCGTTCCCTACCAGACCCGCCATACGGCCGCGACGCTCTGGCTCGCCGCCGGCGAGAATCCAGAGTGGATCGCCCGCCAGATGGGTCACACGACGACCGAAATGCTCTTCCGGGTCTATTCCCGCTTCGTGCCGAACCTGACCCGTCAGGATGGATCCGCCTTCGAAAAGCTCCTCGAATCCCACCGGATATCCAACCCGCCGACGGGAAGTCCATGACACCCGGGGTGGTGCGATTCTGCATGGAGATCGAGTTTTGGCGAACCGACGCAAACGCTCAGGAGCAATCCGGGTGCAAATGAACCGCGATCTCACGGTACGTCAATCATCGCCCGAGGCTGTCCCGGATTTTCCCTGGTCGAAGGCTTTTTGCGCGATCGCCTCCGCTTCACTGACTGTCCCGGCCCTGATCCCAACCCGCACGATATGAATAGACGGCAGGCCGTATCCCACCCTGAACCTCCGCTTTCGCGTCTGTGCCACCCGGCTCCTCTCCGCCGACTTTGGAAGCGCCTTAAATGTTTTCAGCATGGTCAGGTCCGGACCCGTTCTTTCTGGATCCACCGGATGTAATCGACCATCCGGGCCGTATCGGCCAGCATGGAGATATCCACCCAGTGGTTGGTGAAACCCCCGTATGGTCCCGCCGTCCACGACAGGCTCTCACGAGGACCTGGCCCCGGATCCCCCCGACACAAACATAGATGGTGTTCGTGTGGAGCGACACCTCGCCGTTGACGAGGGTTCCCCCGTAGCACTGGCGGAGATCGTATTCGTCTTTTTTGAGTCCCATCGCATCGGCAATGGCCTTGAGACAGCCTCTGACCACGAGGGCGAACCGGCGCTTGCCATCCCAGTCGCCGGCATTATCCCGACGCATGATTCCGAGTTCAATCACATTCATGATGCCTCCAGCCCTTGTGGGCATGGGTCCTGTCGGACCGCAGATGATTTCCCCGCCGCTCGCGCGACGGGCCCGTTTCCCGGCACCGACGGGATACACTCCCAAGCGCCGAAAACCATCTGTGCGCATCTTCATGCGGTTGTGAATGCCACACGCAACCTAGGCGCCAAAATAGGGCGCGGTGAGGGTGGCAGAGCCTGGAGCTTCAGAAGCCGGCGATCTTCGGCGAAGCGGTGGCGCTTGGCGCTACCACGGGTCACGTTGGGGGCCGTTCCGAGATGAATGCCCGCATCCGACCCGGAGAAGTCATTCGACCGCGATCGCCATCTCCAGGAGCTTTGTTACGGTGTTCCAATTGCGTGCCGTCGCATCCACATGAAGATGCCGTTCCACCCGTGCGCGCACCTTCGATACGGCAAATCCGTCCGGCGTATGCAGATAGAAGACCTTGCCCTTGAGCGCGAACGCTTCCTGGCCGGACGTCAGGCGGCCGAGCGATGTCAGATCCGTACGGAACGGCACTTCGGAAAGAAAAAATAGATGCAACGTCTGAGGTTGGTCTTCGGCCTTGCGAAACGGATTGTTCGACGCTGCTCTTTCCAGCTCCTTTACGTTCAGTACAACGACCTTTGGATGAAAACCCTTTGCTTCGTATACTGCACGGTCGATGCGACTGGCCAACGAATGCGCGCTTCCGGCCTGGCAGCGAAATAGTGCGTTGCCACTTTGGATGTAAGTGCGCACGTCGTTAAGGCCTTCACGCTGCAGAAGCGCAGCAAGCTCCTTCATCGGTAGCGAGTTGCTACCCATCACGTTGATACCGCGGAACAGCGCTATCCACTTACGCATGAGGGCACCCTATCATCGTACTATTGAATCATTCAACGTCCGCTTCTGGCCGGTCAGCGATCCTCGCATTCCGCAGCGGCTCACTCCGGCTTGCGCATTGCGTCCACTGCTGCGCGGGCGATAAACCCGGATCGGGTCTCACCTTGCTTTCTGGCGTAGGCATCGACTGCCCGTAGGATACGCCGCGGTAACGTGATGTTGATCCGCGCGGCTTTGTCTCCGAGCTCGCTGACGTCGACGTCGACCACGGCCCAAGTCCAACCGCGATAGCTGCGCTTCTTCTGAAGCTGCTGAATCGGTGTCGGTGCGGGGAATGCCTGGCCATCATCCAATAGCCCTTCCAGGTGGAGGAGGATAGCCTCACGTGCATTGGTAAGCGCGTCATCCAGCGTATCGCCAGCAGAAAAGCAGCCGGGCAGGTCCGGGACGACGGCACCGAACGCATGCTTGGCGTCACCCGTTTCAATGGCAATGGGATAGCGCATATATTCAGTTCCTCACTTCAAACCAGCCTGTTTGCGAATCGCCCGCACCAGGCCCTTTCCCAGGTCCTTCTTAGGATGCGGCACCGTGATCGTGCCCGGCTTGGTCGGGTGCGCGAACTGATGGTGGCTGCCGCGGGTGCGTTGCAGATGCCAGCCATCGCTTTGGAGCAGCTTGATCAGGTCGCGACTCTGCATCGTGTGTATTATACACACTAACAGGAATTTGAGCCAATGACGGCTTTGCGACGATCAGGTCAGGGGACTGAATGGCGGGTCCTGCAGGTCAGCAGCCGCATTCCGCGGGCGCGCTGGCCGGTTCCCGATCAGCCGCTTTTGTGTGCCATGTATGTGGATAAGCGTCTCGGCGGCGTGCTCGCCGTCCAGACGCTCTCGCGCCTGAACCGGACCTATCCCGGCAAGGACGAACCCTTCGTACTCGATTTTGTGAATGACCCCGACGAGATTCTGGAGAGCTTTCAGCCCTACTACCGGGCCGCCCAGCTGGAAGACGTCACCGACCCCAACATCGTCCACGAGCTCCAAATCAAGCTCGACGCGGCCCAGGTATATCTGGCGGGCGAAATCGAGAGCTTTGCGCAGGCCTTCTTCGACCCCAAACGAGGTCAGGCAAGCCTCCACGCCTATCTGAAGCCGGCCGCCGACCGCTTCGCCGCCCTTCCCGAGGAGGAGGCCGACCAGTTCCGCAAGGATCTGGGCACCTTTCTGCGGATGTACGACTTCCTGTCGCAAATCATCCCCTATAACGACTCGGACCTCGAAAAGCGCTACGCCTTTGGCAAGAACCTGATGCCGCGCATCAACACCCCCCACGCCACGAGCCTTATCGAGCTCGACAGTGATGTGCGTTTGAGCCATTACCGCCTACAGCGGCTCGCCGAGCAGAGCCTGGATCTCGCGACCGGCGAATCCGTCTCCTTGCGCCCGGTATCAGAGGCCGGTACCGGCCAGGCGCTGGAGGATGAAAAGCGCCGGCTGGCCGAAATCGTCGA
Organism: Pseudomonadota bacterium; assembly: GCA_027365475.1. Classification (GTDB taxonomy): domain Bacteria; phylum Pseudomonadota; class Gammaproteobacteria; order JAKAQQ01; family JAKAQQ01; genus JAJZNM01. Next base: position 1,623 of record DAHXNI010000021.1, on the reverse strand, counting down.
GCGCATGAACGACCTCTTTTCCGGCGACTTGAGCGACGCCGACCTCGTGGGCTATGTCACCACCCTTCAAGGCAAGTGCCTGGAGAACATGACCTTGGCCGAACAGGGGTCAAGTCCAATTTCTGCTGTAAATTCGATCCGGTTGTGACGCCCATTTTCAGCTCAAAGACACCACGTTATCCGGAGTGGCAGCGGGGTGTCGGGTCGCAAGCCACTCGTGGAACTCATTCATATCCAGATAGTGCCGCCCGGCCCAACTCTCGTGCTGCTCGGCCAATAGGGCTCCCAAAAGGCGCAGGGCGGATGCGGCGTTCGGGAAGATACGAATCACCCGCTCCCGCCGGCGAATCTCCTCGTTCAGTCGCTCCTGCAGGTTGGTGGTCCGCAGGCGCTTGCGGTACTTCTCCGGCAGCACGATCACGCTCATGGCGTCCTCGAAGCCATCCTCGAGACAGGCGACGGTCTTGGGCGCGCTCTTTTCAAAGCGCGTGACGAAGGCGGCGAGATGTGTGCGGGCCTCCGCGATATCGTTGGCCTGAAAGATACGCTTGGCGTATGTGGCCACTTCAGCCCGATGGCGGCTGGACGTGTGCCCCAATAGGTTGCGCATGAGATGCACTTGGCAACGCTGCCAGGCGACCCCCTGGAAGTGCTTGCGGGCAGCCTCCACCAGTCCGGCATGACTGTCCGAGATCACCCACAGGACCCCTTGGAGGCCGCGGGCCTTGAGCCCCTTGAAGCAGTCGTCCCAGGCGGCGCAGGACTCGGAATCACCGATCTCGATGCCTAATATCTCGCGTACCCCATCGGCCCGGATGCCCGTAGCGATGAGGGCAGCCTTCGGCACCACCCGATCCTCTGCGCGCACCGTGAGCACCAGGGCGTCGACCCAAACGAACGGATACTCGGCCGTGAGGCGACGTTCATTGAAGGCGCGGACCCGGGGATCGAGACCGGCACAGAGACTACTGACCGTCGACTTCGAGAACGAGGCACCACAGAGGGTCTCGGTGATCTCCGTCACCTTGCGGGTCGACACGCCCGGGACGACCATCTCCATGAGAGCCAGCACAAAGGCCTGCTCACTGCGCTTTTAGCGCTTGAATATCTCGGGCGAAAAGCTACCGTCCCGGGTCTTTCGCACCAAGAGAGTCACCGGCCCCACACGGGTGTAGAGCGTCCGGGGGCGCACCCCATTGCGATAGCCCTGGCGCTCCGCTGTCCGCTCGTGCGGACTCGCCCCGAGATGCTCCGTCAGCTGCGCCTCCAATACCTGATTCAGAACCGTCTCCAAAAGCTTCGCGAGCCCCTCCGGCCCATTCAGCAACCCGGGCATCAAATCCCGACTTACGTTAATCTCATAGTCTGCCATCGCTTTGATCTCCTGGTTAAATTAACGTTGCGAATACCGTCAATTTACCGGATCGAGGCAGTGGCGCTCCTCCGCCTGAGCCTCTTGGCTATTTGCAGCAGTTTAAGGACTTACTCATAGATCAGTAATATAAGCAACACTTGGATGTTTAAAGAACGCGCGGATCAGCGCGGGATTCCGGCCAATGGCGGTCAGTTGCGCCCGGATGCGTGGCTCGAACTTTTCACCCGCCTGCAAGGGCCGACGCGCGT
>DAHXNI010000014.1 GCA_027365475.1 Pseudomonadota bacterium | reverse complement strand
GGACGCGCCGATCGTGCGCAAGACCTTCAAGGATTACGCGCCGGGCTTCGTGCACATGGACATCAAGTACCTGCCACAGATGGCCGACGAGAGCGCCCGGCGCTACCTGTTCGTCGCCATCGACCGCGCCACCCGCTGGGTTTTCCTGCGCATCGATGCCGACCAGAGCGAGGCCAGCAGCAGCGACTTCCTGCGCCGCCTGTACGCGACCGCACCGATGAAGATCGTCAAGCTGCTGACCGACAACGGCAGCCAGTTCACCGACCGCTTCACCGCCAAGAGCAAGAAACCCACGGGCGAGCACGCCTTCGATCGTGAGTGCGCCCTGCTCGGCATCGAGCACCGGCTCACCAAGCCGCGTCACCCGCAAACCAACGGCATGGTCGAGCGCTTCAATGGGCGCATCAGCGACATCCTGGCGACCGCCCGCTTCCACTCGGGCGACGATCTGCAGACCACCATCACGCATTATGAGAAGCTCTACAACGAACACCTTCCGCAGAAGGCACTCGGCCACAAGACACCGCTTCAAGCCATCCGTGCATGGCGACAACAAAAGCCTGAACTGTTCGTCAGAAAGTTGAAGAACCAGACGGGACTTGACACGTACCCAGCATCTGCGAAATAGAAGGCGAGAGATCCTCGCCTTCTTTCTGGATTTGAAATTACCAAGAAAACTCACAAATTATAATTGAAACCGAGGTAGAAAGTCCGACCGAAGTATTGCAAAGTGGCCGGTTGCTGTGGGGTGGAAAAAAACGTCTGCGAAGGCGCGTCAGACAGATTGAGTCCCTGGAAAAGCATAGACAGATTTCTTGTTAAGCGATAAGAAGTCTGGAAATTCCAAACAGTCTCGGGTGCAGCATAGACTTGTTCATAATTTACAGCCAGCTGATATGACGTTACGAAAGATGTTCTATGATAAACAGCTAGACGCGCGGAAAAGCGCTTTGTGTCGTAGAACACTTGAGCATTTTCTACATATTCAGAAAGCCCGGGGAAAGACTGATTGGAAGAAGGCCCACCCAGCGTACTCTGATTGACAACATTACTCAATGTTTTGGTCACATCAGCGCTGACTCCGAGACCGGACCAATTGCCTGACAAGAATCGTGTTTTAAGAAACCCCACTTCAATGCCTTTAAATGAGCCGCCCTGGGTATTGTTGATGGCGGTCTGATACGTGCCATTCAAGTAAGGCACGCCCGTGGCCGGGTTGATTGGCACGGGAATGCCAGCAGCAGCAAAGTTAAACGGAGTGATGCTGACGGTCTCTGTGAAAGAGTCTATGTGCTTGTGAAACAGATCGACGTATACTTGACCGCTAGATTGGTCGAAGAAATGCCACAAGCCGAGATCAAATTGAACCGTAGTCAACGGATCCAATGTCGGGCTAGTACTACCATATATGTTGTAGGTATTGGCTGGATATACATATGCCCCTCGCCCTGACTCGAGTTGATCAATTGGTGGCCGTGCGAAAACCTTTGCCGCTGCAAATCTGAGCTGATTACGATTTGGCAAGTGAAAAACGAGATTTAATGACGGTAATAACTTGGTATACTTATGTGCCTGGTAATCAGGAACGAAGCATGAAAAATTTGAGGCGAAGCATACCTGTTGATAGCCCTTACCGTAAACGTATGTCTGCGCGAATCGCAAACCGACATTGCCGGTTACACGACGGTGGAACAAATGAGTGTAGATATCACCCATCAAGTAGGCATCGCGCACGCGGCTATTCACCTCATTGCTTTGCACAATGGTGTAACTCTGGTTCGGATTTTTTGATGGCGTTACGGAAATACCATTTGCTTGCATAACGCCGGCAGCATTGATAGCTAAGAAACAAGGAAAACTACTGAATTGGCCAGACCAGCAAACAGTCTGCGCATCAGATGGAGGAATTGGTAGTGGGTACTGCGTATTATTTGGCGCACCAGCATAAAAGAACTGGCCATATTCAGCGCCGTAAACATATGCTTGACGAGATGGCTGGTATTTATGATTTTCAGCGTATACGCCGGCGCGAATCGATGAGAATATGGGATTATCATCTAATATATATTTGATATTGAACTGCGCAGCGGGCTTTTTATCCTGATAAATGTATGGATATACACCATACTCAGCCAACTTCATATTCGATAGGTTAGTATATTGTCCCGGATTGGCAAAACTGATATTTTTTGGAATGCTAAGACCGTTATATTGAAAACTGACCGATTGCGATGCGAGAGCACACCCGGGATTCGGAGTGCTACAGTTGTTGAATGAATCGGCCGTGGTATCAACGTTGATTTGGTTTGAAATTGCATGTGCATATGAAAGCTGGCCATCCAATATCCAGTTCCCCAGATGCAGTTTCGCGCCAAGATCGGCAGACGTAATGCTTGCGCTATTGGTAAAATTATGCGCTGCAGTTTCTACAGAAAACCCATTTGAAGGATTATTAGTGGATACTGTCCCACCGATCAATGCACCATTGGGCAATATAACTGGATTTGTAATCGCGGCCTGTCCATAAGGAAACTGCTGGACGCGGAATCCATAGCGGTAGGATCGATTGAGGTATTTGCTGTAGAGCACATCACCCCTAACGCGGAAGTTTTGCGTGGGTTGCCAAACTACCGTACCAAGGAAGCCATTGCGACGCTCTGACCCACCTTGCTGTCGTAAGGAAAACCCAGTTGGCACATAGGCCTGTTGCCCGTTACCAACGGATTGTAGGCTACTGGTGTAAGACTCTCCACTAAAGCGCTCTGATACATATGGCTGATAGAGCTGTGCGAACCCAAGACCGACGCCAAGTGTATCATTCAAAAATTTTCCTTGATATGCTCCACTAACTCTCCAACCCCATGGGTTAGCGCCATATACGTTGTTTGCGCGATCGTTCCAACTTCCGCGCACATCCAAATTGAATTGATAGGGTTTCTGAATATCCAATGGATTTGCTGTCTTCATAGCAATCGTGCCACCTACACCACCCTCAATCAGATTCGCCTGGGACGAGTAGTAAACTTTGACCTGATTGATCAATTCAGCTGGATAAATATCATATTGTAGATAATTACTACCACTTGTTGACGCTTGGCTAACACCGTTCAGAGTAGTAGCAATAAAATTTCCGTTCAAACCACGAATATCGATTTGATTAGCTTGTCCGGCACCTCTTTCTACCGAAATTGCAGGGAGACTTGTTAATGCATCGGCTATCGATTGTTGTGGCAGCCCATTTATATCTTTCGTGTTGATAACAGCCGTGATTGCAGGCGCATATCTTTGTATATCCAGCGAAGATTCAACAACATTAGTGTATCCCGTGACAGTGATGGTCGAGAGCTTCTTCGCCAGCGCCTCCTGCTGCTTGGTCTGCTTCAGCTTACTGGCCTTCGCTGTGGCCTTGGCATGAGTTGTGGCTGCAGAGGTGGCGGGAGCTATGCTTGCTGGCGGCGTGTCTTGAGCCCGCGCCATGCCATACGCGCAGACACCAATCGAAGCCAGAGCCATTGCCAATACGTTGCGCTTGAGCTGGATCATTTCCCCCTCCGGGAATCATGTTGGGCAGTGCGGACGATGTCGCGGCGGGTGCAACCGGGCGGTCACATCAGCGTGTAACGATGGTAGGCCTCGCGGCGCGCAGTGGAAGACCTGTGCATACGTATTCATGCCGCGCGCCTTGGGAATCCGGACATGTCTTGCGCGGCGGCCCCGCGCCGTCACGAAAGACGCGCGAAGCAGCGGGTGGCCGTGGGTGCGCGTGGCATGGCGCGCCACGCATCGTTCAGTCGCCGCGCGCGAACAGCACGCCAAACGCGGGCAGGTGCGCCGTGTAGGCCTCGATGCGGCCCGCATCGGGACCGGCATGAACCAGCGTCTGCCACGCGCCCGCAGGCAGCACGACGCTTTGT
>DAHXNI010000002.1 GCA_027365475.1 Pseudomonadota bacterium | reverse complement strand
GTGTCTTCCAAGGAAGAATTGAAGACGCGCATTCTGAAAGGGATTGCCGAATGGAATCAGAAACCGGTCGTTTTCCGTTGGAGCAACTTCGACCTGGGGTTAAAATAATATGTATACATTTAAACGTTATGATATACTAGGTGACTTCGGAAACGTCGGGTTCGAGTATTGGGTGCTCAAACGCTCAACTCGAGCCAATAAACGTCCCAGCGCAGTCTTCGTAAATCCGAGCCCCGGCCGATCATTCTGACGTTGAACGGGCAGAACCACGCTGAGCTCTTCGTGAGTATCGTCCGCAAGGAAGCAGAACTCCCGTACCTCTCGCAGCGGCTTATTGTCCATATCGACTGTGACTCCCTAACACCAGTTGCAAAACGCGTGCTGTTCGCCTCAAGCCGAGAAGACGCGCGTCGCGGCCTCGTTCTCCAGTTTATCCACGACGAACTGGTCAGTATCCTCAAGTCCGACGATGAACTCGCGCGCCTCAACAATGAAGCGCGGGAGCAGGGGATGCGGGAGCGAGACGAGACTGCGATCCAGGAGATGCGCCGTGAGGTCGCGCGTCTCCTTCGCCTGCAGGGGATAGAGATCGGTCAGACCACCGGCTCCCGCGCGGGTGGCGACCAGCCTACTTCTAACCGGCCGACAGGTCCGAAGGGTCCGCGACTGAAGCCGCAACCAATCGAGGTACACGAGCCGCCCACCTACATTCGCCTCGTCTGATACGAAGAGGAGGCGATCGATTTTTACCCAGGCCAGCGGCGCTACATTCGCGTCGAAACCGATGCAAACACCAGCTATTACAACCCGGACAACCCTGCAGCCTCACGCATCAACATCATCGTGCAGGGACCAGTGACACTCAAGGGCTCGACGCCCCTTCGGGGCGGCCGCATGCGCGCGATTCTCGACCTCCCCGATGGCACAGCGGTCGGGACTAATGGGATGCTGCGAGTTGAGCTGAGCCGTCCTGGCCTCACCACGCTGCCGGACCAGTGAGACATCGTCGTGCACAAGGTGCCGCCAGTTCACCCGGGGCGCCAGCAGCTGAGCCTGCCCCCGTTCGAGCCCCGGCCAGTATCACCTGACGACGAGCAGTGGGCGACGCTGGGCTGGCCAGACGACGTGGCCTCGATTGCATCCTCGGCGGTAATGGAGAACGGCACCCTTGTCATCTACTACTCCACGGTCTATCCGAAGTATACCAGCCAGCTTGCCCAGTACGAGCAGCGCGGTCCCGGTCTCGCGTCGTCATTTACCAATCGCTATGAGATCTGGCTTGTGGCGCACTCTCTTCTCTATTGCCGGGATCAGGAAGAGGCAGCCGCCCAGCATCCCGTTGTCGAGGAGGCAAACGGCGACGCGGCAGAGGAGCGTGAGCGACAAGAGCGCTCCCGTATGGCTACGCTGGCCGCGCTGTTCGCCGCTCGGGAAGTTGATCTCGCCGCGACGTCACCTTGCGACGGTGAGAGCCAAGACGCGTGAATGGGTCACTATAGACAGGAGAAATGAAAGGGGTCTACGTGTGACGACATGGAGGTACGCGGCTCAACCACGTGATTGATGGCACTTGCGGGTCGGGGTCATTTCGGGATCGTGCTGCTCATTGCTCACAGAGGTCCAGAACCTGTCACGCCTTGACGGCTACCTGCGGATCGCCGGTAAAGAACCCAGCAGCGGTACTGCCGGTCGGATCGCCCCTCATGGACCCGTTTGCCAGAGGCTCACGATTTCCGAGGGATCAAGGTAATCTCGGCTGTCACACACACTGCGGGAGCTGATGCCCCCGTGATCCACGTGTCCTAAAATTGGAGTCCACCTCACTTGGCCATTCTTCTCTCGGACACTCGCAGGAGCTCGCTTCTGAGGTAGCGGCGATGCCCGCCCGAGGTCCGGTAGTCGGTCAGCAACCCGTGCTTGACCCAACTACGGAGAGTCTTTTGGGTTTGGTGGATGAGACGTGCTGCATCCGAAGGCGAAAGATAGGTTGCTTTAGGCTGAATTGTAGTCATAGCGCGCACCTTATGCTTTGGGGTCACCTCATAATCTGCTTGGAAATCGTCCACAAAAACGACCCAGCATACAATGTCGACCAATTTGACCGGATCAAATCACCTACAAAATTGCCCTAACAATTGATTCCGACATACACCCCATGGGATGCCGACATACACCCCATGGGATGCCGACATACGCCCCTTGGGGTTGCCGATGTAACCCCATGGGATGCCAACATACACCCCATTGGGTGCCGACATAACTCAATGTGCGGGCTGTATACCGGCATACGATCATGGGAAATGCCTCCCGCCCGAGCGCGGTCGTCCCTTATGGCCGGGCAGGGGGGATTCCGGAATACGGCCGGACTGACCGAACCGGGCGTCCGCGGTCTCCCGACTCTCGAGCCAGAGGCTCACGGTTTCCGGACGCCAGCGCACGCGGCGCCCAATACGCACCAGAGGGGGCAGGGCAGCGGGATTGCGGCCGAGCATGTTGCGGAGCCCCCCGGGGCTCAGGCCCAGGAAGCGGGCGAGGGTGGGGAGATCCCAGAGAGGATCGGTGGAGGAAGCGTGACTGTGCGTGTGATTCATGTCACAAAAGTACTGGAAATGATGTCTAGAGTGACCCGAAATGCCTCTGGCCTGTGGTATCTTCAAAATATGGAGGAATGTCCTTATCGCATAGAGGGTTACGAGGCGGTTCCGTTCACGATCTATAGTCCGATGGTGACCTATCCCGCTCAGGGTGCCCGCCGGATCCCTTTGGTGTGGGGTGCGACGCCGGAAAAAGTGGCCGGGACGGGAGCGGAACTGCGGCGGGAAGCCCTGAGACTCGCCTGGCATATCGAGCGCGGGAGCATGTCGCCTTCCAAACTCAACCGTCTGTTCGAAGATCATCCGGGGCTCCTGACCGATCCCGAGATTCTGGAGCGCTGTGGAAAGCTCGTGCGCTCGTCGAGGTTCCGTCGGGGTCAGGGACAGAAAGTGCTCAAATGGCGGCAGCATCCGCTCGTGATCCATGCACTCGTAACGGAAGTGATCGAGACAGGACGGGCGCAGTCCGTCCGGGATACGTGCGAGGAGCTGGCCGAGTCATTGCATTTGGAATCTTCATCGATCCGCAGGCTTTACTATCAGGCGCGGAACGAGCGGCGATTTTCCCCCTATCTTGTGGCGCATCCGGTCCAATCTGTGCCATAGCCTTGCCATAGTTCGGGTGAGAAATGGGGTATCCGAAGGTGCGGGAGCATGACTTCAAGTTACTGATCTATAAATAAAAGTCTTGTAAGCGATTGATTTGAAAAATGCCTTTTAGCGACTTTTAATCCATTGGTCGCAGGTTCGACTCCTGCACGGCCCATCAATAAATCCATTGATCGCAGGTTCGACTCCTGCACGGACCACCAATAAAAACAATAACTTACATAATAAAGGGCTGATCATTTGATGGTCAAGCTGATCTATGCCAGAGCCCTGCCATAGTTGGCGGTACCAAGAGACCGTCATGGCGACACTGACCCGGCTGGAGAAGGCCGGTGCAGTCATTCTTGGAAAAGCCAACCTCAGTGAGTGGACGAACTTCCGTTCCACACACTCCACGAGCGGATGGAGGGCCGTGGGCGGGCTTACCGCAATCCCTACGTCCTCTCCCAAAGTGCCTGCTGATCAAGCTCGGGTTCGGTCGTGGCGGTCGCGGCCGGACCTGATCCCTCTCACGATCGGAACCGAGACGGATGGTTCACTGGCTTGACCCAGTTGATCGCCTTTGACGAGAAGCATGCACGCCAGGAGATGCCTTGGTTTGGACAGGGTATTTTTCGGCCCAGTTTGATCGCATTGAGACCGGCAAAGTGGAGAAGTGGCGGGGATGCGACCGGTTGTGCGGGCAGCGAGGTGAAGATCCGTTCTGCGTCCTCGTAGCGCCTGCGCTGCATGAGTGCTACGGCCTCGCGCAGGCTCCGGGCGAGGGATGCTTGTGGCATGGAGCTGGATCCGGGCTGGTTCATGCGCTGAATCCCAGTTGGACCAGTTCCGGGTAGTGCTTGAGCAGGCTTTGCGCATATGGCTTCCAGCGGCCGACCGACCGCTGGTAGACCGGCTGGCGTGCCTGCCAGGCGCTCGCGGTCCGGATGACTGTCTGGTCGCGTTCCACACTGTTTTGGCCATCGCGTGGATCAAGACCGAGCCAGCCCAAAATCTCATCTACGACCGTAGAGGGCTCATGAACCAGGGTTTCATAGCGTACCGTACGGAGCCGGGTTCCCGCGCAGTGCTGCCAGTGGTTCATCAGGGTTCGGTAGACGTTTAGGTAAAACAGGATGTCGGGGATCGCGTAGGAGAATGCGAGTTCTGGACGGTCGAAGTTTTGAAAATAGAGAGAGATCAGGACATCGCGAGGGTCGCGTTCCACGGCGAGAATCGGTGCGTGCGGAAAGAGCATTTGGATCGGGCCTATGTGCCAGAAGTTGAGTGGATTCTTGTCGGTCACATAATGCACTCCAGCCGATACACCACGGGCGAGTTCGATCCGATAGCAGGATACGGCCTCGACGCTTTCTGTAACGGGCAGATCCGGGGCACCCGCTCGATCCGGATTCCGGGATGTTTGCCCCTGGTTCACGCTTCCGAGACTCTCAAGCAGCAGGGACAGTGCGTCGGATTCTCCTGAAGTCGCAAGGGCCGGATGAGTGGCGAAAAGCCGCTCAAGGAGTGTGGTTCCCGCCCGCGGCAGGCCTACGATGAAAAAAGGCTCGGGCACGGTTTGCCCGGGGAGGGGGTCGCGTGGAATCCAGAATGCGGGAGGAATGGCGAGCAGCTGTTTCATGCGTGTTTCGCAATGGGCCCGATCGAAATGGATCTCCTGGTGACGGATGGTGTTACCAGCTTCGATTTCGGCTAGGGCTTGTTCCCAATGGCCGAGATCGTCATGGATTTTGCCCCGAGCAAAATGCAGACAGGCCTGGGTGGAAGAAGAATGTCTTCCCTGGGCAGCACAGCTCTCGATAAATGGGATCAGGGGGTCACTGCTCGTAAAGCGTCGGGTCTGGACGAGGAGGAGATAGGCTGCGCCATGTTCGGGATCAATGGCAAGCGCACGACCGAGGCTTTGGGCGGCTTCATCGAAACGTCCCAACTGGAGGAAGAGACGGCCGCGCTCGAACCAGGCCGGAGCGAGGGTATCGTCCAGGGAGATAGCCCGTTCGTAGCAGGCGAGCGCGCGTCCGGAGTCTCCGAGTGCATCGAGTAGCTGGGCCACCCGTCCGAGAAGGGTGGCATCATCAGGCTTCGATTCAATCCAAGGGTCGAAGACCGATGCAGCCTCTTCAAAGTGGCCGAGATCCCGGTATAGGAAGGCGAGGCTGAGCCGGGCATCGAAAAGTGTTGGATCCAGTGCGAGGGCAGCCCGTAGAGCACCTTCGGCTGACCTGTGGTCTCCGCGTCTGCGGAGCGCATTGCCCCAAGCATACTGTGCCGCCGCCGTGCTCTCTCCTGTGGGGAGGGAGCTCTCCCGGTCGGAGAAGGTAGAGGCTGGCTGGCTAGGTGGAGTGGACATGAGGTGGTGGCAGAGAGGGTGGTGATACAAGACAAATATTATGCCCAGTCGGGGGCAATCGTGCGGAAGACTATTCAGAAAGTTTCATCTGTGCTGTGTTGTCCTCCGATTCGGTTATCCCCACTCCGCATGCCTGCGATGATGATCACAAAGCGGCCTGATGGATGCCCAGTTGACATATTTATATAGTTAGATATACTTCTAAGCATAGAAACGTATCCCGGACTCAGAAAGGGCCCGTTTCAAGGCTGCCAAACCGTTCATCCCTGGCGGGGGACATATGCGCTGTCTTTCGTATCCAATCGACGCATGAGGTGATTCATGAAGCGTTATTGCCTTTTTCTGGTCTTGCTGGCCTGTCCGATTGTCGCCTGGTCGAAAAGCTATAGGATTGACGAGGGTCCGATGCAGATCGGATCCGCAGTGGTCAGCGTCCAAAAGCTCGGATCGGGTCTCCTTTTTGGGGGAAATAGCCAGGTTCGAGGAGCTTTCCAATGGCGCGATCGCTTGCGTGTCGGACTGCACGGACAAGCTTTGACTTACCGATTGGCGGGTGCCGTAGAGGGTAGGCCCGTCCACATCCATGTGCGGTTCGGATCCACCCGGATCCAGGAAATCATCCATCGGGGGAATGAGACGAGACGGCTTTCATGGCCAAGGCCGGCCCGCCCAGTCTATGTCATCGACAACAATCTGATCGACGGATTCCAGGTGCTGGTTGACCAAGTCAACTATTCCCAGCCGATTGCTCAGCGATTTCTGGTTTTCACCCCACAGGTGGCCGTTTTTTCCCATCTCACCCTTACACCCGTGGGAGTTGGTGTGCTGAAGCGCGGTTCCACGAACTTCATGACTCATCGGCTTCAGGGCTTGCTTAAAATAGGCACGACCCGGATTCCTCTCAGCCTTTGGGTTCAAACCCGGACCCATGAGATCGTCGAACTCAAGCAGGGCCCGATCCGTTTTCTTCTGGGCGCACGCAGACCCGGATCGACTCCCAAGAAGCTTGCACAATGGCTGCAAGACAAACAAGCCTGCCTGACCTCCACAACAATCCATGTTCACACGACGGGCGTGGTCCTTGCGGGCATACTCTCTCGACCCCGTCGGCCAGGTCTAGTGCCAGCGATTCTTCTGCTTCCCGGCTCCGGCCCCGTAGATGAAAACGGTAACGCGGCGGGGATCCTGGAAGACGACTTGTATGAGCAGCTGGCCGATACGCTGAGTTGCCGGGGCTATGCGGTACTCCGTTACAGCAAGCTCGGTATCCCTCCCAGCACAGGGGACGCGAACCGGGTCACACTGGCCACCTACGCACAAAACGTGCGGGATCTCGTGACTTTTTTGCGCCATGAACCCGGCATCAATCCCCGTCAGATCGTGCTCATGGGGCATTCGGAAGGTGGGCTTATTGCCCTTGATGCAGCTCCCAATCTCGGAGTGAGAGCCATGGTCCTTCTTGAGTCACCCGGCCTTCCGCTCGAACGGGTGCTTGAAAGTCAGATTGCCATGCAGGCCAGATTACGGGGAGCCCGCCCCCGACAGGTTTTCCAGACGGAAGGCCGACTCAAAGCCGCTCTCCGGGCGATCCGTGCCACGCCCGGGTATCGCTTGCGCTTGCAGGGCCCGCTACGCGCCAATTCCTACGCACGTCTTTTCGCGCATGCCGCAGGGCTTCTGAGAAGCGAACTGGTTCAGGATCCAGTTCTGCTCATCAAACGGCTGCGACAGCTGCCGGTCCTCATCATCCAAGGGAAAGACGATATTCAGGTGCTCCCTCAGAACGGACAAACGCTCGCGACCGCTGATCCGTCAGCCACATTCATCGAGATTCCCCATCTGACGCACGATCTCGTCAGTTGCCACGGACCGCTTTTGGGCTGTGCTCTGCCTCTGCCCGGAACGCTCCTGGATCGTACCCTGATGCGCCATCTGGTCCGCTGGCTCGGCCGGATCGCACCCGTATCTGCTGAGAGACCGTCGACCCGGTTTCCCAAGGTCCCGCAACAGCTGTAGCTTGCGTACCGTTTGATTGCCGGCTATCCGGCCTATCCGGGATCGAGCTCACCTTATATGCATGCCCCAAACCAATACTTCCTGACTCGACGCTTTTGTCGAGTTCCGCCATGTCGCGTCGGGAGCAGCTTCATGTGCGCATGCCGATTGAAAACGCGATGCTATAATCCAAATTCTTGTGACCATCGATCACTTGAACCCTAGGAGCTGTCATTGTGACCCGTGATACCTTGACGTTTTACACGAACCCGATGTCTCGCGGCCGGATCATCCGGTGGATGCTCGAGGAAGTGGGTGCGCCCTACCAAACGGTACTCCTCGACTACGACACGACCCTGAAAGCTCCGGAATATCTTGCCGTGAACCCGATGGGCAAGGTTCCAGCCATCCGGCACGGCGATGTCGTGGTGACCGAGACTGCAGCCATCTGTGCGTATCTCACGGACATTTTTCCCCATGCCAAACTGGCTCCCCCATCAGGTCATCGCGCGCGTGGTGTGTATTACCGCTGGCTTTTTTTCGCAGCCGGTCCCGTCGAAGCGGCCGTAAGCAACCACGCCCTTGGCTTTGTGGTACCAGAGGGCCGTGACCGGATGATGGGATACGGCACCTACGAACGGGTCATGGAGGTGCTCGAGGATGCCGTATCGCAGGGTGAGTATCTTTTGGGAGATACCTTTACGGCAGCGGATGTCTATCTGGGTTCGCACATCGGTTTTGGCATGCAGTTTGGCACGATTGAGAAGCGCCCGGCCTTCGAACGCTACTGGGCGCGAATCAGCAGCCGGCCAGCAGCCGTGAAGGCGCGCCAGATCGACGATGCGCTGATACCCAAGAAACCGGTAGAGACCTGAACGGGCGCGTGTTGCAAAGATCAACGGAGTCCCGAAATGTCGATGGCTCCCGTGGGGGTGCAGCGGTAGTCCGGGCGTTCAACAGTAACAAGAGTGTGGAAGCAGAGCGATGACGGCGTTGGACGATTTCAAACAGGTTTTTCATCGTTACGTGCTGGTTCCGGTGTTTCAGGTGACCACCGAGGACCTCCGCCGACAGGTGGTCGAGTTTTGGGCGCGGGAAGGTGCTCTGCAGAATCGCGCGGAAGCAGAAAGACGGGCGCATGAACTGGTCTATGTCATATACGACGAGCATCAAAACCTCGTGGGTGTGTGTACCGCGCAGTTGGCCACATCCGTGAGGCTTGAACGGTCCGTCTATTTTTTACGCCTGTTTATCCGGGCGTCCGATCGTGCCACGGGACTGCCTCAGGAAGTCATCCGTTGTGCCTGGCGCCTGCTGAAAAACCAGACGCCACCGGGGGGGGCGGATGGTGCCATGATTGTCGGCGAGAACACGAAGCTCGCGCGGCCCGGGATGATGCGGGTGCTCAGCCGGCGGGGGTGGAAATATCTCGGCTTGAATGCGCATCATCTTCCCGTCTGGGAAAAACCCTTCTCGAAGTCCTGAATGCAGCCAAACCACCGGCAGATCAATGCATGGATTGACGGAGGGCGCTCAGAATCGGTATCCAGGTACCGAGGGCCAGGAGAGCCATGAGGAGCACGGGAGGCGTGAGGATGAGTCCCACCCGCATATAGGTTCTCCAGGAGATCGGTTCGCCTTTGCGGGAAAGTACGTGCAACCACAAAAGCGTGGCGAGACTCCCGATGGGCGTGAACTTGGGCCCGATATCACATCCAATCACATTGGCGTAAATCATGGCTTCGCGAACCGGACCCGTCAAATGGGTGACCTGGTGGATGCTGAGCGCCCCCACGAGAACGGTTGGCATATTGTTCATGACGGCGGAAAGCGCCGCAGTCAGAAATCCGGTTCCCACGGCTGCGACGATGACGCCATGCCGGCCAAGGTCAGCCAGCACGCCGGCCACCTCGCGGGTCAAACCGGCATTGCGCAGGCCATAGACCACGAGGTACATGCCAAGACTGAAGAGGACGATCTGCCAGGGCGCTTCACGAAGGACCTTGCGGCTGTTGATGACAGTTCCCCGTCCGCCCGTCCACCAGCGTCCGGCCACCGCGAGGAGAATGAGCGCGCCAGCCCCAGTGACCACGGAGACGGGAACATGATAGGGCGCGGTCACAAAATAGGCCATGAGCAGAAGACCCAGGATGGGAAAACTGGCACGGAACACCAGGGGGTCGCGGATGGCCTGCTGGGGTGCCTGCAACTCGGCCACCTGGTATCGAGCGGGAATGCGATGGCCGAAATAGAGCATCAGGACACCGAGCGTCGCAGTCAGAGAGACGAGGTCGACAGGGATCATGATTTCGGCATAGCGTTCGAATGAAATCCCGAAGAATCCGGCGCTCACGATATTTACGAGATTGGAGATGACGAGGGGGAGCGACGTCGTATCGGCCACGAATCCGGTTGCGAGAACAAACGCCAGGGCGGCCTCCGGGCTGTAACCCAAGGCGAAGAGCATGGCGAGCACGATAGGCGTGAGTATGAGCGCTGCACCATCATTGGCGAAAAAGGCTGCCACCAGTGCGCCGAGAATGATCACGAGCGGAAAGAGCCTGTGTCCATGGCCACGCCCCATTTGGGCGACATGCAGTGCGGCCCAATGGAAGAAGCCCGCTTCATCGAGGATGAGTGAGATGATGATCAGAGCGACGAAGGTGAGTGTCGCGTCCCAGACGATGTGCCAGACGATTGCGATGTCATGCCATTCAATGATGCCGAGCGCAAGAGCCAGGGCGGCGCCGATGAGCGCGCCCCAGCCGATCCCGAGCCCTTTGGGCTGGAAAATGACCAGTGCCAAAGTCAAGCCAAATACGGCCAGCGCGAGAATCATGATCACATCCGCCCGGGATGGAGTGGTTTCACGTGTGTGCTGCCCCTTTCCCAACGGTGCAGCTGTCTCGGCTGTGCGCGGGAAGCGGGCTGTGCCAGCGGGCGATGGCAGAATGGCCGCGGCAGGCTTGGAGTACCTCCTTCTGCCATCTGGCCAGCTTCGGACTCAGCCGGTAGTAGATCCAGGTCCCCCGGCGCCGATTGAGAATGAGGTGCCTTTTCCGCAGCAGGCCGAGATGGCGGGAGGCTTTTGGCTGTGACACGCAAAGCGCAGCCGTGAGCTCGCATACACAGAGTTCGCCATGATCGAGCAAAAGTTCCAGGATCCCAAGCCGAGTGGGATCGGAAAGGACCTTGATGAAGCCGGTGACCGGATCCCGGCCATCGGTCTTCGTGGTGGAGCGCGTGATCCGGGAAGTCACAGGGCCCAGGGTGCGTGATTTATATATATGTTAAAGCATATGTATGATCCGGGCAATCCTGGATGGCGCGCATCCAGCGGGGGATCCCGGATCGGAGTCCCTCCCGCCCAAGGTGCGGCTCGACGCTCCGGGTGTACTCATTGTGCAAGGCAGAGGCCCATTCGATTACGATAAGGATTCAAGCATCCTTCTGGAGGGGACGACCCATGCGTCGCTGGTTACTGATTGTGCTCCTTTGCGCCGGTTCGCTCTACAGGACCGCCGCCGCCCACCCACTGCTTCTAGAGGATCCGGCCCTTTCCGCAACGCACATTGCATTCGCTTATGGCGGAATGATCTGGCAGGTCCCGCGCAGAGGCGGGGTGGCCCATCCGCTCATTACCGGGCATGGCAACCTCACCCGTCCGCTCTATTCCCCGAATGGCCAATGGATCGCATTTACGGCCACTTACCAGGGCAACACCGATGTTTATGTCGCCTCTGCGCAAGGATCGCATGTCCGGCGACTCACCTACTATCCCGGGGCCAACATTGCGGTGGGGTGGACACCGAACAGCCAAAACGTGCTCTTTCGTTCCGCGCGTTACGCGACGAGCTATATCCCGGCGCTGTTCACCGTTCCGGTCACCGGCGGATTTCCCCGTGAGCTGCCGCTGCCGGTTGGACAGGCAGGCTCGTTTTCACCCAACGGTAAAAACCTAGCTTATGTCCCGGAGCTGCAATGGGAGCGATTCTGGCAGCATTACGAGGGTGGGCAGCAGACGACGATCCGTATTGCCCGGTTGAGCGACTCGCAGGTGCTCCGAATCCCGCATGGCACGGCCGAGGACCGCAATCCGATGTGGGTGGGTCATCACGTTTATTTTCTCTCGAATGCGCCCGGGAATTTCACCCTCTATTCCTATAACGTCAAAACCAGGCGGATCCGGATGCGGGTGCCCCGCACGAGTTTCGACATCATCTCGGCCAATGCTGGACCGGGTGCCATTGTTTTTGACCGCTTCGGCCGGATCGATCTCTATGATCTCAAAACGGGGCAAACCCGACGCGTACCGATCACCCTTTCCGGAAACATCCCCTCCTGGCGCCCCCGCTTCATCAAGGCGGCACCCTATATCCAGGATTTCGGGATCGCCCCGGATGGGGTGCGTGCGGTTTTCGCAGCATTTGGAAAGATCATCACGGTACCGGCCCGCCATGGCAGCATTGAGAACCTGACGACCCGGACGGGCACGATGGATCGTGATCCCGCATGGTCGCCGAACGGCCGCTGGATTGCCTACTTCTCGGACCGGAGTGGGGAATATGACCTCTATGTCCGCCCGGATGATGGCGTGGGCGCGGTTCGCAAGATCACACTGGGGCAACGCAACGCATTTTATGACCACTTGCGCTGGTCGCCGGACAGTCGGAAGCTCGTCTTCAGTGACCAGAAGCTCAATCTCTGGTACGTGGATCTGGCACGCAAAGATCCGCACCCGGTCCGTATCGCGACAGACCGATACGCCTCCCCGCTGCACGCATTCGGAGCCCGCTGGTCACCCGATAGCCGGTGGATTGCCTATACCGTCCTCGAACCGAACGACCTGCACGCAATCCGTCTCTATTCGCTGTCGACCCATCAAAGTTACGCGGTGACGCACGGGGCGAGCGATTGCCTCTATCCGGTTTTCGATCCGGATGGACGCTACCTTTACTTTACGGAGAGCACGGACACCGCGTTGAGCCAGGGTTGGCTTGACATGTCGAGTCTCGATCATCCGATTCGCCGGAGTGTCTACGCGCTCGTCCTCACGAGACGGGCTCCCTCGCCGGTCGCCCCGCGTGCCGGATTTCCGGGATTATCGAAGCACGCTCCAGTGGTTGCCTCCTCGAAAGTGGGCACCCCTGTCCCGCCTGTGCATATTGATTTTCGAGGACTCGCCACGCGCCGGGTTGTTCTTCCGATCCCGCCTGCGAACTATACCGGACTTGCGGTCGGGCGGAGCGGGATGCTCTATCTCAGGAGATCCCCCCTGGTTCCCATGTCTCAGAATCTCGGCGGTGAAGGTTTGTTTGCCGTGCTCCGCTTTGACCTCGCCAAGCGGAAATTGAAGATGCTGGTTCCCAAGACCAGTGTGTTCCGGCTCGCGGCAGACGGTCGTTACATGCTGATCAAGGAGGGTTCCCACTGGTATGTCGAGGCTACGACCGGCAAGCTCGAGAAACACAAGCTCCCGGTGGGTGAAATGCGGGTTCGGATCAACCCCAGGGCGTCTTGGACCGAGATGTATCGGGATGTCTGGCGCATTGAGCACGCCTTTTTCTACAATCCCCATTTCGACGGCACGCCTGTCAATCAGGAAGAGCGGTTTTTCGCCCGCTATCTTCCGGGCGTCGGCAGCCGGAGCGGACTCAATCTTTTGTTCCGCGAAATGCTGAGTTACCTTGCGGTCGGGCACATGTTCGTTTCCGGAGGTCGTGAGCCCCATACGCTCAAAGTGGGTGTTGGACTGCTCGGTGCCAACTACCGGATTCGGCACGGCCGCTATCAGGTCACCAAGATTCTACGCGGGGGGACCTGGAATCCCGATCTCTATGCACCGCTGGCCCAACCGGGTCTGGCCATCCGCGCGGGTGACTACTTGCTAGCCGTCAACGGCCATCCACTCCGGGCCACACAAAATATCTATCAGGTGTTCCAGGGGCTTGCCCATGCAAATGTCATTCTGACGGTGGGGCCCCATCCGAGTGCAGAGGGTGCGCACACCATCGTGGTGAAGACACTTGCGAGTGAGCACGCGCTCCGCGTTGCGGCCTGGGTGGATCACAACATCCGGGTGGTTAACCGGCTGAGCCACGGTCAGTTGGGTTATGTCTATCTTCCCAACACGGGTGCGCAGGGATTCCGGAACTTCAACCGGTATTTCTTCTCACAGGTGAACAAGGCGGGCGTCATTATCGATGAGCGCTTCAACACGGGTGGATTCCTGTCGGATTACATCATCCAGTATCTCAAGCGTCGTCCGATGAGTCTGGTGGTAACCCGATATGGCCACGCCTATATCGAACCCCCCGAGGCCAACTTCGGTCCCAAGGTCATGATCATCAACCGGTATTCAGGCTCCGGTGGCGACGCCCTGCCCTGGTATTTCAAGATGGATCATCTGGGCCCCCTGGTAGGTGCCCGGACCTGGGGTGGCCTGGTTGGGATCGGAGGGTATCCGGTTCTCATGGACGGTGGACGTGTGACTGCGCCGCGCTGGGCGGTGGAGGGTCTTCATGGCCACTTCCCTGTCGAAGATCACGGCATCACCCCGACGGTACCAGTCTTCGAAAATCCGGAACTCATGCGCAAGGGACAGGATCCCGAGCTCGATCAGGCGGTCGCCGTCGCGCTCAGGCTTCTCAAAGAGCACCCTCTGCCCCATTATCACCGGGCACCCTACCGCAACTACCACCTGCATTTGCCTCACTGACGAGGCGGTGCGGGGTTCATGCGCCAGGGAAGGCGCGCGGCCCAATGGAACGGCCAACGGTGCCGCACGCCCGGATGGCGGTGAGGGGCAGACTGCGCCAAAGGGGGTGTCAAGCAGCTGGCGCAACCACCCGGAGGTGCCGCATAAAACGTGCGAGACTGGATTCACCGATCAGCCGGTCATTGCTTGGCCTGTGACCCCGGTTCGTGTAGAAGAGGAAGGTCGGTGGACCGAGGATCCTGAAGTGTTTGAGAAGCATGCGGGAGTTCGGGTCGTCGCGGGTGATATCGACCCGGATGGTGGCCACTTTTCTCAGAACCGATTGTACCGTCCTGTTCTGGTTGAAGGCACGATCCATGAGGCGGCAGGAGATGCACCAGCGAGCCCAGAAGTCCACGACCGCCGGTCGGCCCTGTTGGCGTGCCCGGGTCAGTGCCTGGTCGAGCGATGTGAGACTCGTGACCGTGATCCAGTGGATGCCACTCGCCCCAGGGCGCGAGCCCTTGGGCTCCACCCGGGTGGAGTGTGCAAGCAGTGGTTTTAATGGATGAAGTTCGCTCCGGCTCCCGAGGCTCGCGCCGACGAGATAGATTGCACCGACGATCATGAGAAGCGATTCCAGCGTCACGAGCCAGGGGTAACCGGACCCCAACCGCTCGGGGGCGGATCTCAGGGGCTGCCTCAGGAAGGCACCGGCGATGAGGGAGAGGAGGCCGGTGAGTCCGAGGATCCAGGGCATGGGCAGAATGTCGGACAGATACCAGACAGCGACGCCTAAGAGCAGGAGCCCGAGAAGGGTGTTGGTTGCCCGGAGCCAGGGACCGGATCTGGGCCAGAGTTTCCCGGCCGACAGTCCAAAGACGAGGAGCGGGATGCCCATGCCGATACCGAGGCCGAACAGCAGTACCCCGCCGCGCAGGACGGCTCCGTTGTCGGCAATCACGAGCAGGGCAGCGGCCAGCGGCGGCACCAGGCACGGCCCCACCAGAACGGCCGAGACCACGCCCATCGCGGCGCTGCCGAGGAGCGCGCCCTGACCTTTCGGGGTTGCCAAGCGACGATCACACCAGGCTTGGAAAGCCTGGGGCAGTCGGAGCTCGTAGCATCCGAACATCGACAGGGCAAGCGCTACGAAAAGGGCAGATAAGAGACCGATGACCCAAGGTGTTTCGAGAATGGTGCTGAGGCTGTGCCCAAGGAGGCCCGCTACGATCCCGGCAGCTGTGTAGGTGAGGGAGAGCGCCAGAATGTAGGCGAGCGCGCGAGGCAGGAGACTCCAGACCCGTCTCGACCCTTCCCGGGTCATGATGGTCACGATGATGGGGATCATCGGTGCCGAGCAGGGTGTAAAGGCGAGCAGGATGCCGAGGACGACAAACGCCAGAAATCCCGCCCAGAGCGGCGCGCTTTGTGCAAGCCGGGCCGGGTTTGCTGCAAAGAGATTGGACCCCCCGGTTGCAGGAGGCGTGGGCACACTCTCAATGGATGAGGCAGGCAGTCCGATCCTCCGGATGATGGGCGGATAGCAAAGCCCCTTTTCCGAGCAGCCCTGGTAGCGGATTGAAAGCGTGAGCGGTTTCCCCTCGGTCCGGTGGACGTCGAGGACGAGCGTGAGGTGGTTGAAAAAAACGTGTACCCATCCAAAAGTCCCGTCGTTTTTAAGGGTTGCCTTGGGGAAATGTGGTGCAGCGAGTCGTGTTTCGGATGGAGTGAGGACCGCAAAACGGAATTGACGGCGATAGAGGTAGTAACCCGGTGCGAGCCTCCAGACGAGCAAGACCCGGTTTTGGGCGGTCCGTGTGGCCTTGAGGACAAAAGCCTGATTGGCTGGCAGGAACCGGTTCCCGGAATGGTTGAGGAGGTTTGAGAGAATCGAGGCGTGTGCCCCAGCTCCGAGAGCAAGGGCACAAAGCGCAAACAGGAAGAACGAGTGGGGAGGTACTCGTGAACGGCGTGTCCTGAAGAGATGGAGCATCTTGGTTGCCCTATAGTGGAAGTGCTGGCTCAGGCCGTGTCTCGTGATCGTGTGCTATGGCCTTCACCGGAATCTTCTGAAGGCTCAACTCCTGCTCGAGAAAGTCATTCCGAGCCCGCGTTGGCCAAGTCCTCCCCGTTGCCAGTGCTTGATCGCCTCCGGATCCCGCGCTGATAGGCGGGCTACAGGGGCTTTGGCACGATCCGGTGCAAACGCGCCAACTCGGGTGTCTCCTGAGGCGAGACTCAGACTCACTCCGGACCTCTGGCGTTTATGCGCCAGGACGAGCGCACGCGGCCGACCGGTTCCCCCGCGACGCCCGCTCGACCGCCATCAGCCGTATGGTTTCCTGCGTCCTCCGATCGTGCCGTCGCCCGCCTCATGGCGGAACCCCCCTGATTGTAGACCATATTTCTGGTTTATGAGCCACGGGGGACATCCCGTCGCCGGAACTCCCAACCCGGGCCCCCTGTACAGCCGGCAGACCACCGGGTTTGACAGCACGCTGCCCGCCTCGCTGTACGCGAAGCAATCGATCGTCTATGCCAGCCGGACGATCGGACGCTTCCCGGGTCCCGGGAAGTTTCGCATGCTCTTCGCCGAACAACCGCCTTTCGGGCCGCCTGGAGTGTGTCGTTGTCGTCGAGATCGGTCGAGGTCGGGTTTTCCGTCCGACCGGGGAACGGACCGTGATCGCTTCCTGATTCCGAGTGGTTGCAATGGGAGTGTTAGAAATCTTTCGCGTGTCTGCTACAGGTTCACCACAAAACCGACATGATCGGTTTCTATGATGCAGATCAAGTCCGATAAAGCGCTGCGTGAGGGGTGATGCCATGAATGCCGTTGTCCGTTCCGAAGCGTTGCATCCGGTCCGGGAGGGGATCCTCCGGTCCCGAGCCGAAGCCGGGTCCGTTGCGGCTCGTTGGCCAGACGACGGGATGTTACCGGCGGCCGCCTGGTTTGGCAAAGATCAGCTCAAACCGCCTTTCTGGCGTTCCACGGGGCTGGCCGTATTCCTCGAGCTCGCATTGCTCGCCGGGCTCTTCGCCTGGGTCATGGTGGGTCATCTGGCCCGTTCAGACACGAAAAATCGCATCACGGCCGTGACCCTGGCAGCGCCTCCGAAGCCGCCGCGTCCACCCGTCCGGGCTCCGGAACTCCCGGCCCCCATCCCGAGCGCGCTTGCGCTGGCCCCGGTTTTGCCGGTGCTCGCGCCGCTTCCGCCCATTGCCGATGGGTTGCCGGTTCCCCGCGCCTTACAGTTGCCGGCTCCGCCCCATTCGCTGCAGCCTTCCGCCACTGCGACACACCTGAACCCGATGGCTGTCTATGGCGCGATCCTGCGCCAACAGGTCCGGGTGGCGCTTCTGGCCATTGCGCGACGAATGGGACTCAGCGGTCGCGACGAGACCCTGGTCGAGTTTCGTCTCAAGCCGGACGGTAAGCTGCTTTGGGCCCGGATCGCCCGCTCCAGCGGGTCCGGGACCGTGGACCGCGCCGCGCTCCGGGCGTTCCGCCAGGCGGATTTCCCGCCCTTCATCCCAAGGATGGTTCGGGTGGACACCACCTTCGCCCTTTGGGTCCATCTCAACATGCACGAGACCTGAACCCCGGGGCTGGAGATCCAGCCCGGCCCGTTTTTCACCCATCACCCATCCAAGAGGAACATCATGCGTAAGCAGTGCCTGAAAAAGAACCGGTACCGGAATTCCCGAACCCCCACACGACCCGAATCTCCGTCACGCGCGGGAAAGCGCATCGCCCCGCTGGTGATGCTGGCGCTCGTGACGTGTGTCCCTGGCGCCGTCCGGGCGCAAGGCACCCCGCCTTCCGGTGAGAATCCGTCTTCCAGCGCGATCGTCAACATTGGCGCCGTCGCCGTGGCGGCGAAACCGCTCAACACCCTAACTAAACTGCCCTCCAAGAAGCATGTCTTCGAATCGACCCAGTCCGTCAAGGTCATCGGTAAAAAACAGATGGCAGTCGCAGGCCCGGCGGGCGGTGCCGCTCAGGCCCTGGCGGTAGCTCCTGGCGTCAATGTCATGACTGAAGGTCAGACCGGTGCTCCGAGAACGGCCGTCAGCATCAATGGCATGAAAACAGGCTGGGGAAATATTGCCGGTAACGCCAATGATGGAACGGTGATGGTCACCTTTGACGGGGTTCCCATGGTGGACCCGTCCTATGAAGTGTGGCAGGCGTCGGAAGTCCCGCAGCTATCCCTGATCAAAGGCATATCCGTGACCTATGGACCCGGCTATGCCGTGAACCGCTGGTACGATAACATCGGCGGCGCCATCAATTTCATACCGCTGCAACCGACCGCAAAGGCGGGCGGGACGGTGGGCGCGTTTTTCGGCAGCTACGGCACCCACGGCGAGGATTTCAGCCTGCGCACCGGCGACATCGGCGACGGCTGGTCCGGTGTGTTGGCGGGCGGCGTGACCCAGAGCAGCAGCAACTACCTGCAGGGGTATGGCTTCGACAATCCATCCAGCAACTACGCGTACTACGCCAAGTTCGTCGACCGGTTCCGGGGCGGGCACATCAGCTTCGGCGCCTACACCGCGAGTGCACAGGCTTACAGGCCGGTGCCGATCCCGGTCGCGCCGAATGCCGCTGTCACGATTAATGGAGCGAATCCCGTCACCGGAGCCCCCAACCCGGGCCCCCTGTACAGCCAGCAGACCACCGGGTTTTACACCACGCTGCCCGCCTCGCTGTACTCGAAGCAGTCGATCGTCTATACCAGCCTTCTGTATTCCAATTACGTCAACCACGTTTCACGGCATGTGACGTTGCACAACCTGATCTGGTACCGGTACGGGCACCGCCAGCATCTCCACTACGACAACATCGGTTTCGAAGCCAATGTGCTGGACCAGTACTACTACACCACGAGTTCGACCTACGGCGACAAGCTGTACTACGACATCCGTCTGCCGTTCAATGATGTTTCGGTTGGCGCGTATTACCTCAACAACAAATACGACTCCCTGCTGGAGTTCTATAATCCCAGTCTGCCCGCGCAATATGCCTACGGCCCGAACGCGGGCCAGAACGCGACCGTCAACGGGCAGCCCGTCAACTACAGCCCGAGCCTGCCCAGCCACTACCACGACTCCTATCTCTACATGACCGATCTGGCGGCCTTCATTCAGGACGATATCCAGCCGATCCAGTCGCTGCGGATCACTCCGGGGATCCGGTTCGTGAGCTTTCAAACCAATTTTGTCAACAACGCCTCGACCCGGTTCCCGGTTAACGTGGCGGACCTGATTGGCACGAATGGGG
Source organism: Pseudomonadota bacterium (assembly GCA_027365475.1). Lineage (GTDB taxonomy): Bacteria > Pseudomonadota > Gammaproteobacteria > JAKAQQ01 > JAKAQQ01 > JAJZNM01. Next base: position 19,677 of record DAHXNI010000002.1, on the reverse strand, counting down.
ATGGCACCGGAGGCCATAACCAGCCGAACGCTTCAACGACGTTCCGGGAAGTGGAACCGTCGATCGGGATCAACTGGAAGGTGTTCAAAAACGTTGCCTTGTACGCCAACTACTCGACCGCCTACAAGGCGCCCGCCGGGGCGACGGGAACTTACGCGCACCTGCTGGCTTCGTCCCTCCAGCCGCAAAAATCCACGCAGTACCAGGTGGGCCTCAAGGCGTTTGTCCCCCACGACGGGCTGTTGAATGACGCGGCTTTTGGCGTCAACTACTACCGGTTGAATGACACGAATGAGATTATTCCCATCCCGGTCGTCAGCCACCTGTACAGTCTCTTTGCTTCGGGGTCTTCGGATTTCAGTGGCGTCAACCTGTATTTCGACGACAATCCGTTTGCCGGCCTCCATGTCTTCTCAAATGTCAGCTTTGAGCGGGCCACGTACCAGAACTACACGACCCCGAGCGGAGGCTCGTATGCGGGCCTGCCCGTGTCCAATGTTCCGGCACAAACCGCGAATATCGGGGTGTACTACCAGCTCTACACGCATGGGATCGTGTATGCGCCGCGCCTGTGGTGGCAATATACCGGCGCCCAGGACATCTACAACAACAACACCAATGCACCGACCACTCAGAAACTGCCCGCGTTCGGCATCTGGAACGCTTCCATGAAGGTCAGTTTCGATCACCAGAATATGATCCTCCCGGGCTTGCACCAGATCTCCCTCAGCCTCGGCGTCTACAACCTGCTGAACAAGCAATACAACGCCTACGAATATATCAGTAGCGGCGGATACTACGGGCAAGCAGGGGAGTTGCTGGGAGAACCTGGAGCTCCGCGGATGGTCTACGTCACGCTGAATGCGGCATTCTGACAGCCGGATCCGGGTCCCGCGCGGGGGGTCATCCTGTTTCCAGCCGCAGACCGGGGTGGTGGACATCCGGCCACTCCGTCGCGCTGGTTCCGTAACCCCCGCCCGGGATACCTTCCGCTCCTTGGATCACAGCGCTGGTTGCGGACGGCAACGGGTTTCCCCCCAGGCTTACGCTTCTGCCGTTGCGAACATGCGGAAAACCGAAGGCGATCGAATGCCGGGTGCTCATCGAACGCCAGGGTGCATGTCCCAGGCAGATCCTGTTCCCCCTGCTCGTACCCAACGCCCGATGAAGGCTCAGGCAGGCCTCGTAGATCGATCGTCGCCACCGGGTTCCGCAACGCCGCACCTCACATTGAGAATTGCCGATTCGTGGCTGGGCAGCGGGATCCCTCTATAATTTGCTAGACTGAACCCGACATGGAAGCGATTCCCGCAAACCTCCATGCAGATCACGATGAAGTGGCCCGTTCCCGATACCCGCCCCGAAAAGATGCGAGGGCGATGAGCTGCCTGCCCATTTTCGGAGAACTGGTCGAGCGCGGGTGCGTGTTCCAGGCCACGGACGAGGCCGGGATCGAGGCCCTGTTGGCCTCCGGGGCTGCACCGGTTTACGTTGGCATCGACCCCACGGCTGAGAGCCTCCATCTCGGCCATCTTTTACCACTCCTGACCCTCCGGCGCTTCCAGCGAGCCGGCCATCGCCCGATTGTGGTACTGGGGGGGGCAACCGCGCTCATCGGCGATCCAAGCGGGAAGTTTTCCGAGCGGGTCATGCTCGCTCCCGAGACAGTGGAAGAGGCGACCGAATCAATTCGGAGACAGATCGGCCGTTTTCTGGATCTCGCACCTGACCCCTGGGGCGCACGGATCCTGAACAACCGGGACTGGATCCATCCGCTCGGGGTGATTCCTTTTTTGCGCGATGTGGGCAAGCATTTTCCAATGGGAGCGATGCTTGGCAAGGAGTCGGTTCGCACTCGTCTGGGCACCGAAGGCTCCGGGTTGTCCTTTACCGAGTTCAGCTATCTCTTACTGCAGGCCTATGACTATGATCATCTCTGCCAGAGTGAGGGCTGTCGTCTGCAGGTGGGTGGCAGCGACCAGTGGGGCAACATCACTGCCGGCATCGATCTCATCCGCAGGCGCCAGGGTCTTGAAGCCTATGGGCTCACGTTGCCTCTGGTCACGACGGCTGCCGGTACCAAACTGGGCAAGACGGAGGCCGGTACGGTCTGGCTGGATGCGCAGCGGACCTCTCCCTATGCGTTCTATCAGTATCTCCTTCAGATCGACGACCGGGACGTGGGACGATTGCTGCGTTATTTCAGCGAACGCGAATGCGCAGCGATTCGCGCGCTTGAGGAAGCGCACGCTCTCGAGCCCGAGAAACGGACCGCCCAAAAAGCCCTCGCATACGAACTGACTGCACTCGTTCACGGTTCCCGGGAGACCGACCGCGTCATGCGCGTGAGCGAGACCCTGTTTGATGGACGCTCGATCAGCGATCTCGATTCTGAAAGCTTTCGCCTCCTCGAATCGGCCATTCCAGGGACGGTCGTACCCGCCACTCCCGAAGGCTGGCAGCTGGTCGATCTTCTGGTGGCAACTGGACTGGTCAGCTCAAAATCACGGGCACGCTCGGACATCCAGGCGGGTGCCATTTCGGTGAATCAGCTTCGGGTGGATGCGGTCGGAAAACGACTCGCGCGTGACGAGTTTCTCTGGGGCCGCTATCTTCTGCTCCGACATGGGCGCCGTCATTACGCCTGGGTCAGGCTCGATCGCGAGGGCTGAAAACATCCCTTGCGCGAAACAAGCGCGACGACTGGCTTGGGGATACAGATATCAGATCCCCTGCGCGATGCTTGCGAGCATCTCGAGGAGGTCGTGGTCGATGGCGCGAGCCCATGATGCCAGTCTAGGCGAAGGGAAAGGCTCCATGCTTTCACGGGCCGTCCGATAGGTGAGGTGGGTTTGTCCGTCCAGAACATAAAGGTGGATCCGAAGCGGCAGGCCGATCCCGGCTCGCGGATCCATCTCGGAAACCGCATGGAGCCACTCGGGATGCAGGATCTCGAAAATGTGATGTCTTGACATGCCGGGGGTCGCTTCTTGATTTCGGTCTTTGAGCTCGGTTGGACGCGTATGAACCAGAGATGCCGATTCCAGTGCTGCGATCAGCGTATGGATGAGCGAATCGAGGGGTTGGGGTGTGATCCAGGTTTGCATGGATACGGGTGTGATGCGCGATCAGTCGGGTGGATCCAGTACCCCGTCATACCGTTCCAGCGCTTCGGCAAGTGTACGGGTGAAGCGCACGGCTCGCGCTCCGTCGATCACCCGGTGGTCATAGGAGAGCGATAAAGGCAGGAGGAGGCGGGGAACAAACCGCCCCTCGCGCCAGACGGGCTTCAGTTCTGCGCGCGACACGCCCAGAATGGCCACTTCCGGAGCATTGATGATGGGTGTGAATCCGGTCCCACCGATGCCTCCGAGGCTCGAGATCGTGAAACATCCGCCTTGAAAATCAGAAGCCGTAAGCGCGCCTTTGCGGGCTTTGTCGGCCAGCGTGGAAATTTCCCGAGCAAGCGTCCAGAGGTTTTTCCGGTTGACGTCTCTCAAAACCGGTACGACCAGCCCCTCCGGAGTGTCGACGGCGAATCCCAGATGAAAGTATTTTTTAATGATGAGCATATGCTGGGCGACATCGAGCGAGGCGTTCACGACCGGGTGATCCTGAAGGGCTTGAACCGCAGCCTTCATCACAAAAGGAAGGAGTGTGAGTTTGATCCCGTAACGCTTGCCTTCGCCCTGATTGAGCTGAACCCGCAAGGCGTCCACCTCCGTGATATCGATCTGGTCGTGCTGGGTCACGTGAGGGATGTTGAGCCAGCTCGCGACCAAGCGTGGCCCCGAGATTTTCTGGATACGGGTGAGCGGTTGACGCTCGATCTCGCCAAAGCGGCTGTAATCGTAGACCGGGACTTCCGGCAGCATGCCGCCGCCTTGCGTGTGCTCAAGGGCACGCCGGACGTAGGTCTGAATATCCAGTGCCAAAATGCGACCTCGGGTGCCGCTCCCCGAGAGGCGGGCGAGATCGACGCCGAGTTCGCGTGCCAGCTTGCGTACGGCGGGCCCGGCGTATGGTTTCAGTCGGCCTGTCCCGGGTGCGGTTGGGTTCGATCGGGTCTCCGATCGTGACGGGCGTGCGGGTTCCGGGTGCGGGGTGTCAGGACGGGATACGGGTGGAGGGGGTGTGTCAGGCGCGCGCGGTTGGGCAGGCGTCGGGTCGGCGCTCGGCTCGATCATGGCAATGGCGTGCCCCTGAGAGACCTTGGCACCGGTTTTGACCCGGAGTTCGCGTACGATTCCCGCGAAGGGAGCAGGCACATCCATGGCGGCCTTGTCGGTTTCGAGCGTGATGAGTGAGGCGCCGGCTTCCACCCGATCGCCCGACTTGACCAGGACCTCGATGATATCGACGTCATGGAAATCACCGAGATTAGGGACGCTCACCAGCTGGGGAGTGCTTTTTTCTGCGGGTTTTGGGTCTGCTTGTTGAGAGGCGGCCGAATCCCCCTGTTGAGCCGGCGTGGGTTCGACGGGGGCCGTGCGTGATTTCGCAGGTGGAGGGTTTTGATCCCCTTGCGTCTTTGGGGGGGGCGAGGCGGCCGTCTCAAGGGTCAGGATCGCATCCCCCTGAGAGACCTTGGCACCGGTTTTGACCCGGAGTTCGCGTACGGTTCCTGCGAAGGGAGCAGGCACATCCATGGCAGCCTTGTCGGTTTCGAGTGTGATGAGCGAGGCGCCGGCTTCCACCCGATCGCCCGGTTTGACCAGGACCTCAATGACATCGACGTCATGGAAGTCACCCAGGTTGGGGACCGTGACCGGTTGGATCGCGGACTGATCCGTCGTCATTTCAGGTGAGCCAGGGAATTGTTTTTTCAGGGTCCAACTTGAAACGCGTGAGCGTTTGGCTCACGACTTGAGGAGAAAGCTGGCCATCCTGGGAGAGCGCATGAAGAGCCGTGATGACGATGGAGTGGGCGTCCACCTCAAAGAAATGCCGGAGCTGTGCACGTGTATCGCTGCGTCCGAACCCGTCGGTTCCGAGAGCAATGAAACGTTCGCGGACGAAGGGCCGGATTTGGTCAGCAAAAAGGCGGACGTAATCACTCGTGGCAATGACTGGACCTGGATGTCCGGCGAGCGACGTCTCGACAAAGTTTTGCCGGGGAGGAGATTCCGGATGCAGGCGGTTCCAGCGTTCGACTGCGAGCCCGTTGCGTCGAAGCTCGGTAAAGCTCGTGGCGCTCCAGATTGTTGCCCGGACTCCAAAATCCTGGGACAGGATTTCACCGGCCCGTTCAACCTCCCGGAGAATGGTCCCGGAACCCATCAGTTGAACCGTTTTCTTGCCTTTCCCAAGCGTGCGCAGCGGGTAGAGCCCCTGGAGGATCCCCGCTTCGCTGTCAGGGGGCAGTGGCGGGTGCAAGTAGTTCTCGTTCATGGCGGTGAGATAGAAAAAGACATTTTCCTGGGATTCAAACATGCGTTTGAGTCCGGCGTGAACGATCACGGCCATCTCATAGGCGTAGGTTGGGTCGTACACGATGCAATTGGGAATGTTGGATGCGAGAACCGGGCTGTGCCCGTCGCAGTGCTGAAGCCCTTCTCCCTCGAGCGTAGTGCGACCGGCCGTGCCTCCGATCAAAAACCCCCGGGCCTGTATATCGCCCGCGGCCCATGCCAGATCCCCCATACGCTGGAAACCGAACATGGAATAGAAGAGATAAAAGGGGATCATGCTGATTCCCTTGTTGGAATAGGCTGTTCCTGCGGCAATCCAGGATGCCATGGACCCCGCTTCGGTGATTCCCTCCTCGAGGATCTGTCCCTTGCGATCTTCGTGATAGACCATAAGCTGATCGGCATCCTGCGGTTCGTAGAGCTGCCCGGCACTGGCATAAATGCCGAGCTGGCGGAACAAGCCCTCCATGCCAAAGGTCCGCGCCTCATCCGGAACGATTGGAACAATCCGGGGACCGATTCTGGGGTCACGGGCCAGCGCAGTCAGCATGCGCACCAGCGCCATGGTGGTCGAGTATTCGCGGTTCTGGGATCCCTCGAGCTGGGTTTTGAATATCTCGAGAGGTGGGCAGTCGAGACGATCGCCATTCTTTTTCCGTGCCGGCAGGTAACCACCGAGTGTTTGGCGTCGCTCCTTGAGATATTGCTCCTCGGGCGAATCAGGGGAAAAGCGGAGGAATGGCAGAGCATCAATCGCATCGTCCGAAACCGGCAGGCTGAAGCGATCCCGGAAGGACCGGATCTCCTCGTTGGCCATTTTTTTCTGTTGATGACTGGTGTTCTGAGCTTCGCCGGCACGTCCCATGCCGAATCCCTTGACGGATTTTGCAAGAATCAGTGTGGGCTGGCCTTGATGGCGGACTGCCGCGCTGTAGGCGGCATAGATCTTGTGTGCATCATTGCCGCCGCGCCTGAGTCCCCAGATCGCCTCATCGCTGAGGTCCGCGACCAGCGCCAGGAGTTCGGGGTATTTTCCGAAGAAATGTTCCCGGACATAAGCACCGTTTTTGGACTTGAAGTTCTGGTATTCACCATCCACGCACTCTTCCATCCTTTTGCGCAGGAGCCCACCTGGGTCTCGGGCCAGAAGCGGGTCCCAGCCTGCTCCCCAGATGACCTTGATGACATTCCATCCCGCACCGCGGAAGATGGCCTCGAGTTCCTGGATGATCTTTCCATTGCCCCGAACCGGCCCGTCCAGACGCTGCAAGTTGCAGTTCACCACGAAAATCAGGTTGTCGAGTTTTTCACGTACCGCCAAGCTGATACCCGCCATCGATTCCGGTTCATCCATCTCGCCATCGCCCAGCATGCACCAGACTTTCTGGCTGCTTGGAGCCGTCAGCTCCCGATGCTCGAGATAGCGCAGAAAACGTGCCTGGTAAATCGCCTGAATGGGTCCAAGTCCCATGGACACCGTTGGAAACTGCCAAAAATCAGGCGCGAGCCACGGATGAGGATAGGATGGCAACCCCTTTTGTTCGACCTCGCAGCGAAACCGTCCGAGAGTCGCCTCATCCAGCCTGCCCTCAAGGAAGGCACGCGAGTAGATCCCGGGAGCAGAGTGTCCCTGAATGTAGATGTAATCTGGGCCGTCAGCAGCCTCTGGACCGTGCCAAAAATGGTTGAATCCGATTTCATAAAGAAGCAGCGCAGACGCGTAGCTCGCAATGTGCCCACCAATCCCGCTATGTTCGCGGTTGGCGCGGACGACCATGGCCATGGCATTCCAGCGTAGATAGGACTCGATCCGTTTCTCAAGGTCGCGATCACCCGGGTAGGGGGGTTGTGCTTCAGGCTGAATGGTATTGAGATAAGGCGTATTGACTGCCCAGGGTGCATTCAGTCCGGCTCGGCGTGCTTCCGCCACCAGTGCTTCGATCAGCCCATGTGTCTCATGGAGTCCATGGACGCGGATGACATCATGCAGTGCATCAATCCATTCCGCCCGCTCTTCGGGGTCCAGTGCTGCGGGTGAGTCGGTTTGAGACATAAACAACCTGCTCAAAATGATGGCGTGCGGAGGTTTCGAAAGGTCCCATACTTGGGAACGCTTGCGAACATCCGATCCGATCGGCTGCTTCATGCGACCGCAGTGGATGTGCGCGGGCGCTGGGTTGGCCAGCGGTCAGAGTCCACAAATCATGAACGCGGGATATAATCGCGCAATCTGTCGATGCCGTCAAGTTTATGAACGGGCTGTCCACTATGCCGAATACCCTCACGATCCGCACACCGGACGATGGACACCTGCATCTGCGTGATGGAGCGTTTCTCGCATCCGTTCTGCCGCATACGTGCGAGCGGTTTGCTCGCGCGGTCGTCATGCCCAATCTCGATCCTCCGCTGACTGCGGTAGAGCAAGTCTTGAATTACCGCAAACGGATACTCGATCTCTGTCCGGCCAGCGCCACATTCGAGCCCTGGATGACGCTTTATCTCCATGTCGGTACGCGGCCCCAGGATATCATCCAAAGCGCGGAAGAACCCTCGATCGTTGGGGCGAAACTCTACCCGCAGGGTGTTACTACTGGCGCCGCATCGAACGTGACCGATCCTTTGCGGCTTTTACCCGTATTTGAAGCCATGGCTCAATCCGGCATGCCGCTACTCGTACATGCCGAGGATCCGGATCCAGCGACTGATCCATTTGAGCGTGAAGCCCGCTTCATTGAAAAGGCCCTCATGCCGCTTTGCAGGGCGCTCCCCGGTTTGCGGATCGTTTTCGAACACGTCACGACCCGGCTTGGTGTGGAGTTCGTCCGCTCGGAAGCGCGGCGAATGGCCGCAACGATCACCGTGCATCATCTTCTTTTCGATCGGCGTGCGCTTTTTGCAGGTGGACTCCGCCCGCACCTTTACTGTCTCCCGCTCCCCAAGTCTGAAGTTGACCAGAAGGCGCTCCTTGAGGCGGCTACGGGTGGTGAACCGTCTTTTTTTCTGGGGACGGACAGTGCACCGCATCCACGCTCGCGCAAGGAGTGTGCGTGTTCCGCAGCCGGAATCTACAGCGCCCATGCGGCGATCGAACTCTACGCCGAGGTCTTCGAAGCAGCCGGGCGACTCGAACGCCTTGAAGCGTTTGCGAGCCAGTTCGCGGCCGAGTTTTACGGTAAGCCGCTCAACTCCGGCCGGATCACGCTCGAGCGGGATCCTTGGCAGGTGCCGGATCACTTCGCATTTGCCGGGGAAGAACTGGTTCCGCTTCGTGCCGGAGGCAGGGTCGCGTGGCGGCTCACCCGGCGGGCAACTGAGGTGTAGGCGATGTTGGCCATGGCCGATCGCTTCAGGGGGTTCTTGCCGGTTGTGGTTGACCTCGAGACGGGGGGGTTCCATGCCGAAACCGATGCGTTGCTGCAGATTGGGGCCGTGCTTCTCGATTGTGACGAGACGGGTCGGCTGGTACCGGGGCAGACGCTCTCTCTTGAAGTCATGCCCTTTGAGGGCTCACATATCGATCCTGAGGCGCTTGCGGTGAACGGGATCGATCCGACGCATCCTTTGCGGCCGGCATTGCCCGAAGAAGAGGCGTTGGTTCGGCTGTTCCGGCTGGTGCGTCGGGCACTCACCGCACACGGCTGTTCCCGGGCGATCCTTACGGGGCACAATGCCTTCTTTGATCTCGGTTTTCTGAATGCCGCTGCCGCGCGTAGCGCCATCAAACGCAATCCTTTCCATCCATTTAGTACGTTCGATACGGTGACCCTGGCGGGTGTGCTGCTTGGGCAGACGGTTTTGGCCAAGGCCGTTACCGAGATTGGCATTCCGGTTGATTCGGGTCTGACTCATCAGGCGCTCTACGATGCGGAGTTGACCGCCGAGCTTTTCTGCCGGCTGGTCAATCGCTGCCAGGAATGGATCCGCGCCGCCGGAGCGGTGGATCAGGTGTGGGATCGCCCGAGCGCGCCCTGAACCTTACGTGCGAGTTCTCCGCTTGCAAGCAGTTCCTCCGTGATATCCGCTCCGCCAATCAGTTCGCCCTGGATGAATACTTGGGGAAAAGTCGGCCACTCGCTGATCTCGGGAAGGCGGGCCCGTGTTTCGGGCTCGGAAAGCACATCCACCCAGGCGATCTCTTGAACACCCGCTTGACGAAGCGCTTCGACCGCACGTGCGGAAAATCCGCAGCGCGGGAAATCCGGAGTGCCTTTCATGAATATCAGGAACGGATGCGACTCGATCAGGTTACGGATGTAGAGGTCAGTCGGATCGGTTGTTGGTGTCATGGAGCCCTCCTCATCGCCAATTGCAGATCTCTGAGTCGAGACGTTGGTGGCGTTCGTTCAATTGTCGCATGATTTGCCCCCGTTCGTGCTCGCTCAAAGTGGACCAGCGCGCAATTTCGTGTAGTGTGCGGAGGCATCCCTCGCAGAAACCATGCTCCGGGCTCACTCGACAGACTCCAATGCAGGGCGAGGAGATGGAAGGTGGGTGTCCGGACACGGCCGTCGATCAGGCAGAGAAGTTGCGACCCACGAAATCCCAATTCACGAGATGCCAGAACGACTCGAGATATTTGGGACGGGCGTTGCGGTAATCGATGTAGTAGGCGTGTTCCCAGACATCACAGGTCAGAATCGGCCGGTCGGTCCCCTGTCGGATGGGCGTATCGGCATTGCCGGTCTGGACGATGGTGAGTCGCCCATCCTTTTGGAGCACGAGCCAGGCCCAGCCTGAGCCGAACAGCCCCGCCGCCTTTTCCGTGAAAACCTTGCGGAAATCGTCGATCGAGCCAAAGCTGCTTTTCATGGCACGGGCCAGTTCGCCCTGGGGTTCGGCGTGTTTTTGGGGGCCGAGGCCAGCAAAATAGAACGTATGATTCCAGACTTGGGCCGCGTTGTTGAAGATCGTCCCCTGTGCTTTCTGGATGATCTTTTCGAGGGGTTGGTTGTCAAACTCGGTTCCCGCGGCCAGTTTGTTGAGATTGTCGACATAAGCCCGGTGGTGCTTGCCGTGGTGGAACTGGAGTGTTTCCCGAGAGATATGAGGCTCCAGAGCATCTTCGGCATAAGGCAGGGGTGGCAGTTCGTGTGACATGGAGCGTTCCTCCGTCGGAAGACCTGAGGTGGGTGAAGTGGCGGGATCGGGAGAGTGACTTATCCACTCGCTCAACCCAACGGTTTAGTCTAGCGTTCCCTGCCTTCTGGGGCAACCGGTGCCACTGGGACACCCCAAATCCTCTAGGCTCGGGCCCGCTTGCTGATGCTGTCATCAAACTGCTAAACCTCCCCATGGCTAAAACTGAGGGGATTCTCGCGGAGATTGGTTGAGTCGCCTGCTTCAAGCTGGCGGCGGATAGAATGCACGGATGGGTACACCCAAGACCATCCTCATCCAGGTCAAACCCAACTCTCCAACCTCCGCTCTCTCGGAATCGGACGATGGCAGCCCCTGGCTGGCACGACTGAAATCCCCTCCAGTCGAAGGCAAGGCCAATAGAGAACTGATCGCGCTGGTCGCCCAACATTTCCATTGTGCAAAATCTGCCGTCTCGATCAAACGAGGCATAGCTGGGCGTCTGAAACAGGTTGAAATTAGACAAGGATGAGTGGACACAAGTGCAGTTTCATCCGGTAGTTGGCAGCCTGCCGCTGCAAAATTTAAAATGCAGGGCTGTATCCGAGAACTCTGAAGTGTTTCGAGGAAGCTGCGAGTGTCCGGGATCCGAGCCCTTATAATAACGGCCTGGCAGCATCCACACGCATTCAGGGATACCCCTTAGATGATGGCATCTTCTGTGATTGAAGTTCCCCGCGACCTTCCCGAGGTCGTGAGCCGTGCGCTCGCCGAAGACATGGGGTCCGGTGACATCACCGCTCAGTGGCTGATCGCGTCCGGGCAGCAGGCGGTTGCCTCGGTATTCGTCCGTGAACCCGCGGTCATCGCAGGTGTTCCATGGTTTGAAGCGTGTTTCCGGAGTCTCGATCCTGGGGTTCGTTTCACTTGGCTTGTGCGAGAGGGCGAGTACAGTCAGGCAGAGACCCGACTGGTTGAATTCGAAGGTTCAGCCCGGGCGCTCGTGACGGGTGAGCGGACAGCTCTCAATTTTCTCCAGCTTTTGTCCGGAACCGCGACCGTGACGCGCCGATACGTTGAGCAAGTGGCGGGAACCCGGTGCCGGATTCTGGATACGCGCAAGACCCTTCCAGGGCTACGGTCCGCCCAGAAATATGCGACCCGCATCGGTGGGGCCACCAATCACCGGCATGGGCTTTATGACGCCGTCTTGATCAAAGAGAACCACCTCGCCTGCGTGGGGGATGTGGCTGAAGCTTTGGCCCGAGCGTTTTCCCATGCACCGATCCCTATCGTGATCGAGGTCGAGAATCTCGGTCAGCTTGCACAGGCACTTGAGGCTGGCGCAACCTGGGTTCTGCTGGATAATTTCTCGCTCGCAGATATCCGCGTGGCCGTGGTCGAGACGCGGGGGAGAGCCCGGCTCGAAGTATCGGGTGGCATGGATCTTTCCGAGGTCCGCGCGGTTGCCGAAGCAGGCGTGGATTTCATCTCGATCGGTGCCCTGACCAAGCATGTACAGGCGATCGATCTTTCCATGCGCATTCGTGCCTGAGCGAAAGGCAGGTGTCTCAGTCAGGTTGATCAGGAGGAGGGCGTGAAGGACGGGGCGTCTTATCGGTGAAGGTACACAGATGGCTCACGACACACTCTGGGCAGCGCGGAGTTCGCGCACGACAAACGTAACGCCCGTGCAGGACAAGCCAGTGATGGGCGCGGGTCTGGTAGCGCTCGGGTACGGTTTCATGGAGCCTCTTTTCGACCGCATGGGGGGTGTTCCCGGGAGCGAGACCCGTCCGGTTCGCGACACGGAACACGTGTGTATCGACTGCTATGGTAGGTGCGCCATAGAGGGCATTCAAAATCACATTGGCGCTTTTGCGCCCGATACCGGGCAGCTGCTCTAGATCTTCCCGACGCGAAGGGATCTCGCCGTCGAACCGTTCGATGAGCAGCTGACAGCTGGCCAGAAGATGCCGGGTCTTGCGCCGATAAAGACCGAGACGCCTGAGATGGGTCTCCAGTCGATCGGTTCCGAGCGCAATCAGCGCTTTGGGTGTGGGCGCAATCTGAAAGAGTTTTTCGGTTGCGCGATTGACTTCGCGGTCGGTCGACTGGGCGGAAAGGAGCACGGCTGCGAGCAGCTGGAAAGGGGTTTCGTAGCGGAGTTCCGTGACTGGATTGGGACAGATACGTTCAAGGCATGCAAAAAAAGCATTCGCACGCCTGCGCGACCAAGCGTGCGATGCCGGGGGAGGTTTCATGCGGGTCACAACGGGGTAGGACAGTCGCGGTTCGGGCCCTCTCGCGTTTGTCGTTTCTGCCGGTTTTGGACAATCGTCCGGATCTCCTGAAGCCGTTCTGCATCGGTTGATCCAGATGTGCAGGATGACAACGCTCGATGGAAACGGTCCACGTGTCTCTGGTAGCGCTGACGCAGTCTGGCGCGGGTCTCGGGTGAATGCAGTTTCGAGTGAGGAGAGCTAAGGCGGGGTTCGGTTCCCGCTTGTGTGGGTTCGGCTAACGGCACGAGCCGGATGCAGTTGGTGGGGCAGGGATCAATGCAAAGGCCGCAACCGGTACACTCGCTGGGCAGTATCTCGTGGAGAAAATTGCGTGCACCCATGATCGCATCGACGGGGCAGGCCGCAAGACAGCGTGTGCAGCCGATACAGGAAGCGGAGTCGATTCTGGCGAGTTGCGGGGGATCGGGGTGAGGTTCCGCATACTCTAGCGGGTTGAGCCCCATGATTTCAGCCAGAGCAGCGAGTGTTTCGCCCCCACCGGGTCTGCAGAGATTGATCGGTGCCTCAAAGCGTGCCATCGCCTCGGCATAGGGTGCGCAGCCCGCATAACCGCACTGGCGGCACTGGAGCTGCGGAAGCCCCTCATCGAGGATCGCGGCGTCGATCATGGTTCAGCGGACGATCATACCCGCTTCCGCACCCGCATCGGGTGCGAGCAGAAAAGGACCGGTTGTCCCATCATTGGCTGCAAGAACCATCGCCTCGGACGTGCCGAATCGCATTTTGCGTGGAGCGAGGTTCGCGACCACGACGGTGAGTCGGCCGACCAGATCCTCGGGAGCATAATGAGCCTGGATGCCGGCAAAGACGGTCCGTTCCTCGGTGCCGAGCGAGACCGTGAGCCGAATGAGTTTTTGGGATCCTTCAACCCGCTCGGCGGTGAGAATACGCGCCACGCGGAGATCCAGGCGATTGAAGCAATCCATGTCGATCGTTTCTTTGATGTCAGTCACGGCAGTGTCCTCGGCGGTGGTGGATGGCGGCAGGCTGGGTGGGTTTGATCGGGTCGGCAGACGGGTCAACAGTGGCGCATAGGGAGCAATCGGACGGTCGAGCAGAGGGTCGTCCAACTCGCTCCAGTGGGTTATCGGGGCATCCAGCCAGGATTCAATCCGTTGGGTGAGATCCGGGAGAACCGGTTTGAGATAGCCCGCAAGCAGGCGGAAAAAGTTGAGGGTCTGGGTGGCCGTGGCGCGGGCCTGTTCCGGATCGGTTTGGGCCACCTTCCAGGGGGCCGCATTCGCAAAATACTGGTTCGCGCGGTCGGCGAGATCGAGGATCAGACGGAGCGCACCCGCATATTCCCGCGCTTCGTAGGCTGCCACGATCGCTTCCCGTTCGCGCAGGAAGGCTGCATAGAGTTCCGGTTCGGGAAGAGTGGCAGAAAGGTGCCCGATGCTTCCCCGCCCGAGGAACGGGGCGGATCGGGCTGCGAGATTGACCAGTTTCCCGACCAGATCGCCGTTGAAGCGCTGGATGAGATCATCAAGATTGAGGTCGATGTCCTCGATCCCAGCGCCCAGCTTGAGTGCGAAGTAATACCGCAGGGCCTCAGGTGGAAAGCGTTCAGCAAACTCACAGGCAGTGAGAAAGGTGCCACGCGACTTCGACATCTTCTGACCTCCCACGGTGAGGAAACCATGCACCCAGAGGCTGGTGGGTAACCTGAAGTTCGATGCTGCGAGGAGGGCTGGCCAGAAGAGCCCGTGGAAGTAGATGATGTCTTTCCCGATGAAATGATAGAGCTCGGTGGGTGAGTCCTTCTTGAGGTAGTGCCCGAAATCGAGTTCGGGGTGTTTGTGCGCAAGCCATTTGAAGCTTGCGAGATAACCGATCGGAGCATCCAACCAGACGTAGAAGTACTGTTCCGGCCGGTTGGGGATCGGAAACCCGAAATAGGGTGCGTCACGTGTAATGTCCCAGTCCTTGAGTCCGGAGGCGAGCCACTCGTCCAGTTTGCGCTGAACGCCCCGGTCCAGTTGACCCTGGTGGACGAACGTTTGCAAAAGATCCTTGAAATCCTCAAGTCGCACGAAGACGTGCTCGGTTTCGCGGGCTTCGGGCGGAAGACCGGTCAAGCTGGAGCGCGGGTCGATGAGATCCGTCGGGTCATAACTTGCACCGCAGTTCTCGCAGCTGTCTCCGTACTGGTCGGGGGCTTTGCAGCGCGGGCAGGCCCCTCGGATGTACCGATCCGGCAGGAACAGGCGCGCTTTGGGGTCGTACATCTGCCGGATCGTTCGGATGCAGAGGTGCCCCCCCTGTTCGAGGTGGCGATAGAACGCCAGCACGAGTTCCTGATTTTCAGGAGAATGGGTGGTATGGTAATGATCAAACGATATGGTAAAACGCCCCAAATCCCGTTCATGTTCGGCTTGCATGCGCTCAATCAGGGTCTCTGGCCGGATTCCCTCAGTCTCGGCCTTGAGCATGATGGGCGTCCCGTGGGCGTCATCCGCGCAGACAAAGCTCACGCGGTGTCCCGCAAGGCGCAGGGAACGAACCCAGATGTCGGCTTGGATGGATTCGAGGAGGTGCCCGAGATGAAGTGGTCCGTTGGCGTACGGAAGCGCGGTGGTGACAAGCAGTTCGCGCGGGCTGGACACGAGGCGGGTCGACGATCCGATGGGAGAACCTTTACGCATAGGATACCGTGTTTGCGGGCACGATCGCTGAACAGGACCGTGTCACAACCATTGGCCATGATTCCAGATGGGTTTGGGGTCCATGGATCACGCGATGGGGCATCTCGAATCGCACGTCGAACCGGATGGGTGAACCCATGCTGAAAATCGGGATGGAAGCTCCCGATTTCGAGTCTGCGGACGAGACGGGGCGCCCCTTTCGCCTGAGCCGGGATGGCGGTTCACGCGGCACGATCATCTGTTTCTACCCGGGGGATTTCACCCCGATCTGCACGCGCGAAATCTGCCGCCTCGATGCTTTGCGTCTAGAACTTGCCGATCGAGGCTGGGTGCTCGTCGGTGTGAGTCCCGATCCAGGTGCTCGCCATGAACTTTTCAAGCAACGTTATGGTCTTTCGCTGAGGCTGCTTTGTGACGAAAAGCGTCTGCTGTTTTGCCTGTATGGATGTCTTCTACCCGTCATCCAGTGGCCTTTGCGCGTGAGTTGGGTCGTGGATACGAATCGACGGATCGAAGCGCGCGTTCATGCGGAGTTCCGGATCAGGCACCACGAAAAGCTCCTGGAACGGTTGCTCGGGAATTGAATCTTTTCGAGCACTCACGTGCTGAGGAAATACAGGGAGATATGTGATATACTGATATAGTACTATACTAAAGTGCGTATACCAACCTCCTCTCGTTCCAAAGGTTGTCGATCATGAAACACAAACGCATTCCCATCATCGTGCTGTCCGTGGTCGTGCTCCTCTTCGGTGCATTGTGGGGGTTTAACGTTTATCGCGATCAGATGGTGGCATCTTTCTACCAGCATTTCGTGCCCCCCCCGGTCGTGGTCGCCACGAGCCCGGTGCGACGTCTTCTCTGGCGTCATACCCTCCTGGCAGTTGGGAACCTGGAAGCCGTCCAGACCGTCACCTTGTCTCCTGAACTTGCCGGAAAGGTCACCGGGATTTTTTTCCATTCCGGACAGTTTGTTCGACGGGGGACGCGCCTGCTACAACTGGACGATGCGGAGGAACGCGCTACGCTCCAGGCGCTCCGGGCAACGGCTGTGCTGGACCGGATCCAGTTCCAGCGCCAGAAGGAGCTTCTGGCCCAGAATCTCGCAGCCCGTTCGGCCTACGATCTTGCCCATGCCGCCTATCGCACGGCGCGTGCACAGGCCCAATCTGAGGCGGCGGTTGTGGCCAAAATGTCGATCCAGGCTCCTTTCAGCGGGTTCCTGGGCATCCGTCTCGTGAATCTCGGTCAGTATCTCACTGCCGGAACAGCGGTGGTCTCGCTCACCCGTCTCACGCCGCTTTATGTCTCGTTTCGCCTGCCCGAGCAGGATTTTCCCGATCTTCATCTCGGGCAGGAAATCGCGCTTGAGGTCCCGGCCTACCCCGGACACCGCTTCACAGGCCGCCTCAAAGCGATCGCACCGACGGTCAACCCGACCACACGCCTGATCCACGCCCTGGCTATCGTGCCCAACCGGAAGCAACGCCTGAGACCTGGCATGTTCGGCCGCGTTCGGGTTTTGAGTCGCAGACACTACCGGGTTCTGGCGATACCCCGGATCGCCCTGAGTTACAGCCTCTATGGGGATACGGTTTGGGTGGTTTCCCCACCCAAGACGGCAACCGATCCCGGAAAGCCCGGTCTGATGCCTCTTCCCACAGTGCGGGAGGTTTTTGTCAAGCCGGGTTCCAGTCACGGATCCTGGGTTTCAATCGATACTGGTCTCAAACCCGGGATGGTGGTGGTGACACAGGGTCAGGTCAAGCTCCATGCGGGTGCCCGCATCCGTGTCAATAACGCCATCCCGCTGATCACGGGCAACCCCGGTCGTCCGCACCCATGAAATGGACCGATTATTTTATTGAACGGCCCGTCTTGGCGTCTGTTTTGGCGCTGCTGATTTTTTTCTTGGGATTCCGTTCCATTTTCGAAATCGGTCTGCGCCAGTATCCCAAAACCAAAACCACCGTGGTCAATGTGAGTACAGCCTATCCGGGTGCGAGTGCACAGCTTATGCAGGGATTTGTCACGACTCCCCTCGAGCGGGCGATTGCGGCCACACAGGGGATTGCCTATCTCACCTCCTCGAGCAGCCAGGGGTCGAGTTCCATCAGCGCCCACATGCATCTCAACTACAGTGCCAACAAGGCGTTGACCGAGATCACGGCAGCTGTGAACCAAGTCCGCAATGTTCTGCCCCGGGCCAGCCAGTCTCCGGTCATCCAAGTCTCGACCGGTGAACGCACCTCGCTCATGTACCTCAGTTTCTACAGCCATCACATGACCCAGCCTGAGATTGCGGACTACCTCACACGGGTGGTCCAGCCACAACTGGAATCGGTCAACGGGATTGCACAGGCTTCGATTCTGGGATCCCCGTTTGCCATGCGGATCTGGCTGGATCCCAATCGGCTCGCGGCCTATCACCTGACGCCTGCCCAGGTGGTCGATGCGATTGCGGCCAATAACTACATTGCCGCTGTGGGACGGACAAAATCCCGTCACATCGCAATCAATGTGAATGCCGAAACAGGGTTGCATACCGTCCGGCAGTTCGAACGTCTGGTGGTGCTGCAGTCCGGACACGAGCTTGTTCGGCTGGGGGAACTCGGACGCGTCCAGTTGAGCGCTGAGAACGATAACGGACGATTTATTTTTGACGGGCGTCGTGCCGTAGCCATTGCGATCAATACGGCGCCTAACGCCAATCCGCTGACGGTGGCGACGGATATCCGCCAGCTGATTCCCGCCATCCGTTCAGAACTTCCGCCTTCGATGCATGTGGCCATCGCGTTTGACGCAAGCCAGTTCATACGGAGCGCGATCCATGACGTGCTGGTGACCATCCTCGAGGCGGCACTGATCGTCATCGCCGTCATCTTCCTGTTTCTGGGTTCAGCACGAGCCGTCCTGATCCCCGTCGTCACGATTCCTCTGTCTTTGATCGGAGTTGTGTTCCTGATGTGGGTTCTCGGCTATACGCTTAACCTGCTCACGCTTTTGGCCCTGGTTCTCGCGATTGGGCTGGTTGTGGATGATGCCATAGTGGTCGTCGAAAATATCCACCGTCATATCGAGGAGGGTCATGCCCCGCTCCAGGCGGCCCTGATCGGTGGGCGGGAGATCGGCGGTCCGGTGATCGGGATGACCCTGACACTTGCAGCCGTCTATGCACCCATCGGGTTTCTCACCGGCATCACCGGAAGCCTGTTCCGGGAGTTTGCCTTCACGCTTGCGGGAGCCGTCCTCATCTCCGGGTTTCTGGCTCTTACGCTCTCTCCGATGATGTGCTCCAAGCTCCTCAGACAGTCCCGTACTGAGGCTCCCTTTGCTAAAGCGCTTGACCGGCTGTTTGAAAAAATCCGCGCAATCTACGGGCATGCGCTTCATGGTGCCCTTGAGGTGCGTTGGGTGGCAGGCGTTGTGGGACTGGTGATCCTGGGCAGTCTCTGGATGCTTTACCAGGGGGCGCATCATGAACTCGCGCCGACTGAGGATCAGGGTATCGTATTCGTTCAGGCGAGCGGCAGCGAGACGGCCACACTCGGCTACCTCGATGGCTATCTCCAGTCCCTGAAGGGGATCTTTGAAAAGATCCCGGGTGTTGAGCATTATTTCATGGGCGCGGGATTTGGCGGCGGGAACTCGCTTTTTGCGGGTGTGACCCTTCGGTCGAGAAGTGCACGCAGCCTGAGTGCCCAGGAAATCCAGCCGAAGATCCAGCAGGCCGTCTCCAATCTCGCTGGCATCAATGGATTTGCGCTTCTGCCGCCCTCTCTTCCGGGGACCGGCGGTGGGGCACCGGTCGAGCTCGAAATCACGACGACCCACAGCTATCCGGCGCTCTATCGGGTTGCGAATCGGCTGAAGGCGGCGGCACTGAGAAGCGGGCTTTTCGCCTATGCGGATACGACCCTCAAGTACGACGATCCGCAGTATGAGATCAAAGTCAACCGGGCCCTGGCCTCGGAGACGGGGGTCACCATGAGCGACGCGGGTTCTGCACTGGCCAATCTTTTGAGTGGGGGATATATCGATCACTTCAGTCTCGGTGGGGAAAGTTATCGCGTGATTCCGCAGGTGATGCAACGGGATCGCTTCCACATGTCCCAGCTCGCGCACTACCAGGTGGCGGCCAGTAATGGAACCTTGGTTCCCTTGGGCGATTTTGTGAAGCTCATTCCTGCGGTCGAGCCCAACGCACTCGACCGGTTCGACCAGATGAACTCGACTGAA
>DAHXNI010000077.1 GCA_027365475.1 Pseudomonadota bacterium | reverse complement strand
CCTTGGCTCCTCGGCGATGAGCCAAGACACCCTTGCTTGGCTTGCCCGTGGCGACTTCGTAGCCAGCGCTACCTCGGTCGTACTTATCGGTGGACCAGGAACAGGAAAGACCCATCTCTTGATTGGAACCCTTATCGCCCTTGCGGGTATAGGGAGACGGGTGCGCTATGTCAATGCAAGTGCCCTGGTCAACGAGTTAGCAGAGGCAGAAGACGAGAGGAGGCTGAGCCGACTGCTTGAACGCTACGCCCGTTATGACGTATTGGCAATCGATGAACTCGGTTACCTCCATCTCGATCGTCGTGGAGCAGAGCTTCTCTTTCAGATAATCACCGAACGAGAGGAGTCCTCCTCGCTCATGGTAGCTACGAATCTACCCTTTGGGGAGTGGGCGAGTATCTTCGCAGATGCTCGTTTGGCAGCTGCTGTAGTTGACCGTATCACCTACCGATCCAAGATCATCGAGACAGGTATCGAGTCCTACCGATTGAGGTCTGCTACCAATGCAACCTAAACCACTGGAACACTCAGCGAGGTCGGGACCGACAAACCCCGTGCGTTACGATAGCGTTACGATATGAGTGTTATCGCCTGTGCCTGGTGTGGCCTTCCCTTCGAGTCCTCTGGCCGAGGCAAGTTTCACTCGAATAGCTGTCGTCAGGCGGCCTATCGGGCTCGCCAGAGTTCGGGTACTCCAAGCTCTGAGCCCAGTGCCCGACGCATTGAGATCGTGTATGAGTGTCCGCGCTGTGAGAGCCGTTACCTCGGTATTCGCAGATGTCCAGATTGCAACGTGTTCTGCGCTCGCATTGGACCCGGCGGGATGTGTCCGCACTGTGACGAACCGGTCGCACTCAGAGACCTTGAGAGCTGACGTACCTGGTGTGCTCAACACACGCACGGCTTTCTGCTGATGTCTGGTGACATTGGTTGGCCCTGCTGGCTCACAGGGACCGAATGGTTCTGGGTGTAGTACACGACTGGCGACACTCGCAGAAAACGCACGCGGCTGAACTCCCATTGGCCCGGGCGCGAAGCAACCTTGCCTAAACCAGTCTGACAGCTACGAGAGGCGAACCGTAGGACCCTCCTCGAGGTTAGGAGTCTTCACCAAAGCCCGGACGGTCATAACCCCTTCCATTATGTGTGAACTCACCGACCAAGCAGGTTATGCTGCACGACTGAGGGTGGGGCCAAATACCTCAACTGCACTGGGGCCAAATAGGTCGATTGTTTTCAAAAAGCGAAGTAATAAGGTCTGCACACCCATTGTATCTCCCTTTCCGCGGGTCGACTGTCTGATATCTCGGTAATTATTCAGCGGTAGTTTGTGCTCTGCAGAAAGTTACCGTTTGTTCCGTTGCCGAGAAGGGTTTGCCGGTGGGTGTTCATCAGTGTTTCGAAGGTGATGACCTGTCGGTGGTGACTGAGGATCCCATCCCTCGATGCGTTCGACAATCCTGAGCGAGAGTGTCTCTAGCTCAGCGAGGAGGATGCGGATCCGCTTCGCCTGCTCAAACCAGGAACCGTAGCAATCAAGCTGGTAGTCAGAAAGGTAGCGCCCCACGGTCTTGCCATCGATCTTTCGCGTCCAGTGATGATAGGGACCGTGCAGCACTGGCGGGTCAGACTTACACCGACAGTTGGGCTTACCACAACGAGTGCGTTCGTCACCGATGCTGCCCGGCAGGCAGAACCCAATTTCGGAGAGCGCCTTCACG
This sequence comes from Pseudomonadota bacterium, assembly GCA_027365475.1. Lineage (GTDB taxonomy): Bacteria > Pseudomonadota > Gammaproteobacteria > JAKAQQ01 > JAKAQQ01 > JAJZNM01. Next base: position 1,863 of record DAHXNI010000077.1, on the reverse strand, counting down.
ATCCGACGGCGTTCGGCATCCTCTTCGGGCAGTGCTCGTAGTTCTTCGTTCATGGCGGTATCCTTGACGTTGGTAGTCCTAGAGTATATGCTACTAGGAGTAAAGTCAAGGGGGTTCGATGGCAAGACTGGTTGACTTGGACGGCACATCGCTTCTTGAGCGCCGGATCGGTGCACTGCCGATCGTGAACCGCATCCTCTCCAGCCTTGGTTTGACGGCACTCTTCGATGCCTACGTGCCAATGGACCCCCGTGCGACGCTCGCGTTCTCGGCCTCCCTGCTCGTGCTAGTGCGCAACCTCGTCATCGAACGTGCGCCCGCCTACAAGATCACCGAGTGGGCAACCGACCGGCCAGAAGCACTGCTCGGACTCGCCCCCGGCGAGAACGACACGTTGAACGACGACCGGATTGGGCGAGCGCTCGACGCGCTCTTCGAGGCCGACCGGGCCTCGATGCTCACGAAGCTAATGTGCCAGGCGATCAAGACGTTCCAGGTGTCGCTCGACGAGCTGCACAACGACGCGACGACGCTATCGATGCAGGGCGAGTACTCCTCTTCGACTGGGAACTCATCTACAGCACCACGGGTGCGCTTCGGCCATGCGAAAGAGCGCCCGGACCTTGCCCAACTGATCTACCTGCTCACAGTGTCCGCCGACGGCAATGTGCCGATCACCTACCGGCTCGCGGACGGCAATACGCCAGAAGATCCAACACACATCGCGACCTGGCAGTCCTGCTGTGTGCTCGCGGGGAGGACCGACTTTCTCTACGTCAGCGATGCGAAACTCTGCAATCGTGACGCGATGGGCCATATCGACCGCAACCACGGGCGGTTCCTCACCGTCATGCCAGCGACGCGCGCCGAGGTGGGCGAGTTTCGCCGCTTCATCGCAAAAAGCACCCCGGTCTGGACCGAGGCGTCTCGCAGGCCAGGACGACATAGGGGTGACCCCGACATCGTCTACTTTGCGACACCAGCGCCGTCGCCGTCGGTCGAGGGCTACCGGATCGTGTGGATCCGCTCATCGGAGAAAGAGGTCTTCGACGCTGAGGCGCGCCGGCGCGCGATCGAACATGGGCGGGTCGCGCTTTCTGAGCTCGACGAGAAGCTGTCGGGGCCCCGTTGTCGGCTAAAGGATGAGACGTCGGTGAAGGCCGCGGCCGAAGCTGCGATCGAAAGAGCGAGAGCTTCGCGCTGGGTGCAGGCAGACATCACCACCGAGACGATAGTGCACCACAAGCAGCAGAAGCGCGGACGCCCCGGTTCGAACACCGCCTACGTGCGCATCGAGCAGCAGCGTTACTCCGTCGCCGCGGTCATCGCGGACGACATCGTGCGCGGTGACGCTTGCTTCGACGGCTGCTGGCCGCTCGTGACGAACGACACCCAGATGACCGAGGCCGACCTCCTCGCTGTCTACAAGCGCCAGCCCGGTGTCGAGAACCGCCACCATGTGCTGAAGGGGGTCGTCGACTTTGTCCCTGTCTACTTGAAATCCAATGAGCGCATCGATGCGTTCGCGTTTCTCGGTTACATTGCCGTCCTCGTTCATGCCTTGATCGAGCGTGAACTTCGCCGCGCGATGCGCGACGCCGACCTCGCTGAGTTGCCGCTCTACCCAGAGGATCGGGCCTGCAAAGGACCAACTGCGGCCCGGGTCATCGAGATCTTCGAACCCCTCTGTGCTCATGAACTGGTGGAAAATGATGAGGTGCTCAAATGCTACGACCCGCAACTCTCGAAGCTCCATCGTCAGATCCTCGACCTGCTCAAAGTGCCAACAACTGCCTATCAGTCGACTCCAACTACACCCCTGTAATTCGGGAGATATCCGCCAGGGGACCCGCGGAAAGGGAG
>DAHXNI010000057.1 GCA_027365475.1 Pseudomonadota bacterium | reverse complement strand
CAAAGCGGCGCTTCGAGCGCAACGCGCGGCGAGGAAACTCGACCCTCCCGGGTACGCGGTATCTTGCGCAAGGAAGATGCCAAACGCCCCGGTTGTGGTGGCGGCTTAGGCCGCCCTGCGTATTTGCCGGTGGGATTCCGGCACGTAGCCGACAACATCGTTCGGTCGGCGGGACTTCGATCCTTGGGGTCCATAGGATATTTTTCTATGGATTGAGCAACGGTACCCTTCCATCCGGGTGGTGGACAGGGGCAGCGGGGGGATGTGATTCGTGGGGACCGATGAGATGGCAGCCGCTTTGGGGCTGAGCGAGGCTGAGGCACAACGGCGTCTGGTGCAATACGGGCCCAATGCCGTTCGTGAGCCCAAGCGTCGTTTGTGGCTGCTATTCCTCAAAAAATTCTGGGCAGTCGTGCCCTGGATGCTGGAGTTCACCTTGGTGCTTGAGCTCATTCTCGAAAAATGGGCAGGGGCCGTGGTCATTGGCCTGCTACTGCTTTTTAACGCGATTTTGAGCTTCCGCCAGGAACACAAGGCTGAAGATGCACTGCATGCACTGAAACAGCGTCTTCATATCATGGCACATGTATACCGCGATGGACAGTGGCGGAATATTGCGGCCCGTGACCTGGTTCCGGGTGATCAAGTGCATGTCCGTATGGGGGATATCGTACCGGCCGATATGACCCTGACCGATGGACAAATTCTGGTCGATCAGTCGGCACTCACAGGTGAATCGATGCCGGTTGACCGGGCGGCAGCATCTGTCGTCTATTCTGCTTCGGTCGTCCGTCGTGGCGAAGCCAGCGGAACCATCGCAGCGACAGGTGCGCAAAGTTATTTCGGCAAGACAGCTGAATTGGTGCGTACAGCTGGATCCAAAAGCCATCTGGAAGAGCTGGTCCTGGGGATTGTCCGCTACCTGATTATCTTGGATGCTTTTCTGGTCGCAGCCATTCTGATTTACGCCACTGTCACACGGATGCCTTTGGTCGAAATCCTGCCGTTTGCACTGATCCTTTTTGTGGCCTCGGTACCCGTTGCGCTTCCGGCCACCTTTACACTGGCAACCGCCATGGCATCTCTGGGTCTCGCCAAGCGGGGTGTGCTGGTGACGCGCCTTGCGGCCATTGAAGACGCAGCGGCCATGAGTGATCTGTGCAGCGATAAGACCGGCACGTTAACCCAGAATCAACTCACGCTGACCGCCATCCGGCCTTTTGGCGATGTGACCGAGGATCATCTTTTGTCCATGGCTGCAGTTGCGAGCGATGAGGCGACCCAGGATCCACTGGATCTTGCCGTATTGGGCGCAGTGCGTACGCGAACGCTCCAGATTCCGCAACGTGCCGGGTTTACCCCATTCGATCCAGCCACGAAGCGTTCCGAGGCAACCCTTCAGGTGGACGGAGTGCCGTGGCGAGCCATGAAAGGGGCACCACAGATTATTGCCGCTCTGACAAAAGCTGACGGTTGGGAAGCGGTTTCCAAGGATTTAGCCTCCCAGGGGGCACGCGTGCTGGCGGTGGCCGCAGGCCCGGTAGAGGCACTCCAATTCCTCGGACTGCTGGCTCTCGCGGACCCCATCCGTACCGATGCGCCGCAGACCCTGCAAATTCTAGAGCGTCTTGGCGTGCGTGTCCGGATGGTGACTGGCGATAACGTGGTCACAGCCCGGGCCGTGGCCAAAGAACTCGGTTTAGCGGGACTGATCTGTGAACACACCGACTTTCGTGAGGCATGCGGCGTCTACGCCGGTGTATTCCCTGAAGATAAGTTTCATCTCGTTCAGTGGCTGCAAAAGCAACGCAAGATCGTCGGCATGACCGGTGATGGCGTGAATGATGCGCCAGCTCTTAAGCAGGCAGAGGTGGGGATTGCAGTGGAAAGCGCCACCGATGTGGCAAAAGCAGCAGCGAGTCTCGTGCTGACGAAACCCGGACTTTCCGGTGTTGCGGATACCATTGAAACGGGTCGGCGGGTGTATCAGCGTTTGCTCACGTACACGCTCAACAAGATCGTCAAGACCTTCCAGGTTGCGCTCTTTCTGAGTTTTGGGCTTCTGATCTTTCGTCACTTTGTGACGACTCCGCTTCTTGTGCTGCTGCTCCTTTTTGCCAATGATTTCGTCACCATGTCACTGGCAGGCGATCATGTACGCTCGTCGTCGCAACCCGACCGGTGGAACGTGCGTACTCTGATTATGTCTGCGCTGGTCATCGCCCTGGCATGGTTGGCCTACATTTTTGGTGTCTATCTTCTGGGACGTGCACTGGGCCTGTCTTTGCCCGCTCTTCAAACCCTGGATTTCCTGGGACTGGTGTTTTCGGGTCTTGCGAATGTTTTCCTCGTCCGTGAACGTGGGCACATATGGTCTTCCCGCCCGGGTACTTTCCTTCTCTGGGCCAGTATCGCGGACATTGTCACAGTCAGCTTATTGGCGCAGCAGGGACTCCTGATGACTCGGCTGCCTGTTTTGTTCACCTTGGGGTTACTCGCCGCCACGGGTTTCTATACCCTTCTCCTCGATCAAATCAAGGTTCCGTTGCTTCGGCGCCTTACAAAAGCTTAAATGGCAGTTCTCGATATCCTCGTAGGCTTTACCGACTCGAACGTTGTCGGGCCTATTCAGCTCCGTTCAGTCGACTGGTGACGATTCGTGGTGTTCTCGAAAGGAGATCCACCGCTACCGTCTCGGAAGATCTGCATCATCGTCATTCAGAGATGTTGTTCATTTCCCGGTTCGGACCCGTCATGGCCCCTTCAGGATCATTTTGGGAAGAGACTGGGTTTGTGATGTCTCGCATTTGGAGGATAATCAGTATCAAGGGCGAGCCAGACCAGCAGCGTTTCGGCGGCTGTCAGATGATCCCGACTCAGCCCATGTTGACAGAGAGGATGGATCGCGCGGCATGGCAACTTTTCCCTATTAACCCGCAATCCCGGTGGTGAGACCCACGAACCCAAGTCTGTTCCTCACGATCGTCAGAGCTGGTTTTGAGTCAAACCACCCGTCGACCAGGAGTTTCCCCTGATGATGACCCCTTCGGTAAAATCTTCGAGAACCGTTCACTCTGCGGAATATCCACTTTCAGAGGAAGAGGTCCGCCGTACGCACGAGTACTGGCAAGCTTGCAATTATCTTTGCGCCGGCATGCTTTATTTGCGGGACAACCCCCTGCTCAGAGAACCCCTGAAACCCGAACATATCAAGAACCGGTTGCTCGGTCACTGGGGATCTGATCCAGGTCAGACCTTTGTCTGGGTACATCTCAACCGTTTGATCAAGAAATATGACTTGAACATGATTTATGTTGCGGGCCCGGGTCATGGCGCTCCGGCTACACTCTCGAACGCTTATTTGGAGGGAACCTACTCGGAAGTTTATCCGGACAAGAGCCAGGACGAGGAAGGGATGCTGAGATTTTTCCGCAACTTTTCGTTTCCCGGCGGCATTGGAAGCCATTGCACGCCTGAGACACCCGGATCCATCCACGAAGGTGGAGAGCTGGGCTACAGTCTCTCGCACGCGTTCGGTGCAGCCTTTGATAATCCCGACTTGATTGCGACAGTCGTCGTGGGCGATGGGGAAGCGGAGACCGGCCCGATGGCCACTTCCTGGCATTCCAATAAATTCCTGAATCCAGTCCGGGACGGTGCGGTTCTTCCGATTCTGCACCTCAATGGGTACAAGATCGCCAATCCGACGATTCTGGCGCGTGTGTCGACTGAAGAGCTCGAGAAACTCATGGAAGGGTATGGGTGGGTGCCCTATTGGGTTGCAGGGGAGGATCCGTCGGTTCTGCATCAGCAGATGGCCGCCACCCTGGAGCACTGTATTCAGGAGATTCGCTCCATCCAGGCCCATGCTCGCGGAACCCCGAACACTGAACGTCCGCGTTGGCCGATGCTGATCCTGAAGACGCCCAAGGGCTGGACCGGCGTCAAGGAGCTCGATGGTCACAAGCTCGAAGGATCCTGGCGCGCGCATGAGATCCCGATTCCCGATGTCGTGGCCAATCCAGCCCATTTGCAACTTCTGGAAGGCTGGATGCGGAGCTATAAACCCGAGAAACTTTTTGACAGTGAGGGCAAACTGATTGTGGAACTGCAGGCCCTGGCTCCCGATGGCAGACGTCGCCTGAGTGCGAACCCGCACACGAATGGTGGGCTGATGCGAAAGGCGCTCAATCTGCCGGATTTCCACGATTTCGGTGTTGCGGTCACTCAGCCGGGGGCCTCGGAAGTGGGGCCAACGGCGGTGCTGGCCGAGTTTCTGGCCGAAACCATGCGCATGAACCCCACGCAGTTCCGGGTGTTCGGACCGGACGAGACGGCTTCGAATCGACTTCAAGCCATCTATAAGGTCAGCAAAAAAACCTGGCTGGCCGACTCACTTCCGGAAGATCAGGATGGGGGTGAACTGTCTCGTGACGGCCGTGTGATGGAGATGCTCAGCGAGCATACACTGGAGGGCTGGTTTGAGGGGTATGTGCTGACCGGGCGGCATGGTCTTTTTTCCACCTATGAAGCCTTTGCCCATGTCATCGACTCAATGTTCAACCAGCATGCCAAATGGCTTGAGAAGTGTGTGACCGAGGTGAAATGGCGTGCGCCCATTCCCTCGCTCAACCTGCTGATCACATCGGTGGTGTGGCGCCAGGATCACAATGGATTCACACACCAGGATCCCGGATTTCTGGATGTAGTGACCAACAAGAGCGCCACCGTGACGCGCGTTTACTTGCCACCAGATGCCAACTGTCTGCTGAGTGTTGCAGATCACTGTTTGCGCAGTGCGAATTACATCAATGTAATCGTGGCAGATAAACAGCTGCATTTGCAGTATCTCGATATCGAAGCTGCAGCCCGGCATTGCACCGAGGGGATCGGCATCTGGGATTGGGCCAGTAACGACGCGGGTGAAGATCCGGATGTGGTCATGGCAAGCGCCGGAGACGTCCCGACCATGGAAGCGCTGGCAGCGACTGCCATCCTGCGCGAACGATTTCCGGATCTCATGATCCGATTCGTCAATGTAGTGGATCTTTTTAAACTGGAACCCGATACGGAGCATCCCCACGGCCTTTCTGACCGTGATTTTGATTCCCTGTTTACGGAAAACAAACCCATCATCTTCAACTTTCACGGTTATCCCGCACTGATTCACAAGCTCGCCTATAAGCGCAAGAATCACGACAATCTGCATGTGCGCGGCTACAAAGAGAAGGGCAGCATTTGCACGCCATTCGAGCTCGCCATTCTGAATCAGATCGATCGGTTCAATCTGGCGATTGATGTGATCGACCGAGTTCCGAAGCTTCGCGTGACTGGAGCCCATACGAAAGAGTGGCTCAAAAGCCAGATCACGGACGCCTTGAACTATGCCCATGAAAAAGGTGTCGACCGTGAAGAAATTCAGGGCTGGAGGTGGCCAGGCTGAGAAGACTGGGTAGATCCTGGATGGGGCTCAATCCGTCCTGGGGTGCAGGAGCGCTGATCATCCCTTCGGATGGAGATTTGGCCAAGTCCGCGACGGCAAGGCTGCTGGCTTGGGCCTATAATCCCAGCGATACTCATTGAGGTTTTAATGATGAACCGGATCAGGATTATTGCTTTGGTCGCTGCGTCGCTCATGCTGTGTGCCTGTGCCGCATCGACTTCCTTCCGCACATCTGCAGCGAATGCCGAGGTCAAAAGTACGATTCTGGTGTTTGCGCACGCTGATCCAGTAATCAACACATACTTGCATCATGCGTATGCCTACGCGGTTTTCCCGACAATTGGGAAGGGCGGTTTCATCGTGGCGGGTGCGCATGGATTGGGACAGGTCTTCAAGGGTGGAGCTGAGGTTGGCACGGCGAGTGTTACGCAATTATCCGTCGGTTTCCTGGTTGGGGGAGAAGCCTATCGTGAGATCATTTTTTTCATGGGACCCAAAACATTCAAACAATTCACGGGTGGACGGTTTACCTTGTCCGCAAAAGCGCAGGCAACCGCTATTACCGCGGGTGCTTCAGCCAGTGCTGGATACGGAGCGGGGCAGTATTCTTCGCGGGCTGAGGCCTCCGTTCCCAACAAGGGGCGTCAGGTCATGAAGACGAACCTGCCCGCGCATGGCTACCGGGTATTCACGATGGTCAAAGGAGGCCTTTATGTCGGGGTCTCTGTTGCCGGTCAGTCGTTTGCCTATACACCCGGGTAGGAGTTCGCAAACTGGGTAATCGGCCTGTCGCCACCCGGCTCTCCTCAGGTAAATCAAGGAGAGCCGGGTTTCGTCGTCCGCTTAGTTTGGTGTGGCACTCCGAATAAACCGGTCGATATTTTTTTCAAGGGCGTGTCGCGAGCCGCGGCTGATGTAAAGCACGTGTCCGCTATAGTAGAACTTAAGATGCACATGGCGCTGGAGTGCTTTGGGAAGTCCCAGATGATCCATTGTGTAGATGGTCGCGTAGAACGGTGTCCCCATATCGAAGTAGCCGCTATTCACGAGCAACTGGAGATGGGGGTTCGTCACCATGGCACGCTCGAGATCCGGAGCGACATTCGGATAGCCGAGTGCCCGTCCCCCCGGCCAGAAGAAGGCTGCTTGGTGCTTCCAGTTCCAGAGCCGCAGAGCTTGGTAGCTCAACATCACGTAGTGCCTTTTGGAGTGGTAGTGAAGCATGTTTTCAACGTACCAGTTGTAGGCATCCGTGAGTGGACCATTGATCGCATCCGACATCGTTGAATAGAGGGGTGCGGGCAGCATCGGGACCAGTTTGTAGTTGGCGTAGCGGGCATCCAGCCTGCCGGTCTGTTTGTCTTCCGAGTTGAGCAGGAGGCCCTGGAACTCGGATCCGGTGATGCGAAGGTCGGCACGGCGCCAGAGGTGGGCCGGGATGCTGGTGTAGTGGACGAGTTTGGCGATGACCTGGTTTTTCGCCCCCGGGCTCAGGGTGTCGCCCATCATGAGGGCATGGGCATAGGCACCGGTTGCGAAGTGCTCGACCCGGCTGAGGAAGGCCGGGAGGTTTTTAGGCCGTGGGTTGAGGCGGTGGTGGTACCAGGCGACCGCAGCTTCGGAGGGCAGGTAGAGGATGTAGGGGAGGTCATTGCCCGGGCCGAAGGAGGCGGTTTCGAAGTTGAGGATGGAGGAGAGGAGGATGACGCCGTTCAGC
>DAHXNI010000038.1 GCA_027365475.1 Pseudomonadota bacterium | reverse complement strand
GGAAATCTGCACGTCCGGTTCGACGAGCGGCGACTGGAAACGGGACACATGAAGCGGATTGAGGCACCGGCTCTGCCGGCAAACAGCTACTCCCCGGCTTGTGTGAGCACCGCGCCAGTCGCCGACTCTACCGTTGGAGTGACGGGAGCGGGATTGGGTCAGTTCGATCAGCAGTTTGTTGAGCATCTGGGCGACATGCTGATTGCTGTACTCCAAGCCGTTGTCGGCATGAAACCCGAGGGTGACAAAGGGGAACGGTTCCAGTAACGCCTTGAGCACCGGGATCAGGTCGCGCTCACTGATTTTTTTTGCGGAGCAGGCGATTGCGAACTGGGTCACCTCATCGACGGCGTTGACGCGATACACCCCCTTTTGACTGTCCCGATCGCCCGGGTGGACCGTATCCACGCGCGAATACCCCGGCTGGCCCTCGGACCGGGGTTTGCGGCGTTCGCCGATGCGGGAGACGGTGGGGCGGGTCTTCTCGATGTGACGCGGCGCGGCGCGGTAAGAGGTGCCGTGCCTGAGGTTGTACTGGTTGCCCGGCGGAGATGCCCGCCAGGCGCTGGTATTCGGTTTGCCCGAAAACCGCATAGGTCCGCTCACAGATCTTCTGGGTGGACGGGCCGAGAGTGTGTCATGCAGCTCATCGCTCTGCGCCAGCAGCCGGATGTCTGCGCGAGTGTAGATCCGGGTAAACCCGTTCTCCGTCCGCTGGCGCCGCTTCAGCTGGCCGATCTTCAGAAACTACCGCGCCAGATGCTTGATCTGGATGCGGGAATAGCCGCTGATCTCCTGCAAGAAGCTCGGTAACAGCCCCTTATCGGTCTTGCCGAGCTGCCGGTAACGGAAGCGGGTCAGATTCTGCTGAATCCAGACATAGCGGTCTTCCTGGGGATCGAGGGTCAGATCCATCACCCCGGTCCCTTCGAGAAACTGACGATCATTTCATATTGGAAGAGGCTGCGACTTGACAGGGACGCAACCCAAGGTAGAATGCCAAGTTGAGTTCACTGCCTATCGGCTTTGAACCAATCGAGGTCTCGGCCGCTGAACCCGCGTAGCGAATCAGCGGCCTTTGTTTTTTCTGGGCAGCTATCAAGGCGTCCCTCCCAGCAGATGAAGGCAAGCCGCCCGGGACCATACCGGCGAAGTCCTGATCTTGTCGATGCTGTTGTCTGCCTGGTAGCAAGTCACGAAGTTGGCCTTTAGCGAACCGTCGCGCTTCAGGCTCATCGCCACCACAACGACAAAATCCTCGTACACAATCGCCACCCGGCGGCTTGCGTCGTATTGACGCGAGGTCTTGTCCCACCCCACGAACAGTGCAGCAGCAGGGTGTTCCAGCGTCACCTTGATCCAGTCGATGCGTTGCGCGCGGACGGGAGAGAAGGCGTTCTTGATTCCATTCCGCCCCGTACTCTCGTAGAACATGTGATTAAAGTTGCTGGGAGCAAAATACACATGAATGCCGTCGAAGGTCAGGATATTTCCACGACAATAGACTTGCTCGTAGTGCGTCCGGTATTCCGCTGTGGTGGCGTAATGAACCAGCGGAGGCAACGCCATCACCAGCCTCCTTGCAGTCGAATCCGGAAGATGTTGAACTTCTCTTCGCGTTTGTGCGTAGGGGCGAGTGAACAACCCAGAGCAGATTCGAGACGGCTGACAACGGCTGACTTGGCCGTTCCATCTCGCAATGTTTCGTTGATCCGGCTGCTTGCGGCTCCGAGCAGCAAATCACAAATCTGTATCAGGACAACTTCGTGAGAAGGAAGCGACTGGATGCTATCGATGTTCGAGGTCAGGTTGGCGCGCGACAGGCATCGAGTGAGCACGGGCAGGCGCTTGAGGTCACGGTTACTCTTGATGTCACAGAAGATGCGGTAGGCGTTAAAGTCGAGCACCCAGTGATGCAGAAGTTGGTAATAGAATTTGTAGAACCCTAGCTCGCCATCATTGTCGTCAAGCGCCGGATTGAGCTGGGTGCGGTCAACGGCAATGCAGCGAAAACGAAGGTTGTCACCGTAGCTGACGAATAGATCAATTAACTCGACGTAGAAATCCTTGCGATTCGGGGACACCTTGTTCCACTTGATTTCCCCCCACGCTTGGTGCCGCTGCCTCAGCGCACCAATCCGCGCCTTGATCTCGTCGCGTAGTTCCTTCGGTAGCCAGAGGCTGCCGATCATGAGGTAACGCGCACGCGGATTTGCAGACGTCAGGACATCCGGGTTGGCCTCATCGCAATACACCTCAAATTTCATTCTCGCTCCCCCTGCGGTGAATCCAGCACCACCAGAAAATTCGTGGCCCATGCAATCGTCTCGATTTCGCGCACATTACGCTTGAGTTCAACCAGATCGTAGCCCTCCATCATTCGGAGAGTACGCGAGAGGTTGGGCACCTGACGCCCGGATAGCGCGGCCAGCTCGGTCAGCGTCTTGGGTTTTGCATCCAGAATGACGCAAAGTATATCTTCCGATAACGCAGCGCTTCATTTTGAGTGTTCTGATTGGCTTGGCATAAGTCGATCGGTTTATCAATTAGTGCCGTTTGCGTGAAAACCCCTCCGTTTGCGAGGGGGATGGAGTGGCACAGTAGATTTTCTGGTTCAATGACCGAAAATCTACTGCTTTGTAGCGTGGAAGCCCCGTCCTTCCCACTCTCAAGAGTGGCAGCCGAAGGCTGAGGTCGGGGAGGATGTCCACAGTAACTTGCATCGCGCCATTCAATAGACCACCATTTATCCATTTCCAACCAAGGGTTGCGCAAAACAGAAGTTTCGTCAACGCGATGCTTCCAACCCCATTTTGCACAGTTCAAATGCATGATGTCGCATATTTTTCTGAGTGCCAATATCCAGTTTTCAACCAGATAACGCACATTGCCTAAAATAATAACAAGTGTCGCAGTCACGGCAAAGCCCGCAAGCGCCGAACAGGCCGTCACACCTCCAATCGTTCCCAGTAGCTTGAGATGCTGCTTGAGCTCTTGGTTATTAACCGCTTCTCATGCACCAGATATGGGGCCCGGATCAGCCATCTGGATTTCAATACGCAGAGTGTCGTACGCCTCGGCTGACCCTGAAAGTAGGGTGCCACTACTTGAGCGTGTGAAATTGCCTTGGTCACCATTTATCGCCTCATCCAGGTGAACATTCTATCTGGGTTTACTTGGCAGGCGCGATTGGGCGCGAACCCACGACCCCAATCCAATGGTTCCGTGCGAGTCCAACGCGGATGGAGGTGATGCACCCGGGAAACATCGGGAAGTGGCGGTTTGATTTTGTGCTAATGTACAAGAATATGCAGGCTCGGGATGCCTTTCATCCATTCCGGTATTCGGGAACACCGATCCCGCGATGGGGAAAGGATGAGTGCGTAAGGTATGTAATGTATGTATATTTTAGGATTTTTAGGTGCGTGCTTCCTGACTGTAGCCCTGATCCGGGGCTTCTATCCGGCGGCTATCCGGATGGGCTGGGTCGACACCGGGGATGGAGTCAAAAAGCTGCACACAGGCCAGGTTCCTCTGATTGGCGGGCTGGCCATCATCCTGGGATTGCTCGCGAGCGTCTGGATCGTCCACTTCATCATCCCACTCCGGTTCGCGGGTGGGAGCACCTATCTTCTCTGTGTGTTCATTCTCTCGGTGGTTGGGGTCGTCGACGATTTTTGGCAGCGGATTTCGCCCGTCTCCCGCACGCTTGTCCAGATCGCGGTGGCTCTGATCGCAGCTTGGTCTGCCGGCGAAGTTCTGAAAGAGCTGGGTCCGCTTTGGGGTCTGGCTATCGTCCATACCGGTTCTTGGGCCATCCCCTTCACGGTACTCGCTTTCGTCGGGGTCACAAACAGCTTCAATCTCATCGATGGTGTGGACGGTCTGGCGGGGCTGGTTGCCCTGGCCCCGTTTTTCTGGATCACGCTTTTTGCCTTTGAAACGGGCCGGAGCAGTCTCGTCTGGACGGGATTTCTACTGGCCGGCGCCCTCGTGGCTTTTCTCGCCTTCAACTTCGACCATGCCTCGCGCCAACGCCGGATTTTTCTCGGAAGCGTGGGGAGCACCTTTATCGGATTCACACTGGCCTGGATCCTGATCCACTTGAGCCAGGCGCACCAGGCGCCCCTCTCTCCCATCGCGGCGGTGTGGATCATGGGATTTCCGATTCTGGAGACCGTGAACGTCATGGCCCGGAGACTCGTGCGCCTGCGTCATCCTCTTTATGGGGGCCGGGATCATTTTCATCATTTCTGGCTGCACGCGGGCGCGAGTAACCGGCAAATCGCGATCGGGGAAACCCTGGTCGCCTGGGGCCTGGGCGGCATCGGCTTTTGGGGCTGGGTCGAACACTCCCCAGATGCCTGGCTCAGCTGGGGTTTTATCGGCTTAGCGTTGGCCTACTTTGTGGGCTTCGAGCTTCTCGAGCTCAAGTGGAAGTGGACCAAGTTTCCGGACAGGTTCCTCTGGTCCCGGAACAGCAAACAGCAGGAGGTGGATCAGTAGCGCACAGCGGTTGCTGCGTAGGTCCGGGATTCGGCGATTTCAAAGACCCAGTACAGAAAGCGCAGCGTGATGTTGCCTGCAATCGAAAGCGTCCGGAGCGCATCCCTCAGCGGGGTACTTGAAGCCGAGAGGCTGGCGCCGGGTGTTCGGTTTCCAGACGATCGCATCCAGCGCTTCCTGGGTGAAGCCGCACCGGTCGCTCTCCCTGGGCAGGATCTGCCGCAAAAGACCGTGGGTGCTCCCGTGGATCAGCCACGGGTGATCTGCTCCATCCAGTCCATCATTTCCCGGGCCAGTCTCTCGCGCGAATAGCGGCCCACCGCTGCGTGGGCATGCAACCTCATTTGCCTGAGCCGCTCCGGGTTTTGTGCCAAATCCGCAATCCGTTCGGCCAACTGAACAGGATCTTCCGGTGGAACACACTCTCCCGCCCGGGTTTCGCGCAGGAGAGCCGTCGCTTCGCCCTCCGGGAGACTCGCCAGAATCGGCACGCCCATGGCCATGGCCTCGAATATTTTGGAAGGGAGCACCGTCGCAAAAATCGGATGGTTCCGGAGCGGAACGATCACGAGATCGCAAAGACTCCAAAGCGCAGGCATGCACTCTTTGGGTTGGCGTGGGATCAGTCGGACATTCAGCAGACCTCGTTCCGCGACCTGATGCTCGATGTTCTTCCGTTCGGCCCCTGCACCGGCAAAAAAGAAGCGGATCTCGGGGTGATCCTGCAGCCGTTCGGCCGCGTCCAAAACCTTGGGGAGGGCATGGGCCATACCGTGAGTGCCGATATAGCCCACGACGAAGGGCGCATTCACATCGAACGCGTGGGCCATTTGCAAATCACGGGGTTGGGGCCGGTATCGTTTCAGATCGACACCGTTCAGAACCACCCGAATCTTGTCGGCGGCAATTCCGCGCCGGATGAGCTCGGTTCGAAAGGATTCCGTCACCGAAACGATCAGGGTGGCCCGCCGGTACAAGAACGCTTCAACGGACTCCAAGAATCGGATCAGAACTCCTTTTCGCATCGCGCCGACTGCGAGGATCGAAGCCGGCCAAAGATCGCGGAGTTCCATGACGAACGGTCGTCGTTTGACAGCCGCAAGCGCCCAGCCACCGATCGCGCAAAAAAACTGCGGCGAGGTCGCGACCACGACGTCGGGCCGTTTTTCGAAGATCCCCAAGGTGAATCCCATGATCATGAAACTGAGATAGTCCACGGTGCGTGTGAAAAACCCCTCGTTCGCAGTGATATAAGTTTTGACGCGCACGACCCGGATACCGGAGACCGACTCGACTTGACGCCAACGGTTCCGGTAACCAGGGTAGATTTTCCCTTCGGGGAAATTCGGCGCGCACGTGATCACGGTGACCGCGTGTCCATCCCGCACCCACTGGCTTGCATGTTCGAAAAGCCGGGTAGCCGGTGCATTGACCTCGGGGGGAAAGTTGTCGGACAAAAAGAGAATCCGCATGGGCATCAGTCCCACGAAAACTCGGTTTCGAGTCTGTCTCGGGCAAAAGTGAGCACGAGGACCTTGCAGTCCTCGCATGCACCAAAGCGCGGGTGCCAGGTTCCGGGTTGCAGGGTGGCCTGTCTCGCACCCAGACAGCGCCAGCGGATCGTTGCCGGTCTCTCGCCCCGACGATCCCGGTCCATCGGTTCGACCACGACGCCCGGGGCGAATCGGAAAAACGCTTGCGCTTCCCGGAATCGTCCGGTCAGGGTATCGATCACCTTCAATCTCCGGTCGGTCAACTCGAAGCGGCGCCCATGGGTGACCCGTCCGGGGAGTCGACGGTAGCCGTCGTGAGCCCCTTCGATCCAGAGCTGATCTCCATCCTGCCCCGAACGAACGGATTCGGGGCGGGCACGGCGTGCCACACGGAAGGATCCCCAGACCTCCGAGGAATCCTCTCCATCCACCACGACCGTGTTGTGCAGGGCGGTACCTCTCTGACGCTCACGATCGGGTCCCGCTTCGTAGGTGGAGGTCCCGCCGTTCACGAGAACCCGCCTGCGACCCAGCGAAAGCTCGAAACTGAGGGTATCTGCATGCGCGTGGCCCGGCTGATAATCCGGACCGATCGGAGCCAGATCGGCGATGAGCACGGCTTGGCCGGTCTCGAGCCGGATGTAGCCGGATTGCGGGAGCGCGATGATCGGAGTTGCGGATTCCCTGCCGACGGAAAGACCGAGGTCGGCCGCATAGCGCACCAGCGTGCTGTAGTCTCTCGCAAGATCGAAGGCGGCATCATTGAAGAACGAGATCCGGCCGTCAGGATGCGTCATCACCCAGAGCCACTGGAACATGTGCATTATGGATTGTCGCCATGTCGCGACTAAAACCTCCGGAATCCGCCCGGGATAAATCCCGGCCAGTTGCACGAGATCCAAAAGGTCTTCGAGGAGGATCGCGTGATACAGGGGGCTCCGCTCGAAATGTCCGCCATCCGCAAGAATCTCCTCGTTTCGTTCGCGTTCCAGAAGCATGAGTCCGGTCTTGAGCCATTTCTCCGCTTCCGGGCCGCTGAAAAACGAACCGGCAAAGATGAGCGCTTTGGCATTTGTCCAAAGATGGTTTCCGAGAAGATGAAACTCCAGTCGGCGGCGGAGATACCGCGTCTGGATCGCCAAACTCTGACAGACAGCGGTATTCGGTTGTGTCCTCGCAAGTGCCCACTGGATCCAGTTCACGATCCTCCGGGAGATCGGATAGGGATCCCAGCCGATCCCCCGGCCGGGCGGGTTTTCCGCAATCCAGCGGGCAATCAGGGCTTCATGCCAGGCCGCACGCGTGTTGGCGCCGGAAGCAGTCCAGTCCTCGAAGTAATGGAGGTGATACCGCCAGAGCCTCGGCCAGTCGGCGCGATTCCAATCTCCGGGCGAAGCGATCTGCCGTTCGACTCCCAACAGGTGGAACCGATCCGGGCCCATCAGAACCGGCGGATGCTCACAAGCCTTCCAGACGTGAAGATGCGCACCGAGCGGTGGCGGCGGACGCGCATCCGGGTGCGGATGATGGAGGTGGAACCAGATGCGACCGTAGACCTGCACCGGCTTGAGCGGTCGCAGGGTATGCCAGTAACGCGCGAGTGTCCGCGCTAGCGGGGTTCGCAAGCCAGTAATCGCTCCAGTACGGTCACGATCCGTTCGGCGGTGTGGCCATCCCATTTCTCGGGGATCCCGCCCGATTTCCACTGTCCGGCAAAGAGGCGGTCCAATGCCGGTTTCAGTTTTCCGGGATCGGTTCCTATGACCTCGTTTGTCCCGATGGTCACGGTTTCAGGCCGTTCGGTCTGATCGCGCAAGGTGAGACAAGGAACTCCCATGACGGTAGACTCCTCTGTGATTCCACCGGAATCGGTTATGACCGCACGCGCGTATTTCACGAGGTAGTTGAACTCGAGATAGGGCTGGGGCTCAACCCGATGGATGCACTCAGGCCAGTTTTGAATCACATCCAGAAACTGACGGGTTCTGGGATGCACAGGAAAGATGACCGGTCGGCTGCGGGTGGCCTCTGCAATCGCGTGGATCCAGCGGGCCAAAGATTGAGCATCATCCACATTCGCCGGACGGTGCATCGTCATCACAAAATATTCTTGTGGCACGAGCCCAAACGCGTTCCAGAACTCCGGGGGCCGCAGTCGATCCATGTGGGAGAGAAGCGTGTCGATCATGGTATTGCCGACAAAAAAAATGCACTCGGCATCGGCTCCGGCACGGCGGAGGTTCTCGCCCGCCTGGACGCTGGTTGTAAAAAACCAGTTGGTGATGGCATCCGTCACCACCCGGTTGATTTCCTCAGGCATGCTCCAGTCTCCCGAGCGGATTCCGGCCTCGACGTGGGCGACTGGGATGCCGAGTTTGCGCGCGGTGACCGCGGTGGCCATCGTCGAGTTCACATCGCCGACGACGAGGCAGCAATCGCAGGATTCCTTGAGAAGCAGGGACTCGTAGCGGGTCAGGATCGCCGCCGTTTGGGCAGCCTGGCTGCCTGATCCCACCTCGAGATTGACGTCTGGGGCGGGAATCCCGAGCTCTTCGAAAAAATGTCTGGAAAGTCCGGCGTCGTAATGCTGACCGGTATGCACGAGCCGGTAACGCAAAAGACTGCCCGCACGCTCGCGCGCCTCAAGAGCCCGAACGATGGGCGCGATTTTCATGAAATTGGGACGGGCGCCGGCGATGAGATCCACCCGGGCCGTCATGGATCAGTCCGAAGTGTCTTTTGGAGCTCGATACTGACCCGGCTCACTTCAAAGATTTCCTCGAGCGGGATGGGTGCCGGCTGGCCCAGCCGGATGGCCGCCAGGAACGCCCGGACGCACGCTTGCTGTCCCTTGTCCTGGCGCCAGAGACCCTTTTTACCGAAAGCCCGCCAGCCCCAGCCGCGGAGTCTGCGGAAATTGTCGAGCGCGAGCACACGACCCGCGTAAAACACCTCCAGGCGTTCCTTGGGGAAACTCCGATGGCCGTCGGTCAGATAATGGATGGTTCCCGTCGAACCGTCGCTGAACTCAAGATACAAAGTGGCCTGTCCTCGGCCACCGGCGATCGACTGCGACCGGGTGATCGGAAATCCGGAAAGATAGCGGATGAGATCAACGAAGTGGCAGCCCTCGCCGACCACGCGTCCCCCACCGACAGCGCGATCGTGCGTCCAGTGGCTGGGATCGACCCGTCCCGCGTTGACTGTCATGATGAAGTGCCGGGGTCCGATCAGCCCGGCGAGCATTTTTTTCATCTGGTGGATCTGGGGCGCAAAACGGCGGTTGAATCCGACCATGAGAATCAGGCCCGGGTGCCGATGGATTTCGTCCTCGATCTCACCCAGCTCTTCCAGCGTGAGACAAAGCGGTTTTTCACAAAAGGCATGCTTGCCTGCGCGGAGCGCCATCAGCACCTGGGCGGCATGCAGGTGATGACGCGTCGCGATCACGACCGCATCGACATCCGGATCGCAAATCGCCGCCTCAGAATCGGTCGAAATCTTCGTAACCCCCATTTTGCGGCCGACGTGGGTCGCGCTGACGCCACGTGCACTGACCACCCACCTGAGGTGAGCGCCATCCGCGCGGAGGGCGGGGATGAGAATCCGGCTGGCGTAGTTCCCGGCACCCAGAACGGCCAGCCGGTCCCGAGCTGGTATCCGCTCCGGGGGGGCGGCTGTGACCGTCAGGGTTCGGGGCGGTGGTTTTTCTGACCATGCATCTCCGACCCCTGGGTACTCGAGTAGAATCCCGAGCGCAGACGGATCCGACATCAGCCGGTCGTAGGCTGCCTGCGCCTCTTCGAGGCGGAAACGGTGCGATAGGAGCGGAGCGCCCACCAAGCGCCCGGAAGCCATGAGGTCGAGCGCGGCTTCGAAGTTGCGCTGGAGGGTCCAGCGCACGAAACCCACCGGGTAATCCTGTCCGCCCGCTTCGTAAGCCGGATCGTAGCGGCCCGGCCCGTACGAACAGCTCACTTGGAAACTCAACTCCTTTTCGTAGAAATCGGCCCGTGAGAGTTCAAGCCCGGTTACGCCCACCAGCACGATGCGGCCACGTTTGCGGCACATCTGGGCCGCCTGATGGACCGGATCACTGCTCGCTGTGGACGCCGCGATGATCACGGCATCGACTCCATGCCCGCGCGAAAAAGCCTGTGCCGTATCCTGCGCACCCTCATCCGGATCCAGGCTCAAGGCCTCAGCACCGAATCGCCGGGCGAGCTCCCGTCGTGTGGGATCCGGATCGAATCCAAGAACACGGCAGCCCTGGGCCTTGAGAAGCTGAACCGTGAGGAGCCCGATGAGACCGAGACCGATCACCACAACGCTCTCGCCCAGTGTTGGCTGAATGAGCCGCACCCCTTGAATCCCGACCGCAGCCGGGACCACGAACACGGCCTCCTCGTCTTGGACCGCTTCGGGGATACGGGCACAAAGATGTTTGGGCACGCAGACCCACTCGGCATGCGGGCCATTGCTGGCCACCCGATCACCCACGGTCAAGCCGGAGACAGCGGCACCTACACCCCGCACGATGCCGACCTGACAGTAGCCGAGCGCAAGCGGCTGCCCAAGCTTGCTCCGAACCGCGTCCAGCGTTGTCCATAAACCGTCGGCACGGATCTTGTCGAGCACGAGTCTCACCTTGTCAGGTTGCTGGCGCGCCTTATCGAGCCAGCCCGCCCGGCCGAACTCGACCAGCATGCGCTCCGTTCCAGCCGAGATCAGGGTTCCGGTCGTTTGAATCAAGACCTCCCGGGATCCCGGATGCGGTGTGGGCACCTCGACCACTCCGATGGTGCCATCCTTCAGGTTTTCGAGAACCTGTTTCATGGGAGGGGTTTCTGGCCGGCGACGAGGAGAAACAGGCCGAACCGCCCGGCGATTCGTCGCAAGAGCCAGCGTGGCCAGATCCAGCGGGCGAGCGCAAGCCACCGACCCTTGTGGCGCTGGCCGGCTCCGGATTCGAGGAGATCTCCGTGTGTCAGGACCACCTTCAGGGTTACGTCATGGGCACCCTCAAACAAGCGTCTCACCTCCCGGCGCGTGAAGGCCTGGGTGCCTGGGCTTTCCAGGTGTGCCGCATAAATTTTCGAAAGAGACATCCACGGTTGGCCCCGGGCTAACGCGTAACGCATCCATAGCATCATCCCGACGAGACTCCACGTATGATAGACCATCACCCGAAAACGGCCACCGGGCTTCAAGACTCGCAGCATCTCGCGTGCCGCCTGGGCCGTATCAGGGGTGTGATGGATGACACCCCACGAATAGACGAAATCAAAGCGGTTGTCTTCGAATGGCAAGGCTTCAGCATCGGCTACCTGAAGGTCCGACACGAGCCCCTGCATTTCTAGGCGCTGGCGGGTGATCGCGACCGCGCGGGAGCTCAAATCCACGCCGTGGAGCCGGGATGTCGCTCGCGCCAGGCATTCGTGGTCGGCACCCAAACCGAGCCCGACCTCAAGCACCTCGTCCACTTTTTGAATCCGGTCGAATCCGGCGAACTCGAGGATATAGGGTTCAAGCTGATACCGAGCTTCCGCCTGTGCCCGGAAACCTGCGAGATCAAGGGATGGGAGCCAGAGTTTTTCCCCGCAGGCCGCCGCATCCCAAAAATCGCGAACCGCATCCTTGCCGGAGTCGGTCACGTTCGCACCCCATCGGTTCGATCCGCACCAGTCGCCGCTCTCATCCCGCGATCGATGAACTTGCGGCACCAGATTTCGATCGAGAGCAGCGAAAAGAGGAGATAGGCTGCATCCCGTCGTCCGGCATCGTTGTCGGCGATGAGCCGATGGACTGCCATAGGCTCGAAAAGACCCCGGCGCCCGAGGCTTTCCATCGACAGGAGATCCGTGAGGTATTCGTGGAGATCCTTCCGCATCCAACGCCTGAGCGGAGCGCCAAAGCCGGTTTTGGGCCGGTTGATGACGTCACGGGGCAGATAGGGTTCCATCGCTTGCTTCAGGATCCACTTCCCGACGCGCCCGTGCTGTTTCCAGCGAGCGGGCAGGTGTGCTGCAAAATCGACCACCTGCGGATCCAGAAAAGGGACCCGGATTTCCACTCCCGCCGCCATCCCCATCTTGTCCGTATAGATCAGGTTGTGATCCGCGAGAAAAAACCGTTGCTCGAGCGCGAGCATCCGTGTGAGTGGATCCGTTCCGGGTGGGGCCAGTTCCAGAAAATCGAGCATCGGCTGATCCGCACGGATCGCTCCAACCGCTTCCCGCATGCGGGGTGTGTAGAACGCCCAGAGATCGTCCCGCCGGACCCAGGCGAAATAGGCGGCGAGCCGGGCATCACCGGTTTCTCCGGTGACGGTGCGAAGCCGCTCCAACCGGCGACCGAGTGCGCCGCGCCGATCGATCCGGTCGGCGAGCGTACCGGACAAGCGACGCAGCGCCTCCGGCAACCGCAACCAGAGATCCGCGTAGCGTAACGCGAGATGGCGCCGGTACCCGGCGAATAAATCGTCCGCGCCGGCTCCCGATAGGAGTACCTTGATGCCGGATTGTCGCGCCAGTCGGGCGATGTAGAACACGTTCAGGGCAGCCGGATCGGCCAGCGGTTCGTCGAGCTGCCAGATCATCCACTCAAGGTCGGTCATCATCCTGTGGGCATCCACGGGAACCCGCTCAAGTGGAACCCCGAGATGAGCTGCAACCCGCTGAGCGTAGGGACCGTCTTCCGTTTCGCCCGCATCGCTCCCGCCAGTCGGCTCGACCGTGAAACATCGGAGCTCTGCTCCGGCTTCCTGCGCCAATGCGACCAACGCGCTCGAATCGAGGCCCCCGGACAGGAATGCGCCGACCGGCACATCCGCCACAAGCTGGCGTCGGACGGCTTGCCGGAGTTCGTCCCGGAGAGTGGCGACCAGAGATCCTCGCTTACTCCATTTCTGATTGGGCGGTCGAGCGATCAGGCGGCGAGACCAGATCCACTGCCTCACCACTCGGCCTTGGCGCACACAAATCGCTTCCCCGGGCCCCAGTTTGCGCACCTCCCGATAGGGGGTTCCCGCACCCGGGCACCAGAGAAACGTCAGATACCGATGGAGGGAGATTTCGTCCAGTGAGCCGGGCGCATCGATCCAGGGAAGCAATGCCTTGATCTCGCTCGCAAAAACAAACTGCTGCTCCTTCGCGGACACATACAACGGTTTGACCCCCATCTCATCCCGGGCCAGAAACAGGTCCCCGCTACGGCGGTCGTAGAGTGCAAAAGCGAAAATCCCGTTAAGCGCGGGCAGCAGCTCAAGACCACGGGCCAGGTAGAGCCGCAGCAGAACTTCACTGTCCGATGTTCCCCGAAAGTGGATCCCCTCCGCCTCCAGTTCGGCACGCAACTCGCGGTAGTTATAGATCTCACCGTTATAGACCAGGACCACTTGCCCGTCGTCAGAGAGCATGGGCTGATGGCCGGACGGAGAGAGGTCGATGATGGCGAGGCGGGTATGCCCGAGCCAGATCGGGCCATCGGCATACTCGCCCTGGCCATCCGGTCCGCGGTGCCGGAGCGCATCCAGAGCCGCATCCGTGCATTCGGGGATCCATCGGGTCGTCCAGCCGCCCACGATTCCGCACATCAGGGGCACCTTCCGGGCAGTACCCGCTCGAACCGTCCCGCCGGATCAGTCATATTGGCGCACTCTCGGATCCGGTGCGCCGGGATGGGACGGGATCTCGGCGGGAACGTGTCCCAGCCGCTCCATTTCAAAGCGCTTGTATTCCCAGAGGCGGTAGACCTCCGTGCGGAGATGCGCCCAGATCCAGCCCACCCGCCCCGCACGCCAGGCACCCAGAATGCCCCAATGGTAAAGAAACAGCCAGAGATACCGCCCGGGCAGTTTCCAGAAATGGCGCCGGAACCACATGCGCCGCTCCAGGGAGCCGCCGAAGAGTCGCGGCGGGACAGCTGGGGTGGATCGCATGAAATCCGCAGCCGCCAGGGCGCTGGTATAGCGGTTCTGTTTCGTGAGCCAGTGCTCGAGATCAGGACTATCGTGATGCTCAAGCTCGCCTGCAACCGAAACCAGACGCCCTTTGACGATCGGATACTCGTTCACGGTCACGTCGGTAAATCGGCAGCGCCCGGTCTTCCAGACGCGCAGCAGGGACTGTTCTACCGGCAGACGCCTGCCCATAAACCAAAGCCGTCTTTTTAAAATCAATCCATCGGCCGAATCCTCCATGATTTGAACTCGGATCGATTCTTTCAGGTTGTCACTCAATCGTTCGTCCGGATCCAGTTTCAGGGTCCAGGGTGCGGTAATGGGCATCTCACGTAACGCAAAGTTCCACTGGTCGCCGAACCCCCGAAACTTCCGCTGCACGATTTGAACCCCCTGCCGAAGGCAGAGATCCACGGTCGGGTCAGTGCTATAGCTGTCCACCACAAAAACTTCATGCGCAAAGCCTTTCAGGTTTTGCAGCGCTCCCGCAAGGTGATGCGCTTCATTGAGCGTGATCATCATCACCGCGACGGGTGCGGTGCCGGGTTGCCATTGTGTCGGGGGATCCCGATTTTCCATCATGGGTCACGCCGGGAGTTCAGCGCCATTTGATCCAAACGGGGTTCTGTCCAAACGCATGAGCTGCCCTGAATGTGCACTGATCGTACGCCCCGCATGCCGTCACCGAGTCCAGGACGAACGCCGAAGCATGGTCCGTATCGAAAGGTTTAAGAGCCATTATCGTTGATCCGGAACGGGAACACCCTGATCACCCAACCAAAGCCGCCGAGAGCCTTCCATCGTAGAGACCTACGGGATCTGGAAAGAGGTCTCACCATCCTTCTCAAGCCCCGGATAGGGGCGCACGATTGGCACCCGGCCACTCAGTCGCCAGGCACATGGCGTGCAGCGATTCCTCCCCGTATGCGCACGGGTTGGCCTGGATTGACGAGACATGGGGCATGGCACGGCCTATTTCAAATGTGAGGGTGCGACTCTCGCCAGGTGTTTCATGGAATTGTTGCGTCAAACGCCTGCTGAAAGAGTGAAACATAGGCGCTCTCAAGTGAAAGATCGTTTGCGAGGGTTGCGGCACGCGCCAACGCTCCGGTACGCCATCGTACATGTTCCGCTTCATTCATTTTGACTAAAGTCACGATATGGGATGCAAACCTGTGGTGATCGTCCGGTGCCGCCGTCCAGCCCGCCTGATCGGATTCGAGATTCCGCCAAGGCGTACAGTCACTGATCAGAACCGGTGTCGCAGCAGCCCAGGCCTCGACGATCGCAAAGCCATAGTTTTCACCCCAGGTCGGAAGAAACAAGGCATCGTACCGCGAAAATACCGTTTCAACTTGATCGGGATCCACCGCTCCACAATAGCGTGCCGTGACATTCGAGGGTAGTGCCTTGAGAGCGTCTTGACACTTCACCCAATACGCGGAATCCTCGATCGGGCCATAGATATCGAACTCCACCCGACCGGATATCAGAGACAGCGCTTGTAAGGCACCGATCAGATTCTTTTTGGGACTGATCCGGGACAGAAAGACCAGCCGACAGAGATTCTGCTGTTTGGGCAGGTGCTGGGTGAGCGCATCGGGATGGGGAGCTGGCGGAAAGTTCGGGGCCAGGATGATTCTGGCGTGGGGTCCCTGAATTCGCCGGATATTCTCCATCTCCATCGTACTACAAGCATGCCAGACGATGCCCTGGTAGAGTCCGAGCCAGCGAGCGAGCGAGAGATAAACTCGCTTGCGTACTGGCTTGATTGCGAGAGCTCCTCGCGAAAACTCTCCACGAGGTGCAACAATCGTCGGGTACCTCGGAACCAGGTGCAACTTGCGGAGAACAAGGATCGGAAATGTAAACCGTCGTGCGAAAAAGCTGTTCAAGTAGACCAAATCTGGAGTTGTCTCGATCAACGTTCGTCGCAGTCCTCTCAACCCTCGGTTTCGGCTAGATGCATAAAAGAGCAGAGTCGAATCCTTCTGTTGCCAGGAGTCCATTGTGATTCCATCCAAAACCTTGGATGATTTGAAATCCGTCTCGCTCGTGAAGATGGAGAACTCCTCGTTTTTGAGAGACTCGACCATGGATGTGACTGAACGGACGGGTCCGCCCGCACGTGTGGCGGGCAGATAGTGACCGATGAAAATCAGAATTCGCGTCATGGCGATGAATCTCCAGTATTCACAATTCCCGCTTCTTCAAGAATGCCTTCAAAACGGGTTTTGAACGCGCTCCAGGTGAAATAATTCTGCCACCGCTCACGACCCGCCGCACCCATCATGTGGGCTTTCCCCGGATCCATGAGCAGGGTGGTCAGTGCCTCGACCAGTTCGGCAGGTCTTTCAAGATCGATGTTGAATCCGGTTTCACCGTGCATATTGATTTCCTGGCCGGCATCCTGACGGCTCGCGATCACGGGTACTCCCTGACGCATGGCTTCAATGTAAACCAACCCGAACCCCTCACCTCGGCTCGGCATGGCAAAAACGGTCGCCCGGGACCAGAGTGTAGGAATCTCTGCTTCCGGGATGTAGCCCAGTACTTCAATCTGAGATGATGCCGGAGAACGCATCGCGAGATCTTTCACTGCATCGAGTCCCGGTCCGTCGCCTGCAATGATGAGCCGGGCACCCGGTGCTCGGTCCGCAACTGCCGGCCAAATCTCAATCAGCGCTTTGTGTCCCTTGTAAGAATCCAGATCAATCCGTGCGAGCAATAATACATTTCGGTCGATATCGTGGGATCGGGTGCGTTCCGGGATTGGCTCATCGGTTTCGGTGCCCAGCCAGCAGACATGACTCCGCTCAAGCCCCGCATGCAATGCGGAGGCACGTTCCCGTGTGTATTCACTGTTTGTGACCAATACATCGACAGAGCGCGCCACCTGGAGATGTTCGGGTCGGGCCTTTTCCCAGGCATCAATACCATGCATCCAGGCCAGAGCGGGTCGGATCCGGGCCGGACCCATGAAATGGGCCCGCGCCATGCTGAGGGAGTCGTAGAATACCCAATCTGCGCGGAGACTGGCAGTCTGTACCCGGACAACGAATTCGAATCGCCGTCCCTTGCAGGGCGTGACCCAACTCCAAGCCAGAGCTTGGTCGCGTCGGTCGGAGAGGCTCACTCCGGTACACCGAACCCCATCTTCAGCCCGATCTGCCAAACCCCGGGCCATCAGTCGTGCCACACGAGCGATGCCGCTGTTTTGAGCAGAAAGAGATTCAGCAGCAAATACGATTCCCGAAACTTTCAAAAAGTTCCGCCCATGGTCGTCTCGGAAAACCGAAAATTGTTTTTTGAGTGGCGAGTCAGGAGAAGCACTAACCACACGACGAATACGTAAGAGAAAAAGATTCCAGTTCCCCCGATCACACTACTAACAAATGACCCCCCCCCAAAGCTGAGACTGATTCCCACAAAAATACTCGGCAGATATTCAAAGGATCGGCGTTGTATCCAGCCAACAATCAGAATGCTGAGCCAGCCGAATATAGCTCCAGTGATCAGTGCGAGGGAAATAAGCTCAACCCAACCTCCATCCCAATAGCCCTCCCCGAAGAGACCCAGTCCAAGGGATGAACCACGATGCCCGCTCATCAAGTAGTAAAACTTTGCCCCACGGTTAATTATCGGTTTTCCGGGCCATAAAATTCGGGGGATAAGTACAATGGCGAGGTTTTTAAGTGTATGACCACGAAAACCTTCATCATAGCGACTCATCACGAAAGCCTGTTCTGGAGCGTAATCCAGGCGCGTCCAACCTGCTAGCGCTCCATCCTCAAGCTGAGGGTTCGATGACTTGGACATCAGATGCGAAAGCCAGTCCCAAGTGTAATCAGTGCGTTGTTCCAGAGAGGCGTTATTGATGTTTCCCGTTTGCATGCTTATCTGAGTTCGCCCATAGTCAACAAGAGGACTTGATAGAAGATAGACCATGACTATAACAAGACCCCAACCGACCATTCGCGCAAAGCGACGGTGACCAAGATACGCTCCCATCGCAGGCAGGGAAATGGCAAACATGAGTGCTGCTTTACTAAATAGCAGAACGGAAACCATAAACTGCACGGCCCAGAGTACGATGAGAAGCATTCGCCAAGCCCGATCTCCCCGCGCGACAACATAAGCAAGAACCATGAGCCCCAAAAGATATAGATTGCCAAGATTTTCAAGTACGCCCGGCAACGCGAACTTATAAAATCCAAAAGCCGACGGCAGTATTAAGAAATATTCCAATAGGCCCCCTGCGATGAGGAAAACAAACGCGATCGTTTTTGCATTGGAACCGTGCTCTGACGAACCTCTGAGTTTTCCGCTCCTCTTTCTATATCCCAGGCCCCAAACCAAACGAAAACCAACCAGAATGGAAAGAATTCCGACCGCATTGAGTAGATTAGTCCTCAGCAACTGCTTGCCTGTAACCGGTAGAAGTGCAGACACGTCAGCGATCGCAACAGAACTGCCGAGTGGATAAATAAGTGGACCCGCCGAATAAAAAAGAATTATAGTAAGCAGAAACCAAGCGTAGGGGGTCCAAATCAGTTCTTGCCGCCGATAGACCACACGGATTCCTGCAAAAGCTACGGCAACACCCACGGCAGTCGGCCCTAGTAGGTTTGCAATGGAGATCAAGGTGGTACTTTCAACGGAAAGCACCAAGAGATAAAACCAAATCCCGGCTAGCAAGACGCCAAACAAGAACAACGGTGGTTCGTGAGTTCTCAACTTTTCGGACTTCATACAGTTAGACTTTAATTTTCATCGGCGGTGTCTAAGTTTCCAGTTGCAGGTCAGGGCGGCGGGAGGTGATAGGTTAAGCGGCCTGTGGGGAGGCCCTCTCTACTCGATTTGCTTGGGAGCCATTAAGCCGAGGTTATTCATACAATGCATTAGGCCCATTGACTGTCTCCGGTGCCAGTGGTCGATCCCGAGTGGACACATAAGATCGATAAAATCGCGCACGGTTATCATGGCTGTGACACATGGGTAATCCCATTCGTGAAACCTGACGCTCCTCGAATCAGATGACGAGTGTCAGTCAGTTTGGTGAGCACCTGGATCATGCGTTCGCCATATTCATGCCATCCTCCCATGGAAAGAGCTCGTTCCAGAGCTGAATGACTCGTCGTTTCACGTCGCGCCGGATCATCAGCGAGTTCTTGTGAGCAATGCGCAATCGATTCACTGGATCGGTTTGACACGATGAACCTTTCGACACCGTACGTGAGCAAATCTCTTGCGCCGGTATTCTCACTCGCGATGACCGGACACCCGCAAGTCATTGCCTGTGCCTGTACTAGAGCAAGACCTTCCTCCACACCCGGGAGTACCATCATCTGTGAGCGGCTCATGATGCCCCGTAAACGATCTTGCGGCCAACGCTCAGCAATCTCGACTCCCTCTGGCATGGAATCCTGTTTCGGGAAATGGCGAAGATCGCGCGAAGCAGCGCCAACGAAAGTTGGCCGTTTCTTTGGATGCCGTGGGCGGCTGAAAGCTTCAAGAAGATAGGGAACTCCCTTTTGAATGGAAGCACCACCGACAAAAAGAACGTCGAACCGTTCTGGATCCACCTCCCCAGTCTTGGAAAAACGGTCCAGCCGCACGCCGTAGGGCACCTTGTATTACTTACTCTCCGGAACCCTCTGTTCCACAAAAGACCGCAGGGCAAATTCGCTCGACACAGTGATCGCATCGGCGATCTCGTATTCACGATTTTCTCGATCCATGATCCAAGGGTCGATGCCAGAGAAATCGAGCCCCCAGCGAGCATATTCTTCCCACAGGACTTGATCTTGGAATCGAATGTGAGAGGGACCCATGATCGCATACATAGCATCCGCCACGGCTCTGAACAGCTTGACCCGTTTCCAGGCCTCGCCCCGACATAGCGATTACGACATCGCATTCCGACAGACCGCGTCGCACATGTCGGTCAAATGTACTGGCGATCATCCGATCCAAGCCGGTCTTAGATCATGCCCCACACCAAGGGACCAACGATCAGAGACCATGTAGTGCGTCATGAGCCAAGGGAACGTGCTCACATGCTCCAGTGGAAGTTTTTCCTGATAAAGCTTCCAGCGGGGATAGCCAGTGAAAAGCCTCTCGAGAACGCCCTGAGCGTGAAGTTCTACCGCGAGATCGAAGTCGTGGAACTTACCATGGCAGGATACGACAACTCTCATCGCAATGCTCCGAGCAAAGTGAGGCGGATTTTTCCGGAGCGCTTGAAGATTACGCTCCCAGAAAGTCTCTAAGAAAGCTTTTCCATCTCCCGAAGCAATTATAGTCGCCCGCTTTTAAAAGTCTAATGGATCCTGTGCGTCTTCCTATCCATCCTTGGTTCAATAGAATCAGCCGATTGTGAAGTGCTTCTTGTTCACGTTGTATGGTCGAAAGAGCTTCGACAACATCTTGACCCATCGTGTCGTCGCCAGCCACACTTGGTGCAGTCAATCTCGCAAGCATCTCATCGATTTCCTTCAATGTTCTCTGAAAACTCTGGGTTCGCTGACTTCTAGACATAGCAAACGTGCTTTGTACGTTCGATAAAAAGGTTCTTTTCTTATTAGTTGGATCTTGATCTCTACATCCTTGATTTCTTACGATACCGAAAGCTCCCCGATGGCGCCGGTAGAGCTGAAGCGGCTCTTCGATCAGTTGCTTTCGATTCAGGACCGTCGCGAGCCTGATGAGCCAATGATCATGGTTGACCCAGTCGCGGTCACAATCGCAGGGAATAGGGAGGGCCAGCTCGAGCAACTGCCGTCGAGCCGACACGCAACAACCGTGACCCGCGTTATGTCGGCGAAAAGTTGTCCATCCCGTATCCCGAAGCTCATGGGTCGTGATCCTTTGATTGTTGAGCACCAGGAGCACCTTGGGGTTCTCTTTAAATTCCTCCAGCACGCGTGCGATTTTCCACGGCAGCCAAACGTCGTCTTGGTCGCTTAGGCAAACGATATCGCCAGTGGTTTGGGCCAGCGCCCGGTCGAAGTTGGCGCAGCACCCCAACCTCGCCTCATTGATCAACCATCGCACCGCCATCGGCGCCGTTTGAGCCCACCGTCTCGCGAT
The DNA here is from genome assembly GCA_027365475.1 of Pseudomonadota bacterium. Lineage (GTDB taxonomy): Bacteria > Pseudomonadota > Gammaproteobacteria > JAKAQQ01 > JAKAQQ01 > JAJZNM01. The sequence goes on along the minus strand of DAHXNI010000038.1, from coordinate 17,156 downwards.
CTCAACCGTCTTGTCCGTCGAGCCATCGTCACTGATCACAACCTCGTCCGGCACGCGCGTCTGGTGGGCAATACTTTCGAGCTGCTCAAGCAGATAGCGCTCCCCGTTGTAGGTCGCCATCGCCACGGACACCGTCGTCACATCAGCTCTCCGTCATGGGTTTATGGGCCACCAAGGTTACGAACTCGCTCGCCCGATCGTCCCAGAGCAGTTTAACTCCGAGGCCATAGCTCCTCCAATAATCGCCCGCTCGGGGTTGGGCTTCCCGGGAGTCCTCCCCGAACTCGATAGCCCGACTGCTGGCCGCGAGATTGGGGTAGACATTTGCACTCGCGTGGTGTTCGATCAGACCAAATCCACTCTCACCAAGCAGTCTCTCAAGCGCAGCCCAGTTCATCAAGACAAGGTGCCGGGGTGGTTCGAGCCCCCGCCAAGAACGGCCAAACCGCCGGTGGCCATCGCTTTGGATGTTGGGTGTCTCCAGATAAAGGCGTCCACCCGGTTTGAGCAGAGCGAACACGCACTCAAGTGTGTGCCGCGGGTCGGGGACATGCTCGATCACATGGTTCAGGGTGATGACGTCGAAGCACCCGGCCTCACCCATTAAACCTTCGATCCCACCCGCGCGTACATCGAGACCTAGGGCGCGTGCTGCTGCCCGCGCTTCGGGATCCGGCTCGCACCCTACAACCGTCCAGTCGATTGCACGCGCCCGGTTCAAAAAGTCCCCGTTCCCGCAGCCCACATCCAGCACGACACCGCCCGGGATCACCCGTGGGAGGTAGCGCAAGGCCCCCTCGAGCTTGACGCGCTGCCCGGGGATCCAAGCCACCCCCACCCCGAGTGGCGAGGCCGGATGGAAGTGGGCTCCAAAGCGCCGGTTGCGATAACCGTTCGCCAGGGTTCGCTTCAGGCGGCGGGCCCAGGCCAAGGTTTCGGTCCCGGCTGGCAGGGTCGGAGCCTCATGGGTGAAATAGTTTTGATAGGCGAGCGGCAGGGCCTCGGGTGTCGGACGCGGGTCGAGATAGGCGGATTCGCAACCCTCGCAGGCAACAAGCGTCCAGACGCCGGGTGCAGAGAAAAATACCCGATCCGTGAGCCCCTCGTAGAGAACGTGCCGTCCCGTTTCGCCACAGACCGGACAGGCCCGAACCCGCTCCAGCCCGTCGGCGGGCCAGTCACCCGGCACGGGTGCCTTAGCGGGCGAGGCGCGCATAACGGAGCATCCCGGTCAGTTCACGCCTGAGACGCGGGGTGGTGTAAAGCGCCCAGCTCAAGGCTGACGTGGAGAAGATCAGGGCCAGAGCGGCCCGGAGGAGCCCGGGCGCAGACGGCCAGAAAAAGACGCCGCAGAAGGCCCCCAGAACGAAGAGACCGCCCGGCCAGAGCATCCGGAAAACCAAGGACCCGAGGCCTGCGGCCCAGAAGAGAAGCAACGCATCGGCCGCGACGCGGAGTGTCCAGGCCAGAGCCGCTCCGGCCAACCCCCAAAAATGCAATCCCACCCAAAGCGCGGCTAGGTATGGAACGAGCTCAAGCACATGGAATCGTGCTGTGAGATCGGGTCGCCCCTGGGCCTGAAGCGCCGTGAACGGCACGGTCGCTAGGCCGTTGACCCAGATCCCGAGAAGGAGAATCTCCCCGACCGGAGCTGCGTGCCGGGTGAAGGGGGCTCCAACCCAGAGTTCGAGAAACGGGTGGAGCGCCCAGAGACCGAATACCACGAGCGGAATCAGAATCGCGTTCAGCGTCTGCACCGCCTCTTGGGCCAGCCGGACGGCCTCTGCGGGTGTTGCCGCGGAAAGATTTGGGAAAAGAGCCCGACACAGGGCCCCCGGAAACGTTCCCACCCGGGCCACGAGATTAAACGGGACCACATAGAACGCAATCGCGGCTGCACCCCGGATGGCCCCGATCACGAACCGGTCGATCGAGCTCAGAATGGGGCCCACAATCCCCGTGACTGTGATCCAGATGCCATAGCTCAACAAGCGCCCAACCAGCGGGCGGTGGAATCGTGGCCGGTGATTCAGCGGCAACTCCCGCTTCACGAGGACCGCCAGCGGCAGGGACGAGACGATCCGTGCCCCCACCGCAACCGGGATCAAGATCTCCAACCCTGGCCCCACTTCGTAGGCCACCACGAGCGGGGCAATCTGAAAGGTCAGGGTCCCGATCACCTGCCAGGTATTCACCGCCCCGAAACGTTTGCGCCCTTCGAGGACACCCGTCAAAACCCCGGTCACGGTCGCCACGGGAACCGCGAGGGCCAGCCACGGCAGGGCCCCCAGCGCCTCGTGACGGACCTCCTCCGGCATCCGGATCCACTGGCCGAGCAGAGGGATCCCGATCCCATAGAGCACGAGCCCGCCGAGTGCGCCGAGCGCGGCATTCAACCCGAGCGCCGTCCAGAAAACCTGCTCCCGTTCCCGCTCGGGTGCCGACTCGAGCCGGGCCACGAGGTTGGAAGAGGCGCGGGATAATCCGAGATCAAACAAACCGAAGTACCCCAAAAGTAGCCAGACCAGCGCCAGGATCCCGTAACGGGCCTCACCAATACGATGGAGATAAAGCGGTATCACCACCAATGACACTGCCATCGGCACGAGCGCACCGGTCAGGTTGTAGAACGTGTCTCGCTTAAGACTCATAACAACATAGATTCCATAGATCCATTTTCATCTGGGAATGGTTTATCCGTTCCCCCATCCCACTGTAAAAGCAGGGTGATTCTCGAGTGGATCGGGTCAAAAGTACAGATCAGCTTTTTTGAACGAAATCCCGGATTGCCGATCATTTCAGGTGCCCGAAGATCACTTCCAACCGGTGCCGATAGGTATGCTCAGCGAGCGCACGTCGTGTGCCCGCTTCCCGGATCCGGCGCATGCTGCCAGGATCCTTGCGTGCCCGCTCAATCAAATCCAGAAGTTCATCGTAAGTACGAAATATCAGTATTTCTTTGTCTGGCTCAAAATACTCGTTGATTATCGGACGGTGTTCGATAAGCTGTAGTCCAGCTGCTCCAGCAATCTCAAAGGCTCGCTGATTAAGCGTGTTCCCCTCTGAATACTGAAAGGAATTCAGACATGCAAGAGCTTCACCGAAAACCCGGCTTTTCTCTTCGCGTACGATGTAACGACCAGAGTGAGCACGGCGTATCGCAGGCAACGCCCAAATCGGCGGAGTAGGACCATATAGCTCCATACTCACGCCATCTTTCATCAGGCGATTGGCTAACGCTTGACGGAAACCATACCAGTTGCCTGCTACAACAATGCTCTGATTATTTTGTGTGGTGATCGGTCGATGCCAACGGGGATTCATCGCCTCGTGCAGTAGGTATACGTCGTCACGAATCAGGCGTGTCTTTTGAGCAGCAATGGCATCCTTGAGAAAAAGTAGATCCCAGTGCTCATCTACCAGTCCCAAGCGGCGAGTGTGCGCCGCGGGATCTCCCCACCACATGATCAGGATTGGTTTTGAGATGCGCTTGAGATCCATCAGCACGTCTGGTGTGTATTCACGGGTCAGGGCTAGGACAATCTCTGGTCGAAAACTCCGTGCAATCCGAATCAGCCGTCGGCCATCGGGGTCGATGGCTTTTTTCCGCGCACGTTCCATGGCTGCACGTAGATTCGATCGCCACGGAGCATAGTAGCTGGCATGCGAAACATCTCCTAGCGTTCGCACTTCGTGCCCCATCTCTTCAAGTGCACACCGCACATTATCCGCTAGCGAATCCTCATACGAGTATCCCGCGATCAGAATCCTTATTTTCATTGACTCCCCTGTCTGCTCAGTTTGAGAACACACTCAGTGATCGTGCGGGCATTATCATCATGGGATGCACATTGCAGTACGGCAGGGATATTCTGGATCCAATGCTTCCTGATTTCCGGATCGCAGGCTTTATCCAGCGCGCCCACCAGCGCTGAAATATTTTCGGCAGAGAATACCAAGCCAGTTTCGGCATGTTCCACCAAATCGGGACCACAACCCACGGCATCACTGACGATCACTGGAGTCCCGCAGGCCATCGCTTCGTTCACAACCAGCCCCCAAGGTTCAATTTTAGAGGGCAGCACCAAAGCATCCACTGCACCGAAAAAGACCGGTAACTCCGATTGGTTGATAAACCCCGTACAGATAATTCCCGGGATATTTCTTCCACGTTCCTGCAACTCCCTGCCCTGGGGACCATCACCTATCAAAACCAAGCGTACGTCCGAACGACTGGAACGAAGACGTCGATATGCCTCCAGCAAAGTATCCAGCCCCTTATGAGATTGAAGTTTTCCTGCATAGGCAAAGATCGTATCACCGGATTGCGCTCCCCATTCCGATCGTAATGCTTTGCACCGTTCCTGATTTTCATGACTCACTTGGCGAAAACGTTCGTTATCGACGGAATACAATGTCGTCCGGATCCTCTCTTCCGGAACGCCGTAATGCTGCCAATATTCCCGATTCCACTGCCCTATCGCAAGACAGTAATTAACGTTACGCAAGAAACGGGGAAGCAAAATCCTTTTGAGGCTACGTGTCGCCAAGCCGCGCTTCTGATGGAGATGACTTTCACCTCTTAAAAGAATCGGCATGCGCAATCGTCTCGCGTGCCAATACCCTGCTAGAGCAGCGGCAGTCATGTACCCGTGAAGCAGGATTGCATCGAAGCCACCCTGCTTCAGCTGGCGCCTGAGACCTATAGGCCAGCGATTGGCTACCGGCCCCGGTAATCCCATGATTTTGACGGATGGGAGAAACTCGTAATCGTAGCCATTCAATAAAGGGATATCCCAGGAAAACGTCTTCCCAAACTGCGGGTCTAGATGTGCTTTGATCCCATGGTCACTTGCATAAAAAACTTGGACATTGATCAAACCTTGGTGCGCGAGGGTGGCCCAGAGCGGCGTCTGGTATTGGATCGGATGGGTCGTAACGATGGCGAGTTTGGGTAAAACACCTCCCGCCGTTGATTCAGGCATATGGGTGATCGCTCCCATGAAATATAAAAGGCCTGCGAAACCGTGTTTTTGACGGTATCGTGACGGCAGTAGCCTCACCGACGACGGATCGGTTCAGCACGGAATGCAGAGAGGTTCCTGGAGTGTCGCTAGTTTTCCGATATCGGATGAAACAGTTCACGAACCCTTGTTCCTGAAACCAAGAAATCCAAACGACCCATTTCATGAATCAAGACTGCGGCTGAAGTACGCAATTGTTTCTTTCAAACCGTCTTCAAGGGGTACCCGAGGCGCCCACTGCAAACACTTTCGGGCAAGAGTGATATCCGGTTTCCGCTGGCGTGGATCGTCGACAGGAAGGGGTTTGAAGATGATTTTGGATCGACTGCCAGTGAGACGCAGGATCTTTTCGGCCAGTTCGAGCATGGAGCAGGTTTCCGGGTTGCCCAGATTGACCGGGCCCGTGAGATCTTTAGTGCTCTCCATGAACTTCATGAATCCCCGGATCATGTCCTCGACATAGCAAAAGCTTCGCGTCTGCATCCCATCACCATAAACCGTCAAGGGTTCCTTCCGGAGAGCTTGGACAATGAAGTTGCTGATCACACGCCCATCGTTGGGATGCATGTTCGGGCCATAAGTATTGAAAATGCGGGCTACCTTGATGGCCAATCCATGTTGCCGGTAATAATCGAAAAAAAGCGTTTCGGCACAGCGCTTGCCTTCATCGTAGCACGCTCGCGGCCCAATGGGGTTGACATGACCCCAATATTCCTCGCTTTGTGGGCTCACATCCGGATCCCCATACACCTCGCTTGTCGACGCCTGGAAGATGCGCGCCTTCGTACGTTTGGCCAGTCCCAGCATGTTGATCGCCCCATGTACGCTGGTCTTGGTGGTCTGGACGGGATCAAACTGATAGTGGTGGGGCGAGGCCGGGCAGGCCAGATTGTAGATTTCGTCAACCTCGACGTAGAGCGGGAACGTGACGTCATGACGCATGAACTCGAAATCCGGATGTTCCAGCAATCCCTGAATATTACGCCGGCTGCCGGTAAACAAGTTGTCGACACACAAGACCTCATGGTGGTTCCCGAGTAGTGAGGCACACAGGTGCGATCCCAAAAATCCAGCTCCTCCAGTCACCATGACTCTTTTCATGATATGGACCTTGCCAGCAAGGGATCTTCACCAGCCAGTGGATATCCCATGGAAAACATATCGGGATCTGCGGCCTTTATTCCGTGATCCGAATCTTGGCGGAAGATAGGGTATGCGACCAGCTCATCGGTCGAGTCAACTTCCGGGGTATCGATTCCGCTCACCCGATATCCCAGCTTTTCAAGAAACGCGATGCATTCATGATGTAATCGGTTCGAATGGGTGGCGACCAAGATCACCGGATGATATTTCGAGATGACTGCCCCCGCTCCCACCAACGCGCGGTACTCCCCCCCTCGATATCCATCTTGATGATGTCGGGCGAGCGGAGCCCTTTTGAAAAAACCAAGTCATCCAAACGAATCGTCGGCACGCGCATGCGACCGTCTGCCCTAATCTGACCCATGGAGGGGTTGTCTCCATCGTGAAATGCCTCGCTCCCCGAATGATCCGTCACGGCCACCGCATGGATCTCCACATTGGAAATCCTGTTCAAGACGAGATGTTGTCGCAATAAGTCCAGATTGCGTGGGGCGGGTTCGAAAGCGTGTACTTGACCGCTTCCCCAGGTTCGAACGGCCGCGATCATCGTGTAATAACCGACGTTCGCTCCGAGATCGTAAACGACATCACCGGCCTCAATCAGCCGGGCGAACAACCGGGACTTGGTGGATTCGTAGCTGCCGAGCCAACATCCGTTGTTGGAGCTTCCCTTGATCCACCTTTTCCCTCTCAGAGGGCCTTGTAAAACCGGCAGAACCATCCCATCTGGCAGGATCGCCAACGGCAACCGGAGCCAACGCCCCAATCCACGATTGGGAATCCTCGAGATATCAAGCACCACCTAAGCCTCCTGTTTGGGGCTGCCCGGCGCGCAGTTGACCGACATCGTCTGCAAGCGCACGGGCTTGGACGCGCGCCATGCGAGCGCGGTTTCCTGCGTCACTCCGAGGAGATCCGGGAAGAGCGGCACAAAGCCAGTTCTCTAGAGGAAGCCCGAAGCCGGTTTTGGGCCGCTCAAGGTAGTTTTGAGGCAATGCTCGAGTTGGAGCCACTGCCAACGGAATCTTGTCCGGGGTCGATCGGGCAGCTAAGCAAGGTCCGATCTCCGACAGGAGGCAGGCATCCACCAAAGGGGTTCGAAGCTCGAGCCCGTGATCCATGCTGGCCCAGTCGGCATCGCGCAAAAGCTGGTTCCGGAGATAGCGGGTCGATTCGAGTGCCATGACCCGGCCGAGAGGCGTGAGAGATCGTCCGTCCGTATCCTCGATCTGCCACGGCAATGGGGCCAGTGCCTCGAGGCCCGCCCGGGCGAAATCCGGATCCAGAAGGTCTTCCAACTCCCACGGCATGAAAAGCCCGCGGCGGACGAAATACGCACCCGCCATCGTATGCCCGTAACGGAAAAGTCCCGGGAGTTTCGGCGGGATCGCGGGACACGCCCGGCGGGCCAGCCGGGTGAGGAGGTATCCACTCTGGGCCGCAAGGGGGATCGCCCGGATGCGGCGCAGGGTGCGCACCCAGCGGGGGATCTCGCGGAAGGAGGGATAGCCGCCTAAAAGTTCATCGCCGCCCACCCCGGAGATCACGACCTTGAGTCCGGCTTCCTGCGCGACCTTGCTCACGAGCCAGGTATTGGCCCCATCCACGCTCGGCTGGTCCATGGCTTCCTGGATGCGAGGCCAATCCTCGAGAAACTCTTTCCGTCCGATGATCCGGGTCGTGTGGTGGGTGCCGTAGAGACGGGAGACTCTCTCTGCCCACGGGACTTCGTCTTCCGGCTTGCCCCGGAACTCCTCGAATCCGAGCGTCACGGTCCGGAGGTCCCCGGCGCCCAGATCCCGCATGAGCCCCACAAGCGCTCCGGAATCGATTCCGCCCGAGAGAAACGCACCGACCGGAACGTCGGCTACGAGATGGGCCGATACCGAATCGCGAAACGCCTGCCGGATCCTTTCCGTTGATCTTTCGGAATCCTCCGGAGCGACCGGTCGGGAAAGGGCTTCTTCGAGATCGGCGAAGGAGTGGGGCGGATCCAGACCTTTGGGAGTCCAGCGTAGGGTAGAGCCCGCCGGCAAAGCCCGGATCCCGCGATAGACTGTCCAGGGTTCCGGAACGCTCCCCCAAAGCAAAAACCCGGCCCAGCCCGCCGGATCGGGCGCACGATCCATATCATCGCCTTCGATCAGGGCCCGTACCTGGGAGGCGACCTGGAACGTTTGCCCATCCCAACTGTAGTAGAGCGGCTTGATCCCATAGGGATCGCGTGCCAGAAAGGCCGTTTGGGATTTCTCATCCCAAATCGCAAAGGCATACATGCCGCGCAAGCGCTGGAGCGCATCCTGGCCCCACTCCCCATAGGCATGAATCAAAACCTCAGAATCCGACTCGGTCCGGAACCGATGCCCCCGTCCCTCAAGTTCCACCCGGAGTCTCCGCCAATTGTAGAGTTCTCCGTTGTAGACGAGACTCAAACCCGCTTCCGGCCAGTGAAAGGGCTGGGCCGCCCCGTCATCGAGGTCGATCACGGCGAGTCTCCGGTGACCGAGATAGACCCGGGATTCCGGGTCGACCCATTCGCCCGCGCCGTCCGGGCCCCGCTTTGCGAGCCGCTCGAGCATCCGGCGTCCGGCCCGCCGGTTGGTCTCGTCGATGCGTCCTTCGGAGCGCGCCAGGAGCACGAGTCCGCACACAGATCTCAGTCCCCACTGGATCCCGTGACCGGCGGTTTGTCCCGGCGGTAGCGGTATCCATAGCCGTAATAGCGATAGGCGCTCATACCACGGGTGAGATCGTTCATGACGAAACCGGAAAGGTGGACGCCTGTCTGCTCCAGTCTTTTGAGAACCCGGCGGATTTCCGGGATCGGATGGGCTCCGGCCTTGAGGACCAAAAGATTGACCGTGGCTCGTCTGGCCACGAAGAATCCGTCCGTGACTCCGAGGTAGGGCGGCAGATCCACGATGACGACATCGAACCGCTCCCGCGCATGCTCGAAGAGCACCCCTAAATCCGCTCCCTCGAGGAGACGGTCCGGATGGGCTACATGGGATCCTGTGGGGAGGAGCGCCAGACGGCTCTCGTCGGGGTGCGGTTTGAGACAGCTCGTCCAGTCGCGTCCGGATTGAAGCACATCGGCCAAACCCGGTGCCGCACCCGCACCGAAGTAGCGATGGAGCATGCCGCGATGGAGATCGCCATCGATCAGAAGCACGCGCTGGCCTGAGTTGGCCAGGAGATAGCCGAGATCGACCGCGAGAAAGGTCTTGCCCACCCCTGGGCGCAATCCACCCATCGTGATGACGGGCGAGGGGGTTTGGGGCGAGGTGAACTCGAGACTCACCCGGAGGCTCCGGATCGCCTCGACCGCAGGGTCGTCGGGTGCGAGTTTCGCAAGGAGCGGGAGATCCCGGGTTCGCGCGGACCGGCGGGAGGCTCGCGCCAGTTTGGCGCTATGCGGGATCGTGGCATAGAGCGGCAGGCCGAACGCGTCCTCGATCTCCTCCGGATTCCCGACCCCGTGGACGAGTGCGCGTTTGAGGAACACCGCGCCGAGCGCGAGCCCACCGCCCAGGAAGACTCCCAGGATCGCGAGCAGGCGCCGGTTGGGCTTGACCGGAAGATCAGGCACGACCGCATGCTCCACGACCCGGACGTTCCCCACCGTCCCGGCCTTTTCCACTTCGAGATCCTGGGCTTTCGCGAGCAGTGCCATGTAGAGCCGGGTATAGATCTCGACATCGCGCTTCAGGCGGATGTATTGCTGCTCTTTGAGCGGCAGCGCTTCGATCGCGGTACGGAGGGTGTTCTTCTGGGTCTCGAGCTGGCGCTCTTCCCGGAGGAGCGCGCGCACCAGCGGGAATCCCGGCTCGTAGGACTGGCTGAGATCGGCGAGACGCAGTTTGAACTCGGTCAAAACCTCCTCAAGGCTCGTGGCCTCCGAGAGAAAGGCCCGGGTCTGGGCGCTTACATCGACGATGTGGTTTTGGGCCCGATAGCGGTTGAAGCGGGTTTCGGCCAAGCCGAGTTTCCGTTTGAGCCGCGGGAGTTGCCGGTCGATGAAGCGGAGACTCTCGCGCGCCTGGGTCGCTTTGGCCGCAACGTTCTCGAGCCGGTATTGGTCGACGATCGCGTTCACGACGCGGTCGAGCCAGCGGGGATGGGGACCCTCGAGCGCGAGTTCGATGATCCCGGTCCGAACGCCGAGCTCGATCGCGGAAAGTCCGCTCCGGAGCCCCGTGACCGCCTGTTCCGTCTCCACCCGTTCGATCCGGAACGCTTGCCCGGGCCGGGCCCTGAGACGGGTGATCCAAAGGGCGAAGCCCGTGGGGCTTCGGACCGGTTGGCCGACCACCCCTTGGAGGATCGAGACCCTCTTCCGGGTCTCAAGCCGAAAGTGTCCCCGGTCCGATGCGACCAGGAGGAGCTTTTTCCCGCGCGCGGAGCGCGGGACGACCCAGCGCCGGATCACGAGTGCGCGCTGCTCGAGTGCGGCTTCGAGCCCATCGTAGTGATGGCCAGCCGGGCTCCGGATGGCGATGGCGAGACCGAGTCGGCGCACGACCGGGAAGAGCACCGCACGGGAGCGGAGGATCTCGACCTCGGCCTGGGTCGAAGCCCCGGTCGCAAAGAGACCACCGAGGAGCGCGTTCGCCTGACTGAGCGCGCTCGGCTGCTTCTCGACCTGGAGGAGTGCATCGGCGCGGTAGATCGGGGTCGCAGTGAGGGCGTAGAGGATGAAGAGCGCGAAGACCCCGCCGAAGACCAGAAGGCCGAGCCAGCGTTCGCGGTAGAGCAGCGCGAAGAGCTCATGGAGGTTGAACGTCTCTGGGGCTTCGACCCTCGGGGTTTCGGCCCTGGGAGATACGCGCTCGGGGGTGCGGTTTTGTTCGTTCATGCGTCAGTAGTTCGTGAGAACCTTGGTTTCGTAGAGGGTTTCGACGGTGGGCAGGATCTGGCTCACGATCCGGTTCCAGGCACTCAACGGGGAGGTTGCGATGTAGACCACGTCCTGGGGCTTGAGCTTGAACTGGTTCGCCAAGAGCATCGTAAGCGGCGAACGCGCGTTCAGCCAGTAGATCTTGGGTTTCTCATAGGCTCCGCGGAAGACGAAAATACGCGCGGGGTTCGCGGTCGTGAGATCGAGCCCCCCGGCCTCGCCCAAAGCCTCGGCCAGATTGATATGCCCGCCGTACATGGGATAGTCCCCGGGGCGGACCACCTCGCCGATGACGTGGATCTGGTCGAAGGCGTTGCTCGGCACGCGGATGATGTCTCCCGGACGGACGAGGCGGTCCTCCGTCAGATCGCCATCGCGATAGAACGCCCGGAGATTCAGGATCTCGCGGTGGCCGTGGTTGATATAGATGACCCGCCCGAGATCCGCGAGCGAACGGGAAACCGCGCCTTGGCTTGCACCGATACTGCCGAAGACGGTCTGGAGGACGCCCCCTGCCCGAGCGATCGCCTGGGAGACCGTAACCGGCACGTTCGTGATCGGGTACAACCCGGGATGCACGATGGCTCCGGCGAGTTCGTAGGTCGCACTGTGAAAGCCCACGACACGGACACTCACCTCAGGATTCTTGAGGATGGTATGGAGTTTCCGGATGAGCAGTCTTCGGATCGCGGTCACCGTGAGTCCGGCCACATGGATCGGGTTGAGATAGGGGAAATAGAGATCGCCGTCGGCATGTACGGTGAAGTTGTGGGCACGGGTCAGTTGCGTGCCGGCGGCACCCGGCGCGAGCAGCGTCGGTGATGAAGAGGCAAGGGAGGAACCGCTGGCCAAAAACTCCGGATGTCCCCAGACGACGATGGCGAGGGTATCCTGGGGCCCCACGTGATAGGCGTAGTCCTGGATCGCACGCGTGAGTGCGGGGTTCGGCTGGCCGATGGCGATCGCATGCCGGCGTGCGGCCTCGCGGGTGAGGAGGTGGGGGGTGATGGGCTGGATGAGATAGGGCAGGCGGCGGCCGGTCCGCATGCGCACGGGTCCTTTGAAGCGGAGTCCCGGAAGCGAGCAGGAAGCGAAGAGCAGGAGCAGGAGAAGAGGAAAGACGGTTTTTTTCAACGGCATGGACGCACCCGGTCGGGACAGTTTGCGAAGTGGACCGGTGCGTCGGGAGATCCCGTCCGGGCGCGTGATGCGCACGCCGTGGCCAAGCCGCCGGTTGCCGCGTCGCAATGGGCACGGTCGAGCTTCACCATTGCCGCTTCCCGATCTCCTTCCCGGGCATTATAGCGTTTCCAAAAGTCGGATCCGCCGCGCGCACGCTTTGTCCCCGCGCCGGATTTCCGGGTCGGGGAGCGGACGGTCGGAGCGCCGCCGGGAAGCCAGGGGGTCATGCCACCTGGGAAGTGGTAACCCGGAAGGCTCGCACAGCCGGCGAGTGCGGCCAGAGAGAGCCCCCAGAGGATCCGCAATCCGGTTTTCGCGAAGTGGGATCGGAACTCATTCATGGAAGTTCACCCGCCAGCCGATGAAGGCATCGGGGCCGATCTCGACCGGGAATCCCGTGGGCGCCCAGCGCGTGACGCCTAAACCGAGCTCGAGCGCGCGGTGCCAGAAGGACGGGCGGAAATAGACGTCGAACTCGTCGAACGCGGTGCGGACCGGAGCGTAGGTATTGCCGACGGGCGAGACGACCTGCGTGTTGCCGAGATTGAGCGTGCCGTGGCGGGCGAGAAAGGTGAGTGTGCCGCCTCCGAGCCCCTCGAAGAGGACGCCACCCGTCCAGAGCTCGCTGTCGTTGTCGGTCGGATAGCCCAGCACGAGGCCGCGATAGCGATAGCCGCCGAGATAGATGCCGCTTTCGTAGGCGACGTTGTAGAAAAGGCCCTGTTCAGAGAGGAAGCCGGTCGTGGTATTGGTATACTCCGCAAAAACCCGGTAGCTGCCCCCGTCTGCCCCGACCGGCCCCCAGGTGGAGAGTCCCACCTGGCCCATGAAATCGTGCAGGAAGAGGAGCCCGCCGAGTTCATGCGCCAATCCTTCGGCGATGTCCTGGTTGTAGAGCGTGAAGGGCTGGCCGCCGACCGAAAAGGTCCAGCGGAAATCCAAGCCGGCCCGGTTGTCGCCTATGAGCGAGCCGTAGCCCGTGCGGTGGAAGAAGAGAATCTGTGAAAATCCGCTGAGACCGTGGGGCTCGCTGGCGCCGCCCCAGATCGCGGTCCTCGAGAGCCCGATTTCGAGGTTCGGGAAGGGACGGAAGGCAAAGCGTTCTCCGAAAAGCCAGGGATGGGTGATCGGTGGGCCCTGATCGAGCCGGTCGTTGAAGAACGTGATCGTCCAGGGACCGAGCCAGCTCAACCAGGGGGTCCGGAAGCGGTAGGGGACGTTGCGGGTGAGGCTCACGCCGAGCGGCGGGCGCGAGTTGTCCCCGAGGATGAGGCTCCCGCCCCAGCCCGGGCCCCACCAGTCGTTGACCTCGCCTCCCGAGACGATCCAGTTGCCGAGCGCGAGCGCGAGATAGCTGCCATCGAAGCGTCCGCGCTGATGGTCGCGCGACCCCAAGACGCCTTCCACGTTGAACCGGTAGGCCAGAATCCCGTCGGTGCCGTTGTCCGAGACGGCCGCCATCTCCTTGCCGCGGGTCGTCTGTCCGAACCAGTTGAGCGAGGGCCGGCCGGGCGCGAGGGCCGCCGCGTAGCCTACATGGTTGCCGCCGGATTGGACGCGTTCGATGTGGGACTCGAGCCGGACGTAGGCTTCGAGCTCAAGCGGGGTGAGCGTCTTCGGATGCACCCTCTTCAGGGCGTGGGCCACCGCCCCCCACGGGATCGGCCAGGTCGTGACCGGTATGTCGATCACTCCCGAATCGACCAGTATCTCGATGTCGTTGCGGACGCCGATCTCGCCCGGACTGGCCCAGGGATCGGCGTGCGCCCGGTGCGCTGCGAGGATGGCCGCCCCCACGAGGAGCGCGAAGAGCGCAACTCTGTGAAAACAGCACCGAGCCCTGTCATTCACCGGAGGTTCAATCGCTATGGGGTTCATTGATCGAAGAGAATCCAGACCGGTAGACGCTGCCCTTTTTTGTGTGCCTTATTGTCGGTCTGCACGTCCCTAGAGTTCCCAGTCCGCGGAAGGACAGTATAAGCCCGCCTCCGTTCCGTGTCGCCGCAGGGGTTCGAGAGCCGGTCTTTAAGTTTTGGACGGTTTGATCCCGGTCACGACCGGGACGAACCAGACGGCGTAACCCGGAGGATGGCTCACGCAGTTCACCATGTCCTCGAACCGCGCGCGAACTGCCTCCGGCGCGCGCCCGGTAACTTCCGCCACGAGTCCGGTATATCCGTCGCGCCAGGAGAGGAAGATCTCGCGGAGAATCGGTCGCGGGACTCTAAGGGTATCCACGATCACGTATTGCACGGAGACGGCCTCGAATCCGAGATTCCCAAGCCAGACCGGGGCGTGACGGCCGGACTCAAAATCAACCCCGGTCTTTTCCCGTAGTGCGCGCAGGTTGGTGTGGAAGAAGTCATCGAGATCGTGATGGGTCGGATGGAAATGGAGCATGCCGTAGTCTTCGGCAAGCAGGTGCAGCCGTCCGCCCGGCTTGAGCACGCGCGTCAGTTCCCCGAGCGCCCGCTCGGGATCGGGAATCGACTGGAGCACATGGCGGCAGGCGACGCAGTCGAACGACGCATCCGCGAACTTGAGGTCGAAGAGATCGCCCACGGCGAAGGTCAGGTGCCGCGCCGCGTGGGCCAGATCCATGCGGAGGGCGGCGATCCTTTCGGGCAGGATGTCGATTCCGGTGATCAATGCCTCAGGAAGAAGGGCGCGGAGTCGGGTTGCGAACTGTCCGGTTCCGCAGCCTGCGTCCAGGATCCGCACCGGTCCGTCGAGACCATAGCCCCGGATGAGTGCCGATTCCTCCGGCCAGATCGCCTCGGCCTGGGCCGCGAGGCAGCGGTCCATGGATTCGCCGCTCATGTGTTCTTTCTGGGGGTTCGGATTGAACAAGACGGGGAAGGTATCCGGCAAGGGCGCTCCGATTATAGTGCACCGCACCGAGACGGAGCCGGTCTTGCGCGACCGTGACGGCAGGCCAGGACAGTTACGGGTTGTTGTAGGGATATCCATTCCAGGGAGCGAAGACAGGATTGCCGATCCAAGGGCTGAACGGCTGGTTGTCTCCCGGGAACTGGCCTCCTTCCCATGTGTCGCCGTAGAACGTCTGAAACCAGGGACTCTCTGC
The DNA here is from genome assembly GCA_027365475.1 of Pseudomonadota bacterium. Lineage (GTDB taxonomy): Bacteria > Pseudomonadota > Gammaproteobacteria > JAKAQQ01 > JAKAQQ01 > JAJZNM01. The sequence goes on along the minus strand of DAHXNI010000038.1, from coordinate 1,825 downwards.
GTAACCCCAAGGATCCCAGGGGTTGCTGTACCACCCTTCCACCCGAATGGTCGAGCCGGAGAAGGGGTAGGGGTTCCACGGGCCCATATAGGAACCCTCGTTCCCGAAACGGCGGTAGGCGCTCCATGGATGAGTCCACTGGAACTGGTTCGCCTCGCCCTGGTAGTACCGCCTTGTGAGATGGAGGGTCCGGATGCGCTGCTCGGGGAGGCTTGCTTGGACACTCGGGTGAGCGGGCACAAAATCGCGATGCAATGTTCGGCCACCGCTCATCTCCCAGAACCTCGTGTGGGTCAGGAAAACAGGAATGGCGCGCTCCCGCCAGAGTCGGTAACGGCTGAGATCGGCTTGGTAGATGTGCCACCAGCGCGGATGATGGAGGCGCCACCAGGGAGCTGCATGCTGGCGCCACCAGGTGAAGTAGGCCCGATCGGGACGGACGGGCGGAGGGGGGCCGTAATCCAGCGCCTTTGGCAGAATGAACCCACCGGTGAGTGACTTCCAGGGGCCCGTGGGGTCCGGTGCGTGGATCCAATGACCCGCCTGCCAGCGGAAATAGTAGCCCTGGCCGTAGTACGCGAAAACTGCATCCCGCGGCAGCCAAAAGAGGTTGACCCCACTGCCTATCGCAAACGCGAATGCGGGCCACCCCCCGACCGGCTGGGTTGCGGCGCGGATGGGAGTCGCTTTGGAGCCAAGGCTGAGAACCAGCACACCGACCAGAAAGAGGGAGGATCGGGATTGGGAAGAGGGTTTGAGCATGGTAGCCTCCAGCCGCCGCATCACCGGATCATCATTCCATTCTAGTACCAATACTATAGAAGGGGCCTGGTTTCCAGGCGGGCTCGCCCTTCAGCCTTGGGGTTCCGGAGGCGTCTTCCCGGCATCGGCTGGGATCTCCGTCCCGGGCCGGTTCGCGTGGGCGTGGACGAGATGCGGCACCCACTCCCGGACGCCCCGTTCGATCTCTGCACAGGTTGCGCGGAAGACGGCGATCTCTCTGTCATACGGATCGGCGATCTCGAAGTTGCCCCAGTGCCCCAGGAGGAAAACCCGGCCGGTGAGCGCGGGCCAGCGCTGCCCGATCCATTTTCTCTGCCAGCTTTCCATGACGAGGATGCAGTCTGCCTCACGCAATCCCGCTTCCGTGACCTGCTGTGCCCGGTGTGCGCGGATATCGATCCCGCGTTCGGCGAGCACGCGCACGGCCAGGGCGGCCGGCGGTGAGCCCACTTCCGCCATGAGTCCCGCCGATGCAACCGCGATGCCGAGACGCGCGAGATCCGGATCCGCCCGGAACAGCCCCCACGCCATGGGGCTCCGGCAGATATTCCCGGCGCAAAGGACGGTCAGGCGTTCGATGATCGGATGGATCTCCGGCGTAACGGATCCCAAGCGTATCCGATCTCGAGGATGCGCGCTCTGGGGTCGCACCGAGCGCATCCTCCCTAGCGTTGCACGTTCGTAAAAGACATTCTGGACCTCACGGTCCAAGATGACTGGGTCACCTTGCGTCAGCAGCGTGGCGATACGCCCCTGCAAAGGGAACGCGGCGTTTGGTTGTTCCGCAGCAGCATGCCCATGACCACCACTGGTTCTTTCCCAAAAAACCTGTCCAGTCAGGTCAGACCACCTCGTACCATCTGGTGTGGATGTGGAGATACCGGCGCAGGGATTGGGGCGATTTGAACACATGCCCGCGCATTCCCCTTCCTAGCCCGGCCCGACGCGCAGCGTCGCCCAGGCGAAGCCGCCCGGGCGGGAGGGGGTCAAGCGGGCGGTTTGTGCTTTTTGGCTTCGGACTTGCGCGCATGCTCGACCGTGT
>DAHXNI010000022.1 GCA_027365475.1 Pseudomonadota bacterium | reverse complement strand
GTGTCCATTCATTCCTGACCCGATCTCGGTAACGGTCTCCGCCACAGAAAGCCCGCGACCATTGGCAAAGGCCACGCAGCGGGCCACCTGTCCGTCGAGATTCGATTTCTGGTCATGACTGGAAACGCGGGCATATACGACGGTCCTGCCGGTTGGAGATTCCGGCACGTCCACCATGATGGTTCCGGTCGCCAACTGACGCGCGGGCACGGACAGGGTCCCGTTCTTGAACCATTCCCATGCGGTGCGATAAGTCACGCCCTGCGTCTTTGCCCATGCACTTAGTCTCATGCGTAATAGGACAGCATCAACACCTACAAAGGTTCATGTTTACGGCAACAGTTGTCAACCCGCTACAGGAAGAGGTTCAGTTGAAACTGTAAATCAGGGAAACTGAGGTATCGGTATTGGTTTTGACGAATCCAACGGGCACATATGAGTTGTGCGAGATTGTGTAGGAGACCGATAGCGCAAAATTCCCGGCCAGGTGCAAGACGAGTGAGGTTTCCGATTCCGTATAGGTATTGAAAACACCGTGTGCAACGCTCAACCCTTCGAGAAGGGAGCTGTTTTTGCTGATTTTCAAATGATAGTCGAGAGCAGCCCGCTCAATCGCGGAGCTGCGCGGACCGCCCGTGGTAGGGGTGGATTGGCGCCCCCCCAAACCGATTTCGGCATCGAGCGACTGATTTGTGGTGGAGATGAGACGCCGGCCATAGCCCACGACTTCCGTATCGCGACGGGCATAGCCGCTGAAGGGGGAATTCAGGTAATCGAGGTAGAGGAAGCTGTAGTTGTGAGCGGAGAAGTCGTAATCGGTCTGGGAAGTGGCTTCACGGCTCTGGTCGGTTAGAACCTTGTTCGTGCTTGCTTGAATGAACCTGAGATCGAGATCGGTCCGCCAGCGTTTGATACGGTAGCCGATGAGAATCTTGCCGTTCAAGCTTGTCGACTGGATGTTCCCGGTTGTGCCGAGATAACCCATGGAGATTGAGCCTTGAAAGCCGGATGCCTTGGTGGTTTTCTGAAGCACTGCGTTGTCGAGGTCGATCTGGTTCCAGTCGTAGTCTGCCCGCGCCCGGCGGGGGAGGGCCATGACAAGAGTCAGGATGAGTGCAACCGGTGACAGGAAGACTGCCGCGCGGCGGAAAAAGCCTGATCCAACCGCACCGCTTCCTGTGAGCTTCGGCTTCGGGGTTCTTGATTCATCCTGAAACGGCTGAACTCCACGCTTTCGGACGATGGCGGGTAGGCGCATCAGGATTCAAGCAGGCGGAATCGTCCTTAGTGTAGCGCGGGTTTGGCGTGCATGCCTCAAGACACCTACAATATGAATATAAGGTCATAAACGAGCCGGCATGCGACGCGAGGATTTTATCTACGATTTGCCGGATGAGCGGATTGCCCGTTATCCCACTCCTGAACGGAGCGCGAGCCGACTTCTGGTCGTCGAACCCGGGGGATTCAGTGACCGGCACATGCGGGACTGGCCGGATCTCGTGACGCCTCGGGATCTCATCGTGTTCAACAACTCCAAGGTCATGCCTGCGCGTCTTTGCGGGCACAAGGATTCAGGTGGCCGGGTCGAGATCCTGATCACGGAGATCCTCTCGCCTACGGGTGCCCGTGCGCTCCTTCGTTCCAGTAAGTCTCCACGGATCGGAACCGGGTTCCTGCTTGAGGGGGGTGTCCGTCTGACCGTCTTACGGCAGGATCCGGATGGCTGGATCGTCGAGCACAATCAGGGGGAGGGATGGACTTGGCTCGAGCGTGTGGGGCATATTCCGATTCCGCCTTATCTCGGCCGTCCGGACGACCGCTCGGACTGGGAACGCTACCAGACCGTATATGCGAAACACATGGGTTCGGTGGCCGCACCCACGGCGGGATTGCACTTCGACGCGCCTCTGCTTGATGAGCTGGAACGGCGTGGAATCCAGAGCATCGAAGTGACTCTCCATGTGGGTCCGGGCACATTCGAACCGGTTCGGACCGAACACCTTGAAGATCACCGGATGCACGAGGAAGCCTACGTGGTGACCCCGGAAGCCATTGAGCGCCTGACACGCGTACGCGAGTCTGGTGGCCGCATCGTGGCGGTTGGAACGACTGTCGTTCGGACCCTCGAAACGCTTGCCCAAAACGCAAGCCCGGGTCAGGCTCTGCGGCCCGGGCCGGGGCGTACCCGGCTGTTCATTCGTCCAGGTTTTGTCTTTCGCCTGACCGATGCCCTTCTTACCAACTTTCATCAACCCCAATCGACCCTGCTCCCTCTGGTCGCCGCATTCGCAGGAACCGATCGGATCCGTTCGGCTTATGCCCATGCCCTGAGCCACGGCTACCGATTCCTGAGCTATGGTGATGCCATGTGGATCCCGAGACGTGATGGAGTTTGAATGCCTCGCCACGGATGGGCATGCCCGCATCGGTCAGCTCCGATTCCCGCGCGGGGTTGTCGACACGCCGGCTTTCATGCCGGTCGGAACCTATGGATCCGTCAAGGGCCTTGATGGAGCCGATCTTCTGACGAGCGGGAGCCGGATGATTCTCGGCAATACGCTTCATCTGGCGTTGCGCCCGGGGATCGAGGTGATCAGCCGCCTCGGGGGGCTCCACACCTTTATGGGATGGGCAGGCCCGATTTTGACCGATTCGGGCGGATTTCAGGTCATGAGCCTGGGTGCGCTGCGAACGATCGATGACGAAGGCGTTACCTTTCGTGCACCGGTTGACGGGCGCCTGTTCCGCTTGACGCCCGAACGGGCGATCACGATTCAGGAGGCTCTCGGAAGCGATGTGAGTATGGTACTTGATCACTGCCCAGCTTACCCTGCGACCCCAGAGGAGATTGATGCGTCGCTTGCCCGATCGATCAAGTGGGCTGAGCGATCCCGCCGTGCAGCCGGCGAGGGGACGAGAGCCCTGTTTGGTATCGTACAGGGAGGGGTCGGCATTGCGAGCCGGCTCCGCTCTTTCGAGGCTCTGGAACCGATGGGGTTTTCCGGATTTGCAATCGGAGGGCTTGCGGTGGGTGAGCCCGCCTCCGAGCGTCTTGCTGTTCTCGATGCACTGAAAACCGTCCTACCGCACGATCGTCCGCGCTATCTCATGGGGGTGGGCAAGCCCGCCGATCTCGTGGCAGCTGTCCTGCGGGGGATCGATCTTTTTGACTGTGTGCTGCCCACCCGCAATGGCCGCAACGCACACCTCTTCACCACTCGGGGTGTCCTCCGCTTGCGGAATGCCCGCTACCGGACCGATGAGAATCCGATCGATCCGGGCTGCCCATGCCCGGCCTGTCAGAGCTTGAGTCGCGCGTATCTCCATCATCTCGACCGGGTGGGTGACCCGCTCGCGCTCCGTCTCCTCTCGCTCCACAACCTCACCTACTACCAGATGCTCCTCGCGCGCCTGCGCGCAGCCATCCGGTCGGGGCGACTCGCCCCTGTCGCGCAGGATATCCTAGCCTTGGAAGCAGGCGGCTCAGCTGTGCGATAATGGCGAACTTTACTAGTCGCACGCGGGAGTCATCCTCATGAATCTTATCCCGAACGCTTGGGCCCAAGGTGCCACCCCCGGCCCGTCTTCCGGCGGCAACGTTTGGAGCCTCGTGCTCATTTTCGTTGTTTTCATCCTGTTTTTCTATTTTACGGCCATGCGTCCCCAACAGAAACGGCAGAAGGAACACCGCAAACTGATCGAGGGGCTTGCAACCGGTGACGAGGTCCTGACCCAGGGCGGGCTCGTCGGCCGGGTCGTCCGGCTGAACGAACAGTTCATCGTGCTCGAAGCATCCAATGGGGTCGAACTGACTCTGCAGCGGCAAGCGGTCGCTGCCGTTTATCCCAAGGGAACCCTGAAAGCCGTCTGAACCATCCTCCCCACGCCGGACCCCGAGTGAACAGGCTGAATCCATGAACCGTTATCCCCTGTGGAAAAACATTCTGGTCATCGTGGTGACGCTCGTGGCGGTGTTCCTTGCGTTGCCGAACCTTTACCCGGAAGCCCCTGCGCTCAACGTGACCCGGATCGGTGCCTCGATCGTCCCGCCTGCGGTCCTGTCCCGGATCGAGCGCCATCTTGAGGCGCATCATTTATCCGTCAAGCGGGCTCGGATCGAGCGGGATCACATCCTTCTCGTCTTTGCCCATGAGTCCATACAGCGCCGGGCGCTCGTGCTCCTCAAGCAGGTTCTGGGAGAGGATTATTCGGTCGCCCCGAATCTCGTCCCGGAAACGCCGGACTGGCTGCGCACATTGGGGCTCAAGCCGATGCCTGAGGGACTCGATCTCCGGGGTGGCATTTATTTCCTGCTCGAGGTCGATACTCGGGCGGCTGTCCACGACGCATTGGGTCGGATCCGGACCAGTCTCGAAGTGTTGCTGCGCCACCACGGCATCCGGTACCTCGGGGTAAGTCGGGCTGCTGCGGGATTGCGCATCGAGCTCGCCCGTCCGGTTGATCTCCGCCCGGCGCTCCACCTCATCCAGAAGGAGCACCCGCATCTTGTTCTCCACACGGGTGAGGCCGGAGGCTTCTCGGTGATTACCGCCCGTTATGGTTCCGCGCAAAAGACCGCGCTCAACCAGGTTGCCGTCGTTCAGGACGTAGCAGCACTGAGGCGCCGTGTGAACGAGCTGGGCGTGACGGCTGCAGTGGTTGAACAACAGGGCGCGCAAGATGTGGTGGTGGAACTGCCAGGCATCCAGGATGCGGCCCGTGCCGAACGACGGCTCGGTGATACGGCGACCGTACAGTTTCGGCTGGTTGATGACTCCCCAAGCGCCCAGAGCGCGCTCCAATCGGGTCAGGTCCCGCCGGGTGCACGCCGTTTCACGACCACGCAGGGCGCGCCGGTTCTGCTGAGTTCAGGCATCATCGTGAGCGGCCGCGAGATTGTGAATGCCACATCGGCCTATGTGAATGGTCAGCCCGCCGTGAACGTCACGCTCAACTCGAGGGGCGGGAACCGGATGCTCGAGACCACGAGCCACAACCTGAACCAGCCGATGGCCGTACTCTATATCGAAAACCGGAGCCTGCATCGAAAAGTCGATGGCCAGTCGGTGATCGTGACGAAGAAGATCGAGCGGGTCATCAGCATCGCGACCATCCGCGGTGTCTTCTCGAGCAATTTCCAGATCACCGGACTGACTGAACGGCAGGCCAACAAGCTGGCTCTACTTCTGCGTACCCCACTTGCGGCGCCCATGACCGTCGTGGCCGAGCGGACCATCGGCCCGAGTCTCGGCCGCGAGAACATCCGGGATGGCGTCGCCGCGGTGATTCTGGGTTTTGCGCTCGTCGTTTTGTTCATGGCGTTCTACTACAAGTGGTTCGGCGTGATTGCGGACCTTGCGCTTTTCGTCAACCTGATCCTGATTGTGGCACTCCTGTCACTTCTTCAGGCTACCCTCACGCTTCCCGGGATCGCGGGTATGGTACTCACGGTCGGTATGGCAATTGACGCCAACGTGCTCATCTACGAGCGTATCCGTGAAGAACTCCGCAACGGCGCGAGCCCGCAGGCGGCCATCCATGCGGGTTATGAGCGTGCCTGGGGAACGATCGTCGACTCGCACGTCACGGCGCTCATCGCGGGCGTTTTGCTCTTTCTGCTCGGTAGCGGGCCAGTCAAGGGCTTCGCCATCACCCTTTGCCTGGGTATTCTGACTTCCCTCTACACGGCGGTCATGAACAGCCGGGCCATCACCAACGCGGTCTACGGCGGACGCCGTCTGACCCGACTGCCTGTCTGAGGGCGAACTGGAGTCCCGCATGGAGTTTTTCCACAGAGTCCCCCACATCAACTTTCTCGCCGCACGCAAGGTGGCACTCGCTGCGTCGACGGTGGTTTTTCTCGCAGCCTGCATCTCGCTCGCAACCCGTGGTCTCAACCTCGGCCTCGACTTCACAGGTGGTGTCGTGGTCGAGATTGGATTCCCGAAAGTACCGGATTTGAGCGCACTTCGCAGGTTTGTGGCCACATCTGGATTCTCACACGCGAACGTCAGCCGTTTCGGCCACCACCCGGACGTGCTGATCAGGCTGCGTCCCAAACACAAAACCGTGGGCAAGCGGGTGGCTGCGGCTCTGGCCCGAACCGTCGTGGCGCACTACCCAGGTGCAACGGTGGTGAGCGAGGAACTCATCGGTCCCCAGGTTGGCAGCGCACTGCGCGAGAAGGGGATAACGGCCATGGTGGCGACTCTCGTTCTGATCCTCCTTTATGTCGCTTTCCGTTTTGAGTGGAGGTTTGCCGTGGGTGCGATCGCCGCCACGATCCACGATGTGGTTTTTACGATCGGATTTTTTTCGTTTACGGGAATCGGCTTCAACCTCAATGTCCTGGCCGCGATCCTCGCGATCATGGGCTACTCGCTGAACGACACTGTTGTGGTTTTCGACCGGATCCGGGAGGACTTCCGGAAGTTTCGCCGGGGAACCCCGCTTGAGCTCATGAACATTGCGATCAATGAAACACTCTCTCGAACACTCATGACATCATTCATGACGCTGCTCGTGGTCGTCGCTTTGCTGCTGGTTGGTGGTCCAGTGCTGCGGGGATTCTCAATCGCGCTTTTTGTGGGTATCCTCGTGGGCACCTACTCCTCGATCTTCATTGCGAGCGCGACGGCGCTCATGCTCGGTGTGGACCGTTCCGATCTTCTGCCGAGGCGGCGTGAGGATTTAGTCGACGGGCGGCCCTGACAGGGCCCGGCACCAGGGAGCGAGGAGATCTCGCAGCTCAGAGAGGAGTTTCGGATTGCCCGAGACGAGATCCCCGCTTAAAAGTGGTGACACCCCCTCTCGGAGACTTTCCGTAAGCCCGCCCGCTTCCTGGATCAGCAGCAGTCCCGCAGCCGTGTCCCATGGATTGAGCCCAAGTTCAAAAAATCCGTCCAGACGTCCCGCGGCCACATAGGCCAGATCCAGTGCGGCCGAACCCCCCCGCCGGATTCCGGATACGCGGGGCAGTAGCGTCCGGAACATGTCGAGATAGGCATCGAGATTTCCGAAATCTCGGAACGGAAATCCTGTCCCGAGCAGTGCCTCATCGAGATTGGTGCGTTTGGCCACCCGTATCCGCCGATCGTTGAGCAGTGCACCTTCTCCTCGGCTGGCAACGAAAAGTTCGCCGCGCAGGGGATCCAGAACGACTCCCGCTTCCAGCACGCCACGGGCTTCAAAAGCAACCGAAACAGCGAAAATGGGGAGCCCGTGAAGAAAATTGGTGGTGCCGTCCAGCGGGTCGATGATCCAACGCAGATCCGTCTCGGTTGCCCCCCCGCGACCGCTTTCCTCGGCGAGAATGGCGTGGTCGGGGTAGACGGAGCGGATGACTTCCAGGATGGCCTGTTCGGCTCCCCGATCCACCTCACTGACAAAGTCGTGACGGGCTTTTTCCTGAACCCGGAGATGCTCGACCCGGTCCACCTGGCGGAGGATGACCTCGCCCCCCCGGCGGGCGGCGCGGATGGCGATATTGGTAATGGGTTGCATGCGGGATCAGCCGTGTAATCCCCCAGCATAGCAGAGACCGCTGGCGATCCGCGAGGGTGGGATTCATGCAGCGAACCCGGCACACTGTCCGGGAAGGCCCGATCGCCCTATAATGGGGGCGTGAGCAAGCGCACCCGGCCCATTTACTTGGACTATGCGGCCTCGACACCAGCCGATCCGCGGGTCATCGTTCGCATGCTCGAATACCTCGGTCCGGGATCCGTTTTCGCCAACCCCGGATCGGCGACCCATGCCCTCGGACGCGCCGCCCGGGAAGCGGTCGAAGCGGCCCGCCATGAAGTTGCCGCACTGATCGGTGCACGGGATCGCGAGGTCATTTTTACCTCCGGGGCGACTGAATCGAACAATCTTGCCCTGAGCGGCCTGGCTCGGGCCCGCCGGGAACGCGGTCGTCATCTCGTCTCGTCGCAGATCGAGCACTCCTCCGTGCTCGACACGCTTCGCTCGCTCGAGGCGGATGGCTTCGAAGTGACCTATGTGCCCTGCGATCGTAACGGATGCGTGGACCCGGAGGAAATCCGACGGGCACTACGGTCCGATACCCTGCTTTGCTCGGTCATGCATGTCAATAATGAAACCGGCGTCATTCAGGACGTCGCTTCCATCGGGTCTATCTGCCGAGAGCGGGGCATCGTGTTTCACGTCGATGCGGTTCAGAGTGCGGGCAAACTGCCGATCGACTTGGCTGCTCTCCCGGTCGATCTCATGTCGTTCTCAGGGCACAAAATATACGGCCCCAAGGGGATTGGTGCGCTCTATCTGCGGAATGATCCCGAGCTTGTCCTCGAGCCGATCATCCACGGAGGTGGGCAGGAACGGGGACTGCGCGCTGGAACTCTTGCGACCCATCAAATCGTGGGCTTGGGCGAGGCTTTCCGGATCGCCCGTCTTGAGGGTGCTACTGATGCCTGCCGCATCCAAGGGATGCGAGACGGGCTCTGGGCTCGCCTCCGTACGCTTTCGGGTGTCGAACTCAATGGTGCGTCAGTCCCACGCGTCTGTGGATTACTCAGCCTCACGTTTACCGGTGTCGGGGGAGAGAGCCTGCTTTTCTTTCTCGGTGATCTGGCCCTGGCTCAGGGATCGGCCTGTGCGAGTGCACGGGGAGAACCTTCCCACGTCCTCAAGGCGCTCGGGCGATCCGATGCTGAAGCGGAGGCGACCTTGCGGATCAGCCTCGGGCGGTTCACGACCGAGGATGAAATCGAAAGTGCGGCCCAGGCCATTGCAGAGGCCTACGGCCAGATGCTCGAAGTGGCACCCCGGAAAGGGGGCCGGATGGGCTCCCGAACGGTGTGAAGCCGGGAGATGGGGATCCGGTTCCCCTGTTGCCGGAAGAGGGGGAATCGCCACGCTCCAGATTCGAACGCTGGGCTCGCGATTTGCGCCGTGCGGGCGGATTCGAACCGGGATTGCCGAATGTCCGTGAGGGTACGGCGGGCAGCCCCGAACAGGGCAGCGAGATCGAATTTCTGCTTGAGATCCGGGATGGGCTGATCGCGCGGGCACGTTACCGGTATCGTGGCGGCCCATGGACCGGGGCAGCTTGTGCATACTATGCCGAGTGGCTCGAGGGCCGGTCCGCCCGGTCGGACATCGTCCCGCCGGGTTGTGCGGTGGCGGGATTTTTGGGATACCCGCGGGTCCGTTATGATGAGGCACTGCTGGTTGAAGATGCCATCATCCATGCGCTCGGCAATGAAGACCGGAGCGGGCGCAGGGAGCGTGGCGGGAGTTGAAAATGATGAACGCAATGACATGGACCCCGGACGCGGTGGAACAGGCGAAGCGTCTGCTCGGGACGCACGCGGAAGCGGTGGGTCTCAAGATATCGGTTGAGCCTAGCGGTTGTGCGGGGCACAGCATCCGGATCGACTATGCCCAAGAAGTGGCGAGCGGTGAACGGTTGATCGACTGTGCGGGTGTGCCACTGGTCGTGTCCGAAGCTGATCTCCCGATGCTCGCTGGAATCGAGGTCGACTATGTCCGGGACGGTCTCAATCGGATGTTCCGTTTCCGCAATCCGAATGCGCGGGAGGTCTGCGGCTGCGGCGAAAGTTTCGCGCTGTGATCGGTACGGAGGCCCGATTCCGGGTTTTCGCTTGCAGGAAAAGGCCAGAACACGATAAAATCATTCGTTTAGCTTGTCTTTCAAATCGAGTGCCTGCGGGCTTCACGCGACAAGCGCTGGAGAGTTTCCCAAATGAGTCTTGAACGGACCTTGTCGATCATCAAACCGGATGGCGTTGCGCGCGACCGAATCGGATCCGTGTATGAGCGGTTCGAACGGGCGGGGCTCCGGATCGCTGCGGCCCGGATGCTTCAGCTCAGCCGTTCGGAAGCCGAGTCCTTTTATGCGGTGCACCGGGAACGGCCCTTCTTCCCGTCACTCGTGGAGTACATGTCGTCTGGTCCGGTCATGGCCCAGGTGCTCGAAGGCGAGGATGCGGTTCAGAAAAACCGCGATCTCATGGGCGCAACCGATCCAGCCCGGGCCGCGCCCGGAACCCTTCGGCGCGAATGGGGTGAAAGCATTGAACGCAACCTGGTCCACGGATCGGACAGCCCGGCGAACGCGCTGCGCGAGATCGCCTTCTTTTTTGGCGAGATCGATGTCTTCACTCGAACTCCACGCTGAGTCCGACCCGGCCGGACGCGCGAACCTTCTCGGATTCGACCGGGCAGCGCTTGAGAACTGGGTTGGGGCGCGAGGTGCGAGAGCCTTCCACGCCCGGCAGATCTTAGGCTGGATCCATCGGCGCGGGATCGCGGATTTCGACCGCATGACCGATCTCGCGCTCGGTCTCCGGGCGATGCTTCTTGAGGCAGCCGACTGTGTCTGTCCGCCAGCAGTCGGGCGGGCTGTGGATGCCGACGGAACCGAGAAGTGGCTGTTTCAGGTCGATGCGTGCAATGCCGTCGAAACCGTCATCATTCCGGATGAGGACCGTAGGACGCTCTGTGTCTCGTCCCAGGCGGGATGCGTCCTCAACTGCGCCTTCTGTGCGACCGGGGCCCAGGGGTTCAGCCGGAATCTCACAAGCGCCGAGATTGTGGGGCAGCTTTGGCGAATCTGGCATGATCCGGATGGTTCCAAGTCGGACCGTCCGATTCAAAACGTGGTGTTCATGGGCATGGGCGAGCCACTGGCCAACTACCACGCGCTCTCGCCGGTCTTGCGCCTGCTCCTCGACGATCTCGCCTACGGATTTTCCAAATGGCGTGTGACAGTGAGCACGGCGGGGCTTGTGCCCCTGATCGACCGGCTTTCCACCGAGCATGATGTGGCGCTTGCGGTTTCGCTGCACGCGGCCGATGATGCCCTGCGTGATCGGCTCGTGCCGATCAACCGCGCCCATCCCCTTGCTGAGCTGTTGGCTGCCTGCCGTCGGTACGTCGCGCGGCACCCGGAGCGCGAGATCCTGATCGAGTATGTCATGCTTGATGGAGTGAATGACCAGCTGGCCGATGCACGTGCGCTGGCGCGCCTGCTGAGGGCGATTCCGGCCAAGGTGAATCTCATCCCGTTCAATCCGTTCCCGGGAACGGCCTTCGCGACTTCGCCGGAATCCAGAATTCTGGCGTTTCAGAAGATTCTGATCGGTCAGGGTCTCCGGACGCTCATTCGTAAACCCCGTGGGCAATCGATCCAGGCGGCCTGTGGCCAACTGGCAGGGTCGGTTGCGAATCGCCTGCCCGAGCAGTTCCGGTTCGCCTCTCCGAGGGCCTGCGCATGAGGCGGGTACTCGCGATCGGTTTGTGCGCGATCCTGCTCGCCGGATGTGTGACCGAATCGAATCATCCGAAGCCGGTGACGAATTTCAAGGCCGCAGCGCGGGACAATGTCACGATGGGAATGATCTACCTGCAAAGGCACGAGCGCACCCTGGCACTCCACAGTTTCGGGCGAGCCCTGAAGCTCAACCCGGACTCCGTGAAGGCGCACAATGCCATGGCGCTCCTCGACGTTGAACTCGGCGAGCTGGCTCGTGCCCGCAAGTATTACCGGGCATCTTTGAATCTTCGTCCCAATGATCCAGAGACGCTCAACGCCTACGGAGTGCTGCTTTGCCGTACAGGTCAAGTGCACCGCGCGATCCATGCACTCGTGAAGGCGGCCAAGACTGCGTCCTATATCACGCCGGAGGTGGCTTATACCAACGCCGGAGTGTGTGCCCTGAGACTCCGGGACCAGAGCACCGCAATTCGGTATTTCTCTCGTGCGATCGCCTTGAATGACAACTACGCGCCGGCGCTCTGGCAGCTCGCGAACCTCGACATGCGGAATCACGCTTTCCACCGTGCGCGTTCATTGCTGACGCGTCTTGCGGATCTCCCGCCCAAACCGGCCGCATCCGTGCTCTGGCTCCTCATACGCTCCGAATGGGCGGTCAAGGATTCTGTGGCCGCGGAACGGTACGGGGCCATTCTGCTCGAAGACTACCCTGGTTCCCCCGAAGCCCTGGCGTTTCTCCATCATCACCCGAGTCCGTGAGCGAGTTCCGACCTCTCAGTGCCTATGCAGACGTCGGCAGGGCACTTGCCCGGCGTCGGCAGGAGCGTGGCGTGACGCTCGAGTTCGCCGCACGCACGCTCCATGTCCCGAATGCGCTGCTCGCAGGTCTTGAAGCCGGTGCGTTCGGTGCGTTTGGAGCCCCCATCTATTATCTGGGACATTTGCGTCGCTATGCCGTCTGGTTGGAACTCGATCCTGAAGCCCTCATCCGGACGCTTCCCGATCCCGGGAGCGGTGAACCCGCTTTGCCCTTCCCGCCGGACTCTGATCATACCTGGCCATCCGGTTCACGGGCGTGGCTCGGCGTTACGGCTGGACTTCTGCTCGTGGGCGCGATTCTCGCAGTGCTCTGGCTGGTCCTGGGATCGGGTCCGAGTGTGCACCCCTTGCCTCCATTACCAAGGGTTGTGGCCTTGCAGCCCAAGCGTCCGACGCGGGCCCATCCGGTTCCATCTCTACCGCACCCGCGCCCGATTTCAGTTCCAAAGCTCCGGCTGCGTTTCGTGCTCACGCGCTCGTCCTGGATTGCCGTGACCTCGGCCGGGCACACGGTTTACGCGAAACTGGTGAAGCAGGGGACACTTCTGCATCTTTTGGCCCGGCCGCCCGTGAGGATCGTTTTGGGCGATACCCGCGGGCTCGCATTTTTTGTTGACGGCAAGCGTTTTGCACTGTCCCCGTGGACCGGGGCCGATCATGTGGCGGTCCTCTCCATCGCCCCTCCCTTGGAATCACCACATCCATGAAGCCCGGGGCGATCAGCCGGGTGCGCGGCATGAACGATCTCCTGCCGGAGGAAGCCCGACATTTTGCGGAAATTGAGTCCGCTGCGCGTGAAGTGTTCGAAGCCGCCGGATATGGCGAGATCCGCTTGCCGATCGTCGAGGACAGCCGGCTTTTCACGCGAAGCATCGGAGAGGCGACTGATATCGTTGAGAAGGAAATGTATGCATTCGAGGATCGCAACGGAGATTTGCTGGCGCTGCGACCGGAGGCTACGGCCGGCTGTGTCCGCGCCGTGATCGAGCACGATTTGATCCGCTCAGGCCCCCAGCGTCTCTGGTATCACGGTCCCATGTTCCGGCATGAGCGGCCGCAAAAGGGACGCCACCGCCAGTTCCACCAGATCGGGGTCGAAGTGTTTGGCATCGCAACCCCCGATCTCGAGGCCGAGCTCCTCATGCTTTCGCAGTGCCTTTGGGACAGACTTGGGATCGAGGGACTGACGCTCGAACTCAATACTCTCGGGACTGCCGAGGAACGCGTGCACTATCGGGCGGCGCTGGCCGCCTACCTCTCGTCGCATGAGGATGCGCTCGGGCCAGACGATCGGATGCGGCTCGCGCGCAATCCGCTGCGTATTTTGGACAGCAAGTCTGCTGAGATCCAGGAGCTCCTCGCCAACGCGCCCGTCCTGAGTGACTTTCTCGGTGAAGCCTCACGCGAACACTGGCAGCGTGTTGGTACCCTGCTTGATGCTGCGGGAATCGCATACCGGATCAACCCGAGGCTGGTACGCGGTCTCGATTACTATACACAGACCGTTTTTGAATGGACCTCGACTGCGCTCGGCGCCCAGTCGGCGGTCTGCTCCGGAGGGCGCTATGATGGACTGGTTGAGCAGCTCGGGGGATCCCCCACGTCGGCTATGGGCTGGGCGCTCGGGCTGGAACGGGTCGCAGCCCTGCTTGGCCGGACGGATGTGAAGCGTCCGTGCGCAGTTCTCGTGACACTCGGCGCTGCGGCGGAAGAAAGTGGATTCGCGCTCATGCGGGAGATCCGCCAGGCCTACCCCGGTCTCAGGGTGGTTCTCGCTACGGGTCCTGGGACCCTCAAGTCCAAGCTCAAGCGGGCCGACCGGCTTCGGGCCCGCTGGGCACTCATTCTTGGGGATGATGAGCTCGCAAAGGGAGTGGTCCAGGTCAAGGCGCTGGATGGTCCAGCCCAGGTGGAGTGGGTGCCCCGTGCTGCGGTCGTGGCACATCTGGCGCAGGTGGCAGATCAATGAATCCGGTTCCCATACGGGAGAGGTGATCACGTGGAAGAGCAGTGGCAAGAGAGAGAAATCGAACTCTTTATGAACTTCTGGCGCACCCATGGGCGCTCCATCGCCATCGGCGTGGTGGCTGCCCTGGTCGTTGCGGGAGGCTACCGTTTCTGGCGCTATGAGTCGCGCGCGCGGGGGGAGCACATAAGTGCTGCCTACACCCGGCTTGAGCGCGACCTCGCACACCACCATTTTGGTGCCGGGCGGGTCGAGGCCCGACAGATCCTGCACCGCTACGGAGGCTCGACCTATGCTGTTTTTGCCGCCCTCACGCTCGCTAAACTTGATGCCATGGACGGACACTGGGCACATGCCGCAGCGCGTCTGCGCACGGAGCTCGACGAGCATGCGGATCCGGCGCTCCGCCCCCTCATCCGCATCCGGCTCGCACGCATTCTTTTCGACCAAAATCAGCCACAGGCGGTGCTCTCCCTGTTCCATGGACACAATCCGGGTGCCTTCGCCGGTGTGACAGCCTGGCTCCGGGGGCGGGCCGAGCGGCGTCTCGGTCATTCGCTTCGCGCACATGACGATTTCACATTGGCCCTGGACAACCTCGAACCGGGTTCGGGTCTGCGCCACCTCGTGATGCTCGAGATGGTGACACTGCCAGCCGCTCAGCCGGCGAAGCCCCATCAGGCCCAAGCTGCCCAGGCTTCCCGGACGGGAGCGCATCGATGACGCGCCTCCTCTGGGCTCTGGCTGCGACCAGCCTTCTGTTCTTGGCTGGATGCTCGACACATACCACCGTTTTGCCCCCGACGCCACTCAAGCCTTTCCATGCGACGCTCAGAGTTCTCCATCTCTGGTCACGGACGATCGGATCGGGTGCCGGTGGCCAACGCTATGCGCTCGTACCCTCTCCCCACGCGGATGCCGTCCTCACCGCGAGCCGGGGCGGCCGGATCGCCGCGTACCGCGCAACCGATGGACACGAGCTCTGGAGCATCCGCATCGACCGGACCATTACTGCCGGACCGGGTGCTGGGGATGGGCAGCTCTTTGTCACGACCCGTCGTGCCACTCTGGTTGCCCTGAACGAAACCGATGGCCATGTCGCCTGGCGTGCAAAACTACCCACCTTTGCGCTCACTCCCCCGGTCGTTTCCGGTAACCGGGTGATCGTCGAGACGGCCGATGGTCACCTAGTCGCATTCCGGGTCGCGACCGGTCAGAGGCTCTGGACGGTGGCCGAATCCATGCCGCATCTTATCCTCCGGGGTAACTCGCCTCCAGTCGTTACCCGCAACCGGATTTATGCCGGCTTGAACAGCGGACAGGTGGTGGCACTGAGCCTCCGATCCGGCCGCACCATCTGGGATGTAACCATTGCCCATCCGACCGGTCACAGTCGCGTCGCGCGCATGGTCGACATCGTGGGGCCCATGGCACTCGTTCACCACCATCTTTTCGCCGTTTCCGATCACGGCCGGTTGGTTTGTCTCTCGACCCGCTCCGGGGCGCGTGTCTGGTCGCGCAAGGTTTCGAGTCTTTCGGGACTTGCGGCGGGCATGGAAAATATCTATGTGACGGATGCTTCGAGCATCGTGCGGGTCTATGACCGGGTCACCGGATTGCCGATCTGGGTCAATCCGGATTTCAAGGGCCGGCGGCTCACGGCGCCCATCCCTTTCGGTCCTGCGGTCGTCACGGGTGATCTCGGGGGCTGGATTGAGTTCCTGTCGCGTTCGGATGGACATCTGCTCGCCCGCGTGCGCCCGGGCAGCTCCGAGATTCAGATTCCCCCGGTCGTCCAGGCGGGTCGGCTGTTCGTGCTCACTTCAGGCGGGACGCTTGCGGCCTACCGCCTGCCCAAAGGCTGAGCGCAACTCGGGCGATGGCACTTTGGGCAATCGTCGGGCGCCCGAACGTGGGCAAGTCCACGCTTTTTAACCGTCTGGTTCGGTCGTCGCAGGCGCTCGTTTCCGGAGAGCCGCATCTCACCCGTGACCGGCTGTACGGGACAGGACGAGGCGCGTTCTCGGGACACGGCTTCATCGATACGGGTGGGGTGGGTGAGCGGGAAGGATTGCCCCTCGAAGAGGCGATCGGGCGCCAGAGCCGTGAAGCCATTCGCGAAGCCGATGGAGTTCTCTGGGTGGTCGACAGTCAGAGCGGATTGACCGGTGCCGATGAGGAACTTGCACAAACGCTCCGCCACGCAGGTAAGCCCATTCTCCTGATTGCAAACAAATCGGAGGGCCGAATCTGGGCTGAGCGCGATTTCGATTTCACCCGGCTCGGGATGGGTTCTCCGGTCTGGGTGTCTGCACGGAAGGGGGATGGGCTCGCGACTCTTGCGCTGGCTCTGGCCAGTCCGGCACCCGTTCCTGTACTTGTGACCGACTCCAACCTCGAACCTCCCGTCCGGGTTGCGCTCATCGGACGGCCGAACGCGGGCAAGTCGACGCTTTTAAACCAGCTCGTAGGTGCCGACCGGGTCCTCACTTCAGAGGATCCGGGAACAACCCGGGATGCGGTCGAAGTTGCGATGAACAGGCAGGATCGATCTTGGATCCTCGTAGATACGGCGGGGATCCGTTCGAGAACCCGGGTTCGGGATCCGCGTGACCGGCTCGCCATCGCCCGGAGTCTTCAGGCAATCGCACGGGCCGACCTGGTCACCCTGGTCGTGGATGCACGGGCAGGTAGTGTCGATGATGATGCCCGGCTAGCCGGAGTGGCCTATGAGACCGGCCGCCCGCTGGTCGTTGTGCTCAACAAATGGGATGGTCTCTCAAGAACGGAAAAAACGCGTGCGCGACGCGGGATAGAAAGCCTGCTTGGGTTTTTGCCTGCATTCGACTGGGTTCCGATCTCGGCACTCCATGGTTCAGGGCTCGGGGACCTCCTGAAAGCCTGGGTGCGGCTGTCCGACCGGTCCCGGATGCCGCTCCCGACGCCGCTCATCAATCGGATTCTGGTCGATGCCGTACGCGAAAAGCTGCCCCCACTGGTACGCCGCGTCCGGCCCAAGCTCCGTTATGGCCACGCTGGCGGACGGGTGCCGCTCACGGTTGTGATTCACGGTACCCGGCTCAACCTGCTGGGCGCGGATTATCAGCGTTACCTCCTGAAGCGTTTTTCAACTGCCTTCGATCTCGGCGGCGTGCCGCTCAAGCTCGAGTTCCGCGAAAGCGCGGACCGTCATGCGCACCCTGTGGGTGCGCCACGTGGGGCACCCACCCGGCCACGAAACCGGAATCGCCATGCCCCGGCGTGATGTGCAGCCGGGACGCACACATGCTGCTGGCACGGCAAGGTGCGGCCCTGCGCGCACCCGGGCTTTGGAAACGACCCTGGAAGAAGGCAGGGCGGTGGCTCCTCATGCGGAGGAGACGGCACGGCGCACGCTCGCGCTCGCCCATCCGTTCCGTTTTTTCAGAGGCGGCAGCCTGCCCGCGATCACACTGGCCTACGAAACCTGGGGGCCCCGAGCATCCGCTCCAAGCCTCCTCATTCTGACCGGCCTCTCTCCATCGGCCCATGCAGCCTCATCCGATGAGGATCCCGCACCTGGCTGGTGGGAGCCCCTGATTGGTCCCGGACGAGCGATTGATACGAGGAGGATCCGGGTTTTCTGCTTTAACTCGCTCGGCAGCTGCTTCGGGTCGAGCGGCCCGGCTGCGATCAATCCGGTGACCGGGCACCCTTATGGCACCTCGTTTCCCGAACTTGCGATCGAGGATATTGCCGAGGCGGCCTATCAGGCCCTCCGTGCGCTCGGAGTCGAAAGACTCGATGCCGTGATCGGCCCGTCCATGGGCGGGTTTTCTGCACTTGCTTTGGCACTCCTCCATCCCGGGTTTGTCAGGCGGCTCGGATTGCTCTGTACCGCGTCTACAAGCGAACCTTTCGCAATCGCCATCCGCTCACTTCAGCGGGAGGTCCTGGCCAGCCATCGGCACGGAGATCCGGAAGCGATGGAGCGGGGGATGATGCTCGCACGCAAGCTCGGGCTTATTTCCTACCGCTCGGCAGTCGAATGGCGCGAACGTTTTGGTCGCCGGCGAGAGACCGATCCCCGTTCGGGTGCGGCGCATGCGTTCGACGTCGAGGCACCCTTTGCCGTAGAATGGTACCTTGAGCAACGCGCCAGAAGTTTTGCCCGACATTTCGATCCAGATGCCTACTTCTACCTTTCGCGCGCCATGGATCAGTTCGATGCTGAGGCGCATGGTGGCGGTCGGCTCGACCAGGCGCTCTCACGGCTCCAGCTTGAGCAGGCACTGGTTGCGGGTGTCGTGACTGATCAGCTCTACCCGCCTCACCAGCAGGAATCCCTCGCGCAGGCCCTCGGCCGGGCGGGGATCCCGGTCGATCTGCGGATTTTTGATTCACCCTTCGGTCACGATTCCTTCCTGATCGACTGGGAACACTTCGCTCCTCCTATCCGCAAGCTGTTGGAGTTTGCATGAGTATCACCTCGCCTGGGGTTCTCTTCCTCGTTTCAATCGTTGCCGGATTCATCGGCGCCATGAGCGGCATGGGTGGAGGCATCGTCCTCATCCCGGCCCTCACGCTTTTCGGGGTCAACATCAAGCACGCCATCGCGATCAGTATCGTCTCGGTGATTGCCACCTCGAGCGGGGCAGCCTCGGCGTATGTACGCGACGGGGTCACGAACCTCAAAGTGGGCATGTTCCTCGAGATGTTCACGATTCTGGGTGCTATCATCGGCGCCACGGTCACCCTGGTTTCGTCCGACCAGCCACTTTTCATCGCCTTCGGGATTGTCCTGCTCATCTCCTGGGGTACCCTTTTCATCCGCAAGCATAACCTCACCAACTACCTGCTTCCGGCTGATCGGTTTTCGCGCTGGCTGGAACTTCGGGGTGCCTATTACGATCACGCCGAACACAAGGAGATCGAGTATCAGGGCCGCCGCGCCTGGCTTGGCGGACCCTGCATGTTCGGAGCAGGGTTCATCGCGGGACTCCTCGGTATTGGGGCCGGTGCCCTCAAGGTTTTGATCCTGGATCTTGCGATGGGGCTCCCGCCCAAGGTCTCGACCACGAC
Organism: Pseudomonadota bacterium; assembly: GCA_027365475.1. Classification (GTDB taxonomy): domain Bacteria; phylum Pseudomonadota; class Gammaproteobacteria; order JAKAQQ01; family JAKAQQ01; genus JAJZNM01. Next base: position 69,157 of record DAHXNI010000022.1, on the reverse strand, counting down.
CAGTAACCTCATCATTGGGGTTACCGCTCTCGCCGGCACCAGTATTTATATCGCCGCCGGCTATGTCGACCCGGGGCTTGTCGCCCCCGTCATCGTGGGGGTCGTGGCCGGTGCCTTTGTCGGCACCCGTCTCCTCAAGCGCCTGAGTAACCATGCAATCCGCCAATTCTTCCTGTATGTGCTTCTCGCTCTCGGGGTCGAGATGATCCTCCGGGGAATCGGCGTGATCCCCTAGGGGATGGAGAGACCCACATGAAATCGAAGCACCGTCCAAAACCCGCCGCAACACCGGATTCGCACAGCAAGATCGGGAAGGAAGCACGCCAGGAGCACGAGATGGAGCTCCTTGTGGGTTATCTGCTCCTTTCCGGAGTGGTTCTCAGCATTATTCTGGTCCTGACCGGGATGATCTGGGAATATGTGAAAACCGGCTCGCTTCACCTGAACTACCTCATTGCCGGAATGAATTTCTTCCAGTTCTTGGTCGGTGATGTGCGCGCCATCCTGACGCCTGCGCTGATCGGACCACGTGCCTTCGTCAACCTCGGGATTGCGGTGCTCATCTTCACGCCCTATATCCGGGTCGTGAGTTCGATGGTGTTTTTCGCGGCGGCTGAAAAAAACTGGAAATATACCGCATTCACCGCCTTCGTCGGCGTGGTTTTGACCTACAGCCTGTTTCTGCGCTGAAGCCGACCTGCGATACCCCTCGCAGGGCTGGCCGCCGCCTCTCTCAACCGGATCCGTTGCTCCGCCACCCGGGCCATCATCCGGAGCCGTTTGAACTCCCGTCCACTGATCGCAACCACAACTGCGTTCGCCGCTCCTTCGCAAAATCTCAAAAGGAGACCGTTGCATCCTGGACAAAGAGAGCAGCGGAACGTTTGCACCACGGGTACTTGAGAGTGCATCGCTCCGGATCGGATGGTCTGTCGTGGCAGACCACTGCAATGAGCTATCGTTGACATCCTCCCCGGCATGAATGCCGGGGATTCCTACGGCGCTCAGGCACGGCATTGTGCCGCCCCTGAGTCGCTTCGGTGGGTTCCTGCTGCTGGCGACCCTATTGCATCGCTCACTTGACAGGCGATCCGGGCTGTACTTGCGTACCCGGTGGAAGCGTCCACCGTGTCCTGCCCTTCGCTTGCAAACATTGCCTCGCCGCGACGAAGCACGTTGATCGCGCCGACCAGATCGGCGTTTTCCTCGAAACCACACGCCACACATTCGAACCTGGCTTGCATCTGGCGGTTGTCCGCCGAGACATGGCCGCAGGCCGGGCATGTGCGGCTGGTGTTTTGTGGCGGCACGGCCGCGAGCCAACCGCCGTTCCATGCCAATTTGTAGTCTAGTTGACGGCGGAACTCGAACCAGCCTTGATCGAGGATGGACTTATTCAAGCCAGACTTGGCTCGAACGTTTTGGCCCGGCGCTTCGGTTGTGCCTGCCGCCGACTTGGACATATTCCGCACCTGCAAGTCCTCGATACACACCATCGCGTGGTTTTGGCTGATCGCGGTTGAGGTCTTGTGCAGGTAGTCGCGGCGGGCGTTGCCGATACGGGCATGGATGCGCTGGACGCGGGCCTTGGCCTTCTTCCAGTTGTTGCTGAACTTCTGCTTGCGGCTCAGGACCTGCTGCGCTTTTCGCAGAGCGGTTTCGTGCCGTTTGAAGCTATGGAGCGGCGCGTAGAACATGCCGTCCGAGAGCGTGGCGAAGCGGGCTACGCCCATGTCGATGCCAACCACTCCGCCTTGCGGGATGGGTTGCTCGACTTCCCGCTCAGTCTGAATCGAGACAAACCACTTGCCGCGGAACTGGCTGACGGTGACGTTCTTCACCGTGCCGAGCGCTTCCCGGCTGTTGCGATAGCGCAGCCAACCAAGTTTCGGCAGGAACAGGCGGCTGTTGTTCTGATCGAGCCTGATCTGTTTCGGGTCGGGATAGCGAAGGCTGTCGTGCTGGCCCTTCTTCTTGAAACGTGGGAAGTCGGTCTGCTTGGCGAAGAAGTTGGTATAGGCGCGTTCCAAATCCTTGAGCTTCTGCTGCAACGGATGAACCGGCGCATCGGCCAGCCACGGGGCCGTGCGCCCGGAAGGCAGCGGCGCTCCGTTACGCCACTCCGTAAGCAGTTTGCACAGACCGGCATAGCCGAGCTTCTTCTCGCCTTGCTCGTGGCGTTTCATCTGCAACGCCAAAGCCTCGTTGAACACGACCCGGCACGAGCCAGCAAAGCGGCGCATCTGCCGCTCTTGCTGGCCGTTTGGCCTGAGTTCGTATTGGTAGGCTTGAAGTCGTTGCATGGCTCAATCATACTCTTGGTCTATTATGCGTAATGACAACGACATTCGGCGCGGACGGAACTGCGTTTTCAAGATGCACGTCCACTTGGTCTTTGTGGCGAAATATCGCCGCCGGGTGTTCGATGGCGATGCCATCAACCGGCTGCGCACAATCTTCGCCAAGGTCTGCGCCGATTTCGAGGCGCAACTGATCGAGATGGACGGAGCGCGCGACCCTGTGCATTTGCTGGTGGAGTATCCGCCCAAGGTTGCCGTCTCCAACCTCGTGAACAGTCTCAAGGGCGTTTCCGGCCGCCTGCTGCGCAAAGAGCGACCTGACATCCAGAAACGCTACTGGAAGGGCGTGCTCTGGTCGCCGTCTTACTTCGCATCAAGCTGTGGTGGCGCACCCATTTCCATCGTGCGGCAGTACATCGAGCAGCAACAGACCCCACACTGAACCCCAAGGACGGCTACGCCGTCCGCGCTATCCTTCCCCGCCCTGAACGGCGGGGCTTGTCGCGCACCGGGTCAGACTGGGTTGGCGATCAGAAGCGGTCTTTACGGATGGGAGGTGTGTCCCGCACAGTTGAGTGGCAATGTTGCCTCAAATCTCAGGCATGCAAGGGCTGACCCTTGCGCGTCAGCAAGTCTTTCAGCTTCCGAATGACCGGAGAGATCTCGTTGTTGAGATCTCTGCCCTGTTCGTTAAAGGCGTGCTGCTCGGCTTCGACAATGTCACGATCCTGACGGAAGATGCCGTTGGTGAACCATATGATGAAGGGCCAGAGTAGGTGGATCATGCCGGGAAAGTCGGGCTTGCGGATCATCATGAGACCGTAGGTCTGATTGATACGCTGCTTACGGTCCACGGGAACGTAGCTACACCACAGGTCCAGCGCCGGCTCGGTGCTACCTGCGGTACGGAATTGAAGCGTCTGATAGGGGTAGCCGGTACGAATGGTCATCAGGTCGATCAGGCCCCTCGTGGGGTCCGGCTCGTGTTTGCGGTTGATCATGAAGCGCTCGCCCAGAGGCTGCTTGCCCGCGGCGCGCGAGAAGGTGTAGTCAGCCTCGACCCAGTCGGTACCCTCGCGAATATCCAGCAGAGTAGCGCGGATCGTGCCCATCAGGCTGCGGTGCAGGAATTGATGATTCATGTCCATCAGGTTCTCGTGCATGAACGAGTAGTGGCAGTTGATGCGGCGATCGAGAAAGCGAGTTTTGTATTCAGGTTGGGCGTAGGTCGGAACGTTGGGAAACGGCGTCGTCTCTAACTGAGCGGGATCGCCGGGAAAGACGAAGATGAGGCCGTAGGCCTCACGGCTGGGGTAGCTGCGCACACCGTTGGGAAGAGTCTCGCTCTTGTCGAGATAGGGCACGTTGACGCAGTTGCCGCTGCGGTCGTAGGTCCAGCAGTGATAGCTGCACTGCACACGGTCTCCGCGTACCACACCGAGATGAAGCGGCACCTGACGGTGCGCACAGCGATCTTCCAACGCGAACACCGCACCCTTCTCTGGCCGCACCAGCACGATGGGTTCGCCAGCAAAGCTTACGCCGAGTGTTTTGCCTGGCTTGATGTCGTTGCTGCGTGCCAGTGGGTACCAGAAATCCGGATGCAGGCCGGTGTTGCGGAGGTCGCGGCTGTCGACGGATGAGAGCAGGCCGCTACGAGTCAAGGTATCGATTGAGGGCATGATTTCCGTTGTGGTTCACGGGCTGTGGCGGTTCAGGTATGACCGCGAAACAAAAGTAACGAACGCCAGGGGCGTGGCGCGGGGTGGCGGCAAACAGGGGAGCGCTCCCGCTTCCGGGTTGCAGCGAGGGCTGGGTAAAAAATGCGTACCGCGCAGATTGGGCGCATCGCTGGCCGCTGCTGTCTCGAACAGCTCGGCTGGGGATTCATGAGTGAGCGTACCCGTCTCATCAGTTTGATTCCCCGCCATGAAAGATCAAAGGAACGGATGGTACCAGTATAACGCGATATCCCAGTCACCTCTGTGCATCTTTTCTATGGAGCAAAGTTGAACGGGACGCTGCAGCGACCGGTTGTCCCGCCCCATGGGATGCCCAGGCTTCGAGAGTGTGTCTCAGTATCCGCATCATCGGACCGATCGAAATGTTGGGATGGCGGCGGCTCCCGTTCACGAGAATCGCGAACGCCCCGAACCTTCCGCCTGGGAGACGAAAATAACCGGCCAGGCCGAGCACACCGAATGGTGCGTTGAGCGTTCCCGTTTTCACGAAGAACCGCTCGCGCCAGATCCTCTGACCCCGGCGGAGAAAGGCGAAGGGAGATTCCGCTGGAGGGGGCAGCGCACCCCAGAAGGCGGGGAAATCCATCGAATCCTGATACATGGCACGGAGAAGCGCGATCAGATCGCTCGCGGAACTCCGGTTTTGGGGGCTTAAGCCACTGCCGCTCCGGAGCACGATCCGCGGCGATGCCCCGAAGTGCCGGAGGGTGGGCCAGAGTTCCCGGGCGAGCGCAGTACTTGCCTGGGGCAGCGTGAGGGAACGAGCGCCCCGGGACTTGGGTGCGAGATCCAGCGTGAGCTCGTCAGCAATGAAGTTGTTGCTGTAAGCCAGCATGCGGTCGAGGAGGGTCTCGAGAGTCACGCCCCGGCTTTTGAACCAGAGCCGGGCCCCGGGAGGTGGCTGTCCCTCGATCCTTGCGCCATCCGTGATCGCGATTCCAGAACGGCTGAAACATCCAGACCAGGTGGCGAGCGCGGTCTGATCGGGGTGGGGGGAGGCGACGTAGAGCCAGACGGGGGGGTGTTTCCAAGCGATGGTTCCCCGGACTGAGACCATGGCTCCGGTCGGGGTTTCTTTCTGGGTGATGGCCAGTGTGGCTCCCGTGCCTGGGGCACCCGTTGTGGCACGGTTGTCGAGTCCCACGGAACCCGGCTGGAAGGGATCGAACGCAACCCGGGCCGGGGCACCTCGCCTGGGGCCTGGGGCGGCCACAAGGTCGTAGGTTCCATAATTGACCGCGATCGAGGAAAGCGGTGCATTGTAGGCATGGTGGCTGGTCGCCTGTGCCCGACAGCGGTCGACGAGCCGGCAGGGGGGGCGGCCGAATCCACCGAGCACGAGAACCAATGGGCCTTGGACTCGGCGGAGTCCCAGTATCCGAGCCCACCGGGCGACCCGTGCGATCCGGTCATTGACGAGGGCCGGATCGCCCGGATCGACCACGACGAGTGCGCCATGCAAAATGCCATCCACGATCGGACCTGTGGTCTCGATCCGGAGCGCGAAGCGATGGCGGGCACCGAGGCGGGAGAGTGCCGCCTCAGCCACATAGAGCTTGGACAAAGATGCCGGGATGAGCGCACGGCCGGCATGAAAATGTGCGAGAACCTGTCCGCCTGGGCCAAGCGAAACGATCTCGGCGCTCACCCGGAGTCCTTCCCGGGAGAGCCGTTTCAGGGATGCGAGCGTGGGGCGGGCGAAAGCCTGGGTACCGAACCCCGCGACGAATACGAGCGCGAGTATGGCGCGGAGGTTATTCCGCCGCATTCGAATCCTGCAGGGGGTCGATCCATTCGACCCGTGCTCCGGCCCGTCCATCGGACCATTCGAGCGTCAGTGCATCCTCGGGCCGTAGACCTTGTGCCTCGCCCACGATCCGTCCGGACGGATCGCGTACCAGGGCAAATCCGCGCCGGGTGGGGAGTTTCGGATCGTGTGCCTGGAAGAGGCCCTGAACGCGTTCGAGCCGGTCGCGTGCCCGGTCGATCTGGATCCGGATATGGAGCAGGAGCTGGTTTCGATTCTCGGTGAGCGATGCGGTACCGGAGGCGATCCGGGATAAGGGGATCTGAATCCGGAGCCGCTCGCCCCAATGGGAGAGTTCTCGCTGGATGAGGTGGAGCCGGTTTGCGGGACCGTGAGTCGTGAGACTCACCCGGATGATCTGGACGCGCTGGGTGCTCTCGCGGAAGATTCCCTCGATGGTCTGCCGGTTGCGGGTGGCCAACTCGTCGAGTCTCTGCCCGAGTTCATCGAGCCGGTGCTTCGGGTGCTGCCTCAGAAGTCTTGCACGCCAGTCGGCGAGCCGGGATTCAACCTCCACCCGTGCGGGAGCGGCCCGCTCGGCCGCACCGCTTGGCGTGATCCCGTTGAGGTCGGCAGCGAGATCAGCCAGAGTCTCGTCGATCTCGTGCCCGATGCCGGTCACGATGGGAGCTCGCGAGGCACGAATGGCCCGGACCAGGGCTTCGGTGTTGAACGGTGCAAAGTCTTTGAGCGACCCGCCGCCCCGGGTCAGGATCACGACGTCCACCGTTTCATCCCGGTTGAGTCTTTCGAGTGCCTCGATCAGCGTAGCCTCCGCGCCCTCGCCCTGAACCTGGGCCGGGGCGATCCGGACCGGGATGAGAGGCATGCGCCTTGCGAGCACGGTGAGGACGTCACGGACGGCGGCACCGGTTCCCGAGCTCACAATGCCGATCCGTCGGGGCCAGGCGGGCAGCGGTCGTTTGGCCCGCGCATCAAAAAACCCCTGGGCCTGCAGTACCTTTTTCAGCCGCTCATATTCGCGGCGCAGACTCCCTTCTCCGGCTTCCTCAAGATATTCGACGATGAGCTGAAAATCCCCGCGTGCGGCATAGAGGCCGACCCGGCCGAGCGCAAGTACCCGAAGACCGTTCTCCAGAGTGAACCCCAGTCTTCTGGCTTCGCGTTCGAAGAGAACCGCGCGGAGCGATGAGGTGGCATCTTTGAGATTGCAGTAGCAATGGCCCGAAGCCGGCCGCCTGAGATCAGCGATTTCCCCTGCGACCAGGACCGGACCGAAGGAATCGGCAAGCGCATGCTGAACCTTTTGGATGAGCTCCGAAACCGAAATGGGTTCGCCTCCGGGTATTCGCCCCGGCGGAGCATCCGGCCAGTTGGTCAGGGTTTTCACCGAGCCATCATAGCGGAGCGGCGGGGAGCCAGTGTCCGGCAGAGGCTCGTCCCCGTCACTTCGGCTAAAATACGGCTCTACATCTGATTTGCCCAGGGGTCTCATGCGCGTATCCCCGGAAGTCGCCCTCACGTTCGATGACGTGTTGCTCGTGCCTCAGGCTTCCTCCGTCCTTCCGCGCCAAGCCCGGCTTGAGACTCAGCTCACTGCGGGAATTCGCCTCCAGATCCCACTGGTATCGGCCGCCATGGACACGGTCACGGAGTCCCGTCTCGCGATTGCCATGGCCCAGGAGGGCGGCATGGGGATCATCCACAAAAACCTGAGCGCCTCCGATCAGGCTGCCCAGGTGCGCCGGGTCAAGAAATATGAGGGTGGGCTCATCGTCGACCCCATTGTGGTCGAGCCTGACCAAAGCATCGGGGCAGTGGTCGAACTCACCCGGGCGCATGCCATCTCCGGCGTCCCGGTGGTACAGGGACGGCAGCTCGTCGGCATTGTGACGAGCCGCGATTTGAGGTTCGAGAACCGCTACGACCAGCCCGTCTCCGCGGTCATGACGCCGCGTGAACGTCTCGTCACCGTACGGGAAGGTGCCGGACGCGAGGAAATCGTGATGCTCCTCCACCGGCATCGGATTGAAAAGATCCTGGTTGTGAACGACGCCTTCGAACTCAAAGGCCTCGTCACCGTGAAAGACATTCAGAAAGCGCGTGATTACCCCTTGGCGGCGAAGGATCCGGAGGGGCGACTGTGCGTCGGAGCGGCGGTCGGCGTGGGGTCGTCCGAGCAGGAACGTGCGCGTCTTCTGGTCGAGGCGGGGGTCGATGCTCTGGTGCTCGATACGGCGCACGCCCATGCCCAGCCGGTGCTCGAGCAACTCCGCATGCTCAAGGCACGCTACCCCAAGATACCGGTTGTGGCGGGCAATCTCGTGACGGGGGACGCGGCCCGTGCCCTGGCGGATGCTGGAGCCGACGCGGTCAAAGTGGGGATCGGTCCCGGATCCATCTGTACCACACGCGTCGTAGCCGGGGTGGGTGTACCCCAAGTGAGCGCGATCCTCGAAGTCGCAGAAGCGCTTCGGGGACGCTCGATCCCGATCATCGCAGATGGTGGCATCCGTTACTCCGGTGATGTGGCGAAGGCGATTGCGGCAGGTGCCCATGTGGTCATGATCGGGAGCCTCTTTGCCGGTACCGAGGAATCTCCGGGGGAGGTGGAACTCTACCAGGGGCGAACCTACAAAAGCTATCGCGGGATGGGCTCACTGGGCGCGATGGCGAGCCGACACGGTTCGGCCGATCGCTATTTCCAAGACAGCGCCCAGGCGGTCGAAAAACTCGTCCCCGAGGGCATTGAAGGACGGGTCCCATACAAAGGGCCTCTGAGTGTCGTGATCCAGCAGCTCATGGGCGGGCTCCGTTCGGCCATGGGCTACACCGGTTCCGAGTCGATTGAGGCCCTGAGATCCCGTCCCGTGTTTGTGCGCATCACCGCAGCGGGTCAGCGCGAAAGCCATGTACACGATGTGACGATCACGAAAGAAGCGCCCAACTACCGGGCCGACGGATGAGTCCACCCCATCCAGCGAATCCCGCGGGAGTGCCCGGAGCGGACGAACGGGTACTCATTCTCGACTATGGCTCCCAGTACACCCAGTTGATCGCACGACGGGTGCGTGAACTCGGCGTGTATGCGGAAATCCACCCGGGTGACTGGGATGGAGGGGCGATCGCCGCCTTTGCGCCCCGGGCCATCATCCTCTCCGGTGGGCCGGCTTCCGTACTCGATGAGGGATCGCTGCGCATTCCGGAGGCGGTTTTCGCGCTTGGGGTTCCTCTCCTTGGGATCTGCTACGGGATGCAGGCGCTTGCGCTCCAGTTGGGTGGCGAAGTTGAGGAGGGCTGGCCGCGAGAATATGGGTCGGCCGAGGTCGCGCTCCGCTCTTCCTCTCCGCTTTTCAATGGCATCCAGGACGGTTCCGGCCGGCTTTCAGTCTGGATGTCGCATGGCATCCGGGTGAAAAAACTGCCCCCTGGTTTCGTTCTCCTGGCCGGCAACGCATCCACGCCGATCGCGGCCATTGCAGACGAAGTGCGGCACTGGTACGGGATTCAGTTTCATCCTGAAGTACGTCACACGCCCTCGGGCACGCAGCTCATCATGAATTTTCTCCGCGAGATCGCGGGGCTCGGGAACGGTTGGCACATGGACCGCTTCGAGGAGACTGCCTGCCGCTCCCTCCGGGCCGAACTTCCCTCGGGGCGGGTTCTCGTGGCGCTGTCCGGTGGAGTCGATTCCGCCGTTCTGGCGGCACTGCTGGCGCGGGCCATCGGGGACCGGCTGGCCCCGATCCTGGTCGATACGGGCCTTCTCCGGGAAGGCGAGGTGGCCGGGATCCGTGAGGCGTTTGCCGACTTCCCGTTCACGCTCCGGATCGTTGATGCCGAAGCGCGTTTCTTCGCTGCCTTGGCGGGCGTCTCGGACCCGGAAGAGAAGCGCCGTCGGATCGGGGGGCTTTTCATCGATGTGTTCACGGAGGAGGCCCGGAAACTCCCGGACATTCGCTATCTCGCACAGGGCACGATCTATCCCGATGTCATCGAATCCGCGGGATCAGGCGGTTCAGCCCAGATCATCAAATCCCACCATAATGTGGGAGGGCTTCCGGACCGTCTGCCGTTCCCACTCGTCGAGCCCCTGCGCTTCCTCTTCAAGGATGAGGTACGCGCCCTCGGACGCACGCTCGGGCTGCCCGCCCGGCTGGTCGAGCGTCAACCGTTCCCCGGTCCCGGGCTCGCCGTACGCGTGCTCGGCCCCGTGACGCGGGAGTCCGTTCGTCTGCTCAGGCACTCCGACCGGATCTTTCTCGAAGAACTCGAGACCTCCGGATACCTCAACCAGACGAGCCAGGCTTTTGCGGTACTGCTGCCGGTTTGCTCGGTTGCGGTCAAGGGGGACGGGCGGGCCTATGAACCGGTGGTGGCGCTACGGGCTGTTGTGACCGAGGATTTCATGACCGCCCATGCGGCTCCCTTGTCGGTCGATTTCCTCGCGCGTATCGCCAACCGGATCACGAATGAAGTGCCGGGCATCTCGCGGGTGGTCTATGACATCACAGGCAAGCCGCCTGCGACCATCGAGTGGGAGTGAGGGGGTGGATGGGAGCCTTGAAATATCGGTTTTAAAAACCGAGATTTCAAGGTAGATTCAAGGGTGATTGAGCGCCCCCTCCATCTCCGGAGCGTCACGCGACTGCTCGGCCGATTTCCGGTCGTCGGCCTGTTGGGTGCGCGGCTGGTCAGCAGCCCCCTGCTCACTCCCACTCAATTGTCTCCGGAACTTATAAGCACATGAAATAACGTAACATTACGTTGGGGCGCGCCACTTTTGCCGTCAGATATATATATATACCGGCAGAAAATGTCGCTTGGGGGCGATAGAAGGCAATAGATGCCGACAGGGTCAATGCGCTTTGGCAGCCATACGCATACGACACGAACAGCTATCAATTGATCAGTGGCTGCCGAAAATCCTGGTCCAATTTATTGCTGGCACATCCCGCTATGGAATCCCGTGTCTTTCGTCGTCAAGTCAGTTCGGCCACGCACTGCGCCAGCGACATCACTTCAACCTTGGGACGGAGTGTATAGCGCACCGAGCCCGGATAAACCACCAACAACCGATGTAGTTCAAGGTCTTCGAGCGCCGATCCCATCGACGGCGTCATCTTCGGTGCATCAGCCCGCTTAATCTCAATGCCAATACGCCGTCCTTTCAGAAACAGCAGTAGATCAAGTTCTGCGCCAGCCTGCGTTCGCCAGTAATAGGCTTTGGCCTTGGGCAAATGAGCGAGCAGCTGCTCGATGACGAACCCCTCCCATGACCCACCGACAACGGGATGACCATCTAGTTGCCGGCGATCGCCTATTCCGAGCAACGTATGCAGTAATCCCGAATCCCGAATGTAAACCTTCGGCGATTTTACCAGCCGTTTACCGATGTTCACGTACCAAGGCTCGAGCACACGCACAACAAGTGCGCCGGCTAGAGCGTCGAGGTGGCGCTTGACGGTCGTATGAGCCTCGCCCAGGGATCGCCCGACCTCCGAGCTGTTCCATATGCCACCTGAATAGTGTGCGGTCATCGTCCAAAACCTACGCATCGTGCCGGAGGGCACTTGCACCCCGAGTTGAGCCAAATCGCGTTCGAGGAAAGTCCGAATAAAATCCTCGCGCCATGCGGTACTCGCACCTTCCGTGCGCGCCAGGAACGAGCGCGGAAAGCCACCGCGCAACCATAATCGATTGAGATCCGGGCGACTGAGCTCTTCAAGCGTGAATCCGGCCATCTCGACAATGGCTATCCGGCCCGCCAGAGTTTCGGAACTCTGGTGTAATAACTCCGGCGATGCGCTGCCAAGAATGAGAAAACGCGCTCGAATCGGCTTGCGGTCCAACAATACCCTGAGAATCGGGAAGAGATCGGGATGACGCTGCACCTCATCAATCACGATCAGACCGCGCAACGATTCTAGCGCCGTCATGGGCTCGGATAGCCGAGCCAGATCGACAGGATTTTCCAGATCGAAGTAGGTGCTCTTCGAGGTACCAGCAAGCTGCCGTGCGAGCGTAGTCTTGCCGCACTGACGTGGACCGAGCAGCGCCACCGCGGGACTCGTTCTTAGGCCAGAGCGCAGCCTAGCTAAGAGCTTGGTCCGCTTAAGCATGCCTCGCATAATGAGCCATCCCCGCTCAATATTCAAGGCCACAGTTAGGTCTGGTCACTCCTACTCAATCGTCTCCGAGATACCGAATCTATTGTTTCTGCAGATGGAAAGTTTCCTTCTGCCACAATTTACTGTCAAATACACCGACAAGAAATGTCGCTTGGAGGCGATAGACGGTGATAGATCACCAGCTTCTCTCAGCCATCCGGCGCTGGCGTTCCGCTTCGCGCGAGCTTGTGCTGGGTTGCGGCCCGAATGGCGGGAAGTCGGGAACGCAGCGCCGGGCTCATAAGCGTGATCACAGTGCCCTTTGCCGTCAACTTGTGATCGACCATCTTTAGCATCTTGCTAGGTGTGCCATCGCCGAACAGGCGCTTGCCCTTGCCTAACGTCACCGGGAAAGTCATCAGCACAAGAAAACGCCACCGGCAGAGGGGGCTGCGCTCTGGCCCGCCCGCTACCCTGGGTGATCACCCGTTCAGTGATACGATGACTGCGCATTTCACACTTGGTCAGTATGGACCCTGAGTCTCATGGAACGTTCATGTTTCTGCTTGCAGTACGCTGCAGCGCGGGCTCGGTCCGCGCGAGCGGGGATCTGGATTGCCGTGTCATACCGCCTGATATCCATACCCTCGGTCGCAATGCAGTCGGGCGTGGATGCAGGGTGATTCCGCGACCGTGAAGACGCCGCACGCGTCCGCTGACGAATCCTGGATGGACGAGGCGCTCATTTGGGCCAAACGGGCGCGCGAACTGGGCGAAGTTCCGGTGGGAGCCGTCCTCGTCCAGGGAGACCGGCTGCTTGCAGGTGCAGGCAACGGGCCGATCGGTAACACCGATCCGACCGCCCATGCCGAAATCGAAGTGTTGCGCGCGGGCGCCCGGGCGATTGGAAACTACCGGCTCACTGGGACCACGCTTTATGTCAGTCTCGAACCTTGTGTGATGTGCCTCGGGGCGATCATGCATGCACGGGTCGCGCGCCTGGTTTATGGAGCGCCGGATCCCCGCTTCGGGGCGCTCGAAAGGCTCGATCCCGGGAGGATCGGGTGGGTCTTCAACCATGATCTCGTGATCACGAGTGGCATCCGATCCCAAGAGGCCATATTGCTGCTCAGGGGGTTTTTTGCCGATCGCCGTCTGCGCGAGACGGGCGCACCCTGACCGGGTTCTCATGGCACGCGCGTGGGCTTCGTCCGTCACGGATTGGGTTGAACGGGAGATTTGCGGTATGGTAGCCCTTTCGATGTCCGACTGGAGCAGTTGATGGCGGCCACCGTCCGCGTGCACGGCTGGGCACGGAGATCGATTTGGCGCCTTGTGCTGGCCTATCTCCTGCTCGGTGCAGTCTGGATGCTCCTCGCAGGGGTAGTCGTGCACATTGTGTACGGCATCCGCCTTTTGGAAGCCGGGATGGTGGGCTATGCCTCCCTGATGGCCGTTTTTGTCGGGCTCTCGGCCCTGATCATCGCTCAGCAGGAAGCCCGTTTCCAGCGCGATCTCATCCGCCGCGAGCGAATCCGCAGAATCCAGCAGGAACAGGCACTCAAGTTCCGGCTCATGACCGAGCACTCGGTCGATCTGGTCAGTATGGCTTCGATCGAGGGGCTTCACGAGTATGTGAGTCCGTCCCATCTCGCGATTCTCGGGTTGGAAGCCGAAGCGGTCATGAACCGGCATCCGGCAAGCCTCATTCACCCCTCGGACCTCGAGCGGCTGGGGGACTGGCGTAGTTACCCGCTGAGCGAGTTCCGTCTGCGAACCGCCGGTGGAGACTGGAAATGGGTTCAGGGATATCGTTACCTCATCCGCTGGGAGGGGCGCGACTACAGTGTCGGCATCGCCCGCGACGTGACGGCTCTCCGCTCAATGCAGCAGACGGTCGTCGAATACGCCGAGCGGCTCAAGATACTCTCCCGAAAACTCCTTGAGACCCAGGAAAACGAACGTCGTCATCTCGCACGTGAACTCCACGACGAAGTGGGGCAGACGCTCACGGCCGCGAAGCTCGGCTTGCATGCCATGGCTGATCTTTTCCAGCTTAGCCGGCGCGAGAAACTCTACGGTGAGCTCGTGGCCAGCCTGGATCGCGTGCTCACCCAGATCCGCACGCTCTCGCTCAATTTGCACCCCTCTCTGCTCGACGACTTAGGGCTCGTTGCCGCGATTCGTGGGCTTGGAACCCGGATGGCCACCCTCTCGGGGCTCAGGCTTTCCCTGAATCTGCCAGAATCCGACCCACGTTTCCCGCCTCTCGTCGAAATCACGAGCTACCGTGTGATCCAGGAGGCGTTGAACAACATTGCCCGCCACGCCGGTGCGCTTCGGATCGAGATTACGCTTTCCATTGACAAGGACTGCCTCAAGCTTAGGATCCAGGATGACGGGCGAGGATTCGATCTCGAAGCCATGCGTCGGCGGGTCCAGGCAGGTTCGAGTCTCGGTCTCCTCGGCATGGAGGAACGGGTACAGCTTGCGGGAGGACAGTTCTCGCTCCAGAGCGAACCTGGGCAGGGCACTTCGATCGAGATCCAGTTTACCCTGAAAGATGCGCTGGCCTCCCCGCCGGTTTCGAGCGCAGTAGAAGAAATGTCCTCGACATGATAAGGTTAGTCGTATTCTTTCAGGAAATAGGTCATCCAATCAGGATGGAGTCGGGGCCGGGCCTTATCGGGATGGAGTGTTTTCGTGAGGGAAGAGGTAAAATGAGTTACGATTTCTCGGTTAAGCGCAAGGGATCAGATTGATGCCGCGTCTCAAGGTGCTCGTAGCCGATGACCACCCGCTCTTCGTCGAGTCGGTCGCCAGTCTGTTGGCCGCTCAACCGGGCGTGCAGGTGATCGGTCTCGCACGTTCGGGAGAAGAGGCGCTGAGTCTCTGCGAATCACTCAAGCCGGATGTGGTCCTCCTTGATGTGGCCATGCCCGGCATCGGTGGGCTGGGTGCCGCGGAAGCGCTCAAAAAACAGCCGGGCTCCCCGAAAGTGGTTCTGATCACCCTCTACGACGATCCAGAGTACCGCGAGCGTGCGCAGGAACTCGGCGTTGATGGATTCGTGAACAAGATCGAGTTTGCGGCCGTGATCGGCCCGATTCTGGGAGAGATGGCGGCTTCGATTACGCCTTGAGACACTCGGAACTCCGGGGTGTCACCGGAGTCCCGTTCCCAGCGGCTGATATCGGGTTCATGAAGGTATTGACCGGGGGTCTGTGATCCCCTTGAATTTGCTGTCGGGTGGATGCGAGGGATGCTGGATTTCTGGGCTGGGCTCTTGAGCGGGCTCGGCGGAGTGGTCTTTCTGTGGTGGGCGCTCGGGCTCTCAGGGCGCTTGAGCAGGCCGTTTGGGCGTGGCCCGCGTCTCGGCCGGTCACGCCACCGGCGGGGACGCCAGTTCGGCCGGGTCGGGTTCCCGAGACGATTGTTCCGAGTCATGCACGGGATCCTTACGGAAGGACGGTTCAGGCCTTGTCTCAAAATCGGATCCGTCCGGATCCCGCGCGTGCTTGAGCCTTATCACCTCCTTCTCGCGGGCAGCCCCGGTTCGGGTAAAAGTGTCGCCATCCAGGCTTGCCTCGAAACCCTGCGCGAACGGGGTGACCGCGTGCTCGTCGCCGACTGCGGTGGGGAGAGCCTCGCACGGTTTTATCGTCCCGGCGACCGCATTCTGAATCCTCTGGACGGACGGTCCATGGACTGGTCCCCGCTCGCCGAAATGCAGGAAGGCTGGGACGCCGAACGCCTCGCCCGGAGTCTCGTGCCGGAGCGCGATGGGGCCGATCGGGAGTGGCACCACTACGCCCAGTCCCTGATTGCGGGTGTGCTCGAACGATTGTGGATTACGGGCTCTGCACAAACCGGCGGGTTCGTTGATGCGCTCACGCAGGCATCGAACGCGGATCTGGCCGCGCTTGTAGCCGGTCACCCCTGCCAGAGCCTTTTCGAAGAAGGAGCGCAACGGATGCTGGCTTCGGTACGAGGGATCGTCGGCACCTACCTGGCCCCCTACCGATTTCTCGATCGCGCGGTCGGCGCGGAGGGTTTTTCGATCCGGAAATGGGTGGCACGTGCGCCCAGCCCGGATTGGCTGTTTCTGACCTACCGGGATGATCAGGCCACCGTGTTACGACCGCTCCTGGCCGCCTGGCTCGATCTTGCGGTGGGTGCGATTCTCGCCAGGGAGCCGGATCCTCTGCGGCGCATCTGGATCGTGCTGGACGAGCTCGGGGCACTCGGGACAGTTCCGGTCCTGGCTGATGCGCTGACGCGCGGGCGCAAGTATGGTCTGGCTTGCCTCGCAGGGGTCCAGACACTCCGGCAGCTCTACCGGCATTATGGCCGGGACGGGGCCCTGATCCTTCTGTCCTGTTTCGGCTCACTGCTCGTACTCCGGACTCAGGAGGCCGAGACCGCCGAACATCTGAGTCGTGAACTGGGCGAGCGCGAGATCATCCAACGCGAGCTCGGCTTCGGTCGGGGCGGCGCAACCCATTCAGATCGGCGTCATCTCGAGCGCATCGTGCTCGCAAGCGAGATCCAGAATCTCGAGGACCGGAGGGGATTTCTGGCGCGTGCGCGCGGGTGCCCGGTCGAATCAGTCTATCTGCCTGTGCGGGAACGGAGGCTTGTGGCGGAAACTTTCGTTCCGAACCCGTCCCTGGGCGATCACACAAAGAGGATGGAGGTGATGGGCGAGGTGCCCTGGTGAGGGCTTCTTGGGGTGGTGCAGATGGGCGGATCCAGCAGGGGGAGCCCCGTCCATGCTGAGTCTCCGCGGCATCCGCGATGCTGCACATGTCGAGCATTATTTCCGGATGGATGACCTCACGGTGGAAGGTCGCTTGGCGAGCTCCTGGAATGGGCAGTGGGCAGCAACCTTTCGGCTTGAGCCGCCGGTTCGTCCGGAGGACTTTCGTGAGCTTTTGCTCGGTCGAATTCCGGGCGGGATCCGGCTGGGGCGCCCGCAAGGAGGTCGCCTGGTGCATGCCCCCGGGTTTGATGCCACATTCAGCGCACCGAAGTCGGTATCGGTGGCTGCTCTCGTTTGGGGTGACCGGCGTCTCGTTGATGCACACGACCGGGCCGTTTGTTCCACGCTCAAGTGGATTGAGACGGAACACTGCTATTTTCGAAAGTGCATTGGAGGGGTGAGCCAGCCGGTTCCCGGTGTGGGACTTTTGGCCGCGACCTTTCGGCATGGGCTCTCGCGACTGGCCGATCCCCAGCTTCACAGCCACGCCGTGATTCTCAATTTTACGGGAACCGATGAAGGGAAATTCCGATCGCTCCACGGGCTTCCGGTGTTCAACGCGGCCAAACTGATCGGTGCCTACTACCGTCTCGAACTGGCCGCTTCCGTACAGGCGATCGGATATGCGCTCCGCAAAACGCGATCGGGTTTCGAGTTGGCGGAGGTCCCGCCAGCCCTTCTCAGGCTCTGGTCCAAGCGCAGCCGTGACATCGAAAACGTGCTTGAAGAGAAGGGTTCCTGCCGGGCCGTTGCAAGCGGGAGGCAGAAGCAGTATGTGACGCTCCTCACCCGCCCGCCCAAAACCCCTGTCTCCTGGGAGGTTCTGTCTGCCCGCTGGTCAAAGGAGTACGAGACATCGACCCGATCACCTATCCGTTCGCTCCCCTGGCACCCCATGCTGGATCAGGCAGGGCTCCAACCGGCGTCGGATCGGGCGCGCGTGGCCACGTTTGTGGAGTGTGCCTTGGCTGAACTCGATGCCCAATACGGGTGCTTCAGGCGGATCGAATTCTACGCCAGAGTGTTTGAGCGCGCACTCGGCGAGGTGGACGCCGTCAAACTCTGGCGGGCGCTGGGTGGATCGCTGGAATCCATGACGAGGCCGGTTGCGGCACCTGGATGGACACCCGTATCCCTCGGATCCGACTGGCGCGCCAAACGCGCGCGTGCCTTTACGCCGAGATTTTCAGGATTGAAACCCCCGGTCTATCTCGCCTGGGGGAGTGTGCGTGCGGCCAGTCTGGATATGGGCATCCTTGAAGGACGGGAGGCTTCCCTCCGCATGGATCCTCGTCGGCTGGAGTCACCGCTTTGCCTGATCGAAGTTGAACCCCAAGGATCCAGGAGGGAAGATGTCGGCCGTTACCTGCTGTTTTATCTTCCAGCAGGCGCGTCTCTTGGCCTCATCGACAGCGCGCTCGAACGTGCTGAGGCGCTCGGTGTCTCCCTCGCCCTGCTCGAGGTTCCAAGGCGCGAGTTCGGGCTCATGCGCACACCCGGGAAACATCACCTGGAGAATTTGGGACTCGCCCCTGAATGGCTACGTTTCGACCGCCGGGATGCCTTTCTCCGGGAACGCGTTTGGCGCACGCTTCGAGCGCATGAACGCGGAATGGTTTGGGGGCGGGTGGGTAGCATGCGCGATCGGTCGGAGAGTCATGCGAGGGCAGACCGGGAGAACGATCGCGGTTGATGCGGATCGGGCTTCTTGAAGTTGGGTTGGGTTTGACACGCCCATTTGCACGGGGATATCCTACTGCGGTTGAGTCTTGATATACTCGGCATGCTGTATATATATAATATAAGCAGATCAGAAGGAGAAAAACTCCATGTCTTCTAAGCATCTTGGATTGAGGTCAAGCCCCATGGTCGTACGTCCATCGTCTCTGGCTTGGGCGGTCGCGCTGGCTTTGGCGACTGTTCCCCTGGCGCAAGCCACCGCATCGGGTTCGGGCACGCCGTTTGGCAGTCAGATCGTGGTCTCGCCTCCTTCAAAGCTTATGCTGTCGTATCGCGAAAAAGTGGCGATGGATGCGGCGGGTGATTTCGTGGTGGTGTGGGAAAGTTTAAACCAGGTGTCGCGCACGAGCAGCATCTATGCCCAGCGCTATGCGTCGAACGGTGTGGCCGAAGGGAGCAGTTTCCTCGTCAATAGTTACACGAGCGGGGATCAGGAATATCCCGCGGTGGCGATGGATGCGGCGGGTGATTTCGTGGTGGCATGGGAAAGTTTAAACCAGGTGTCGGGCACGAGCGGATGGGACATCTATGCCCAGCGCTATGCGTCGAACGGTGTGGCCGAAGGTAGCAATTTCCTCGTCAATAGTTACACGAGCGGGAACCAGGAATATCCCGCGGTGGCGATGGATGCGGCGGGTGATTTCGCGGTGGCGTGGGAAAGTTACGATCAGGTGTCGGGCACGAGCAAATGGGACATCTATGCCCAGCGCTATGCGTCGAACGGTGTGGCCGAAGGCAGCAATTTCCTCGTCAATAGTTACACGAGCGGGAACCAGGAATATCCCGCGGTGGCCATGGATGCGGCGGGTGATTTCGCGGTGGCATGGGAAAGTTACGATCAGGTGTCGGGCACGAGCAAATGGGACATCTATGCCCAGCGCTATGCATCGAACGGTGTGGCCGAAGGGAGCAATTTCCTCGTCAATAGTTACACGAGCGGGAATCAGGAATATCCCGCGGTGGCGATGGACGCGATGGGTGATTTCGTGGTGGCTTGGCAAAGTTATAGACAGGCGTCCACCACGAGCAAATACGACATCTATGCCCAGCGCTATGCATCGAACGGTGTGGCCGAAGGCAGCAATTTCCTCGTCAATACCAATAATAGTATCTTCGATGCCCGGATACGTCCCGCGGTCGCGATGGATGCGGCAGGCGATTTTGTTGTGTCGTGGGATAGTTTCATCCTAGTCGGCTATATAGACAGCTCTGACTATGCGCGGTGTTACAGTGCGAGTGGTTTGGCGCTCAGTTCCGACGTCGCTGTCAGCCCGTTCGTGCCGGCATCTAGTGCCCTTGCTACTGTTGTCTTCCCGCCGGCGATTGCCGTGGATGCGATCGGTGATTTCGTGGTGGCACAAGGAGACTATTACGCCACACAGACGAGCGGTGTCAACACAAAGTATTCGGACATAGTGGCCCAGCGCTATGCAGGGGAGGATGGCATGGCAGATGTGTCCGTGACGGGCGTCTCGTCGGATACGACGGTTCTTCCGGGCTCCGGGTTCAGTGTGAGTTTAGAGGTGGTAAACCGGACGGTTCCTGCTTTTGAAACCGCAGATGCGTATCTCAATCGTTTTATCGGGGGCATTTCACATCCGACGATCCAGGTGACGCTGCCCACTGGAGCGATTCCGCTCCCTGTGGCTGGAGCAAACTGGAGTTGCCTGCAGGCAGGAGTGGATACCCTGAGTTGCACCTATGCGGGGAGCTTGGTGGCCGGGCAGTACTCAGCTCCCCTCATGATGAGCTTTATCGCGCCGGACACGGTGGGAACGCTCGACTATGGAGCCCAGGTTTCCGGGAGTAGCGAGCCGGCCTTTACGGGTTCGGTAACGGTGGCCAATCCGCTTTCCGGGAATGGTGGCGGTGGCGGATTCGGCTGGATTGAGCTTCTCGGGCTTTTGGGATTCGGAGTGCTCGCCAAGCAGCATCGGAAGTTATCCTCACGCTGAACGTGACAGGGTTTGAGACCCTGGCTGGGTCTTCGGCTTTGCCGGACGCATGCTTGATGGGTTGAAGGCCCCGGCTGACTGCAGAGAGTGTTCTCGGTCGTCTATTTATATTCACGGGTGAGGTGAGCCATGCGCCTTTTTGACCGGGTATGGCAACTGAAACGCGAGCGCGAGTGTTGATAATGAAAAACGCTCCGGTATCTACGTCGCCAACAGACATTGTCCCCTTCGAGGCGCGTCCCGACCCGGGATTCAGCTACTGGCTGGCCCAGTCGCGGAGTACGCTCGCAGTCAGTACCTACCAGGCTGGCATGCTGGCTTTTTTCTCCTGGAATGGCGAGGTCATCTCGGTCTTTCTGCGCCGCTTTGAAAAGGTCATGGGGCTCGACTGGGATGGCGCGAGACTCCTGCTCGCCACGCGCCATGCGCTGCTGGTCTATGCAAACTCGAAGACCTTGGCGCACCGTTTCCGCGAACCGGGCCGGTATGATGCACTCTATCTGCCGCGGATCTCCTATCCGTACCCGGATCTTCATATCCATGATGTGGCGCTCGGATCCGGCGGGATCTGGGTGGTCAACACACGGTTCAACTGTCTCGCGCACCCGAGTGATGAGCATACGTTCGAACCCATCTGGCGCCCGCGATTCATCACGGATCTTGTGCCCGAGGATCGCTGCCATCTGAACGGGCTCGCGATGCGGGAAGGCAAGCCGGCCTTTGTGACTGCGCTCGCTGAGACCAACACCGCGGGAGGTTGGCGTGATCACAAAGTCGCAGGAGGAATCGTCATCGATTGCGCTTCGGGAGAGGTTGTGGTTCGGGGTCTCGCCATGCCGCACTCGCCCCGCGTCCACGAAGGATCCCTTTATGTGCTCAACTCCGGTGCGGGCGAGCTTCTGCGTATCGATCCGGATCGGGGTTCCACGGAAGTGATCTGCCGGCTGGACGGATATCTCCGCGGACTCGCGTTTTCGGGATCGCACGCACTGATTGGCCTCTGTCAGGCACGGGAGACCCAGATTTTTGGTGGCATGCCGGTTGAGATCGCCCACGACCGGCTGAGGTGCGGGCTCGCCGTGATTGATCTCCGCTCCGGTGCGCGGGTGGGACTCCTCGAAATCACATCCGGCTGTACGGAGCTTTTCGACATCCGGGTGCTCACAGGGCAGGTGCGGCCGGCTATCGTGCACGCGGATACTCCCGATGCGCTTGAAGCCATTTCGGTGCCTGGATGTTACTTCTGGTTGCGTCCCGAAAACCTGATCAAGGACTGAGGCGATGGATCCCGAGGTCCGGAAACTCATGCAGCGTGCTGTCACCCGTCACCAGGCTGGAGATCTGGAAGGCGCAGCTCGTCTTTATCAGGAGGTTCTCAGGCAGGCGCCTGATTTCGCGGAAGCACTCAATCTGCATGGTGTTGCAACATCCGGCCTCGGGCGACACGCGGAAGCATGCGTATCCCTGAAGCTCGCCGTGGCGCTCGCGCCTGCGAATGCCACCTACCAGCAGAACCTCGGCCGGGTGCTTTTGGAACAGGGCGATCTCGATGGATCCGAGGAAGCGTTGCGGATTGCCACCTATCTCGCACCCAAACTCGCACCCGCGCAGTCCAATCTTGGTAACCTCTTCAAAAAAAGAGGCAATCTTCACGAGGCCGTCGCCTGCTACGACCGTGCGTTGGCGATTGCGCCCTCCGATCACAAAACCTGGAACAATCTGGGCACGAGCCTACGCGAACTCAAGGATCTGCCACGCGCCGAAGATGCACTGCGCAAGGCACTGGCGATCCAGCCCGATTTTATACCCGCGCTCTCCAATCTCGGGCTCGTCCTGGCTGAGCGGGGAGTCTCCGAGGAGGCACTCACCTGTTTCGTTCGGGCACTTGAGCTCGATTCTGACCAGGCGGATCTCTATGTCAACTATGGCAATATCCTCCGCGATCTCGGGCGTGATCAGGAAGCGAGCGCCGCCTTCGCGGAAGTCACGGTACGAGTTGACCCAAGGCACGGTGGGGCTTGGTCTTCCCTCGGCAATGCCGCGCTCGCAATCGGCGACATCGAACGGGCCGGGGCCTGCTACCGGAAGAGTCTCGAGTGTTCGCCTGAGGATCCGATCCTTCACTTCAACCAGGCGCTCTATCTCCTCCTCACGGGTGATTATGCAAGCGGATTTGCGGAGTACGAATGGGGGCTGCGTGCCGATCTCCGCCAGCCACGCCGCGAGTTCCGCAAGCCGCTCTGGCAGGGGGAATCGTTTGCGGGGGAAACCTTGCTGGTCTATTCCGAGCAGGGGCTGGGGGACGCGATTCAGTTCATGAGATTTCTGCCAGAAGTGAAATCCCGAGGTGGCCAGGTGGTCTTCGAGGTGCATCCGGCGCTCCGGAACCTTTTGGATCAAGTGCCGGGAGCGGACCTCGTGATCTCCCGCCGGGACGATGGATCGATCAGTGTCCCGTTCGATCGTTATGTGGCGCTTTTGAGCCTGCCCGCCCGTTTCGGGATCACTCTCGAATCACTTGGAGCGAAGCGACCCTATCTCGCGATTCCGGAAGGGGCGCGCCAGGCGGCCGCCCGGCGTTTCGAGGGGGTGAGCGATTTCAAGGTGGTTGTGAGCTGGTATGGCAATCCAGTGCACAAGAACGATGCCCGCCGCTCGATACCGCTTAAGTCGCTTGCGCCACTCATGGAGATTCCCGGCGCCCGGTTCTATGCGGTGGCGCCAGGTGAACGCACCGTGAAAGACATTCAGGCGACCGGGTTTCCGATTGAGGCGTGGACTTTGCCCATTGAGGAGGCTGCCGCAGTGATCGAAGCCGCCGATCTTGTGATCACCGTGGACACGCTCCACGCCCATCTCGCCGGTGCACTCGGGCAGACGGCTTGGGTGCTCTTGCCCTTCATGCCCGATTGGCGATGGCTTCTCAAACGGGAGGACAGCCCCTGGTATCCGAGCCTCCGGCTTTTTCGCCAGATGAAACCCGGTGATTGGATCGAGGTGGTCGAGCGGGTGCGCGTGGCTCTCGCGGCCGAGATCCGGCACCGGCGGGGGAAGTAGTCGCACAGGCGCTTGGAGCACGGATGCGCTGAGTCGGGACAGATGCTCTTGCGCTAGAATTGATCCGTCGATCGGGGCTGTCCCTGTGACCTCCGGATCAGCGTTCGAATCCACCGATGAGGTTTCCAATGAAGCTTTACTATTCTCCCGGCGCCTGTTCGCTATCACCCCATATTGTGGCCCGGGAGGCGGGCCTTTCACTCGTCCTCGAACGGGTTGACCTCAAAACCAAAAAAACAGAAAAGGGTCTCGATTTCATGACCGTGAATCCCAAAGGCTATGTTCCGACGCTCGAGATGGATGATGGAGCGATCCTGACCGAAGGCCCGGTCATCGTCCAGTATCTGGGCGACCGGAAACCGGATTCCGGGCTGGTGCCGCCCGCTGGCACACCTGAACGCTACCGGCTCCAGGAATGGCTCAACTTTGTGAGCACGGAGTTGCACAAACAGTACTCCCCGCTGTTCAATCCGGCCCTGCCGGCTGAGATCAAGAAGATTTTTGCAGGCAATCTCGAACGCCGTTACGGCTTCGTCGCCAAGACGCTTGAAAATGAGCCATTTCTCATGGGAGCCCGCTTCACGGCCGCCGATGCCTATCTCTTCACGGTGACGAACTGGGCCAAGACGGTCCAGTTCGATCTCTCGAAGTGGCCTGCGATCATCGATTACCAGAAGCGCATCGCGAGTCGTCCTGCGGTGCAACAGGCCTTTGCCGCAGAAGGTTTGAAGGCCTGACCACGCTCTCCCGCCGCCCGGCGCCGCCCTTGGTCCCGAGGTTCGGGCGGCGCCGGGTCAGGCGGGGCCTGATTGCAGGTGTCCCTTGCCGAGCGTTCCGTGAGCCACCGGATCGTCCGGACTAAGCCTGCTCGATGCCTTTGCCCGCAAGTGTGCTTTTCCGGATGCCATAACTAAAATAGAAGGCTACGCCAAGGGCGATCCAGATCGCAAATCCCCAGTCCGTTGACGCAGGCAAGCCTGAGATCAACCAGGCCGAGAAGCCGATTCCAATGAGCGGGATCCAGGGGACCCAGGGCGTCCGAAACCGCCGCGGGAGATCAGGGCGCGTCCTGCGGAGCAGGAGGATCGCCCCGCAGATCACGATGAAGGCGGACAGGAACCCGATGTTGACGAGACGGGCCACGGTCGTGAGCGGGAAAAGACCGGCCACAACCGCTGTCAGGGTTCCCAGAATCAGGGTCGTTCGGTAGGGGGTGCCGAAGCGCGGGTGGACCCGGGAAAACCAGCGTGGCAGGAGACCGTCGCGGGAGAGTGCAAATCCGATCCGGGCGCCGGCTAGCAGGTTGGCGAACAAGACACTCGTAATGCCGGTGATTGCAGCGAGCGAGATCACGATCATGACCCAAGGCAGGTGGATGTCCGAGAAGGCAGTGGCGACCGGGGCCGCATTGTCGAGAGTCGTGTAGGAAACGATCCCGGTCAAAACGAGGCAGACAGCGAGGTAGAGCACCATGGAGATGGCGAGGGAGATCACGACCGCCCAGGGCAGGTCGTGTTGGGGATTTTTCGATTCCTCAGCTGCGGTGGTGAGCGTGTCATAACCGAAGACGGCGAAAAATACGACGGCGGCACCAGCCAGCACGCCATGGAACCCGAAGGGCATGAACGGGTGCCAATAGGCGGGGTGGATGAAGAAGGCCCCTATGGCGATCACGAGGACGAGCCCCAGGATCTTGATGGTGACGATGGTGCTGTTGAAGCGCGCACCCCACTCGGTGCGTATCGTGAGAAGGATCGTAATGGCGAGCGCGACGAGGGCGGCGATGAGGTCGAATGCATGTCCCGGCCCACTCCCGGAAGGCCCCCGGGCCCAGACCGGGAGCAGGAGCCCGGCCGATCGCATGAGAGCCTGGACATAACCCGACCAGCCCGCGGCCACGACGGCCACGATGAGCGGATACTCGAGCAGGAAGTCCCAGCCGATGAGCCAAGCCGGGAACTCTCCCAGCACGGCATAACTGTAGGCATAGGTACTGCCGGTCACGGGAATCATGCTTGCGAACTCGGCGTAGCAGAGGGCGGCCGCAGCGCTTGCGATGCCCGCGATGAGGAACGAGATCACGATGGCCGGCCCCGAATCCTTGGCGGCGACGACCCCGGTGAGGACAAAGATGCCGACACCGATGATGCCACCCAGACCGATTGCAGTGAGATGCCCGAGACCGAGCACACGCGGGAACTCGCGACTCTGACCGGCTTGTGCCTGGAGTTCTTCGATCGATGGGTGGCGGGTCAAGGTTTGCCAGATGCCCATATATGGGTCCCCCTTTTGGATTGGATTCAAGGCGGCAGGGCCGCCGGCTCAGTCTAGCCGATGTTCTCGCGGGTCCAGACCCCATTGATCGAGCGCCAGAGATCAGGGTTCGGATTAGCGTCCCGCAACTCAGGCGGAAGTCGGCCGGCTCGAACGGCATCATAGCAGTGAAGCGCACTCAAACGCCGGACGGCCCCGGGTAACCCGACTGCCGTGAGACCCGGATGATTCGTTGCGGGGTAAGGTCCGCCATGGTTCATGGCCGGACTCACGCCCACTCCGGTCGGCATCTTGTCATTGAGCAGACGCCCGGCCCGGTGGCGCAATCGTCTGGCCAGAAGCTCGTAATGGGCATCATCCGATCCGTCCGCGGCGCTCACGAGGGTAGCCGTGAGCTGGCCCGTGAGACCCTCTGCGACCGCGAGCATGTCCTCGACCGTTCCGGCCTGCACGACCAGGCTTGCGGGCCCAAAGGCTTCGCTTTCGAGTTGGCGTTGGTTGGCCAGAAACGTCCGGGCATCGGTTCGGTAGAGTGCGGGTTGAGCCTGGAAACCGCCTGACGAAGACTCTGGCACACCGTGTGTCAGGGGATGCGCGCCCGCCTCCTCCCAGGTTTTGAGAGCGGTGTGGAATCCATCGAGTACCCGTTTTCCCAAAAGCGTCTGTGGGGGCGAACTCTGGAATCCCCGGGCCAACTGCGTAATCCATTCGCGGCCATCGGCTGAGTCCGGAACGACGAGGAGTCCCGGCTGGGTGCAGAACTGCCCCGCGCCGAGGAGGCTCGATAGGAGCACGTCTTGCATGATCCGGGGTCCCCGCTCGCGGAGCGCGCCCGCCATGATGAAGACTGGGTTGATCGAGGACATCTCCGCATAAAACGGGATTCCAGCCCGGTCTGCCTGGGTTTTGAGTGCGAGTCCGCGCAACCGACTGCCGGTAAAGGTCACGGCACCGATGCGCGGGTCCGAGACCAGAGATTCGCCCAGTACGTCCGGGAGTTCGTAGCAGAGCTGGATGGATGCGGGCGGCAGCCCCGTCTCTTCAAGTGTCTCAAACGCGAGGTGCGCGAGCACTTCCGAGACATGCGGATGACCCGGGTGGGCTTTGGCGATGACGGGGTTTTGCGCCACCAGCGCGGAAACGAAATCCCCTCCACAAAGTGCATTGAAGGCGAAGGGAAAGTTGTTCGGGCCGAAGATCACGACTGGCCGGCCGAGTGGACCCCGGCAGGAGCGGATGCCGGCTGCGGTATCGATCACGGGTTCCATCCAGTTCCGGCTGCGGGCCATCCGCGCACCTTCCCGCAGTTGTGCCACAGTCCTCGGGATTTCAACCTGGGTGAGGCGCGGGGTGACCGGGAGTGCCGTCTCCTCATGTGCAAGGCCCGCAAGAGTTACCCCACGTGACTCAATGCGCCGGGCGTAGGTTTCGAGGAAACGGGCGATCGGTTCGGGATCCAGCTCGGCGAGTTCCCGTGCGCTCCGGCTGCCTCCCGCAATCAGTTTTTCGAGATCATGTGGACCGCTCGTCGGATAGCCGCCCGGGATCGGGATGCCGGTTTCCGGATTCACGGCAGAAAATCCCGCAAGACCATCCTCTGTGGCGGCAAAGCCGCCATCTACGAGCAGCGGTGCGAGGCTCATGCGGGTCTCCCGAGAAGCGCTGCATCAAGAGTCGCGAGAACGGTGTCCCGTTCGATTCCCACAAGCGGCAGGCGTGGCGGCCGGACCCGTTCGCTGCCAAGACCCACACGTGCCTGGGCAAGTTTGATGGACTGAACGAAATGAACTCCGGTGTCGAGCCGGAGCAGTGGAAGGAACCAGTGATAGAACCGGTCGAGTGTTTGCTCAGCGCCCGTCTTGGCGAGATCGAAGAGCCGGACCGATTCGTCAGGAAAAGCGTTGGCCAGACCGGCCACCCAGCCGGTTGCACCGGCCTGGACGGATTCGACCAGAAGATCATCGACCCCGACCAAAAGCGCGACAGATTTGCCCACGAGCGCGCGCAGCGCATGGATACGTCGGATATCGCCAGCGGATTCCTTGACGGCGCAAAGATTGGGATGCGTTTTTGCGAGGGCAGCGATGGCCTCTGGCATAAAATCGGTGTGATAGGCGAGGGGGTTGTTGTAGAGTATGCCGGGCAATGGGGTCGCTTCCAGGACCGAGGCTACATGCGCTTCCATCTCCCTGGGGCTCCCCGAGTAGACATAAGGGGGCAGGACCATGAGCCCTTGGGCACCCAGACGGTGGGCCTCGCGCGCAAAGGTTTCCGCCTCCGCAGTCGAGGGTGCGGCTACAGCTGCGATCACAGGAACCGTATGACCAACTGCCTGGACCAGCGTGGCCACGATGGCGGATTTCTCCCGGGGTTCGAGTGTTGCGCCCTCACCGAGCGATCCCAGGGGGATCACGCCCCGAGCCCCCGCCTCGACGAGGCGCCTGGCCTGACGGGCGAGACTCGCGTGGTCAACCGCTCCCATTGCGTCGAAAGGTGTCGTGAGCGCGGGGAGAACCCCCTGAAATGGATGCGTGTCATTCATTGCGTCTGCTCCAGATGGATCCGGTGAAACTCACTTCAATCATGATGATGGCTCTTTCAAAGCTTGGTCTGCGAGCGTATCGAGACGGGCGGGGAAAAGCGGTGGGCGGGAGATCTCGGATGGGGTCACGGTACCATACCCGGGGCGCAGTTCGGCCAGCGCTGCCCGGCAGATCCGTCCCTGACAAGGCCCCATGCCGAGCCGGGTGAGAAGCTTTATGGAACCCGTGTCGGCAACCGCATCGATCTCGCCCAGGGTCACATCCTCGCATCGGCAGAGGATGGTTTGGGACCCGGCCAGCTCGCGAAGGGGATCCCGGAGAGCGAAATGCCGAGCGACCTCTGCGCCGAAACGCGCCCAATGCGCATGCCGGGGGGCAAGGGCCCGGGCCTTGGAGAGTTCGCCTGCGACCGCGTGACCCGCAATGGTACCCTCGAGCCGGGCGAGTTCAGCGCCGCCGATGCCGGTGATTTCCCCTGCGGCATAGATTCCGGGCTGGCTCGTCGCCTGGAGACTGTCCACACGGACGGTTGGGTGGGGATCGTGGCTGAGCGCGCAGCCGAGCCGGAGAGCCACCTCTACATTGGGAATGAGTCCGAGGCTTGTGCCGAGGAAATCGCAGGACACGACTGAACTCCGTCCCCTCTGCACGATGCGTACAGCTTCGAGCCTCTCCTCACCCAGCGCTTCTGTGACCCAGGCGTCCGTGTAGTAGGGGATCCCAGCGAGTCCAAGCGTGAAAGTGAGGGTTTGTATGGCTTTTGAGGGCCAAGCCGGAAGTTTGGCGACGAAACGGGCGATCTCCCTGCGCGCAGTCTGCTCGACGATGACCCGGATACGTGCGCCCTCCTTTTTCAGGGTGTGCGCGCTTGCGATGAGCAACGGGCCGGATCCAGCGAAGACGACGTTCCGCCCGCGAACCGGCCAGCCGGATTTGGTCAGGGCTTGGAGCCCGCCCGCACCGAGGACTCCCGGAAGGGTCCAGCCGGGGAAGGGCAGGACGAGTTCGCGCGCGCCCGGTGCGAGAATCAGAGATGCACCGGTCAGTCTCGTGTATCCGAGGTCGGACTCGGTCACGAGTGCAGGGTGCGGGTCGCAGTCCACTACACGCTGGCTTGGGAAATAGGTAATACGATCATTCGCCCGGAGTCTCGTCAGTGTTTTTCGGAATGCACGGCCGGGTCTTTGCCGGATCGCGCGACGGCCGATTTGTCCGCCGGGATCCGTTTGTTCATCGACCAGACCGACCGTGCGCCCCGCATGGGCCAGAGTTTCGGCGGCGGCAAGACCCGCAGGACCCGCGCCCAGGATCAGAACATCAAAGTGTTCAGTCATCGGTCGTGATGGCGACACCTGCGGTGGCGCGTGCGAGGCAGGCGAGCATCCTCCATCCATCGATCCGGATCCGGCACTCGAAGCACTGGCCCATTCCGCAGTAGGGCCCGCGCGGAGCGCCTCGTACAGAGCGGTGGAAGACATCCGTCACGGTGGCAATCGCCGCCGCTGCGCTGGTGCCTTCGGGCACCGTGACCGGGATGCCGTTGACCGTGAGCGTGACAGTCTTCATCAGGCTTCGATCGCACGCGCCGGGTTGAAGGGCTTGGGGTCGAGCCGAACCGGACGATTGAGCAGAAGGTCGACCAGAAGTTCGGCGGTTCCAAGCGCGGTCGTGATGCCGAGACCTTCGTGACCGAAAGCGGCCCAGACGTCTGTCCGGCCAGGAACCTGGCCGATGAATGGCAATCCATCGGGTGTGGCCGGGCGGAATCCGGTCCAGATGCGGATCGCCTTCCGTTCCCGGAGTGCCGGAAGAAACCGGAACACCCGCATGAGCATCCGGGAGACGACCGAAACCGAGACTGCGCGATCCTGAATACCGGATTCGCGGGAGGAGCCGACCAGGAGCTGGCCTCCGGGGCGTGGCTGGACATTCATCGCGACCGTGGCATGCCGCGTTTCCCGTACACCGTGGAGGTAGCCCGCTTCGACCAGTTGGTGGGTGATCGTAGAGGGCGCACGCTCGGTCACGACGAGATGGCCTTTGCGCGGCATGACCGGCAGTTCAGGGAGAAGTTCGGAACCGGATGGACCGGTCGCCACCACAACCACACCCGTGAGTTTTTCGCCATCCGCAAGCCGGACGCCGCCTCCGGTGAGGGCCACGACTTTTTGTCCGAGCAGGAGATGGGCGCCGGCCCGTCGGGCACGACCCAGGAGATGCGCAACGGCTTTGGGGGCGTATACCGTGGCGTCGCCCGGAACGAGAAGTCCGCCCGGAAGATCGCCTGCAAGATCAGGTTCGAGCGCATGCAGATCCCGGTGATCGAGTAGATGTGAAGCCACCTGATGGGTGGCCAGATGGAGAGACTGCTCTTCAAGACCCGGGAGATCGTCCTCTGTTTCCGCGATCCAGATCGTGCCCGTATTCCGGTATTCAGTACCGGGACGGTCGGGCAGGGTACGCCAGAGTTCGAGTGAGCGGACCGAGAGCGCGAGCAGTGCATCATCCAGAATCACGAGATGTCCCATGCCGGAGCCTGTCGCACCGGTCGCGGGGAGAGCGGATTCGATGAGGGTGGTCCTGAGCCCGGCCTCCGATGCCGTTGAGGCAATGGCGGCACCCACGATCCCTCCTCCGATCACGATGAGGTCATGACTCACGGGATGCCGAAAGCGAAAGGATCGGCCGGATCGATCACGAGGCGGGTGTGCGCCGTGAGATGGGCACGCCCGCGTATCCGGGGCCAGATTCCGCGTTTCCCCGGCCGGTAGGAGGCTTCGAACACACTGCCCACGAAACTCTCCTGGCGCCAGATCGCCCCGGGTGGGAGACGGCCATCTTCTGCGAGACAGGCGAGTGTGGCCGAGGTTCCGGTTCCGCAGGGTGAGCGGTCATAGGCCATGCCTGGACACAGCACGAAGTTGCGGGCGTCGAGATTCGGCGTGGGGGAGGGGGATTGGAGTTCGATGTGATCGATTTCAACACCATCCGCGCCAGAGATGCCTGCCTGTCCGAGGGCACTGCGTATGTTGGCGGCATAAGCGGTGAGTGTCCCGAGATTTGAGCGTACCAGTGGGGCAGGACAGTCGTGTGTGATGAAAAACCAGTTGCCGCCCCAGGCCACATCGCCCTTGATCCGGCCATGACCCGGGACATCGAGCGGGATGGATGCTTGGAGCCGGTAGCTCTCGACATTCTCAACCGAGACGCTGCCGTCTTCGTGGCGTTCGACCGCAACCAGTCCGACCGGAGTCTCGATCCGGTAGGTTCCCGTACCCATCCGCCCCAGACTCGCGAGCGTATGGACGAGACCGATCATGCCATGCCCGCACATCCCGAGCGTGCCCACGTTGTTCACGAAAAGGACGCCGGTCAGCGCGGCGGGATCGACCGGCGGCGTGAGAATGGCGCAGACCAGTGGATCGGATCCCCGTGGTTCGGCCGCAATCGCCGCGCGGAAGGCATCGTGATGCTGCTGGAGCAGCATGCGTCGGGCGGCAAGGGGGCCGGATCCGAGATCCGGAAAACCGGTAAGTACGACACGCGTCGGCTCGCCGCCGGTGTGGGAGTCGATTGCATCAAGGTAGTGCATCGTGATCATCATGGAATGCCCGAGTCGCCCTGTCTTGATCGGGTTCGCGAAAACTCAGGCCGATTTCGGCATAATCTGGTCCTGGGAGGTGGCTCTTGGACATTTCCGCGCACGATCTCGAACGCCTGTTTGATGCCCTGCCGGATGTCGTCTTCTTTGTAAAAGACTGGGCCGGGCGATACAGCCACGCGAACCAGACGCTTCTCGCCAGACTGGGACTGGCCCGGCGGGAGGATCTCGTGGGGAAGCGCGCGTCGGATCTTTTCCCCGCGGGGCTCGGCTCACGCTACGATCTCCAGGATCGAAAGGTGCTCGCGGGAGAGATCATCCGGGACGAACTCGAACTCCACCTCTTCCCGAATCATGCGCCGGGCTGGTGCCTCAGTTCCAAGCGGCCGCTGCGTGTACATGGCGAGATCCGGGGACTCGTGGGATTGTCGCGCGATCTCGGCCGGCCCGACCTCAGGCACCCGGACTATGGCCGGCTGCGGCGCCTCGTCGAACACCTCGAAACCCACTACGGGGAACCCACCATCATCGGAGATCTGGCCCGCGAACTTCGAGTGAGTGTGAGTCAGCTCGAGCGGCTCTCGCGCCGGGTCTTTCATCTCACGCCGGGCCAACTGCTTGGCCAGATCCGGATAGAGGCGGCGATGCGCCATCTGGCTCTCGGCGGACGCATTGCGCAGGTTGCACTGGCCTCAGGTTTCGGAGACCAGAGCGCCTTCGCGCGCAAATTCAAGGCGCAGGTTGGACTCACGCCACGTGCCTACCAGACGCTTGCCCGTTCGGGCGGGAGCTGGAGTCTCCCGGATACCGGGCATCAGAACCGGCCGGTCAGGCCAAGATAGAGACCATGCTCGTTCATCCGGATGTAGTTACCGTCCTGGGCGCTGATCTCATGCTGCATGTAATAGCGGGTGTAGGCACCGAATCCGACCCACCATCTCCTACTCAGGCGGTAGCGCACGCCGAGATCCATGGCCCGGTTGGTTTGGGTTACGAATACTTTCCCACCCTCGTTACGGAGGCTGTAGAGATTGGGCAGATGACCGCCCAGAATGCTGCCCACGATCATCCAGTTCGGGGTGAGCCGCCCCTCAACCCGGAGCCCGATCTCGGGGACCGGCAGCTCCTGGGTGATGAAATCCTCCATGGTCCGGCTCCCGCTCATCTGGTTGGGCGTTGTGGCACCAACCGGGGTGCCGCTCAACTTGTAGGTCAGGCCCACATAGGTGAAGCCGAGTTCGCCATCCACCCGGAGCCGACTCCCGAACCAGGAGGCGAGGTGCACCCGGTCGAGGGCGGTGAACTGCCAGTCATTTACGACCGGGGTGTTGCTGTAAACCGGATGACCCGGGACGAGTCCCACGCCGTTGTAGTAGATCGTATGCGGGAAGGTTTGCTTTCCCGTGAATCTTGAAAGATCCAGGTGGAGGACGAGTCTCTGCCTCGGTCCGATCGGCGTGGACCATCCGATGCGCAGGCGGATGAGCGGGCTCAGGCCGAGGCCGCTGCCGAGCGGCAGTGGTGTCCCGCGTACCGCATTTTCCCGCACCTGCATGTATCCGCCCGGGGTGCCACGCATGATCCGAATCTCCCATCGCTGATGCCGCTCCCGCGCATGTGCTTTCACCTGTGCTTTTTTGTGGGTCGGGTGAGGAGCCCTGTTCCGGGCTTGTGGGGGTGCATGAGCCAGCGCGCTGGCGGGAACCGCGAGACAGAGGGCGCTCAGTAGGAAGAGGAGGGAGCGGATTTCGCAGCTTGCCGGGTGTCGGGTTACCTGGACAGTCTTCATATTTCAACCTCATGAAACCATAGGGAGGTGCGGTCGGGCTGGCATCGATTGTCCAAGGGCTCGACAAGGGGCACTGAAAATTGCGACCGATCCAGAGCGGGAAAGTTCCTTCCTCCCGGGGAGAGCGGATTTCAGGTGCAATCACCTAGATCCGGCCAGAAGCGTCGTTCGCCGACGCGCTCGCGCTGGGGTCGCGTGTGTAGGCGGGATTTAGGATCCTCCTTAATCTCGAGTCGTGTTCCGTGATCGCACTCGGTCTACGGTGATCAGGTGGGTTTCCCGAACTGTCTTTGCCACTCGTCGATGAGATTGAGTGCCGCGATCGGGGTCAAGGTCTCGGGCCGGATCGCCTTGAGTGCGGCGAGCAGTGATGCGGCCGGATGCGCAGGCTCCCGCGGTGGGGAAAGCGAAGCTTCGAGGGGGTGCGGACGCAATCCGCCCGGAAAAGGAGCTTCGAGTTCCGCAAGCTTGCTGCGTGCATTTTGGATCACCTCCTGGGGAACGCCCGCCAGCAGGGCGACTTCAATCCCATAACTCTGCTCGGCCGGACCCTCCTCGACCCGGTGAAGAAAGATCAGGCGTCCCTGGTGTTCGCGTACGGAGACGTGGATATTGGCCGCTTCCGGGATCGTATCCGGCAGGAGCGTGAGCTCAAAATAATGGGTGGCGAAAAGGCAGAATGCGCCCAGGGTCCGGCAGAGATATTCGGCAGCCGCCCAGGCCAGCGCGACGCCGTCATGCGTACCCGTTCCGCGTCCAACCTCGTCGAGGAGCACCAAGCTCTCCCGGGTTGCCTGGCGGAGAATCGAGGCGGTCTCAATCATCTCGACCATGAAAGTGGAGCGCCCCCGGGCGAGATCATCGTTTGCGCCAATGCGGGTGAAAATCCGGTCGATCGGTCCCACCTCGATGGATTCGGCCGGAACGAGGGAGCCGGCGTAAGCCAGGATTACGGTCTGGGCGGCCTGCCGCATGTAGGTGCTTTTCCCGCCCATGTTGGGTCCCGTGAGAATGAGGAGGCGACGACCGTCGTGGAATGCGAGGTCGTTGGGAATAAATGGTTCCGGATGACAGGCACGCTCGACCACAAGATGGCGTCCCCCCCGGATGGTCAGTCCGGGTTCGCGGATGAATACGGGCGTATGGAGATCCAGGCTTTTCGCCCGTTCCGCAAGGGTGCGCAGGACATCGACTGCTGCGATGGCGGCAGCTGTTTCGAGCAGTGTGGGAAGCTCCCGTCCCCACTCCGAGACGAGCGTCTCGTAGAGTTCCCGTTCGCGCGCGAGCGCCCGCGCTTCGGCTGACAAGACCCGATCCTCGAATGCCCGGAGCTCCGGTGTCGTGAAACGCTCGACGCCCTTGAGTGTCTGACGGCGTTCGTAATGGTTAGGAGCCTGGCTGGCCTGGCCCCGGGTGAGTTCGAGGTAGTACCCATGGACCCGATGAAATCCGACCCTGAGCGTCGCAATTCCGGTTCGCTCGCGCTCGACTGTCTCAAAACGCGCGATGGCGGCTGCGGTATCGCCACCCATACCGCGCAGCTCGTCCAAAACGGGATCAAACCCCGGGCGGATCACTCCGCCTTCACGGGCCAGCTGGGGTGGATCGTCTGCCAGTGCCTGCTCGATTCCGGTTACCCAGGATTCCTGGGAATGGAGATGGTTTTGCAGCTCGATCCAGAGGGGTTCTGCCAGCGGAGAGAGGAGGGTGATGAGGCCCGGGATCCGTTTCAGGCTGTGCGCGAGCGTGAGAAGCTCGCGCGGGCGAATCGATCCCAGGGCCAGACGCGCGCCGATGCGCTCAAGATCCCGGACACCGGTTAGGGTTTCACGGATGTTGGGTTCGTGGCCACTTATCATGAGTTCGACGATCGCACGCTGTCGCGCCTCGGCTTTGGGGGCAGCGCGCAAAGGGCGGAGGAGCCACTCGCGAAGGAGGCGGGCACCCATGGGTGTTTCGGTCGTGTCGAGCAGTCCCAAGAGGCTTGATTCGCGCGGGCGGGCGGGATCCGGTTCGAGATCGAGATGGCGACCGGTCTCGGCGTCGATCCAAAGATGGTCTTCGGAGTGCCGGGTGGTGAGGGAGCGGATTTGGGGGAGATGGGTACCGAGAGTCGACTGGACATAACCCAAAAGCGCGCCAGCCGCCATTGTCGCGAGTGTGAGCGCTTCGCAGCCGAACGGAGCGAGATCCGCGCACCCGAAATGATCGAGGAGTTTTCTGCGTGCGGATTCTCTCTCGAAATGCCAGGGCGGAAGCTCGGTTTGGGCTTTGGGGAGGGATTCGCGGAGCGTTTGGGCCAGCCCGCCTCCCTCGGCAAGCAGTGCTTCGGCGGGTTGCAGGCGGCCGAGTTCCGCACGGACATCCGAGAGCGTTTCGAACTCACTCACGTGAAACACTCCGGTCGAGGGATCGAGCGCCGCGAGGCCGATCCGTTCGCCTTCGTTCGTCAGGGCGACGAGCCAGTTGTCACGCCTCTCGTCCAAAAGCTGAGTTTCGACCAGAGTCCCTGGCGTCACGATGCGGGTCACCCGGCGTTCGATGAGCCCGCGTCCATCCGCCTCGGTCATCTGTTCGCAGATCACGGCGGATCGGCCCTGACCGATGAGCTTGGCCAGATGACTCTCCAGTGCGTGGAAAGGGACTCCTGCCATGGGGATGGGTGCACCGGCCGAGACGCCACGCTCGGTGAGGACGATATTGAGAAGATGGGCACCTTCACGGGCATCTTCGTAAAAGAGTTCGTAGAAATCGCCCATGCGGAAGAAAACCAGGCGCTCCGGATGTTCGGCCTTGACTGCGAGATACTGGCGCATGAGCGGCGTGTGGTGGCCGAGTTCGAATGGGGGGGGCTGGCTTGCGGAGGGTGCGTTCATGGATGGGTTTGGGGTGAGGGGTGTTGCAAGGCTGCTGATCGTCTCGGGTATTCCAGCAAGGCGTCTCCCATCATAGCCGACCGGGGACGACCGGAGTCCGGGAATCCACCCGGCCCTTTCCTGATACGGACAGGGCACGCCGCATCATCTGCCGTCAGCAGGAAACTGGCGGGATGGTGAGTTGACTTGTCTTGCTGAAAGACCGGCCCTGGCTCAGAGCTGTCCGATCTCCTGTAAGCGAGTCTTGAGTGCGGATGGATCAGACTCGCCGAGTGGCATGTCCAGAAAAAGCTCGATTCTCCGGTGCAGGACCCGGTAAGTCTCGCGGAAAGCCTGGCGCATCGTATCAGCAGAACCCGTTACGGAGGCGGGATCGGAGAGACCCCAATGAGTCGTGACCGGGTGGCCGGGCCAGATGGGACAGGCTTCTTGAGCAGCCTGATCGCAGAGCGTGATCACAAAATCCATGCGGGGAGCGCCCGGCTGGTCAAACTCACTCCAGTTTTTGGTGCGAAGCTCTGCAGTGGGAAGATGGTTCTCCTCAAGGATTGCGAGGGCGAGCGGATGGATTCCGGATTTGGGATGGCTTCCGGCGCTGAATGCCCGTACGCTGCCCTCGGGCGTTGCGAGATGATTCAGAATCGCCTCGGCCAGGATCGAGCGGGCGGAGTTTCCGGTGCAGAGGAAGAGCACGTAATGGGTCGGTATCCACAAGGGTTTACTCATGCAGTCAGAGCCTCGAGGGCAGAGTTCAACGAACTCTCGGGTGGCCCGGATGGACTCCGGAGCTTCACTCCGTGTGTAGGCGTGGTATCCGAGTCTGGCGAAAAAGTCCCGCGCCGTTGCGGTGAGCAGAAAAAGTTCTCTGATTCCACGCTTGCGTGCCCGTACCTCGATCGCCTCCACGAGCCGGCTCCCGACTCCGGTACTGCGCACGGACGATTCCACAACCACCGAGCGCAGCAGTCCCGAGGTGCCATGAAACTCGACTCCGGCAAGGCCGACCCGTTTCTCGTCATCCCGGGCGATCATGAAATTGCCGAGCATCTCAGTTGTGATGTCGGCTGTGGCCAGGTGGGCTGTGGCCAGTAACGCCCGGAGCCAGGTTTCATCCGCGGGCTCGAAGGGTGTGATTGAGATCGTCATCAGATGCAGCCGTTGATTGAGTCATGATTCCCCGGGCAGGGGCCATACGCATGACGGGTCTCCGGCCGGTTCCCGGTCTCCTCCGCCTCGTGCGTGAGAAAACTTTTCCAGTGGATGCCCTGGGGGTCGCGGACCCAGTATTTGTCTGAGCGGGCGGTGCAGCAGATGCCGTTTCGCTCCTCCTCAAGGGCTATCCAGGCGGCATTGAGCTGTGCGCCAATCGCTTCCAGCCCGGGAGCGTCTGCGGTCTGAATACCTAAAGGAGGTAAACCCGGTCCGCGATCAGCTTTGAAAAGAGCAAAGGGGCCACGCGGATCGTCGAGCGTCCATTTGGCGTTGCCCGGTTTCTGAACCGTGGGGCAGGTTCCGAACAGGCTCGAATCAATCGCGATCAACTGGCCGAGATCAGCGCCGGATACGGGCAGCTGTTGCATCGCATACCTCAGGATCGGGCGCTTGAATCGGGTTTTGAGGAGAGATGATCCCGCAAGCACCGGCGCTGCCACCTCCTGCCTCCCCGCAACAGTTGGCCGTGAGATAGTCCACGAGTGCCCCCATGACGGTGTAGTTGGCTGCCTGATAAAGTGTACGGCCGGTACGGCGGGTGGCTACGAGGCCGGCTTGGCGTAGCGTCGCGAGGTGGAAGGATAGGGTGGCGGGTGCGAGATCGAGTCTTTTCCCGATTTCGCCGACGCATAGTCCTCCCGGGCCCGCTTGGACCAGGAGCCTGAAGATGGCAAGCCGGGTGTCGTGTGCGAGCGCACCGAGCGCGCGGGTGGCGGAATATAATTCCATATATCTAGTATTATAAAAATATAATCGTTTGTCAAAGCCTTGCCAAGCCTCCGCGGGCGGTCATATCGTCTCGAAGCCTGGAAATGCACATGGTGCGAGCGGCCTTTGAAGCTGCCCCTTCGGGGACGTCCCGACGGGGCTCACTCAATCCCTTGCGATTCCGGGACATGCCGGAACCGGACGTGACGTGCGATCATGGGCCTAACAAAGCGTGCCCGGAGTTTCGAGCTTGCATACCGCTCCAGAGTTTCTGCTGATCGGTGCCGTTGCCCTGGTCGGTGTCCTGCATACGATCGTACCAGATCATTGGGGTCCGATCGCGCTGCTCGCCCGCCAGGAGCAATGGTCGCAACATAAAGTGATCACCACCGCGCTTGGAGCCGGTATCGGGCATGTTCTGTCCACGCTCCTCATCGGACTCGTCATGTGGTATGCGGGGCTTGAGGTCGCCCACCACTATGGCGCGCTCGTTGCCCGCATCTCGAGTCTCGGGTTGATTCTTTTTGGGGGATGGATGTGCGTTGCAGCCTGGCGGGAGATGCGTGCAAAGGCCCACTCCGCTCCGGGGACGCTCGTGTCTGGAGATCATCTGCCGGGCCGTACCCGGGCCACCGCGCTGGTCCTGGTTCTCGGATCCTCGCCCATGATCGAGGGACTGCCGGCATTTTTTGCGGCGGGTCGTTACGGTTCCTGGCTGATCGGAGTCATGGCTCTGGTTTTTGCAGCCAGCACGATTGTGACCTATGTCGTGATGTGCGTGTATTCGACCCGGGGGTTGAGACAGTTCCGCTTCCGTGTCATCGAACGGTATGGTGAGGTTCTGAGTGGCGGGTTCATCATGCTGCTCGGGTTCGTGTTTCTGGTCTGGCCGCTCATCTGAATCGGGTGAGCGTATTGCCGTTTTGGCTGTGGGCCCAGCGCCGGGAGAGCAAGAGAAAGTGAGAATCATTGAAGCAGATCCACCCCTTTGGGAGCAGGCGGCCGAAATCGGTAGCCAGCTCATTCGGCGGGGCGAGACTCTGATCGTTGCCGAGTCAGTAACCGGTGGGTGGATCGGAGGAGTACTCACCGCGATTCCCGGAAGCTCGAAGTGGTTTTACGGCGCGATCGTCTCCTATCAGGTGGAGGCGAAGCAGCGCTGGCTCAGGGTTCCGGCGGATGCTCTGGCCAGCTGTGGAGCCGTGTCGGAGACGGTCGCGCGGTGGATGCTGCGAGGGGCGTTTGATGCAAGCGATGCGGATTGGGCACTCGCGACCACAGGCTACGCCGGGCCTTTCGCGGGTGATGAGGAGACTCTGGAGCGGGTCCCCAAGCGCTCTGATCCGGATTCCTCGGTCGGGCTTGTTTACATTGGTTGGGGACAGCGCGGTGGGGGGGCTCCAGCAGAGGAGGTCCAACGTTTCGGGTTTTCCGGGAGCCGGGAGTCGATTCGCAACCAGGCCGTACACGAGGCGCTCATGGGACTCCTCAAGCGTCTCCATGGCTGAAGAACACTATTTTCTGGCCCTCTGGCCGGAATGCGCACTTTCTCTGGAAATCGAGCGGCTGACCCGGCCATTTTGGGAATCGCTCCCGGGTGCACATTCGGTTTCTCCGCCCAACCATCACCTCACACTCGCCTTTCTGGGATCGTTGCCGCCCCAAGCCGTAACGTCGATCACCGCGTACGTGGGCACACTCCACCTCGCAGGTTTTGATCTCGTGCTCGAACGGATGGGCTGGTTCCGGCGGTCCCGGATCCTCTATTTCGCTCCCTCCCGGATCCCGGAGGCACTCAGAGTTTTGGTCCGTACGCTCCGGTCTGGGCTCGCGGATGCAGGCTTTCCTCCCGATCCGGGTGATTCCGGAGCACCGCCCCCCTTCGTGCCTCATGTGACGCTCGCGCGGGGCGTCCGCAGGTTCGCGGAGACCCGATCGGCACCTCTCCTCGGGTGGCCGGTCGGCCGGCTCTGCCTGGCCCGTTCCTCTCCGGGGCGTGATTATGAAATCCTCGCCGAGTGGCGGCTTTCGGGTTTGGAGGATGGAGGGTGAATGTGGAATAATCACGAGATAAGCTCAAAGGCATTCCAGATAGGTTTCTCCCATGACGGATGACAATCGCAAAAAGGCGCTGATTCAGGCACTCGGTCAGATTGAACGCCAGTACGGTAAAGGGGCTGTCATGCGGCTCGGTGATGCGGTTGAGCCCCGGGATATCGATGTGATCCCGACGGGTTCTCTGGGACTTGATCTCGCGCTCGGGATCGGCGGGCTGCCGCGTGGACGGGTTGTCGAAATCTACGGACCCGAATCTTCTGGCAAGACGACTTTGACCCTCCATGTGATTGCTCAGGCTCAGGCACGGGGTGGAGTCGCCGCGTTCGTGGATGCTGAGCACGCCCTCGATCCGGGTTATGCCAAGAAACTGGGCGTCAAGGTCGAGGATCTTCTGATTTCACAACCCGATACCGGTGAGCAGGCGCTCGAGATTGCGGACATGCTGGTCCGCTCCGGTGCGATCGACGTGATCGTGATCGATTCGGTGGCAGCCCTCACCCCACGTGCGGAGATCGAGGGAGAGATGGGGGATTCGCATGTGGGACTCCAGGCCCGGCTCATGTCCCAGGCGCTCCGGAAGCTTACAGCCAACATCAAACGGAGCAATACGCTTGTCATCTTCATTAACCAGATCCGCATGAAGATCGGCATCATGTTTGGCAATCCGGAAACCACGACCGGCGGCAATGCGCTCAAGTTTTACGCGTCGGTTAGGCTCGACATCCGCCGGATCGGCACCGTTAAGCGCGGCGAGGAGGTGATCGGCAACGAAACCCGGGTCAAGGTGGTCAAAAACAAGGTCGCCCCCCCCTTTAGGCAGGCCGAGTTCGAGATCCTCTACGACCGGGGTATTTCGCGCGAAGGAGAAATTCTGGATCTCGCTTCGGCGGCGGGTCTCATCGAAAAATCCGGTTCCTGGTATAGCCTCAAGGGTGATCGCATCGGGCAGGGTCGGGACAACGCCCGCCAGTATCTTTTCGAACATCCGGAGGCAACAGCGGCACTCGAGAGTGAGATCCGAGCGAAAGTCCCGACGGCGGTGGATCGCGTCGCTGAACGGGCGACTCCGGGTGACGACACCTGACCCCAAGCTTCTCAAACGGGCGCTTGGCTGGCTGGCCCGGCGCGAATATGCGCGATCCGAACTGCGCGCCAAACTGGTCAGACTCGGGGGCAACCAGGAGGCCATCGAACCCGTACTCGAACATCTTTCGGCCACGGGTGCGCAAAGTGATCGTCGCTTCACCGGAGAATACATCCGCGCGCGCATCCGTCGTGGCGAAGGGCCACTCAAGATTGTCCACACACTCGAAGCGCGCGGGATCTCCCGCGAGCTCATTGAAACTGAACTCCATCGTCCGGATGCGGCCTGGATCCTCGTGGCCGAGCGGGCGCGCATCAAACGTTTCGGTTCAAGCCGTCCGTCGGATGTGGCTATGCGCGAGCAGCAGAGCCATTTTCTTCTGCAGCGAGGATTTTCGCCCCGGGTCGTCTCCGGCCTCTGGCAGGGTTGGGGACTCGATATTCTGTCGGATGCTGGGGAGGGCCGGGATGACGATCCGGTTCTCTGATCCGGGCTCCGAGCAACCAAAGCCCCGGCGCGGCGCGGCGAAGAAAGTGCGCTCAGGACGCAGTGTACTCGCGTCGTGTCTGGATCCATCCTGCGTGCCGAGACCGAGTCCCGTCCAGATGATGGGTCCGGTCTTGGGTCATCCGCAGAGTGCCCGCGCGGCGCTACAGGCGAGGATTCCCCTCGCGGCCCTTTTACGTCACAATTGACCCGGCCGAGCACATGGCCGGGTTCGGATCGAGAGGCGGGAGCTTGGATCTCAAAACCATTCGCGAGAGTTTTACATCCTACTTCAAGGGGAGTGGGCACGTGGTCGTGCCCTCGTCGTCGCTTGTTCCGGCTCGGGATCCAACGCTCCTTTTCACCAACTCCGGCATGGTCCAGTTCAAGGATGTATTTCTGGGGCTCGAAACCCGGCCCTACCGGCGTGCTGCAAGTGTGCAGCGTTGTCTCAGGGCCGGCGGCAAACACAATGACCTTGAGAACGTGGGTTATACCGCCCGTCACCATACGTTTTTCGAGATGCTCGGCAACTTCAGCTTCGGTGATTACTTCAAGGAAGAGGCGATCACGCTCGCCTGGCGTTATCTCACGGAAACACTTGCGCTCGATCCAGAGTGCCTCTGGGTCACGATCCACCCGGACGATGAGGCCGCCTATGCTGCCTGGACCCGGGTGATCGGCGTGCCCCAAAGCCGCCTCCGGCGCATTCCAGGGGATGACAATTTCTGGTCCATGGGAGATACGGGTCCGTGCGGGCCCTCGACCGAGATCTTCTTCGACCACGGGCCCCATGTCGCGGGCGGTCCTCCGGGTTCGGATGATGCTTCCGGTGACCGTTATGTCGAGATCTGGAATCTCGTCTTCATGCAGTTCAACCGTAATGAGACGGGCGTACTCACTCCGTTGCCCCATCCCTGTGTCGATACGGGTATGGGGCTCGAACGGATCGCGGCCGTGCTCGAAGGGGTACCTTCGAACTATGACATCGCGCATTTCCGGACGCTGATTGCGGCCGCAGCGGATATTCTGACCTGTGCATCCCGCGATTCGAGTTCGCTCCGGGTGATCGCGGATCACGCCCGGGCTGCCACGTTTCTCATCTCCGATGGTATCCGGCCCGGAAACGAGGGACGGGCCTATGTGCTCCGGCGCATCATCCGCCGCGCCATCCGGCATGGGGTCAAGGAAGGAGCCCAGGGTCCCTTTCTGCACCGCCTCGTACCCGTGGTGGGTACACTCATGGCGCCATCCTATCCCGAGCTCACCGACTCCGTGCTGGCGGAGGTGGCCGTGGAGATCCAGCGGGAAGAGGAGCGCTTCGAACGTACCCTGCGCCAGGGCCTCCAGGTGCTCGAAGAGGGGCTTGCGTCTCTATCGGGAGGAGTGATTCCGGGCGAGCTGGCATTCCGGCTTTCGGATACCTACGGGTTCCCGATCGATCTTCTGATCGACACCGCCCGCGAACGGGGCTTCGGCGTCGATCTCGCGGGGTATGAAGCGCTGATGACAATCCAGCGCGAACGGGCGCGCCGAGAATCCGATTTTGGTGCACAACACCGGATCCCGCTCGATGTCGAAGCCACGGAATTTCTGGGCTATGGGAACCTTGAGACTGCATCCCGGATTGCGACCATTTTTGTGGGATCCCAATCGGTTGATCGTCTGGACGAGGGCGGGAAGGGTGCGCTTGTGCTGGATCGGACACCGTTTTATCCGGAATCCGGCGGACAGGTGGGCGATACCGGTGTGATCGAATCCCCCAACGCGCGGTTCCGGGTCGAAGATACCGAGCGGGCGGGTCAGTTTGTGATCCACCGGGGCACGCTCGAAGCGGGCGTTCTTGTATCTGGAGAAGGAGTTCTCGCACGGGTTGATGTCGCACGACGCCTGGAGACGATGCGCAATCATTCGGCCACACACCTCCTGCATGCGGCACTGCGGAGTGTTCTCGGCACACATGTCGCCCAGAAGGGATCGCTGGTTGCACCCGAGCGCCTCCGCTTCGATTTTTCCCATTCTGCTCCTCTCACGGCGGACGAGCGGGATGCGGTTGAGACCCTCGTCTTTCGCGAGATCGTGGCGAACCGGCCAGTTGTGACCC
The DNA here is from genome assembly GCA_027365475.1 of Pseudomonadota bacterium. Classification (GTDB taxonomy): domain Bacteria; phylum Pseudomonadota; class Gammaproteobacteria; order JAKAQQ01; family JAKAQQ01; genus JAJZNM01. Next base: position 24,988 of record DAHXNI010000022.1, on the reverse strand, counting down.
GGGAGATGGCTTTTGACGATGCCCGGCGCCTCGGAGCAATGGCGCTCTTTGGGGAAAAATACGGGGAACGGGTTCGTGTCCTTTCGATGGGCGAGTTCTCGATCGAACTTTGCGGTGGAACCCACGTCCAAAGAACCGGGGATATCGGCGGGTTCAAGATTGTGAACGAAAGCGGTTTGGCGTCCGGCATCCGTCGTATCGAGGCTGTGACCGGACTCGGGTTGCTCTGCTGGATACAGGAAGCTGGCCGCACGCGGAGCGAACTTCAGGCACTTTTGGGTGCGGGACCCGAAGAATGGGCGGCGCGTATCCGCCAGCTTCAGGAGCGGGAGCGTGCGCTCGAGGAGTCATTGAAGGAGGTCAAACGGCGTCTCGTGGGTGGAACCGAGTCCGACCCGGCAGCCGCTCCGGTTGAAATCGAGGGTATCCGGGTGGTTGCACGACGGATCGATGGAGCCGATGTGCCGAGTCTCCGGGCAGGGGTCGACCGGATCCGCCACGAGTTCAAGAAAGCGATTGTGGTTCTGGCTTCGGTCGAAGACGGGAGAGTCCGCATCGTATCAGGGGTGACTCCCGCAGAATCCAAACGAGCCCCGGCACGTGAACTGGTCGCCCACATCGCCAGCCGGATCGGCGGCCGCGGCGGCGGCCGTGCCGATCTCGCTGAAGGGGGGGGAGGCGATCCCCAGGTGCTCGACCAGGCCCTGGCCGAGGTTCCGGATTGGGTTCGGAACTGGTTGAAGGGGTGCGCCTGAATGTCGCTCTGGGTCCTCAAGTTCGGCGGAACATCGGTTGGCGATCCGGTTCGCATCGGAAATGTGGCTTCACTCATTGAGCGTCACCGCCGGTCGGGCATCGATCTTGTAATTGTGGTCTCGGCCATGGCCGGCGAGACCGACCGCCTGATCGCCCTTGCCCACACACTCTCCACAACCCCCGATCCCCGCGAACTCGCAGCTCTGGTCGTGACCGGCGAACAGACGAGTGCCGCACTCCTGGCCCTCACATTGAATGCGCGGGGAATTCCGTCGCATTCCTACACGGCCTGGCAGATCGGGCTCGAGGCCCGGGGATCGCCCGACGAGGCCATCGTGCATGCGGTCGATTCCGCAAGACTCCACTCCGATCTTAAGTCGGGCATCGTGCCGGTCGTGTGCGGATTCCAGGGCATTGATGCGGCGGGCGATTATGTGACACTCGGGCGGGGCGGATCCGATACGACTGCCGTCGCTCTTGCGGCTGCTCTGTGCGCTGACGAATGCCAGATCTACACTGATGTGGATGGGGTTTATACGGCCGATCCGCGCCTGATCGCCTCCGCGCGCCGCCACGATCATCTAAGCTATTCGGAAATGCTCGAACTTGCGGGTGGGGGTGCGAAAGTGCTCGAGCGGCGTTCAGTCGAGCTGGCAGGGCGACACCGGGTTCCCCTGCGGGTCCTCTCGACCTTTGCGGGGGAGGGGAGCTCTGGCACGCGATTTACGGGTTCCCCCCCCGCAGTCAACGAGGAATCCCTCTGCGGGGTCACACTCAGCCAGAACGAGTCTGAAATCACGATTCTCGGTGTCCCGGAACAGCCTGCGCTGGCCGCAATTTTGCTCGGTCCAATCAGTGCAGCGGGAATCGAGATCGATCTTATCGTGCAGAACCGTGCCCGGGACGGGCGGGTCGACCTCGGATTCACGGTACCCCAGCGATCGCTCGCGGATACGCTCGCACTCGTGCGCGAGCGAGCGGGCGCGATCGGCGCCGAAGGGGTGATCTCAAGCGAACGGATTGCCAAACTTTCACTCGTGGGTTTGGGTCTCAAATCCCACCCTGAACTCATTGCGCGCCTGCTTTCGACGCTCGCCGCGGAATCCATTTCGGTTCGCATGATGGCCACCGCCGAAATCAAGGTCTCGGTCACGATTCCGGAGGAAGACGGCAAGCGAGCGCTCGTGGCGGTCCATCGTGCACTCGGTTTTGAGGAACGGGTCCGAAAGCCCTCTCCCAGGAAAAAGCGGAGCACCTGAGTCCGGGTGGGTGATGCGGGATCGCGGCATCAAACCCAATGAATATTCATGAGGGGATTGATCCCGGGTGACTTGCTTCAGTAAACGGGGCATAATACGAAGACGGTCTATCTACCCAGCAAGGCGGGTTCCTGATGGTATGCAGGATGCGCCACCCCTGGCATGGATCGTTCCATTTGTCCACTGAGGTTGAGGTTCAAGGAGTTACACATCATGCTTATTTTGACGAGACGTGTGGGTGAGACGGTCATGATCGGTGACGATGTCACGGTTACGGTTCTTGGCGTGAAGGGTAATCAGGTCCGGGTGGGAGTCAGTGCTCCCAAGGAGATTGCCGTACACCGCGAGGAAATTTATGTCCGGATTCAACGCGAACGCGCCGCTCAGGGCTTGACTGCCCTGTCCATGGGCCAGGTTGCGCCGGGTAATTTTCAAAACAGTGCTTATGATGACGAGGAAGAAGAGGGCAACACGGACGAGTAACCGCCTAGGAGAGATGGCTGAGTGGTCGAAAGCGCTCCCCTGCTAAGGGAGTAAGGGTGATTAAGCCCTTCGAGGGTTCGAATCCCTCTCTCTCCGCCAATCACTAAGGACCGTCCTTAAATTTCTGGTGGCGACAAACTGATCGGTGCGCTCCTGTTCGTTCATTTCCATAACCATCACAGGCAGTTACTGGGGATGTGCGTTGCCAACTCGTCATCGATGATGCCTGTCTGGTTACCTTGGCTTTGACAGAAACGAAGCCTCGCGCTAGCCCGCAAATGTGATCGTCAAGGTCACAGCAGTTACATCCAGAGCGGTTGAGGGCACGGGCCCTAAGACGTCGCGGCAACCGGTCGACCTGCGATACGGTGCCAAAGCCTGCCTCGAGAGAGGGCCGATGTATGTCTATCGTTCTTCGATTGCTTTGCGAAACATCGATTGATCCTCGTTGCGAGCGGGTCCACCCCGGCGATCTGGGTGTGGTTTGGAATCCCCGTTTCATGAGGTGAAATCAACGATGTTTGCAACACTGAACTTCGATGAGTGGGCCACCCAACTGCACCACGTCAAAACACGATTCGTGCCTGACCGTATCCGGGAAACGAGCTTTGAGGATCGGGAACGCATGATCCGGCCGCTCCTGGCATTTGAAAGGCTGATCACCAGCCAAGGCTATATCGCTGGAATGGCGCGTCGCATGTGTGAAAACACGTTTCCGGTCGAAACAGCCTGCATTCTCCGGGAGCTCAACGACGGGATCCATACGTCGAACGAGGAGTATGTTCGGCTCCTGCAAACACATAATCGCAGGACCGCCCGCCAAAGGCGCCTGACAGCCCTGCGTGATGCACAACAGGCGCGACGCACGCGCCAACAGGCATTCGAGTTCTGGGAAAGCATGCGCAAAAGCGAGCTTTGAAAATCGGTTCAAGACTTTGCGTACCGGGAATGCAGTGCAAGGGCTCTGATTCAAGACATTTCATTTGGAAAGATGGGAACGAGGCAATGATGATTCAGATGGGTGCTTTGCGTAAACGCAAGGCATGCATCACCACCGAGACGGATGAAAGACTCATGGCCAGGGCAGCGATCATCGGGGACAGGAGAATGCCCCAGAGCGGATACAGCACACCCGCAGCCAGAGGGACACCGATTCCGTTATAAAGGAATGCGAAAATGAGGTTTCCCCGGATATTGTGCATGGTGGCGCGTGATAGACGGATGGCGCGCAGGATCGCTCCGAGGTCACCCCGCACGAGTGTGATCGGGGCGCTTTCCATCGCGATGTCCGTGCCTGTGCCCATGGCAATGCCGACATCCGCAGCGGCCAAAGCTGGTGCATCGTTGACGCCGTCTCCCGCCATGGCAACCCGGCGACCTTGCACCTTGAGACGCAAGACAAGGTCAGCCTTGTCTTCCGGGGTCGCCTGGGCCAAAACCTCGTCGATGCCGAGGGCACGGGATACGGCATGGGCGGTGGCTAAGGCGTCTCCTGTCGCCATGACGAGCCTGAGCCCGGCACGACGGAGAGCCGTGACGGTCTCGGCGGCGTCCGGCTTGATGGGGTCACGCACCGCGAGGAGCGCGCCTGGCTTCTCATCTACGGCGAGAAATACCACCGTCGCGCCCTCATCACGCAGGTGGCCTGCGGATTTCCCGAAATACTGGATGTCGACGCCCTGTGCTTTCATGAGCATCTCATTACCGAGCGCAAGTCGTCGACCCGCCACCGTGCCGGTGACGCCCTGTCCGGTCACGGCATGGAAGTTCTCGAGATGAGGCAGTTGTGTGCCGGGTGGGAGGGCAGTTCGCACGGCACGCGCCAGCGGATGTTCGCTCCCCGCTTCGAGTCCTGCAGCCAGCTCCAGCACGTTCTGTTTTTCGAAATCCGGGGAGGTTTCCACATGGGTCAGTTGGGGGCGGCCTTCGGTGAGCGTTCCGGTTTTATCCACCACGATCGTATCAATCCTGCAGAGCGCCTCAATGGCCGCCGCCTCGCGGAACAGAACTCCCGACTGGGCTCCGCGGCCCGAGGCGACCATGATGGAGATAGGGGTAGCGAGTCCGAGCGCGCACGGGCAGGCAATGATCAGAACTGCTACGGCCGCGATCAGCCCGTGAACGGCAGCCGGTTGCGGCCCCCACAAGGTCCAGGCGACAAAGGTCACAAGTGCTGAACCCACCACTGCAGGCACGAATACGGTCGCAACACGGTCCACGGTGCGCTGGATGGGAGCTTTGGAGCGCTGGGCTTCTGCAACCCGTTTGATGATCCGGCTGAGCGTGGTTTCGGAGCCGACCTGGTTGGCGCGCATCAGCAGCGTACCTTCTTGGTTGACCGTGCCTGCGATGACGGAATCATTCTCTCCTTTGCGTGCGGGCGTGGGCTCACCCGTCATCATGGATTCGTCGACGTGGCTTGCCCCCTGGATGATCTGGCTGTCCGCCGGAATGGTCTCGCCGGGCCGGACGCGCAGGGTGTCACCGGCCCGCAAAGCCTCAAGTGGCACATCTTCTTCACGTCCGTCGCGCAGTCGTCGTGCCGTCTGCGGGGCAAGCGCCAGCAACGCATGAATGGCATTCCCGGTGTGCCCGCGTGCGCGCAATTCCAGGAGGTCGCCCATCATGACGAGCGTGATGATGACCGCAGCGGATTCGAAATAAACGGCCACCGATCCATTGGAACTGCGGAAATCGACTGGGAAGATACCTGGTGCCAAAAATGCGACCAAGCTGTAGGCCCAGGCAATGCCAGCTCCGATCGAGATCAGGGTGTACATGTTGGGACTGCGGCAGACCAAGCCTTTCCAGCCTCGCCTGAAGAAACTGGCTCCCCCCCAGAGCACGACCGCACTCGCCAGCAGCGCTTCAGTGGCACCGAGTGGGAACTCCAGGGCAGCCGACTCGTGCACACCGAGATCTCGCGCCATGGCGATGGCCAAAACAGGTAGTGTGAGCGCGACGCAGATCCAGAAACGACGTGACAGCAGTCGCACTTCCGAGTTGCCACCGCCTGAGGTGACTGGCATCACGGGCTCGAGCGCCATCCCGCACTTGGGGCAGTTTCCGGGCTTGGGCATTTGGATCTCGGGATGCATGGGGCAGGTGTAGGTCGAGCCGGTTGCGGCTTGCGCCGGGGGGGCAGGTGAGTCGAGGTACCGCCCCGGATTGGCTGTGAACCGCTCGCGGCAGCCTTTCGAGCAAAAGTGGTAACGGTGCCCCTCATAGATCACTTCGTGTTCCGGTTTTCCGGGATCGGTGGTCATCCCGCAGACCGGATCGATCGCCTCGGCCATGGTCTTAGTTTGTGGATGGGTATTCAAGGGCCTTCATCCGCTCCGTCGTTCAGCGCAGCCAGAATCGGACACAAAGCCGCCTCGCCCCGGCCTGGGCAGTGTTCGATGAGCATGCCTAAGGCATCACGGATGTGTGTGAGCTTGCCGATCCTCTGGTCAAGATCGGATAGTTTGCGGCGTGCCGCATTCTTCACTGCCTGCATGTCCCGCCGGGTACTGATAGTCAGCAATTCGCTAATCTCGGCCAGGCTGAAGCCGAGCGCCTTGGCCCGCCGGATAAAACGCAGGCGACGGATCGCCTCCGCATCGTAGGTTCGATAACCGGACGGGCGCCGTGCAGGCTCGGGCAGGAGCCCCGCCCGCTCGTAGTAGCGGATGGTATCAACCCGTACACCTGTGCGCTTGGCCACTTCGCCGATTTTGAGCATGTTCATGACTCCTTGGATACCTGCGCTATAGTCTTATCCTTGGAGTTGACTCCAGAGTCAAGTCCAGTCCTAGCCGCCCAGCGGCGTTATCATGGGAGATCCGCCGATTATCCCGGCGGCACTCCGAACTCTGAATGATGCCATGCCGGAGGTGTAATGAGATGTTATCAACCTGCCAAATCCCGTGGCACCTAAGAATGCCCTGGGTGTTCGCAGCTCTGGTTCTGCTGTTCGCCCCGATACCCGCCCATGCCCATGAGCACAGGTCCCGGCCCACCGTGACCGCGCCATACGTCCGCCAGCCCTATGGGGTGCGTTCCCACGCCGAAGCCGGTCTGAGACCCGTCATCGATCCTTCGTCCGAACCATTCGACTGGTACCGCTACCCGCGCACGATCATCGGCGTTTATGGTGGGCCCGAACAGGCATTGATCACGCCCCGCGGTTTTGTTCGGAATGATTTCGGCACACTCGGGCTATTGATCGGCCGCCATGACAGGCCCATGAACCAGCGGATCAAGACACTATTCGATGGGTGGCTGCCGATCGTCGAAGCATCCTTTGAGCGTGCGGGTATCCGCTACCATGTTGAGTATTTTGCCAGCACGGTTCACGGTCTGGCACGCGTGCCATATACCATTCAGTATGGTGTCGATAAACTGCACCTAACCGCGCCGGTCCAAAACATGGTGACGTTCGTGAAATACCAGGTGACGAATACCTCGAACCGCTCCCGTACCGTTCGCCTCACTTTGGCGCTTGGACATCGGGCGCTGTTCAAGAAGCGCTACCAGGTTTTCCGCTCGCCCTCGCGTCCGCGCCAGGTCACGTTCCAGGCACCGGATCGGGCATGGGTTGGCACCGGCAAGCTTCTCTATGCCGTTTCCAGACAGCCTACCCGGGTGATCGGCGGGCCCCAGGACCGTCTCAAGTACCACTTCCGGCTCAAACCGTTCGGCCGGCAGACGCTCGTGGTCAAAATCCCATATTTTGTGGCCCGCGCATCCGATGCCGGACTCCTGAGCCGAGCCCACTACGCGCGCTATCGCATGACGACCATCGCCTTCTGGAAGCATCTCATCTCCAAGGCAACCAAGATCAGCGTAGATGAGCCACGGGTTGTCAATACCTATCGCGCAAGCCTTGTTCTTCTCCTTATGGATAGCCTGCATCGGGTGGGCGGTCGTGATTTTACGCACGCGAACTTCGACATCTATGATCGCTTTTTCATGCGCGATACCGCCTTCAACATGAAGGCCCTGATTGACGCGGGTTATACCCGGATCGCACGTGCGTCGATGCTTTCCCAACTGCCTTTCTACCAGTATCCGAACGGGATGTTCCAGTCTCAGGCCCATGAATACGACGGGAATGGCGAGGCGCTCTGGATGATGGGGGAATACGTGCGACACACACACGATCTCGCTTTCGCGCGGCGGGTGTTCCCCATGATTCAACGGTCGATGGCGTGGCAATGGCACTTCCGGCGTGCGCACTGGGCGCATTCAGGGGGACTGTATCCCGCGCTTGAGATGCCGGATGACGAGGAAGTCCGTGGACATATCGTTGGCTACGATCTCTTTGCCATCGCTGGCGCACGGGCGGCAGCATCCATCGCCTGTGCGCTGCACCAGACCCGCCTGTGTCTGCTTTGGCGGAAGCGAAGTGAACAATATGCGCGTATTCTGCGTTGCAAAATCACGCCAGCTTTTGACGCGCTGGGTGTTGTTCCGCCCGCCATTGAAGGTATGCGCGCCAAGGGTTTTGTCGACGGCTGGTATGGCAAACACTACGGGATCGACTGGGGCAACCTTGAAATCGTGTGGCCCTCCGAGGTTTTGGGGCCCTTCAACCGCATGGTTGCCCCGAGCCTCCGGACTTGGCGCGAGCGGTCCTTCGAAGGGGAAATTACTTATCCTGCTGACGGACGCGAAGATTTCCTGCATTCCTATCTCTCGCTGCTCCTGCTTGAGACGTATATCCGGCGCAACAGCGATTGGCACGCACTCCAGAGCCTCTACAGTGCACTGGTGCACACGACCGCCACGCACATGGCTGCCGAAGGCATGAACGCCGCGGCCCGCTGGGGCTGGAATGCAAAGTCGCTCACCCTGCCGCATGACCAGTTTGCGGCGCAGTACATTTCCTCCCTGCGCGACGTGATGGCCTTTGCGCTGCACGGGAATCTCTATGTCGCGAATGTCCTGTCGCCGATCTGGCTTGCGCATGGCCATCGTGTGCGTTTTGCGGGCGAGACACGATTCGGCTACTTGTCATTCCGGGCAGAGCGTAGGCGGCATATGTTCACCGTTCTCATGCATCCGCCGAGTTTGGGAACCGAGCGGCGCATTTATGTTCATGTGCCCCGGAATGACGCGATTGTGTCGGTACAGGGCGTTCGTCACTGGTCGATCGATGAGCGCCGCAACGCAGTCATCCTGAAGGATCCAGGCGTCGGAGTGATCCGTCTGCGGATTGGGGTGCGCGAACGCTATCCTGCTCCAGCGTTCAGTTTTGCCCGCGCGGTCTCCGATTACGAGCTCAACTACCATAAGATGTTGGAGCCCGTGAGTGTCACGCTCAGCCACCTGCACCTAGCCACAACCCGGATCGAAGCCGGACACCCCATCACGGTGAGTGCCACGCTCACGAACCGGGGGGGTGCGGGCACCGTCACGACACCGATCCGCCTCCTAGTCAACGGGCGCACCGTGGCCTCACATCCCCCGCAGATTGCCCGCGGCATCGGTTTTACGACACCAGCCCGGATCATCTCTTTTGGGCACCACCCAGAGGGGGTCGTGGAGGTCAGCCTGACGACGCGGATTCCTGTGCCGGGGCGCTACACAGTGACCCTGGAACTCGGATCCTGTGCACCGTTGCCCGCACAATTACTCGAGGTCGCCCCGGCACAACGATCCACACGGCGCACACAGGACACGGGGAATCCACTTCTGAGGCTTTCGGGTCATCGGAGGGGCGCTTTTCTCTTGCACGCCTCTTTTGGCACCCACCATGGATAGCCGGCAGCATTGGGAAAACCTGTACCAGGAGAAGAAGGCATCTGATGTCAGTTGGTTCCAGTCGCATCCAGACCGTTCCCTCCATCTGATCCATGCGGCACAACTGCAGAAAAGCGATGCGATCATCGATATCGGTGGCGGCGCTTCGCGTCTCGTAGATCACCTTATTGCCGATGGCCTGAGCGATATCACGGTCCTGGATATTGCCGAAAACGGGTTGGCACAGGCGCGGGTGCGACTGGGTGACCGATCCCGTGCCGTTCATTGGATCGTGGCAGACATCACCCGATGGCAACCCGAGCGGTCCTACCGGCTGTGGCACGATCGTGCGGTATTTCATTTTCTGATTGATCCGATCGATCGGGCAGCCTACAAGTGCTGCTTGGAATCCGCGTTGATCTCTGGGGGTACTGCGATTCTCGCGACATTTGCTCCGGATGGTCCCACCCAGTGCAGCGGACTGCCGGTCGAGCGTCACTCGCCCGAGTCGCTGGCCGCCTGGTTGGGACCGGGTTTCGAGCGGGTTTCAAGCGAGCTGGAAGAGCACCTCACACCGGCGGGGAATCGGCAGCGGTTTCAGTATTCCGTTTTTGTCAAACGAGGTACTCATCCAGTGATTCCGGTGTCGGGTCAGGAAGATTCCCGCAGGAAGGGCTGAGACTGACACGCGCCGGTTCCATCTGTTTCCAGATCATGGTACGATTCACGAACTGGCTTAACCTGGGACCCGGGCACTATGAAAACAGGCATCAGATCGATCATTGCAGGTTCTGGACGGATGTGGGCTCGACAGGGCCGGTCCGCCCCCCATGAGTCCCTCAGCTGATGGTGGCTTGGCGCGCGGGCCTTCTGCTTTTGGGGCTCTGGTTCCTCGTTGACTACTGGCTGCTCTCGCGCCGGTCAGTACCCCGGGAGATTTCGCGGGCCTCCATTTCCTGCTGGGTACTCATGATTGCCAATGTGTCCGGTGTGACCTTGGCCTCCTGGGCTGCTTTCCAGCACTGGGCGCCCGACATGGAAAGTCAGGCATTTCCCGCACTGCTCCTCATGATGACCGGCATTGCGCTTCGCTTTGCGTCCATATCACAGTTGGGACGTTTCCACACCTCGAAACTCGTGGTGCTGCCCGGGCAGCACGTTGTCGCGAAGGGTCTTTACCGTTGGATCCGGCATCCGAGTTATCTTGGAATCCTGATCCTGCTCGCCGGATTTGGTCTCACCTTGGGCAGTTGGACCGGCGTACTGATCCTGTTCGGATTTTCGATTCCGGCTTATGCCTTCCGCATCCAGCAGGAGGAGAAAATGCTTGTGGCCTATTTTGGTCAGATTTACCGAGAATACCAAGCACGAACGGCACGGCTCATCCCGCTCATTTACTAGGTTGTCTTTGAGCTGTGGGTGATCCACGCATTTCCCCGGCAACCTGATGACCAAATATTCCCGGAATGGGCTGCTGATCTGATCATGGAGCTGCTTCCGACATGAAAACGTTCTTGGGGAAGCTTGCTTTCTTGGCGTTTATCGGCTGCGTGATGGTGGCGCAGGCGGGAACGATGGAGAGACTGCACCATCTTGTTCATGACGGTTATGGACGGAAGGCCCGTTTGATCATCCGACCGCTTTTGGTCCGAAAGCCGAACGATGCATCCCTCATCAAACTCTATATCCAAGCACTATTGATCGATGGGCGATTCAGAAAGGCATTTCCCTACGTCAAAAAACTGATCCACAAAAGACCCCACGACGCGAATGACTGGATTATCTATGCAGGGGTTCTGGCTGCGAAGAGCGCGAAGGCGGGGGTCTTCTCACTTCTCGGCCATGTCGGACAAATTCACCAGGCGCTCAAAAATGCTGTTCGAGTCGCTCCCAAGAATATGGCAGCGCGAATGGCGCTCATGCTCTACGACCTCCAAGCACCCGGCTTTCTCGGGGGCAGCAACCGGCAGGGAAAGCTCGAACTTCGAGCGATCCGCGCACACAGTCCCGCGCAAGGGAGGATGGCCGAGGCCGAAATCTTCTGGGCCAAAGGACATCGCACCCGGGCGATTGCAGAGCTCCAGCAGGCGATTTTAGAAAAGCCATCGCTCAAGGGCGCATCGCTCAAGGGCGCAAAAAGTATGCTGGCACAAGATGAATTGATGCTCGCGATGCGCGACTGGAAGAAGAAACGCTTGCGGAAGGAGGCTCTCCACGCATTCCAGTCGGCATGGGGGTTTTATCGGGCGCGTGCCATCCGGGGCAAACCCCGAAGGTTCGCTGCCTTCTATCACATGGGGATGATTGCGGCAGTTTCCGGCATGCACCTGCACACGGGCGTACAGGCACTCGAATATTACCTGAGTGTGACCCCGCCTGATCAGGATCCCTCGGCGGCCTGGGCACATTTTCGGCTGGGGCTTCTCTTCACTGATCTGGATTATCCGCGTCGCGCGCGCGACCAATACGGGATCGCCCTTGCAGAGGCACGGCATCAAAAATCTCAAATACGCAAACAGCTTCTCCACAAGATCAAGCATGCACTTGCGAGGCTGCGGAAAGAGTCAGCATCCCGACCGCACAGATGAATCATAAGGGCTGTCAGAGCAGGGCATTCAGTGATCCCGCCTGATTCGGATGGACTCCTCTGTCCCATTGATGTGGCGATCGTGGGAGGGGGTATCATCGGACTGACTCAGGCCCATGAACTTTTGACTCGGGGGTTCCGAGTGGCCCTCTTCGAATCCGAGTTGGTCTGTGCAGGCCAGGCGAGTCACGCAAATGGCGGCCAGATTTCGGCCGAAAGTGGCAGCCCCTGGATGTCGCCTGTGATCCGGCGCGAGCTTCCGCGCTGGCTCTTCGACCGTCATCGGCCGTTCAGCCTGGATCTTTTTCGGATGGGCTCGGGTGCCTTTCCGTGGCTCGGATCCTCCCTGCGGAACACATCCCGCCGCCGTTATCTTGCAAACCATGGGTCTCTTCACGCCCTTACCCGTTACAGCCTCGGAGTCTGGAGAGAGTACGAAGCCGAGCTCGGATCACCGTTGGTACCGGGTTCCGGTGTGCTCTACCTTTACCGTAGTCATCGGGAGTGGAAGGCGGCTCAGGAACTTCTATCCTGGGAGGGCGATCTTGCCATTCGGGCAGAGGTGCTGGATCAGGACGGCTGTCTCAGGCGGGTGCCACACCTCCAATACGCGCCCATCGCTCCGGCAGGCGGGTTCTGGTATCCCGATGACCACTTCGGTGATTGCGAGGCTGCCTGCAGAAAACTTCTGGATCACGCGTTACGGAAAGGCGTCCGCCTGCACCTCGGTGAAACAGTGCACTCGATCGAGCCTGGTTCGGAATCCGTGACGCTTGTGACCGGGTGTGGGTGTTATCGGGCCGAAAAAGTCGTGATCGCCGCAGGAGTGGGAAGCTCGGCGCTCGCTCGCTCGGCTGGCATCCGTCTTCCAATCTATCCGGTCAAAGGATATACCCGCACCTATTCCACTTCGCCACTTGTATGCGATGGTCCCGCGCTCGCTGACCAGAGCCGCAAAGTGGTGCTCACGCCACTTGGGAACCGTCTGCGTGTGGCTGGTATGGCGGAGTTCGCGGGGTTCGACGATCAGCCGGATCTCCGTTTTCTTCGCCGCATTCATGATACGGCCTCAGACTGGCTGCCTGAACTCCGCCATGTGCCCTCTGAACTCGACTGGGCCTGTCTCCGGGCCATGACACCCGATGGGCTCCCGATACTCGGCACTGCGAAGGCGGAAGCGGTGGTCCTGAACGTGGGGCATGGCCCGCTCGGGTGGACCCTTGCGGCCGGTTCTGCCCGGATTGTGGCGGATGGTATCGAGTCTCGCAGGAGTCGGAATGCGATCGATCCCTCGCCCTTTCGGTTGGCTCGCCAGAGGGGGGTCTCTTGATGGCAGGGTGTTCCATCATACCAATCCGAAGACCCGGCAGAGAGCAGAAGCTCATGGTGATGCGGCTCTATCAGCCGTCTCCTGACGCGTATTGTGCGCGACTTGCCGGTCCGTGGATCGCAATTCCCATGAACCCGCGCCGATCATCCATCACCATGTGGAGATGCCTGAAAGGCTCGGAAACAGTTTTTGGTGATGACCCAAAACCCCAAAACCGGCGCAATCCTTTTGATGAAGTCCCAAAGTCCCTCTTATGAACCTTTGCCGGATGCTCTATGCCGTTCAGTGTTCTCAAGATGCCATAGAATTCCACTTCGGGTACACTGACCTCCGAGCAGGGCGTGCAACCCTCGATCGTTTTGGGGACGAATACAGCAGATGATCGTGATCACGGGCGGGGCTGGTTTCATCGGCAGCAACTTCGTCCACCATTGGCTGGCCGAGCGCGATGAACCGCTGGTCGTATTCGATGCGCTGACCTATGCTGGCAACCTTGAAAACCTTGCGCCCGTGGCATCTGACACGCGTTTCTCATTCGTGCGTGGCGACATCACTGACCGGGAAGCTGTTGAGCGGCTGCTGAACCGGGTGAGGCCGAGGGCCATCGTCCATTTTGCGGCCGAGAGTCATGTAGATCGTTCCATTCGGGGCCCACAGGCATTTTTGAAAACCAATGTCGAAGGGACGTTCGTCCTTCTCGAAGCGGTACGTGTCTACCGGGCCCAATGGGCCCCGTCCGACCGGGAGTCATTCCGCTTTCTTCATGTCTCAACCGATGAAGTCTACGGATCGCTGGGCCCATCCGATCCGCCGTTTTCAGAGGCAACCCCCTTCGCGCCGAACAGTCCCTATGCCGCGAGCAAGGCCGCGAGCGATCTTTGGGTTCGGGCTTACACGCATACCTACGGCCTTCCGACCCTCATCTGTCACTGTTCGAACAACTATGGACCGTACCAGTTTCCGGAAAAGCTCATTCCACTGATGATTCATCACGCGATCGAGAACCGTCCGTTACCGCTTTATGGTGACGGTAGCCAGGTGCGGGACTGGCTCCATGTCGAGGATCATTGCCGGGCGCTTTTGGCGATTCTGGATCGGGGGCGAGTGGGGGAGACCTATAACATCGGTGGTCGCAACGAGCTCACGAACCGGGAGGTCGTGGAAACCGTGTGTCGACTGCTTGATCGACACCGTCCGCGCGCACATGGCAGTCATGTCGAAGGCATCGCGGAAGTTCCTGACCGGCCCGGACACGACTGGCGCTATGCAATCGATACCGGAAAAATCGAGCGCGAACTCGGGTGGGTGCCGCGCGAGACGTTTGTGAGCGGAATCGAAAAAACGCTCTCCTGGTATCTCGATCACCCCGATTGGGTCTGGAATGTCACAACGGGCGCCTATCGGGAATGGCTGGATCTCCACTATGGAACGGGTCGCTCTGAGCGTCCCGCACAGGCCTGATTGACTGATGCGTGTTCTGGCAACCCGGCTACCTGGTGTTCTCGTCCTCGAACCCACGCGGCACCGGGATGCACGCGGTTTTTTTTGTGAGACCTACAATCGCCAGGTGTTTGCACAAGCCACGGGGTTCGATTCCGATTTCGTGCAGGATAACCATTCCCATTCGATACGGGGAACGCTCCGTGGTCTCCACTATCAGATCAATCACCCCCAGGGCAAGCTTGTGCGGGTCGTGGCCGGCCGGGTTTTTGATGTCGCGATCGACCTCCGGAGAAGTTCTCGCCATTTTGGTTCGTGGATCGGGATTGAGCTTGATTCCGAGAGCGGACGGGAGGTCTGGATCCCGCCGGGTTTTGGTCACGGATTCCTGACCCTCAGTAAAAGCGCGGATCTCTTATACAAGACGACTGAATATTGGGATCAAGCATCAGACCGGAGTCTCCGCTGGAACGATCCGGATCTTGGAATCGAGTGGCCGCACGAGGATCTGGCCGGTGGCGACCCGCTTCTGTCCGACAAGGACCGGGCTGCTCCGGGGTTAGCCGAGGCTGAAGTCTTTCCCTGAGCTGGATGCCCCTTGTCCAAGCGGACAGAGCGCGATCTCGTGCTACACTTTTACCGTTTTGTTCCGCCCGGGGATTCCGATGAAAGCATGCTTGATTGCTCTTCTGGTGGCTACTTTGGCATGGGGTCTTGCGCCCGTCGGTGCAAAGGCTACATCTAAACCCCTCGTCTATCCCAAGGCCTATCGGGATCATACAGTGGATGTCTATTTTGGAACCCGTGTCCAGGCTCCTTACCAGTGGATGGAAAATCTCGAGAGCAGAAAGCTCGCACGCTGGATCATAGCGGAGAACCGGCTGACGGATGCTTATCTTCATGATTTGCCGCTACGCGCGGTGTTTTATCGGAAACTGAAGCAGATCTGGAACTATGCCAAGGAAGAACCCCCGGTCCAACGCGGCCCATGGCTATTTTATAGCCACAATACAGGCATCCAGAACCAGTCGGTGGTTTATGTCCAGCGTGGGCCGCATGGCAAGCCACGGGTTCTTCTCAACCCCAACCGTCTTTCCCCGAACGGTACCATCGCATTGGCTGGCTGGGAGCCTTCGCCCAATGGCCGCTATCTCGCCTACGAGTTGTCCGTAGGAGGGTCCGACTGGCAAACGATTCATGTCCTCGACGTCGCGACTGGCAAAAACCTTCCCCACCTCGTGCGATGGGTCAAGTTTTCGAACGTGAGCTGGACCCGGAACAGCCAGGGTTTCTTTTATTCCCGCTATCCCGAGCCCCCTTCTGGCAAAGCGATCAGCCAGAGGCTCGCCAACCAGGCACTCTATTACCACTGGATCGAAAAACCCCAGTCCGAGGACCGGTTGATCTACGCACGCCCTGATCACCCCGAGTGGATCGTTGAAGGTTCGGTTTCCGAAAACGGACGCTATCTTTTTATCGATTTCCAGTTCCGGATCACGCGCAACGAACTCTATTACATGAATCTCGGCAATCCGGAAAAGCCGGATTTCGACGGGGCCATCCATCCGCTCTTCGTGCGTGATGACGCCACTTATACCCCGATCGGAACCAAAGGCACAACCGTCTACGTCCAGACGGATCAGGCTGCTCCCATGGGGCGGGTCATCGCCGTGAATCTCGCTCACCCGGCATCCACAACCTGGCGCACGGTCATTCCCCAGAGTAACAGTGTCCTGGTTTCGGCCCATTTTGCGGATGGCCGGATTCTGGTTCATCGTATGGTGGTTGCGAAAAGCCGCCTCGCGCTCTACTCGAGGAACGGACACGTCATCCGATCCCTGCCCCTGCCGGATGGCATGGGTACGGTGGGAGGTATCTCGGCCCGGGCTGATTCGCCGAATGTCTATTTCGCCTTTACGTCATTTCTGCGCCCCGGGGAAATCGAGCGCTACGACGTACCGAAGGCGCACTCAAGTGTCTTTTTTCGACCGGATGTCCGCTTCGATCCGGATCGCTACAGGGTCCATCAGGTCTTTTACCGTTCGAAGGGTGGTGTCCGGGTCCCCATGTTCATCGTCTCCCGGAGAGGAATCCGTCTCAACGGTCAAAACCCGACCATCCTCTATGGATATGGCGGATTTGATATCACACTCACCCCCCATTTCAGCCCTGCGGTAGCAACCTGGCTCAGGCTGGGAGGCATCTATGCCATGCCCAATCTGCGTGGCGGAGGCGTGTACGGACAAAAGTGGCACGAGGCCGGCATGCTCAGCCACAAACAGAATGTGTTCGACGATTTTGCGAATGCGGCCCGCTGGCTCATTGGCCATCATTACACCTCGTCTTCCCACCTTGGCATCATGGGTTATTCGAACGGCGGACTCCTGACGGGCGCGAGCGTGACCCAGCATTCCCATCTCTTCGGGGCGGTTTATGTCGGACATGGCGTACTCGACATGCTACGTTTCCAGAAGTTTTCGGGTGGCGAGTACTGGATCTCGGAATACGGTACCTCATCCAAGAAGAAAGATTTCAAGTGGCTGGATGCGTACTCGCCGCTTCAAAACCTCAGGAAAGGGGTGTGCTATCCACCGACCATCATTACTACTTCGACCGATGATGACCGGGTGGTTCCGAGCAACGCCTACAAGTTTGCAGCGGAGATGCAGCACGACCAGAGCTGTCCGAATCCGATTCTGCTCCATGTCGCGACGGCAACGAGTCATATTTATATGCCGACCGACAAACTTCTGCGTCACGATGCCGACAACTGGGGATTTATCGGCTCACACATTGGCATGCGGGAGTCGTTCCGATCGACTGCAAAGAAGGGAGATCAGATCGAGTTCTGAGACGTTGCTCAGCGCTGGTCTCTGAACTGGAAAAGCCGGGTGGCGCTTTGACGGATCAGGCTGGTCACGCGCCTGGCTCGAGATAAAGCCGGGTGCCAAGAACTCGAACCCCCCATCGATGAGGCTGGCACGCGACACGGCAGCCCGCACCGAACCGGCGGAGATTCGTATCCCCGCCTGGTGGTAGGTGCGGTTATCGCAAGCCGGACCGACGTGTGCTGTGGCTGGTCTTTTGGACGTCTGACTGGAGATCGCCAAACGCTGCCTGGATAGCCCCGCTTGCATTCTGGGACTGTCCTTTGCGCTCAAGACGTTTGTTGCCAATGACTCGGCCGGTCGCTTCTTTCGTTTTGCCAGTCACTTCGTTGATGTGGCCTTTGCTTTGATTCCTGTTCATGATGTTTTCCTGATGATGACTATTGGGGTAGGGTTCGGTGTGTCAGACCGCCCCGGATCGAACTCACACCCCGATCGTATCCATCTGTCCCGAGGTATTCCGTTCGGTAGCACCCATAGTTCATGGCATGCGCGGAAAAGAACGTAACGCTCTTTTCCGCTCGCCCATGGATCGTGTTCGAACTTTGTAAAACCGCAGTGCATTCCGTTCAGTCATTTCGTCGTTTCGTACGGCAGTGCACAGACCCAGACATCTGATCGCGCGCATCCTAGGGCCTGCGCCGAGAATCACCACTCCCGCCATGCTCCTTCGCTGCCTTGCGTGCGGAGGATTCGGGTTCGCCATCGTCGAATGCTGGGTTAAGACGATCTTGACAGGAGACGGGCACATGTTACGCAGTATGAACGAGCTCAAAGATTATGCTATCCGCGCGACCGACGGAGACATCGGACACGTAGAAGATTTTTATTTCGATGATAAAACCTGGGTGGTTCGTTATCTGATTGTGGATACGGGGACTTGGCTGGCCAGTCGGAAAGTGTTGATATCGCCGATCGCGATCAGCCGCTCTAACTGGACGGAGAAGATGCTGCATGTAGCGATCACGCGGCAGCAGGTGAAAGATAGTCCTGATATCGACACCGATAAACCGGTTTCCCGTCAGCACGAGATGCAGTACCTCGGCTACTACGGCTATCCCTATTATTGGGGTGGTGCGGGTCTCTGGGCCGCAGGCAGTTACCCAAGCATGATGATGCCAGGCTTCGTTAGCTCCGTTTCCACGCCGCATGCTGCGCAATCGCCCGCTGAAAAATATTCCACACGAACCGATGCGCTGTGGCACGAGAAGTATGACGATCCCAACCTGCGCAGCTGTCAAGAGGTCATGAGCTATCACATTCGGGCAGCCGATGGGGAAATCGGGCATGTGCAAAGCTTCCTTGTCGACGAGAAAACATGGGCCATTCGATATCTTGTCGCAAATACAAGCAACTGGTGGCTGGGCCACCAAACGCTCATTGCACCGCAATGGATCCGAGATGTGAAGTGGCCTAGTGCCATGATCTCTGTCAACCTGACACGGCAAGCAGTGAAAGATGCGCCACCGTACGAATCGAATGCGAAACTGAGCCGCAAGCAGGAAATGAATCTCTACAAACATTATGGACAAGCAGGTTATTGGGTGGGTGAGGTGAAAAGCGTGAAGCCCAAGCTGGCCTCAAGCCCGGGTGCAACCCGAGCAAAGCGGTCGAGTGCGCGGATATCCGATCGATAAATGTGTTGCGCAGCAAACGCAGTGGATTGAAATATCGGGATAAACACGTCACACGCATAGGTTGGAAGATATCTTTCGGACACATGTATTTTCTATGCCCTGATCGGATTGATTCTGCGCCTCTCCCCTATCCGAAACTCGGAGAGGAGCGTCATAACCCTGGCAGTATCAGCAGTACTGTCTTTCTGGAACTGTGGTCAACCTGCTGGGTTATATGATGATGTTGCAAGATCAGAAAGTACGAAGGAAAAACAGCAAATCCCCTACCGTTGCGGAGCTGACCAAGCTGGTTGCCGAAGGAAAAGTACAGTTTAAATCCAGCTACCATGAAAAGATTGCGATAGGCATCACACTCGTGATATTGGTGCTCGGGTATGTCTGGGGAATGGCGACGCAGCCTTTCAACTTTGCGAGATCGGGATCGTTGATCATCATTACGGGCATCATATTCGCTGCCCTGGATTTGGCGGGTCGGTTGACGCTCGTCGATAAATGGGTCATTGCTCGTGTGGAAGAGACTGGACCGGCTGCTATTGCAGATCCGGCAAGGAAGAATCGGGATAAGGCCTACCGGGAAATCAAGCGACAAGAGATCGCGGAAGATGCGATCACCCGTCGAATCCAGGTGGCAACCGACAAGGCCAGGATGCGGCTGCGCTTCGTCGAGGTCTCGATTCTTATATTGGGAACCTTGATTTATGGGTTTGGAGATCTGATTGTGGTGCATTGGAGATTTTAAAAGATCTGCACCAAGTGTCAGGCCGCATGCCCGATGTTTCGAACGGCTTGAATCTTCTTTCAGGCGGCTGGCCAGCCTACTGAAATACCCTGGCCGAAATTGAGTGCTGTTCATGATGTCGCAGCCACTTACTCTCACTCCTATGCACGTTGCGGGTGGAGAAATGCAAGACATGAAGCAGCCGTTGCTCCCTTACCCATGTCATTCTGAGGTCATGCGTTGGCTACCGTACAGAAGCCGGGGCCACCGTATATTTACGCTAATGAACAAGGAACAGGCACCACCGGGAAATGGCTCATGACAAGCTTCCCATGGGGGCAGTTTCAGTGTTCAGTCAGTTAAACAACTCTTGTATGAGCCAACATGGTGCCTGGATCGTCGTGACACTGGCACGTTTCCATGTCCAGAACATGGGATTTATCCATGCGGAGCCACGCATACCGTGAGAGGAAAGTTGAATATGTCAGCACACCCCGAAGTCAACCAGATACATGTGCGGAAATGGCTGACAGCCGCGCGCATGTTACTTTCGCAGCATGATGTGATTAGACACTGTGATATATGCGGATGGTTCCTTTCGGTAGACCACGCCCATTTGATCGATCCGGCAAGTCGAGAACTGCTATGTGCATGCCCTGCATGTGTCGCGGCACTTGCAGAGTTCGAGGATAGTTCCTTGCACCATATATCATCCGGGGTGCATTGCCTGACGGATTTCCAAATGACTGACGAGCAGTGGAGTGCGCTCATGATTCCGACCGGGTTTGCCTTCTTTTTACGCAGTACGCCTTCAGGAGGCGTGGTAGCGATGTATCCAGGTCCTGAAGGGCTCTCCGAGTCCCCGGTGAGACTGGCCACGTGGAAGGCCGTCATGGACAGCAATCCGATGCTCGAAACATTGCAACCTGACACTGAAGCACTGCTTGTCCATCGCATGAGTTCCCCACATGGATATTACCGTGTGCCGATTGATCGCTGCCATGCGCTCGCAGGCTTAATCAAAAAACACTGGCGTGGCCAGTCGGGTGGTTCGGTAGTTCATGCCTCGGTTGCACGCTTCTTCACTGAACTGCGTAATGTCGCTAACGTCTCACCTCGGGGGCATTATCAGGCTTGAGCTGTCGCTGTCCTGCGATGGATCAGGCGTCTCGTTGGAAATACCGATTGACACCCGCGATCTTGATGCACGGCCATCTGTGACTGAGAGCATCGCTAGGTGTGTCAACATCAGCTCCATAGCCTGCAACCATCCATCCGCAGCATCTGGATGCGAATGTTGAGGTAGGAGGACCTGATGGGCACCGTGACGTGGCGGTTACGGGGTTCTGAACGGGAGACCGACAGGGATCTTGCGGTGTGCTTGACCCATGGTGCAAGCTACCGAATAACATCATCCTCGTGCCCGTAGGTCAGATGGAGCGTATCTGGCTACAAAGAACTCAATCCTTGAAGCAATGCCACTGGAACCCAGTAAACGGTGCTGGATCCGCTTGAACCCTGTCATTTCGACCCAAGACTTGGGCAAGACACAGGCGTCGAGAAAAGCCGTCGTATTCAGGGTCAGACTCTGCGTGGACGCCGAAACCGGGTGCTGACTCACCAGATCATTCAAGAAGCAGGCTTCGATCGACTGTGTGCCAAGGAGCTCGGGGTGGCGCTTATCTGGGGCTCGAAAGGGCGCAGAAAACCCTTGCGCGCCACTTAAAGTGGCGCAATAATAGTATTGCGCCACATAAATACCTTTTTGTGGCGCATTATGTAAATCGCGCCACAACGGGGAGATCATGCCTAAACTTGTTCCGCAAGCCGAACTCGACGCCGTTTTACAAGCGGTTACCCGATTTCCAGAGGGGGGATCTATCGAGGATATCGGTGGTGCGATTGATGTTAAATTGCCGCGCCGTACCTTGCAGCGCCGCCTGGCACTGCTGGTCGAGCAGAAGCGGTTGACCGTCGAGGGCCGTGCTCGTGGTAGCCGCTATCGGCTTCCGATTATCCCCATCGCGGAAGGTGCCGAAAAACAGGGGCCGAGTGGCGAGACTTACGTTCCGATTGCCCCCGAAGGGGAGGTTATCCAACAGGCTGTCCGCCAGCCGATCCAAAACCGCCGCCCCGTCGGATACAACCGGGCATTTCTCGATGCGTACCGGCCGAATGACAGTTTTTACCTTACGCCGGAAATCCGGCAGCAGCTTCGCGAACTGGGCCGTTCGCCGGACGGTCAGCGTCCGGCCGGGGCTTATGCGCGGCAAGTTTACAACCGTTTGCTGATCGATCTGTCATGGAACTCGAGCCGACTGGAGGGCAACACCTACTCGCTGCTCGAAACGGAACGCCTGCTGGAACTGGGGGAGGCCGCCGAGGGAAAGGATGCCCGTGAAGCGCAGATGATCCTGAACCACAAGGCAGCCATCGAGTTCCTGGTCGAGCAGGCCGCCGAGGTCGGCTTTAAGCGTTATACCATCCTTAACCTGCATGCCTTACTGTCGGACAACTTGCTTGCCGATTCACGAGCGTGCGGACGCCTGCGTTCCATTCCGGTGGTGATCACCGGGACAGTATTTTATCCGTTGGAAGTGCCGCAAATGATCGAGGAATGCTTTCAGCGTGTCCTTGACACTGCCGCGGCAATTACCGATCCGTTCGAGCAGGCCTTCTTCGCCATGGTGCACCTGCCGTATTTACAACCGTTCGAGGATGTGAACAAACGGGTTTCTCGCCTCGCTGCGAATCTGCCGCTGATCCGAGAAAACCTGAGCCCGTTGTCGTTCGTGGACGTGCCCGAGCGGGCCTATATCGACGCAACCCTTGGGGTTTACGAACTGAATCGCATCGAGTTGCTGTGCGACGTGTTTGTGTGGGCCTATGAGCGGTCGTGTGCGCGCTACGCTGCGGTGCGCCAGTCATTGGGAGAACCGGATCCCTTACGTCTGCGCTATCGCGCGCTAGTGACCGATGCTGTTTCCGAGATCGTTGGTGCGGGTATGGACAAGAAGGTTGCCGACGCTTTCATCAAGCGTCGCGCATCCGAAGAGGTGCCACAGGAGGATCGGACGCGATTCATCGAGGTGGTGGAAACGACGGTCATAAACCTTCACGAGGGGAACATCGCCCGCTACCACTTGCGGCCATCGCAATACCAGAAATGGAAGGAAACGTGGCGTTGACTCGTATTTCCCTGGGAAAATAAATGTCTAAGCCCTGCGAGCACAAAACCGTCCTGTCCTACATTCTCGCGTGCGTTCAGGAAATCGGCTGGCGTTCTGTGCCGCAGGCGGAGGGGTTCTACGCTACAATTGCCGTCAGGATACGTGCGAGGACGTGATGTTTTCCATCAACTCAGATATCATTCATAGTTGCGTTTGAAACCTGAAGCCGCGAGATACCTTAACGACTATCCGGAAAAGATACTCCTCGGGCCCCGGTCGGGATAACTTTGTGTGTCCCTGCTTTTCCGTAGGGCTGAAGCTGCCGTGTCGCAGCATTGCCAAATCTTCTTTTTCCAAACAAACGCAAGGCCTTTGGGTTGTACCAAGGCGTGGTTCATTCCGTTAGGATTATTCTTGCGCAAATATGTCTTCGGCGCAACGAAACGCTTTGAACTCCAGAGCGTTGCCGCTTGGATCCGATACAAACATTGTGGTTTGTTCTCCAGCCTGCCCCTTGAAACGTACGCCGGGTTTGATCAGAAATTGGCACTGGGCCTCTTGCAGCTTCCGGACCAGTTTTTCCCAATCGCCCCACTCGAGAATCACACCAAAGTGGGGTACCGGCACATCTTCCCCGTCTACGTGATTTGTGCTTTTTTTGTCTGAGCACGGGGAAAGATGCGCGACAATCTGGTGACCGTATAGGTTGAAATCGATCCATTGATCCGATTCGCGACCGGTGGGGCAACCTAGAAGGCCGCCGTAAAAGCGTCTGGCATCTTCCAGATCACGGACGGGGAAAGCGAAGTGAAAAGGCGGTATACGGGTCACGTTGTTGCTCTCGGAAACACATGCTTCAGTTTAACGCGATGATCAAAACTTTGGTAGATCTGGCGCGCCGAAACCAGGCGAGCACTCTCGCTACGCGACTGCTCTTCCGTCATCTAGCGTATTTGTTTGTAAATCTTTGAGAGGGACGCAGTATCAAGGGAGGTGCGTTGAGTCTTTCGCCGTGATAGTTTTTGACCTCTCCAAACAGGCGATGATTTTCCCAGTCGTCTCGAGCATGCGCAATTTCCTCGGGCATTTGTGCGACGAAGTGCCACCACATGAGAATGCTTTCACCAAAGGGAACCCTTCCAATGAGAACGGCGCAGGCAGGGGCATGTGCTTTAAACTCCAAACCATTGCGGCCACAGCCAAGATCGTGAAGAAAACCGGTCGCGAGCGTGTGGTTTTCAACCCCAGCGGCTCCGCTGACCACAACAAGCGCATGTTCCCACCCGGGGTTGAGCACAAGGGGGAAGGTGCCAGCTGTTCGCCAGCGGAGTTCGGCTCCAACAAGGGGGGGAGCCCGGGCAGGGGCACGTGCACCGAGAAACTCCCCGGCAAAGATGGTCACGTACCCGTGCGGGAACTCGATTCTGGGGCTGTCGCTGTAATGATCAAACCGCGGCGGGCGGTGTCTTTCTTGCTCTGTGAGCGCGATCCAAAGCTGGATGCCGTGAAGAATCCCGCAACGCCCGAAGGGAGTGAGTTCCGCATGCGCAATACCTCGACCGGCGCTCATCAGATTCACTTCCCGTGGAACGACACGTGCGCTCGATCCGAGGCTATCCTCGTGCAGGATCTCACCGTCGAAAAGCCAAGACACCGTCTCGAGCCCGATGTGTGGATGAGGAGCGATGTCCATGGCTTTGCTTTGACCATAGGGTTTGGGACCATAAAGATCAAAGAAACACCAGGGCCCGCCGAGGTGGCGCTGACCAAGTGGAAGGGCACGCACAACACTCAGGCCGCCGCTGAGTACTGTTTGTCGCACCGGAATGGGTTTCAGGAGCGGTCCCACGCCGTATAGTGGATGGCGAATTTTGGACAAAAAAACAGGGGGAGGTTAAGCACAATTATGGGCTCGATTCGCAAACGTTATGCCACCGATCTCAAGGTCAAACTGGTTCTTGAGATGCTGAAGGAAGGGAAGACCGTGACCCAGC
>DAHXNI010000093.1 GCA_027365475.1 Pseudomonadota bacterium | reverse complement strand
CTTGGTGCGCCTTGATCTGCGACTGGGGCGTTGGGCTGGTCGGAAGTACAAACGGCTGCGGGGACACAAGCGGCGGTCTTGGGCTTGGCTTAAGCACGTGCGCGCGGGCTCACCGCGGCTATTTGTACATTGGGAGTTTCTGTATCTCAAAGGGCTACGAACAGGAAGAGCCGTATGACGCGAGAGTGTCACGTACGGTTCCGTGAGAGCCTGAGGGGGAAGCTCCCTCGGGCCACTCGACTACGGTTTTTCCTAGAAGTCTATCCATAGGGGGCGGCAAAAAGGGTGTCATATGACCACTCAGGGGTATCCATTTAACCGGAGTTGGGCGTAAGCTGAGCGGATGGGAAGTCCTCGCGCTCGCCGCCGTCACGCCGGCCCTGGTGGCCCGTTACCACGATGCGCGGATGGAGGAAGGAAAGAGCAGCGACACGGTGCGCAAAGAAATCGGGGCGCTGCGGGCACTTTTGAACCTGGCGCGAAAGGAATGGGGGTTGCATCTACCTTTGGAAAACCCGGTCCAGAAGATCACACTGCCCGCCACGGGTCGGCAGCGAGACCGCCGTTTGCGGCCCGGCGAGGAAGAAAAGCTCATGGAGGCCTGCGCGGCCCATGGCGGGGAGATCTCGGCGATCATCCGTTTCGCCTTGGAAACCGCGATGCGCCGGGGCGAGATCGCGGCCATGAAGTGGGAGCACCTGGACCGCGCCGCGCGCGTGCTGCGTGTGCCGGAGACCAAGACCGGCGAACCGCGCAGGGTGCCGCTGTCCACCCGCGTCCTGGCCGTCCTGGATGGTCTGCCGCGCCGCATCGACGGGTATGTGTGGGGCATGCGCCCGGATTCCATCACGCAGGCCTTCGAGCGCGCCTGCAAGGCCGCCGGCATCGAGGGACTGCGCTTCCACGATCTGCGCCACGAGGCCACCAGCCGGTTGTTCGAGAAAGGTCTGAACCCGATGGAAGTCTCGGCCATCACCGGCCACAAGACGTTGCAGATGCTCAAGCGGTATACGCATTTACGGGCCGAGGATCTGGTGGAGCGGTTGGGGTGATTAAAAACGCGATTCGCGAAACATTTGGCCTGTCTTTGACGCGAAGTTAGTGCGTCGAGCTATGGTGGAGGCGGCCACTGCCTGGCAGCGTGCAGAACGCGCAGCACTCGCACCAAGTCGCCGGCCATGTCGTAGATCAAGATGTAATTCTGATGTGCGACCATCTCACGGGTGCCAGTGACACGACCAGGACGGCCCAGGCCGGGACGATCGACAAGGCGGCTTGCCTTCTCTGAAAACAGCTCATCGAGCGCCAGTGCCGCGCTTGGGTTGTCGGCTTCGATGTGGTCATAGATCGCCCGGCGATCATCGAGGGCTTCCGGCGTCCAGAACAGCCTCACGATCCAGTTTCGATCTTGCGGCGCGTTTCGGCCCGACGATCCGCGAATTCCGCCTCAACCTCATCGGCCGGCACCAGGTGGCCGGCGTTGGCCGAGTCCAATCCGACCTGCACTTGGCGACGGACCCAGGCATCATGCTCGGCGGCTTCCCGCTGCTGCCGCACGAAGTCGCGCATGAAGTCGCGCAGGAGTTGCGCGCCGGTACGGTCACGGTCCTTCGCGGCCGTGGTGAACTGGTCTTTCAGGTTCTCATCGACCCGGAACGTAAAGGTTGCTTCGCTCATGGTGGCGCCCTCATGTGTTACATGGTCAGTACATAGTAGCGCGTTTGCTGCCCGGAAGGGAAAAATGTGTTTGGCGGCGTGGTCCCTGCGCCTAGCCGCGCCCTCCCTGGCGCGGCGGGTCTACAGGGGGGTTCCCTTGGATGGCGGTTTTTGGTCTACAGGTGGCACATGGCCTGCCAAACTGGATGGGCGGCGACCTCACAAGCCGCCAGCCCATCCTTACTTAAGAGTGATCTCTTAACACTACAGCGACAAAGCATTGCTCAATATCAAAGCATGACCGTCCTCAACTGACAGCATAAGAAAATTTTCGGGGATCGAAAGATCCTACGACATCGAAAAGGAGGGCGCGCTCAAAAACCAAGTGCAACATTTTGTGGGAGATCCTGTTGCATGGGAAAACGCTATACGCCGTTGAATATTGAAGAGCGCACGATGATCCAGACTGGGCTTGGGATGGGCCTCAAGCCGGCAGCCATGGCCCGAAGCCCGGATCGTTCGGCCGCGACCCTTGCGCGTGAACTCCGTCGCAACGGCTGGGTTCGCCCGCCGGGACGTCGCAACCGGGGGCGCGCACCGGTTGCGGGAGGCTATCGTGCCGAGGCGGCCCATCGGCGTGCCCGGACGGGTACAGTCACCCCGCACGTCGCACGCCGCCTGCGACCGGGAACCGCCCTGTGGGACCCGGTTCTGCGCGATCTCCAGGCGGGCTATGCGCCGGAAGAGATTGCTGGCACACGGGCGGTTGTGTATCCCGATACGCCTGCGCGCTCTGGGTTTCTCACGAAACCCTCTACACCGCGATCGACGCCATGCCGCGTGGCGAGCTGCGCACGGCGGTGATGGGCGGGTTGCGTTTCGGCCATGCCAAGCGCCGCTCCCGGGCACGCGGCCAGGACCGGCGCGGCCGGATTCCAGATAGGGTCAGCATTCAAGACCCGCCGCCGGAAGGGACCGAGCGGCTGCACCGCCCCGGGTTTTGAGGAGGCTCCAAACCTTGAGGGCATGGAGCCATGAACAAAACAAACCGTTTTTCCCCTGAAGTACGCGAACGTGCAGTGCGGATGGTGCAGGAGCACCGTGGGCAAACGGGCTTCAGATTGTGACGAGGGTTCCGGACTCTCCTGCGCGGCAGACGCTTCGTCAGGGGCGGTTCGAAACCCGGCGCTGCGCAATTTTGTGCCCCGCTGGGTGCGGATCGACCACGTGAAGGGCGCCTGGGTCGGCGAGTATGGGTGGTAGGTCGAACCCTCCAGGACAGGACCGGATACCACCCACCCGCTGATGAGGGGTCTTGGGCCCCGCTCATGCGTCAGAACCGGACCCGGTTTATACTTCCCCAAGATACGCAGTACGATGAATATAAAAATGGGGAGGACGCATGGCGCGCGGCCAGGGGACAGCGCAGAAGCACCATCAATAATAGTGGCGCCGCCATCGGTTTCGAAGCCCGGCTCTGGGCCGCGCCGACGTGCTGCGCAATCATGCGGCATAAACCATGGCCCTGAAGAAATCCGAACTCAAGCGTGATCGCGGTAGGGACGCTCATTGCTGAGCGCCCCCCGCACAAAACCGAGCGGGCCCAATTCGGGCACTCGGCTTCCACCTTGGGTGATTGACGAGAAAGCGCTCATCGGGCCAGGGGTGAAGGATCCGCGGTCTGGGCA
>DAHXNI010000090.1 GCA_027365475.1 Pseudomonadota bacterium | reverse complement strand
GCAGGGTCCCGTTCTTGAACCATTCCCATGCGGTGCGATAAGTCACGCCCTGCGTCTTTGCCCATGCACTTAGTCTCATGCGTAATAGGACAGCATCAACACCTACAAAGTTCCATGTTTACGGCAACAGTTGTCAACCCCGGCCAAACGAAGCCGCGGTGTGCCGGGGGATGTCGGCTGGCAGGGCGTCTCAGTCCATCATGCATCAGTCCGAAAACGAATGATGCGCTAACCTGTCTCCGTGGCTGATGTAACCGGCTTACCCGGAGACGATGCAGCGCTTCACAGGGTAGATCCTTGGAACCGACGCCTGATTCCAACCGTTCCTGCCACAATCAAAAGCAGAAGCGAAAGCCAGACGATCAGGCGATCCCCAAAGCGGTCATAGGGAGTGGATCCCGTCTCGGGCATGATTTTCCCGGTGAGGACGAGCGGCAAAAACGGGGGTAATCGTCCCATCACCTGCCCTTGGTCGTTGATGAGCCCCGTGATCGCCGAGTTGTCGACGCGTGCGAGCGGCCGGCCGGTTTCGAGCGCACGCATCCGTGCCATCTGGAACTGCTGATCGGGACCGATCGTGTGCCCGAACCAGGCGTCGTCACTGATATTGACGAGGAAGGTGGCTTCGGGAAGCGCGCGCCGGATCACCCGGCCAAAGGCATCCTCGTAACAGATCGAGATTCCGGCCCGCTCGCCATCGATCCGGAATGGACGCTGGTGGAGGGGTCCCACGGTGAAACTCGAGTACGGGAGATGAAAGTCCTTGAGCCAGCGCCTTGCGAAGCGCGGCAGCGGGAAATATTCCCCGTAGGGAACGAGATGATGCTTGTCGTAGAACTCGGGACGCCCGGAGCCAAGCCGTACGGCCGAGTTGTACTGGGCCTGGTTCCGGAAGACGTAGTTGAAGACCCCGGCGATGAGGGTTGCCTGGTGATGGCGGAGGATCCGGACGAGGGGGTGGATCTCGGGTTCGGCCATCTCATACCAGGTCGCGATCGCGGATTCCGGCCAGACGACCAACTGTCCCCGATGCCAAAGCGGCGTACTCATGGACTCGTAGCGGGCGAGAATCGCCCGCCAGGCCCTTGGTCTGAATTTCATGCGCTGGGGAATGTCGCCCTGGACGAGACTCACCGTGATCGGCCGACCGGCCGAATGCACCCAGTGGATCGTGGCCAGTGCGGGCGAGAGCAGCCATACCGCGCTCAGGATCCCGAGCGCGGCAAAGCGTCCTCGCGCACGCGGCAGGCGGATCGAGGCCACGACCATCCCGGCCGTGAGCGCGAGGACGAAGCTCACGCCGAGCGTGCCTGCAACCGGCGCATAACCCAACCCGAGCGGGAGTCCCACTGCGCTGTATCCGAGATCAAGCCAGGGAAACCCGGTCAGGATCCAGCCGCGGATCCACTCGGCGAGTGCCCATCCCGCAGGAAGCACGAGTACGTAGCGCAGAAATCCGGGCCCGGGTGCGATGAGGCGGGCGAGGACCCCCACTCCCGCCGTGAAAAGCGCACAGATCAGGGAGAGCAATCCGACCAGCGCGAGCGCGAGCAGGAGGGGCTCGTGGCCCACGATGTAGACGCTATGAATGATCCAGCTCACACCGAAGCCGAAAAGCCCGAGCCCGAAGAGGAGCCCGCGGAACGCCGCACGCCGGAGTGTAGCCCCCTCCCAGAGCGCGAAGAGTGCCGCGGGCGCGAGGAAACCCAAAGCCCAAAGCCCGTAGGGTGCAAAGGCAAATACGAGGAGGACGCCCGATGCGAGCGAGAGAAGATCCTTCTGCCAGGGTTTCAGGCGGAGCCCCGAGGCGAATCCCCTCATGCCGGATCAGGGGGTTTCTGGGGAGCGGGAGTGGCCTTGATCCGACGCACCTCGAGCAGCTGGATCCGACGGCGATCGGCCCGGAGCACCCGGAATCCAAGCGTTCCGAAGGTGAGGGTCTCCCCGCGCGCCGGCACCCGCCCCCACTGGTCGACCAGGAAGCCTCCGATCGTGTCGAAGTCGTCCTCGGGAAGCCCCGCACCAAAATGCCGGTTGAATTCCTCAAGACTGGTGAGCCCCCGCACCGTGAACCGCTGGCGGCTGTGCTCGAGAATGTTGCCCTCGGTCTCGATGTCGTATTCGTCGTCGATTTCCCCAACGATCTCCTCGAGCACGTCTTCGAGGGTGATGAGCCCGGCTACCCCGCCAAACTCGTCGATCGCGATCGCCATGTGGTTGCGGGTGCTGCGAAACTCGCGCAAGAGCACATTGAGCGCCTTGGTCTCGGGGACAAAGAGCATCGGGCGGAGAAAGTCGCGCAACCCGAAGTGGCGTGCGCGCTCAAGATAGTGGGCGAGGAGATCCTTGGCGAGGAGGAGCCCCACGACCTCATCGCGGCTCGCTCCGATCACGGGATAGCGCGAGTGGCCGGAATCGACGATCGTGGCGAGCACCTTTGGCAAGGGATCCTCTTCGTGCACCACAATCATCTGCCCGTGCGGAATCATGACGTCGCAAACGCTGAGTTCGCTGACCCGGAGTACACCCTGGAGCATGTCACGCGCCTGCTGGTCGAACACCCCGTTTGCAAAAGCCTCGTCGAGGAAAGACAAAACCGCACTCCGGTCCCTGGGTTCGCGCCCGAGGAGCTGGCCGATCCGTTCGAACCAGCCGGGTGAGGTGCTATCGGGTGGGCTATCGCCGGACATCAGGAGACGCTCCGGAGGGCGGCACGGGGAGTCACCCGGTAGGGGTTCGGCAGACCGAGTTCCCCAAGCAGCCGGATCTCGATCGATTCCATGCGCCGTCGTTCGGGTGATCGTTCATGGTCGTAACCCAAAAGGTGGAGGAGGCCATGGATCGTGAGGTGGGCATAGTGGGCACGAACCGGCCGTCCAAAAGCACGTGCCTCGGCTGCAACCCGGGGCGCACAGATGGCAATATCGCCGAAAAAGCGTTCCCCCCAAACCCCCGCCTCAACCGGGAAGGACAGGACATTGGTCGCTCCCACCCGACCCCGGAAGTCGCGGTTGAGCTGCCCGCCCTCCGCCTCACCCACAATCCTGACACTCACCCGACCCGTCTTTCCAAGCGCTGCTCCCGCCCGCCCGATCCAATCCCTGAAATCGCGCGTGGTGGGAACGTCCTTGCGAGGCACCCCGTAACTCACTTCCACTTTCATGAGATGCCGTGCCCCTCGGCCTCTTCATAGGCCCGGACGATACGCTTGACAAGCGGATGGCGCATGACATCGCCGCTGTCGAAGTGGACGATGCCGACCCCGACCATCCCATCAAGAATGCCGAGCGCATGGCGCAAGCCGGAGCGCTCCGGATGGGGCAGGTCGATCTGTGTGAGATCGCCGGTCACAACCGCCTTCGAGCCGAAGCCGATGCGGGTCAAAAACATCTTCATCTGCTCGACCGTCGTATTCTGGGCCTCGTCCAGGAGAATGTAGGAACGGTTGAGGGTACGTCCACGCATGTAGGCGAGCGGTGCGATCTCGATCACGGATCGGTCGAGATAACGGATCACCTTTTCGAAACCGAGAAACTCGTAGAGCGCATCATAGATGGGCTTGAGGTAGGGGTCGACCTTCTGGGCGAGATCTCCGGGCAGGAAACCGAGCCGCTCGCCGGCTTCGACGGCCGGTCGCACGAGGACCAGCCGCTCGCAGGCACCGCTTTCCAGAATGCTCGCCCCCTCCGCGACCGCGAGATAGGTCTTGCCGGTCCCAGCCGGTCCCACGCCGAAGCAAAGATCGTGATTCCGGATCGCTTCGAGATAGGCAGCCTGGTGGGCACCGCGTGCGGCGAACACCCGGCTCCCGCCCAGATGGTGTCCGGGTGCACGGGTGATCTCGGAGCCTTCCTGATCGGCTGATTCGAGGGCCCGGTGGATCCGGTCGGATTCGATCGGGCTCACGTCGTTTTGGGCATAAAGCCCACGCAGGATCCGGCCCGCGGTCGCAACCGCACCCTGGTCGCCGATCAGACGGAAACGGTTGCCGCGGTTTTTGATCTCGATGCCAAGATGCGCCTCGATCTGGCGCAGGTGGCCATCGAGCGGTCCACAGACACGGGCGAGGCGCGCATTGTCCAGTGGCTCGAGGATGACCTCGGCACCATGGATGCGGCTCTCGCGCTTAGGCAACCTGGGTGCGCGCTCGTTCATGTTCCGAAAAATCCTTTGCGGGTTCGGCAAGATGTCCGCGCAGCGAGTTGGCGAGCCCCTCGGTCACAACGACCGGGACCATCCGTCCCCAAAGATGCGCGGGACCCCTGAAATGCATCCAGTGATTGGTCTCGGTGCGACCGGAAAGCATCCCGCCATCCGGATCCGTCACCCGTTCGACGAGCACGGAAAGCGTGCTGCCCACAGCCGCCCGGCTGAGTTCGAGGGCTTTGGCATCGATCAGCGCCTTGAGCCGGGCCAGTCGTTCGCTCTTGACCGAATCAGGAACCGGATCCGGGAAGTTCGCGGCCGGCGTCCCGGGGCGGGGGCTATATGTGAAGAGAAACGACTGGTCGAATCCGACCTCGCGAACCAGGTCGATCGTAGATTCGAAATCCGCATCCGTTTCCCCCGGAAACCCCACGATGAGATCAGTCGTGAGCGAGAGACCGGGGCGTGCGGCACGCAGGCGTCTCACCTTGGAGCGGTATTCGAGCGTGGTATAGCCGCGCTTCATCCGCGCGAGAATTCGGTCGGATCCGCTCTGGATCGGCAGGTGGAGATGTCCC
Organism: Pseudomonadota bacterium; assembly: GCA_027365475.1. GTDB lineage: Bacteria > Pseudomonadota > Gammaproteobacteria > JAKAQQ01 > JAKAQQ01 > JAJZNM01. Next base: position 1,277 of record DAHXNI010000090.1, on the reverse strand, counting down.
GCCAGTTTCGGAACCTCGGCAAAGACTTCGATGAGCCGCTCTCCGAACTCGATCGGATGGGAAGTCGTGAACCGGATCCGCTCAATGCCCTCGATCGATGCGGCATACCGGATGAGTTCGGCGAGATCGAGCATCCGTCCCCGGTGCGGCGCCCGCCAGGCATTCACGTTCTGGCCGAGAAAGGTGATCTCGCGGACCCCCTTTTCGGCGAGCGTGTAGACCTCCGCGATCACATCGGCAAAGGGCCGGTTGACTTCCTCGCCCCGGGTATAAGGGACGATGCAGAAGCTGCAGTATTTGCTGCAGCCCTCCATGATCGAGACGAATGCGGCGGGACCGGTGACTTTGGGTTCCGGGAGCGAGTCGAACTTTTCGATGGCAGGAAAGCGGACGTCGACCTGGGCGCGGCCGGTGGCTTCCCGCGCATTCAAAAGCGCCGGAAGACGCTGGAGGGTCTGCGGCCCAAAGACCACGTCAATAAAGGGAGCCCGGGCAAGCAGCTCGGCTCCCTCCTGACTCGCAACACAGCCCCCTACAGCGATCCGAAGGGTAGGTCGTTCGCGTTTGAGGAGGCGCCAGCGGCCAAGCCGGGACAATGCCTTGTCGAAGGCCTTCTCGCGCACCGAGCAGGTATTGAGTACCAAAAGACCAGCGTCCTCCGGCTTCTCAGCCGGCAGGTAGCCCAGACTTCCCTCGAGGATCTCAAGCATCTTGCCCGAGTCGTAGACATTCATCTGGCATCCCTGCGTCTCGATATAGACCCGCTTCGGCATGTCACTCCGACTATCCGTCATGGGCTCATTCTATCAAAGCTCACCCACGCGACCGAAGATTTAATGGCAGGCTTCCGGCCCATAACCCACTAAAGCGCCGGAACCGTGCCAATAATGACCACTTTTGGGAGATTTTCGAGCATGATCGAGACCGTTTCCGGTCTCAGGAGGGATCCCGCTGAACCGTTCCGTCAGACTGGCCCGGTCTCGAGAATTCGCTCAATGGCGCGGGCAGACTAGTAGATATTAACACTAAAACATTTACAAAGCATCTTTCCTCCCGATATAATAGGCAAGAGCAGAGTTGGTCTTAATATAGACGGGAGGGGATGATGGGACGAGCAACAGCACGAGCAGCGTTGCTTTTGTCTCCGGAAGAAAAAGCACGCCTCACGAGGTTGTCCCAGTCGAGGACAGCTCCCGGCAGGGAGATTGATCGGGCCTGCGTTTTGTTGCGCTATGCGGAGGGGAAGTCTCTCTCGGACATTCATCGAGAACTGGGCC
>DAHXNI010000085.1 GCA_027365475.1 Pseudomonadota bacterium | reverse complement strand
ACCACCCAAGCGAACCCGCTCCAGCGGCGAGCGATGGATCGGATCGACCAGTTGGCGGTGTAGTCAGAACGCGGCCACCGGATTTCTGCGAAAAGGCTTGCATGCCAAGGGAAATCTCTTTGGGGCAGCTAGCAACTCCAGCTTAAAGTGACCAGTCGTAAAACTCTGGGTCTGCAAGCGCGCGGTCCCAGCGTGCGTGGAAGCGATGCACGGCAGGTAAGGCGAGCTCGGGGGATTCGAGCGCCAGCTGGCCAGTGAGCCGGTCCGGGTCCGGTACATGGATCCAATGTCGATGATCGCCGATGATCCAGTGATCTCGGGATAGCTGGTCCTCGGGTGCCGGGCAGCGGATCCCGATATGACTCGGGAGTCTGCGTGCTAGTGCGAGGAGGGGTGCAAATGATCGATCGCGTACGGCTTCGGGCTGAGTTAGGATCCGGATGGCCGGTTCACGGTTCTGCTGGGCCAAGCGTTTGATTTCAGTGAACAAAGCATCCACCGGTCCAGCGCCAAAGTCAGGTATGGGTGCGTCGATCGATATTTCGCGCCGGCTCATTCTAAGCAGTCTGAGAAACCCCTGAAAGCGCTCTTGGCGTGAATCGAGCAGTGCGAGAATCGGGTTGGCTGCGGGGCGACGCATGGTGAGATGGGGAATGCCCGCTTCATAGAAAACGAAGCCTTCCTCCATAAAACCGTGCCGGTGATAGAAAGCCAGCGCGTGAGTTTGGGCATGGAGGTAGCACTCGGTCAATCCGGCTTCTTGAGCCCAGACGAGAAGTGCATTGAGGATCAGGCTCCCAGCCCCGCGCTGGCGATGCGTACTGAGGACCGCCATACGGCCGATTTTCCCACGGGTGTCCAACCGTCCAGTTGCGACCGGGCGGTGATCCCCGTCGGCGACGAGAATATGACGGCATTGCGCATCCAGACCATCCCATTCGAGGGATTCCGGTACATTTTGTTCGACGACAAAGACCTCATGCCGGATTGCTTTGATGTGCGCTTCGTCCTTGGCCCAGTCGGCGCGCCTGACCCGGTAGTGGCCGGAGTTATCAGTCTTCTCTGTTCGGTTGCTTAAGAAAATCATCAAGTTTTTCAGTGAGTTCAGTTGCAAGTCCGATATAACCAGCCGGTTTGAGATGTTCGATCTGTTGTTGGATCTCGGGCGGGAGTCCGGACTCGTGAAGCCAGGTTGTGAGCGTATCGGAATCGAGGTTCCGCCCGCGTGTCAGATCCTTGATCCGCTCGTAGGCATCCGTGTGGCCGGATCTGCGTAGAAGCGTCTGGATCGCCTCACCCAGAACTTCCAGGTGCCGGTCGAGATCATGCTGAAGGGCCTCCCGATGGACCGTGATCCGCGATAAACCCTCCCGAATCATGTGCCAGGAGAGGACGGTATACCCAATGCCAACTCCCACATTGCGTTGTGCGGTCGAGTCACTGAGATCTCGCTGGAAACGCGAGATAGGTAGTTTTTCGGCAAGATGCCTGAGTACAGCATTGGCCAGGCCGAGATTTCCTTCCGCATTTTCGAACCAGATGGGGTTGATTTTATGCGGCATGGTCGAGGAACCGACTTCGCCCGAGACCGCACGCTGGTGGAAATAACCCATCGCAATGTATCCCCATAAGTCCCGGCAGAGGTCCAGCAGAATCGCGTTGGTGCGCGAAACGAGGTCTAGCCATTCGGCCAGCCGGTCATGGGGTTCGATCTGGGTGGTCAACGGGTTGAAATCGAGCCCGAATGAGGAGACGAAGTCGCGGCTGAGTGCAATCCAATCGACATCAGGCAGTACGAACACATGGGCGTTGTAGTTGCCGACGGCGCCATTGAACTTGCCGGAGAAATGGAAACGCTTAAGGGATTGGTGGGCACGACCCAGTCGATAGGCGAAATTGGCAAGCTCCTTGCCCATGGTGGTCGGGCTCGCCGGCTGACCGTGGGTTCTTGAGAGCATGGGCGTTCGGGCCGAGATCCGGGCCTCGACTCCAAGCCACTCCTGGATGGTGGCGAGCGCCGGAAGCAGAAACTCGTCTTGGGACGTGCGCCAGATGAGAGCGTAGGCGAGATTGTTGATGTCTTCAGAGGTGCACGCAAAGTGCCAGTACGGGGCGATGCGCGGTCCATACGTTTCCCGTGCGGTCGTCTCGCGCAGAAAAAGTTCGATGGCTTTGACGTCATGGTGGATTTCGGCTTCAATCGTCTTGATTCGGAGCAGCGACTCAGGGCTGATACTCAGGGCGCGTTTCTCAAGAGAACTCCGCTCTCGGGGTTCAAGCGGGGGAAAGAGAGCGCCTGAGAGCCTGTCATCAAGCCAAAGGATCCAACGGATCTCGACTTCAAGGCGGCGCTGGATCAGGGCTGCTTCCCCCACTCGCTGACCAAAATTCCCGAGCGCATCGTGGTACCGGCCATCAAGTGGTGAGATTGCCCAGAGTTGCGCTGTTTGCATGGGTTTTCGGGGTTAAAATAGTTTCTTGCATCATAGCCCAAGCCCGATGACCCTGCACTGACCAACGGAGGATCCATGGCCCCTAACGTGAAACTTGAACGCGTGGAACGAGACAGTATGGGTGAGCTTCGGGTTCCAGCTGATGCGCTCTGGGGCGCTCAAACCCAGCGCGCGATCGAAAACTTCCCCGTGAGCGGGCAGATGTTACCCATAGGATTCATCCATGCGCTGGCAAGGATCAAGGCGGCTGCTGCGTGCGCCAACCAAGAACTGGGCCATCTTGACCACGACCGCGCACATGCCATCATCTCGGCAGTTGAGGAAATCCTGTCCGGTCGTCATGATCAGCAGTTTCCCATCGATGTTTTCCAGACCGGCTCAGGAACGAGCACCAACATGAATATGAACGAGGTGATTGCTCATCTGGCGTCTTCCCGGCTGGGTCAGCCGGTTCATCCCAACGATCATGTGAACATGAGTCAGAGCAGTAACGATGTGATTCCATCCGCCATACACCTGAGTGCGCTGATGGCTTGGCGCGAAGAATTGGATCCCGCGCTCATTCATCTGGTTGAAACCATCCATCAGCGTGCTCGTGAGTTTGCATCGGTTGTCAAAACAGGCCGGACGCATCTCATGGATGCCATGCCGCTCACTCTGGGGCAGGAGCTCAGTGGATGGGCTGCTCAGATTGAACATGATCGCGAACGCCTGAATGATGCGTCGCGGAGACTCCTGAGGCTTGCGCTGGGTGGAACTGCGGTCGGTACCGGGATCAATGCACCCGAAGGTTTTGCGGAAGCCGCTATCCGAGAGCTCGCACGGGCAACCCAGTTCCCTCTCGTCGGTGCACCTAACCGCTTTGCCGCCATGGCCAGTCAGGATGATGCGGTCGAATTTTCAGGAGCGCTCAAGACACTTGCGGTCAGTCTCATGAAGATCGCAAATGATCTTCGCTGGATGAACAGCGGTCCGCTCACGGGACTTTCTGAGATCGTCTTGAAATCTCTTCAGCCTGGCAGCAGCATTATGCCTGGAAAAGTCAATCCGGTGATTCCGGAGGCTACCGTCATGGTCGCGGCACAGGTCATCGGCAATGATGTGACCATCACGCTGGCCGGGCAATCCGGAAACTTTGAGCTCAACGTGATGCTCCCTCTGGTTGCCCGCAATCTTCTTGAGAACCTGAAACTGCTGGCTCGTGCCGCTCGCCTTTTGGCGGACCGTGCCATCGCCGATTTCAAGGTTCAGACAGAGCGCCTGCATCAGGCTTTGGGGCTCAATCCGATTCTCGTCACAGCCCTCAATCCGGTCATCGGGTACGAACGGGCTGCTGCCATTGCCAAGGAAGCTTACCAAAGTGGCCGTCCAATTTTCGATGTCGCACTCGAAAAAAGCGGACTGTCTGAAGGTGAACTCAAAAATTTACTCAACCCCTTGGATCTCACCCGGGGCGGCGACCGGTCTGTTTGAGATGCGGCTTCCACCAGTCACACCCGCCCCTCAAAATTTGGACCAGAAGAACCTGCCGTCTTGGATCGAGCCGCTCAGACGACTTACACAAACCGTTCCATCCGAACCTAATCGCGATACAGAAGGAAGCGTTTGCGATGAACTTCGAGCGGCGGTTGTCGTGCTCGTGGTGGAACAACACCTACCAGTATTCCTGATGACCGCACGCAGCACCACTCTCCACGAACACGGAGGTGAGGTGGCGTTCCCGGGCGGACGGATCGAAGCTCGGGATGCTGATCCTGCTGCTGCTGCTCTTCGTGAACTCAGGGAAGAAGTTGGGATCGCACCCAGTTGTGTCGAACCCTTGGGCTATCTTCCAGGCATCCGGACACGTGGTAGCCGCTATTGGGTGATGCCACTCCTAGCCTGGTTACCCGGATCTTTCGATTTCTCGGCTCGAAATCCGAGTCCGGAGGTGGAGTATGCTTTCGGTTTGTCCCTCGCGATTGCTCTGGATCCCAGGCGTTATGACAGAAAGCTCGTGCCGGGCACTGATATCTCGGTTCCCATGCTGATTTGGGAAGGCCCGCTCATTTGGGGCGCAACGGCACGAATTCTCATGAGCTGCGCTGACCAGTTCGATCCGGCCGCCCGGGATCTGCTCCGGTGAACAGGGCTTTTTGTTCATCGCCTCGGCCACGCCCCCACGCCCGCTCGTGAACTCACGTTCGCCTCTTGAGCGGGCCGGAGACGAGATTCCGGATTCAGAGATCTGGCAGAAAGCGCTCCGGATCCAGACGGCTGCGTCCAACCTTGGATTCGATTGGGAGAATCTCGATGATATCCTCGAAAAGCTGCTCGAGGAGGCTCATGAACTGCTTGATGCGCAAAAGAAGGGTGAACGGGGAGCGATTGTCGATGAGCTCGGCGATGTTCTCTTTGTGGTTTCCCATTATGCCTGGCGGGCTGGCATTGAGCTCGAAGACGCCTTGTCCCAGGCGCTCGCCAAGTTTCAGCTTCGATTCGGCCTGCTTTGTGAAGAACTGGAGCGGGAAGGCCTCGATATGCAGTCAGAATCCATTGATTCCTTGGAAAAGCGCTGGCAGCATATCAAAACTAGACTGGCCGCTCGGAAGACTGAATCTGGGGCCGCAGATCAGGCCTCATCCCGAGACCGGGCGCACTCCCCATCCACTGCCGGTAAAAAGCGTCCATGAACACTCTATGGCGGCACGAAGTCCATACGCTCGAAACTGGGGAATCATTGGCCGTAAGGCTCGGTGCACCCAGACTCATTGCGGAACGCTTCGACTCGGAATGGAATTTTTACTGGAGTGACGACTCCGCCCGGGAGATGTTGCCTGCGATTCACTTCGCGCCCAACCTCGCGAACCGCCCGCTGATCATCCGTCCGGTCATGCCGCTTTATATTCCGCCCGCTCCCTCTGGATTACAAATCCTCTTTGGTGCCGCGTGATCCTCTGTGGACAGCGGGAAGTCGACCTGAGTCTCGACCTGCCGACTGTGCAGCTTTCAGAAACCTGATTTGGACCCGATCCCCTGAACGGGGAGGTGAGTTATGCATCACGCACGCGTGCCCGCATGAATCCCGGTGCGGAGCCCCAGGATTGTACCGACCATCGGGCACGGACTCCCGTTGTGATCCACGACGAGGCGTCCGAGATTATCAAAATTGAGCGACTTAAACTGCCGCTTCTGAGATGTTCTCTTGATAAAGGGCCTGGCGGACTCATCACCGACACCGTTGTCTGGCACCGAGAGGTTCGCGGCCACAAAGGTGGCATCAGTCTGAACAAACTGGCCCCAGGCGAATGAGTACTTTCAGGATGCGTGGTCTGAAATGGATCGAGCGCCTGGCGGGAGCCTCGCCGAGCCAGGCCCTGCCCTGGCTGCTTGGCAGTCTGGTGATTGTGATGGGGGTGCTCAATGGAGTGGATTCGGGACTCTGGCGCCAGATTCTGCTGGATCAGATGCCACCGATTGGCCCCTCATTCGTGCTCTGGATTGAATCTCTTCTCTGGACGTTGGCGTTGATCCTTTTCGGTACCGGCCTTCTGTTCCGTTCGCGTCTCAGCTGGTTCATGACGCTCCTTGCTCTGGCAGCCCGCCTGCTCTGGCTGACCGATCTTGGCCGTTTTTGGAACGAGCCCGCCTTCAGTCTTGCCGCTCTCGTAGCCTTGCTGATCCTGCTTAAATCCGGAAACCGGTTTCGTCAGAGCACGCTCGGTGCTGGAACGCTATTTGCCTTGACCCTCATTATTCTGCTTCTCGCCTACGCGGTGCTCGGTGCTTTTCTACTGGGCGATCAGTTCACTCCGCCCATCCGTTCCCTGATTACCGCACTTTATTTTTCAATCGTGACCCTGTCCACGGTGGGTTATGGGGATATTACCCCGCACAGTGTCGAAGCCCGGCTGTTTGTCAGCTCCGTCATTGTGCTCGGGTTGACCGTGCTTGCGGTTGCATTGAGCGCTATCATTCTTCCTGTCCTGCAGCGTCGTCTGGAATCGCTTCTCATGCCTAACCGAGTCATCCGCCCCCGTCGGAATCATTTTCTCATCGCAGGGAACTCTTCGCTCGCTCGTAATACCTATCGCGAACTCAATACGCGCAAACAAAAAGTGACATTCATTGTCTCCGAGCCGTTTGAGATCGCGGGGGAAGGCAAGTTGGATATTGTGATCGGGGATCCGACTGATATTGAAGTGCTGCGTAGCGTCCAGGCCGGATTTGCCAAAGCCTTGCTCGCACTGAGTGACGATGATTCCGAAAACGCGTTTGTCGTGCTCGCTGCAAAAGAGCTGGAAACGCCAGTTAAAACCGTAGCCGTCGTGCATAATTCCAGAAATCTGTCTCGCTTGCGCAGGGTCCACCCGGATATCCTTCTCGCGCCACAAGTCATGGGTGGTCGGGTTCTGGCGATGTATCTGACCGGCCAGGAGGTCGATGCTGGCAAATTCTGGGACGAGTTTCTGACCGAGATCGCCCCTGGGCACGATTAGCGAGTGGGGGAGCAAACAACTGATGCTTGATTCCTGTTCAGAACTGTCTATATTTGTTCATTATGAGCCAAGCATACAGCATGGGTGAGTTTACTAAGCGCATTGGCCGCTCTGCCCAGACGGTTCGTCGATGGGAGCGCGAAGGCAAGCTGATTGCCAAGCGGCTTCCGTCTGGACATCGTTATTTCGACGA
>DAHXNI010000082.1 GCA_027365475.1 Pseudomonadota bacterium | reverse complement strand
CAAGTTCGTCCACCACCCAGACAGCCTGGTCCTGGCCAGCCATGGCCGCGGCCTCTGGGTGCTCGACAACCTGAAACCGCTCGAAGCCTTCACCCATAAAGTCGCTCAATCCCCCTTCACCCTGTTTAAAACCCAGCCGGGCACCCTCTTCTACACGACGGACATCGGAGATCCGGCTCCGCCGTTCTACTCCGCTCCCAATGCTCCGGTTGGTGTGACCATCGCCTATTACCTCAAAAAAACCTATCATCGGACGCCTGCCGAGAAGAAAACCCATACTTCACCGGTTAAAATCGAGGTCGAAACGCACTCGGGCCATGTCATCTACACCGGCTATGGGCCGGCCCATTCCGGTGTCGAGTCTTTCGTCTGGAACATGACCTATACGGGCCCCCGCAAGATGGACTTCGGTCACTATTGGATGTCGCACGGACCCAAAGGATTCAGGGGACCCTCCGTTGCGCCGGGCACCTACCGTATTCGGGTTTCTGTAGGCGGACATATCGCCACCACGCTGGCACATGTCGTCGCGGATCCGCGTTTGCACATTCCACTTGCACGCTACGTCGCCCAGCGCAATGCCGGACTCGAACTCGCCAGCATGGTCACCGCAATGGATACCCTGCTCGACCGGATCCACGGCATGCAAGGCGAGTTGGCCGCATTCCGTACAACCGTCATGCGCGATCCAAAACTCAAAGGGCGGTTCGGCGCCGTTCTCAAGTCCGGAGCCCGTCTCGGCCATAAAATCGAGGCATTGCTGATCTCCGTCTACAATCCCAAACGTCAGCACAATGTCCCGGAAGGTAGCCTGCGTAATCCGGTTCGCCTGCACCAGAAGATCATCAATACCTACACACTTGTGATTGGCAACTACGCCCAGCCCATCAATCACCGGATCCAGCGGATGATCGAGCACCGGCGAGCGGAACTGGAGGCGGCTCTGAACCGCTTCAATGGCCTACTCGACACTTCCGTTGCACAATACAACCGGCTGGCCTATGCCTCCAAGGCACCCACCCTCATGGCCGGCCCTCCGCTTGCCATTGAGCCCGTGACGCCCTGAACCACACATCGTTACTGATCTACCTGAGCGGCCTCTTCGGAGGCCGCTTTTTTTACGTTGTCATGAGCAGAAAGGTATCTGGATTCGCAAGTCCGAGGTCACAACGACCGCTTTTTGACGGACGCCTCCCGCGGCTTTCTCCAAACGCTTGCAGACTTATAGGCAGGTCACGCTTTCGGTAGGCAGCGCGTGCTGTATGAACCGACCCAAAAGCTGCATATCGGTTCCCCGAAGATGACTCCGCCGCCACATGAGTGCCACACGCCGGACGGATCCTGGCAAGCCCATCTGGCGAGCCACAAGACGCCCATGCAACGCGTCATTCGGATCTAGTGCCAAAGCGGGGATCAGAGTGCAACCAAAACCGGCAACGACCATCTGTTTCAGGGTCTCAAGACTGGATGCCTGAAAGTCGGTTTGCAGCTGGGTGCTGTTCGGGCGTTTGTGGCAGAGCGCCAAGGCTTGGTCGCGGAGACAATGGCCTTCTGCCAAAAGCAAAAGTGGCGCTTCGAGAAGCTTCTTTTCCGTGATGAAACGGCAAGTTGTAAGCGGGTGACCAGGCGGCGCGAGCAGCCAGAACGGTTCCTCAAACAGGGGCAGGAGCGCGAGATCGGGGAGGCGGACCGGCAGCGCCGCGAGAATTGCATCGAGCTCGTGCGCCTGGAGCGCCCGTATCAGATTTTCTGTGAGATCCTCCCGGATGACGAGTTTGAGATTAGGGTACTGCTCCTGCATGCCGGGGACAAAGCGCGGAATGAGATAGGGACCCAGTGTCGGTATCACGCCCAGGTGGAGACGGCCGGAAAGCGGTTCCTGGTGTCCATGTGCCCGCTCGCGGATGGCCGTAGCTGCCTCCAGGATCGTTCGTGCCAGTGGTATGAGATCCTCGCCCGCCTGGGTGAGACGCACGGCGCGTGGCGCCCGCTCAAAAATCTGAATCGCCAGATATTCCTCCAGTTTTCTGATCTGACTGCTCAGGGTGGGTTGTGACACATGGCAATGCTGGGCTGCCCGAGTGAAGCTGCCGGTATCGGCTACCGCTACCACATAACTCAGTTCACGCAGGCTCAGTCCATTCATGTGCTTATTTTACTATAGATAATACCTATCAAATAGGTTTGTATAATCTATTTTACAAATGTCAGGTATGGCGCTACAGTGAATCCACGCTCCTCCTGAGAAAGACCATGGCAAACCCACGCTGTCCGATGCATCATGCCCCCAGTGCAGGCAAGACGATCCGGGATTGGTGGCCCCATCGGCTACGCCTGGAGATCCTGCGCCAGAACTCCTCAAAATCCAATCCAATGAAAGAAGATTTTGATTACGCGAAGGAGTTTCGAAGCCTGGATCTGTCGGCCGTGAAAAAAGATCTGGCAACACTCATGACCGACTCAAAAGAGTGGTGGCCTGCAGATTTCGGTCACTATGGCCCACTTTTCATCCGGATGGCCTGGCACAGCGCCGGAACGTACCGCATCGACGATGGTCGTGGCGGCGCCGGAGCCGGACAGCAACGCTTCGCACCCATCAACAGTTGGCCTGACAACGTCAATTTAGACAAAGCGCGTCGCCTGCTCTGGCCCATCAAACAAAAATACGGCCGCAAGATTTCCTGGGCCGACCTCATCATTCTCGCCGGTAACGTGGCGCTTGAATCGATGGGTTTCAAGACCTTCGGTTTTGGCGGTGGGCGCGTGGATACCTGGGAGCCGGACGAATCCATTTACTGGGGATCTGAGGAGACCTGGCTGGATGACAAGCGTTATTCCGGGAAACGCGAATTGGAGAATCCCTTGGCTGCCGTCCAAATGGGATTGATTTACGTCAACCCAGAAGGTCCCAATGGCAACCCAGACCCGACTGCCGCTGCCGTGGATATTCGTGAAACATTCGCACGTATGGCCATGAATGATGAGGAGACCGTCGCCTTAATTGCAGGCGGCCATACTTTTGGCAAAAGTCATGGTGCGGGCCCCGTAAGCCATGTAGGGCCTGTGCCTGAGGCTGCCGGCATCGAGGAGCAAGGTCTCGGCTGGAAAAGCAGTTTCCGCTCGGGTAAGGGTGCTGACACCATCGGTGGTGGACCTGAAGTGACCTGGACCAACAAACCGACCCAATGGAGCAATATCTTCTTTGAGACCCTGTTCGGCTACGAATGGGAACTCACCAAAAGCCCAGCAGGCGCCTACCAATGGACTGCGAAGGACGGCGCGGGCGCGGGAACGGTCCCGGATGCTCAGGATCCGTCCAAACGGCATAGCCCGACCATGCTCACCACGGATCTGGCGTTACGACTCGATCCGGTCTATGAAAAGATTGCGCGCCGATTTTACAAGGATCCAGATGCATTCGCCGATGCTTTTGCCCGTGCCTGGTTCAAACTCACCCACCGCGATATGGGTCCACGCGTGCGCTACCTGGGCCCCGAAGTCCCCACCGAGGCACTGGTCTGGCAGGACCCCATTCCGGCAATCGATCACCCATTGGTCGACACACGAGCAATCGCCACGCTCAAGACTAAAATCATCTCTTCGGGCCTTTCGGTATCGGAGCTGGTTTCCACCGCCTGGGCCGCAGCATCCACGTTCCGGGGCTCGGATAAGCGCGGCGGAGCAAACGGCGCCCGTATCCGCCTCGCTCCGCAGAAAGACTGGAAAGTAAACCAGCCGGAACGGTTGGCAAAGGTACTCCAGGCCCTGGAAAATATCCAGCGGGAATTCAATGCGGCAGCGAAGGCCAGCGGCCAGAAAATATCAATGGCCGACCTGATCGTCCTGAGCGGTAGCGTAGGGATTGAGCAAGCCTTGCGCAATGCCGGACATGAGTTCGTGGTTCCCTTTACGCCAGGACGCATGGATGCCACACAGGAACAGACCGATGTGAGTTCATTCGCAGTACTTGAACCCATCGCCGATGGCTTTCGCAATTACCGGAGCGATCGATTCCCGGAGCTCCCGGGCGAAGCGCTGCTCATAGACAAAGCGCAGTTGCTCAACCTGACCGCACCTGAGATGACTGTTCTGATCGGCGGCATGCGCATGCTGGAGACCAACTTTGGCCAGACCCAGCATGGTGTCTTTACCCACCGGCCCAAAGCGCTGACCAACGACTTCTTCATACATGTACTCGATATGGGAACCGAGTGGAAGGCGATTCCGGAAACCGTGGACCTCTATGAAGTCCGAGACCGCAAAACCGGCGCGGTCAAATGGACCGGCACCCGAGTCGACCTCATTTTTGGATCCAACTCCGAACTGCGTGCGCTTGCCGAAGTGTACGGAAGCCTGAACGCACAGGATCAGTTCGTTCACGACTTCGTCGCTGCCTGGACGAAGGTCATGAATGCGGATCGCTTCGATATCCATGCTTGAACCTAAAAACGGCAGTTGGTTGCTCAGATTGCAGCGGTTTGCAGTGGCAGCGAGGCAGGAGGGCCTGCCGTTGCGAGCATGAACTTGGCAAATGCGCGTACCAGGATGGCGTGCACTCGTTCGGCATCGGTCAACTGC
>DAHXNI010000078.1 GCA_027365475.1 Pseudomonadota bacterium | reverse complement strand
ACCGCCGACTGCGCACCGGCCAATGCCTTGCGTTTTGCTTCACCCATTGGGTGACTCCTCCTATGCCAGGAAATGCGTCGTAACCCCCCGCCCTGCCTCACAATAGCTTATCAGCAGCTCCGCTCAACTGCCGTTTTTAGGCTGAAGGCTTTTGCACGGAAATTACGCGCTTACCTGCCGGGATTGCTGGCGCATTGCCGCTATCCTCTGCACACCAGCGTGCTCGAAGGCATCAACAACAAAATCAAGGTCATCAAGCGGGTGGCCTATGGGTTCCGCGATGACGAGTACTTCTTCCTCAAAATCCGCGCAGCGTTCCCCGGAATTGGGTGAAGAACCAAAAAAATGCCCCGCTTGCGCGGGGCAGGTTTCCCTTCTCTAGGAGGATGTTCGAATCAGTCGGTATTGTTTTTGAGGATCAGGTTCCCGTGCAGCTATTGGGCATGAGAGCCTGCTTGATACTGGTAGAAGCACAGGTCCACTGGATCGGCGCGCCCGGGGTAGGAATGAACATGGTGAATGCGACACTGTTACCCGCGAGTCCGGAGTTCACGCCAGTCGTTTTGAATGTCGCCGTAATGGTGCAGCCACCTGTGGTTGACGCGGTTCCGCTATCTACAACCTGAGACACGTACTTGCCGCCGGTGTCGGCTAACGCTATCTTAAAACCGGTTGTGGTTCCACTCACGGGGCACGTGTTATTTTCCGTGTAGTAGTTCGTGACCGGAATCTTCTGTCCGCTCATGAGTGAAATCGCCTCGGTGAACTGGGCCTTGGCGACGTAGTTTTCATAGGCCGGGATCGCGATGGCGGCCAGAATGCCGATGATCGCGACCACGATCATGAGTTCGATGAGGGTGAAACCCTGTTGACGCTTGTTCATGGTTGAGGTACCTCTAAAGTTGACTGTTGACCCTTCATTGGGCTTGCCCCAGTGGGAAATCCCAATCCAGAGCTCTCTTAACCCATATGTTGCAGGTTCCGTGCCAGGTATGGCTTGGCTGTGTAGGGTTTAGTTTGCGAGCATCAGAGTAGCTTTTTAGACCCGATCCGTAAAGTTTGGGGCAGGAATGTGACAAATATTGTCATAAGCGACTATATTTGTCCAACCAGAGTCGTCCATGGGGCGGGATTTATCCTCAGATCCCGCTACAGGTATTGGGCAGAAGGGCCTGGGAGATGGTAGTGCTGCTGCACGACCAGTTGATCGACCCGCCATAGGTCGTGGCGGCTGGCGCGAATGTGAGACTCTTGCCGGCGAGACCCGGAGAAACCCCGTGGGATTTGAAAATGGCCTGAATCAAGCCATTGTTGACCTCGACCTCGGCTACATAGTGTCCGGCGAGGCTCGTCGCGTGTGGAATCCCGTTCTGGCCCGAAGAAATGCCCGAAAAACCCCCGTTCGACCACCAGAGTTCGGCGATCGCAGGTTTCAAGCCACCCGCGATCGAGATCGCCTCGGTCACTTCGGCCCGAGCCACGTCGTCCTCATAGGCCGGGAGCGCGATCGAAGCCAGAACTCCGATGATGAGGACCACGATCATGAGTTCGACGAGGGTGAAACCTGCCATTTTTTCCATGGGAAGGCACTCGGATGAGGTCGTCTCACCCAAATGTATCCTGCAGGATTCGTGCCACGAACCCGGATCCCGGGCTACAATCGCACGATCCCACCCCATTCCGGATATCCAGATGGTCGTGTCTTTACCCGAACACTATGTGAACCCGGCCGAAAAGGATCGGATCATGGGAGAGCTCCGGAGCCAACGCGCTCCTGCCTGGAATCTCACCCGAAGACAGCTCTGCGATCTTGAGCTCATCCTGAACGGGGCGTTCCATCCGCTCACGGGTTTTCTCGGGCCGGACGATTACCGGAGTGTGGTTGAAAACGGGCGCCTTGCGGATGGCACGCTCTGGCCGATCCCGATCATGCTCGACATTCCGGAGACGCTCGCCGAAAAGCTTGCCCCGGGTGCGCTCCTTGAACTGCGCGAGTCCGAAGGGATACCCGTCGCAGCCCTCAGGGTCGAGACGCTCGAGCGGCCCGACCGGGCGGAGGAAGCGAGAGGCGTCTTCGGCACGGACGATAGGACCCATCCCGGCGTCTCCTACCTCCTCGAGTCCACCCACCCGGTCTACGTGAGCGGGCAACTCTCCGGGCTCACGCCCCCGCCGCACTACGATTTCCGGCCGCTCCGCCTGACCCCGAACGAGCTCCGGGCCCGGTTCGAGGCGCTCGGCTGGAGGCGGGTCATCGCCTTTCAGACCCGCAACCCGCTGCATCGGGCCCATGTCGAACTCACCTTCCGTGCTGCGAGTGAACTTGAAGCCAATCTTCTGCTGCATCCCTCCGTGGGGCTCACCCGGCCCGGGGATGTGGACGCGTATACGCGTGTGCGCTGCTACGAGAAGGTGCTCGCCTACTATCCGGCGACCACGACGCTCTTGGCGCTCCTGCCGCTCGCGATGCGCATGGGCGGGCCACGGGAGGTCTTGCTCCACATGATCATCCGGAGAAACTTCGGGGCGAGCCATTTCATCGTGGGGCGCGACCATGCGGGTCCCGGACGCGACCGGAAGGGTGAGCCGTTCTACCCGCCCTATGCCGCCCGCGAGGCGGCCCGGGCGGCGGCTACCGAGATCGGGATCGAGGTGGTTGCCTTCGACGAGATGGTCTATGCGCCAAGACGCGGCCAGTATGTCGAGGCGGCTGTGCTCGCGCCCGGCGAGGAATCGCTCACCCTCTCCGGAACCGAGCTCCGGCGTAGGCTCGCGCTCGGGCTCGAGATTCCGGAATGGTTTTCCTACCCCGAAGTGATCGCGGAACTCCGCCGGAGCCATCCGCCGCTCGCCAGGCGGGGGTTTGCGATTTTCCTGACCGGGTTTTCGGGTGCCGGAAAATCCACGATCGCCCACGTCCTCACCGAGCATCTCCTCGAACTGGGTACCCGTCCGGTGACCCTCCTCGACGGGGATCACGTGCGCCGGATGCTTTCTTCAGAACTCGGGTTTTCGCGCGAACACCGCGATCTCCACATCCAAAGGCTCGGCTTCGTGGCCGCCGAGATCGCGAAAAGCGGCGGTGCGGCCATTTGTGCGCCGATCGCCCCCTATGCCAAGACCCGGCGGGCGGTGCGCGATATGGTCGAGTCGGCAGGCGCAGGCTTCATCGAGGTCTATGTCTCGACTCCGCTCAAGACGTGCGAAGCACGCGACCGCAAGGGTCTCTATGCCCGTGCGCGCGCCGGCCTGATCCCGGATTTCACGGGGGTGAGCGATCCCTACGAGGTTCCCGAAAACCCCGATCTCGATCTCGACACGACGGGCATGACGCCTGAGGAGGCCGCGCAAAGGATCATGCTCAAGCTCGAACACTTGGGTTATCTCGGACCGCGGGATCCCCTCTGATGAGATCGGCGGATCGATGGCGCGCGACTCTGCACAACCGGGAACGGCAGGAAGAAGCGGGTAATTTCTGCAACGCTCTTGCGGACAATATAATTTCGGGGAAGCGCCTGGCCAGCTTTGGCGTGCCGAAATAAAGGGGCTCTTCAGAGGGCTTAGCGGGAGCGATTTAGCTTTTTTGTGCTGGTTATGAACTGGTATAGCCATCGGCATGCGGCATCATAGGCCTCGTGCGGACCCAGCGCATGGCGCCACAGAGGTCCACCCGTTTCGTCGATGTGTTTTAAGATCGGCGTACGGGCGGAGAGTTTACTGGCTTTCTCATTCGGTGCTGACGCGCCGGATCGGCTCACTGCCCAATACCCAGAGATAGTCGGCGCAATTTCCTCGCCGTTTTCCGAGTTCGCCGCTCTGCGATCCATTCGTCTTGAACGGGTTCAGGGCCAAATGCCGCATCTCCAATGGTGTCGTGGAGGGAATGAACAACAAGGCCAAACCGACCCTCGAAAAATCGTATGGATTCGGACGAATTCTGAATTCTACTGAGGTGCCAACACATTATGCTGCAGCGATCAACTGGGTTGACATACCATATCGGGTATAGTCATAATATGGCATGTGGCTTATAGAAGAGCACCGTCGGGTGGACAAACAGGTCGCGGCGGTCCCGGAGGATATCCTCAAGCGGTATGAAAAATGGAAGGACATCGCGGCGATATCCGGCCCCCCTGGTCTCCGTCTGATTCGGGGCTTTCGTGATGAAGCCCTTTCCGGGGAGTGGAGGGGTTACCGATCTTCCCGACTCGGGCTCCAATGGCGCGTGATCTATCGCGTCTTGGCCGAGAAACTGCTTTTCCAAGTCGCGTCGATAACCGCGCATGACTATCGGAGACCATAAATGAAAGAGTATCGTCCTGCCAAGAAGCGCATGACCGTCTCGGTTGGCGAGTCGGTGCGTATGCTTCGCGAGTTTCAGGAGCTGAGCCAAAACCAGCTGGCCCGTCTTACCGGCATTCCTCAAGCCACCATTTCGGCTATTGAGAACAACCGAGTCCGTCTGGGAGTCGAGCGGGCCAAGGTTCTTGCCCGGGCGCTTAAGTGTCATCCCGGGGTGTTGGTATTCCCCGGCTGGCAGTTGCCCGACAACGCAGCGGCATAACCGTCGCTCCGCCGAACGCCGAACGCGGCTGGTGTGAGGTGAGAGGTGAGGAACACACTACCGCAGGGCCATGTGGCGATCTCCCGCCGCGCGGGAGATCGGCGAGTGTCCGTTCTGGTTATTGCGGCCGACTGCTTCTCGAAAAGTCAGCGACCAGAACTGGCCGACAGTTCGCGTTTGGCTTACCGGCGCGTGTGCCAATGTCTGCAATGCGGCACACTTCCCGTACTGGCGCTACCGGCCAGCGGACGTTCGAGGTCCCGGAATCCGTTGTAGCCGTAGCCGTAACAAGGAGTGAACATGCGAATGATCAAAGCCAATCCGAAAGCTCTCAAGGCGCTCGGTGTCAAGGCATGTGACGCCGCGGAGTACCTCTCGGCCGCGAGAGTCTCTACCAGGCGCTCGCACCGGGAGCCAAGCCTCGCTACGACACGATCCTCAAGGTCATGCGTGCACTCGGGGTGCGGCTGCACGCGAGCGCCTAGTATATCATAACGTTTAAATGTATACATATTATTTTAACCCCAGGTCGAAGTTGCTCCAACGGAAAACGACCGGTTTCTGATTCCATTCGGCAATCCCTTTCAGAATGCGCGTCTTCAATTCTTCCTTGGAAGACAC